>JANYKS010000012.1 GCA_025358125.1 Actinomycetes bacterium
CCGCTCGTCGAGTGGCAGCGCGAGGGCTTCGAGATGTTCAGCGCGCTGATGAAAGGTATCGCCCAGGACTTTGTCCGCTACGTCATGCACGTGCAGGTCGTTCATAACGAACAGCCGGTCCAGGTCGTGCAGAACTTGCAGCAGACCTCTGCCGACGACGTGCAGTCGTCCGGGTTCGCGTCCGCAGCTCAAGCCGCCGCCGCAAACGGTGAGATCGACCCTGACGCTGCTGCGTCCGTTGCTCCGACCACCACCAAGTCCGCGCCAATCGTTCTCGACGAATGGGCCAAGACCCCGCGCAACGCGCTGTGCCCGTGCAATTCCGGCAAGAAGTTCAAGTTGTGCCACGGCGCCACCCTGTAGACGCCTTCGGGCAGACGGATCACTGATCACGGCATGCGAGATTTCACCGACGACCTCAAGGATGTGCGTCGCCGCCTTGACGAAGCGGCGGCGTATCTCAAGATCACCGACAACCGCGCCCGCCTGAGCGAGCTCGAGCTCGAAGTATCGCGGCCCGATCTCTGGGACGATCAGGACTTCGCCAAGAAGATCAACGGCGAGTACGCCAATCTGAAGAGCGACATCGACACGTTCGACGCGCTGGCCCAAGACATCGAGGACGCGGAGGTGCTCCACGAGCTCGCCAGAGATGTCGACGATGCGAGTCAGGAACCGGATCTGGCCGAGGCGGTCACCAAGACGGCCGCGACGCTCGATCGACTCGAGCTGCGCAGCCTGTTCACAGGGGAGCACGACGAGCTCGATTGCATCGTGCAGATCAATGCCAAAGACGGTGGCGTCGACGCCCAGGACTGGAGCGAGATGCTGCTGCGGATGTACGGCCGGTGGGCCGAGCGACGCGGCTTGGGCTTCGAGGTCGATGGCGTGTCGGAGGGAACCGAAGCGGGCATCCTGTCGGCTGAGTTCACGCTCACCGGGCGCTACGCGTACGGCCTGATGACGAGCGAGCGCGGCACTCATCGCCTCGTGCGGATTAGCCCGTTCGACAATCAGGGCCGTCGCCAGACGAGCTTCGCAGCAGTTCAGGTGTGGCCGGTGCTCGAGGATCCTGACGTCGACATGAACGAAGCCGATGTCCGGATGGAGGTTTTCCGGGCCAGCGGCGCGGGCGGCCAGCACATCAACAAGACGTCGTCGGCGGTCCGCCTGATCCACGAACCGACTGGTCTCGTCGCCAGTTCGCAAGAGGAACGCAGCCAGCTGCAGAACCGTGAGAAGGCGATGAATCGGCTGCGAACAATGATCGCGGCCAAGGTCGAAGAGGAGCGTCAGGCCGAGATGGATCAGATCGCCGGACGCCAGGCTCAGGTCGGTTGGGGCAGCCAGATCCGCAGCTATGTGATGCAGCCGTATCAGATGGTCAAGGATCTCCGCACCGAAGTCGAGTCCGGCAACGTCGCGGCGGTGCTCGACGGAGACCTCGATGAGTTCATGGAGGGTTTTCTCCGTCACCGTCGTCGCGACGCCGAAAGCTGATGCAGCGCCACCCGACGGTATTCCCAGCGCGGGCACTGCTAACTTTCGATGCCTGCGAGCGGCATCTTCGCCCGTATCCCCCGTATCCCCCGCAAATCGCCGTCAAGGCCGAGGAGCCACTGTGATTCGCCTCGAGAACGTCACCAAGATCTACAACTCAGAGGTCACTGCCTTGCGTGACGCCACGTTCGATGTCGCCAAGGGTGAGTTCGTCTTCCTCGTCGGTCCGTCCGGATCCGGCAAGTCAACCCTGCTGCGAATGATGAACCGCCAGGAGAAGCCGGAGAAGGGCGCGGTCTGGGTCGCCGGGCGCAACATCAACGAAATGCCCGACAGCAAGGTGCCCCACCTGCGCCGCAACATCGGCAACATCTTCCAGGACTACAAGCTGCTGCTCAACAAGACCGTGCACGAAAACGTCGCGTTCGCGCTGGAAGTGATCGGACGGCCCAAGCACGTGATCCGCCAGCAGGTGCCGGCCGTGATGGACCTCGTCGGCCTCACCGGCAAGCAGGACCGCTTCCCGCATCAGCTCTCGGGTGGTGAGCAGCAGCGCGTGTCGATTGCGCGCGCGTTCGTCAACCGACCGTTGATCCTGCTCGCCGACGAGCCGACCGGAAACCTCGATCCCGGCACCGGCGAGGGCATCATGCGGCTCCTCGATCGAATCAACAAGACCGGCACCACCGTGGTGATGGCGACGCACGATCAGCGAATCGTGAACATGATGCGCAAGCGCGTCATCCAGATGGATCGCGGCATCATCGTTCGCGACCAGGCCAGAGGAGTGTACGAATAGATGTGGTCACGACTCGCCTACACGTTCCGTGAGACCGGGGCCAGCCTTCGCCGCAACGTGACCCTGACGGTCGCTGCGATCCTTACCTCGGCCGTGTCGCTGTTCCTTGTCGGTGGCACGTTCCTCGTGCAGCGTGGCTTCGACAACCTGTTGTCGAAGTGGGCCGGCGGGGTGCAGATGATCGTGTACGTCAACCCGACGGCGACACCCGATCAGATCACGAACATCCGCACGGTGCTCGCCCAGAACACCAACGTCGTCGACGTCTCCAAGCTCGACTACCTCGACTACGCCCGTTCGCTGGAGGAGGCCAAACGCCTCTTCGCGGCCGATCCGGGCACGTTGAACCTGCTCAACCAGACGAACCTGCCGACGCAGTTCAAGGTCGTGCCGATCGTCGGCAAGACCGATGTCCTGGTGCAGTTCGAGAAGAGTTTCGCGGGCTTGCCGGAGGTCAAGAAGATCGTGCTCGCCAGGGATCAGATCGAGCAGATCTCCAAGCTCCGGGACTTCGTCCAGACGGTCACCGTCGGCCTCTCGATCCTGCTCTTGATCGGGGCGCTGATCCTGATCTGGACCACGATTCGGACCGCGATGTACGCCCGCCGCCGGGAGATCGAAGTGATGAAGCTCGTCGGCGCCACCAACTGGTTCATCCGAATACCGTTCATGCTCGAAGGTCTGATCCAGGGCCTCGTCGGCGCGGTGATGTCGTGCGGCTTCCTGCTGTTCTTCAACCGATTGTGGACCAACGGCGTCGTCAAATTGAAGGGTGACAACGGGTTCCAGGCGCTCGTCGTCAGTAACAGCTTCCTGAACTTCGTGATGCTGATGCTGTTGCTGTTCGGCATGGTCGCCGGCGCGATCGCCTCGGGAATTGCCGCCAGTCGCTTCCTCGATGTGTAGCGCGTTAGATTCGGTTCCCATGTATTCGGAGATCCTGTACGACGTTGCCGACCACATCGCGACCATCACACTGAACAGGCCGGCGAAGCTCAACGCGTTCACGAACACGATGATGCGTGAGCTGATCGACGCGTTCGACCGAATCGACGCCGACGACGACGTCCGGGTCGTGATCGTGACGGGCGCAGGGCGCGGGTTCTGCGCCGGCGCCGATCTTTCCGGCGGCGGCGACACGTTCAAGGGCGGCGGCAGCGATGTGCAGACCGATGTTGGCGTACCGCGTGATGGCGGCGGTCTCGTCTCGTTGCGGATCTTTGAGTGCACCAAGCCGGTCATTGCCGCGATCAACGGCCCGGCCGTCGGCGTCGGTGTCACGATGACCTTGCCGATGGACATTCGGTTGGCGTCCGATTCCGCCAAGTTCGGCTTCGTCTTCGCCCGCCGCGGCATCGTGCCAGAGGCGTGCTCGTCGTGGTTCCTGCCGCGGATCGTCGGCATCAGTCAGGCAGCGGAGTGGGTTTACACCGGCCGCGTGTTCGCGGCCGACGAGGCGCACGAGGCGCGGCTCGTACGCAGCGTTCATCCAGGAGACGAGCTGGTGGCGGCTGCGCGGGCGCTCGCGACCGAGATCGCGCAGAACACCGCACCCGTGTCCGTGGCTCTGTCACGCCAGATGCTGTGGCGGATGCTCGGCGCCGACCACCCGATGGCGGCGCATCGCGTCGATTCGCGCGGTATCAAGGAGCGGGGCAAGAGCCGCGATTCAGGCGAGGGTGTCATGAGCTTCCTCGAGAAGCGGCCGGCGGTGTTCCGAGACCGGGTGAGTGACGGCCTTCCCGAGATCTTCCCCGGCTGGGAGCAACCAGCGTTTTTCTGAGTCTTCGGCGATCTTCAAGAAATTTTCAGGATCTGCTCAAGAAGAATGTGGGTCGGACCGATACCTGTGACAGACAACACGCGGGAAGCGGGAACAAATGTCGGGGCGGCGCCGGTTGTCAGCGTCACATCATCGAGCCATGGTCGTCCGCGTGACGACGTGTTGCAATGTCTCAAGGAGAGACCGAAATGACCACTCTGTTGAATGAACGAATTGAGACGGGCGACGTGATCGAGATCGATCGCGCGGGCGAAATGATCTCAGCGCTGGTGCTGCTCGCCAGCGATGATGCGGTGATCCTCGATGCCTGCGACGATTCGACCCCGTTCGTGGTTCGTCGCAGCGATCTCGTCGATTACCGCCTGTTCCGCCCCGAATTCGTCTGAACGCCGAATCGAACGCCGAATCGAACGCCGGATCGAACGCCGGATCGAATACTGCGTCGACAGACGGCGCAACCGGGGCTGCCGCGCCATCACTGTTCGTAGCCGTCGGCGGGATGGAGTTCTTCGAGCGACTCGTCGACCGCTTCTATGAGGGCGTACAGACCGATGACGTCCTCGCGCCGCTGTATCCCGAGGCCCCCGACTTCAGTGGCGCCCGTCATCGGCTCACGCTGTTCCTGGCCCAGTACTGGGGTGGGCCAACGACGTACGACGACGAGCGTGGTGCGCCCAAACTGCGGATGCGTCACTTCCCGTTTCCTGTCGGTCCGCTGCAACGCGACCGATGGCTGCAACACATGACGAACGCCGTCGGCGCAAGTGGAGCGAGTGATGAGATCCGGGCGACGCTGCTCGGCTACTTCATCCCGGCAGCCGAGCACCTGCGAAACGACACCGGTTTGCCGATCACGAGCGCGGATTATCCTCGCTGAGGTTTAGCACGCCGGGCACCGAGCGCCGTCGACACTTCGACTGCCCGTCCAATCCCGCGCCGGCGGCGCGATCACACGGCCAGTGACGCACGAGGTTCCCGGACGCGCTGCTCAGCCGGAAACGTCGGGCCTCGCTGACGAGCTGGGCGGCTGAGACCTGAGTGCGTAACAGGCGACGGCGGCGGCTGCGGCTGCGTTGAGCGAATCGACCCCCGACGCCATTGGAATGCTGACGCGCAGGCTCGCCGCATCGAGCAACTCCTCGCTCAGACCGCCGCGCTCGGACCCGAGCAGCAGCATCACCGCCTGGCCTTTTTGCGCAACGACCGTGTGGAGGGGCACCGAGCCGGCGGTGGGAGTGAGCGCAACGACGAGCGTTCCGCGCCCGCGGGCCTCTGCGACCGTTGCCGTGAGCGAGTCGACACGTGCGAATGGAAACGCGAACGCATTGCCCATCGCGACCCGCAGCGCCCGCCGGGCCAGCGGGTCGGCGCTCGTGCGATCCAGCAGCAGACCGTCCCAGCCGAGTGCCGACGCGCTGCGGACGACGGTGCCGACGTTGACCGGATTGTCGACGGCTTCGAGCGCCACGACCCGGAATCGGTTGGCGACTTCTGCGGCGCGAACAGGGGCTGGACGGCGGAAGAGGGCAACGATCGACAGCGGGACACCGAGCCCCATCCCCTCGCGGCGCACGTCCTGATCGGCGCCGTACACGTCGACGTCCGGACCGAACTGGTCGATGACCGGCGGTGGCTGCGCGGCATCGACGAACGCAGTCACGGCGATGCAGCCTGCCTGTAGCGCCCTGGCGACGACGAGATCCCCCTCCGCGACGAACAGTCCGGCCGCAACGCGTTCGCGCCGATCGGCGCGCGTGTTCAGCCCGCGTTCGCGGATTCGGAACGGCGCGATCCGCTGATCGTTCGGGTCGTCGATGAGGATCATCGAGGCTGAATCAGAACAACCACTGGTACCGGGACCAATCGGGGGCGCGCTTTTCGAGGAAGGCGTCGCGGCCCTCCTGCGCCTCGTCGGTCATGTACGCGAGCCGTGTCGCTTCTCCGGCGAAGATCTGTTGGCCGACGAGACCATCGTCGATCAGGTTGAACGAGTACTTCAACATCCGCTGCGCGGTCGGGCTCTTGGCGTTGATCCTTGCCGCCCAGTCGAGTGCTGTGATCTCCAACAGTTCGTGCGTGACGACGGCGTTGACCATGCCCATCCGATGCGCATCGTCGGCGCTGTATTCGTTGCCGAGGAAGAAGATCTCTCTCGCGAACTTCTGGCCGACCTGCCTGGCGAGGTAGGCCGAGCCGAATCCGCCGTCGAAGCTGGCGACGTCGGCGTCGGTCTGCTTGAAGCGGGCATGTTCGCGGCTCGCGATCGTGAGGTCGCTGACCACGTGCAGGCTGTGCCCGCCGCCTGCCGCCCAGCCCGGCACGACACAGATGACCACCTTCGGCATGAACCGGATCAGGCGCTGCACTTCGAGGATGTGCAGCCGTCCCGCCCGGCCGGGCTCGATGCTCGCTGCCGTCTCGCCGATGCTTGCGCCGGGTTCGTCGGCGACGGTGTACTTGTAGCCGTCGCGGCCACGGATGCGTTGATCGCCTCCACTACAGAATGCCCACCCACCGTCTCTCGCCGACGGCCCGTTGCCGGTCAGCAGCACGCATCCGACATCGGTACTCATCCGCGCGTGGTCGAGAGCTGTAAACAGTTCGTCGACGGTATGCGGACGGAACGCGTTGCGGACCTCTGGCCGGTTGAACGCGATGCGAACCGTACCGTGCTCCACTGCCCGGTGATAGGTGATGTCGGTGAAGGAGAAGCCAGCGACTTCGCGCCATGCCGCCGGATCGAAGATATCGGAAACCACGGATGCCATGTTGGCTGCTCCCGGCCCGAAACGCCACATCGTCGATGCGCCAGTGGGTGCTCACCACGACCGGATCGGCAAGACTCCGATGATGAGCGGTCTTCAGATCTTCGGTATCGCGGGTGTTGGGGAAGTGGAGCCGGGCGACGATCTCGCTGCAATCAGCGCGCGAGCGGCAGCCGATGCCGGGACTCCGTTGCAGAGCGGCGACGTTCTCGTCGTCACGAGCAAGATCGTCTCGAAGGCCGAAAGCCGCACTGTTCAGCTCGATGACATCGTTGCGTCCCCGTTCGCGATTGCGTGGTCCATTCAGTACGACAAGGACCCGGCCGTGATCGAGATCGTCCTGCGCGAGGCCAAACGGATCGTGCGCCAGATCGGCCCGATCCTGATCACCGAGACCCATCACGGCTTCGTATGTGCCAACTCCGGCGTCGACCAATCGAGTAGTGGGGCCCACGGTCGTGCCGTGCTGTTGCCGCTCGACTCCGATGCCAGCGCCCGTCGCATCCGCGCAGGCCTGCTCGTGTCGGGCCTCGACATCGCCGTCATCATCAGCGACACGTTCGGTCGGGCATGGCGCGAGGGCCAGACCGACATCGCGATCGGCATCGCCGGGATGAACCCGATCCTGAGCTACATCGGGCAGGTCGACCCACATGGCCACGAGTTCAAGGTGCAGGCGCTGTGCGTCGCCGACGAGCTCGCCGGCGCCGCGGAACTGGTCAAGGGCAACCTCAGCCGGGTGCCGCTGGCGGTGATCCGTGGCCACCGTTGGGAGCCTGACGATACCGCCACCATCGCTCCCGTCCTGCGTGACCAGAGCAGGGATCTGTTCCGCTGAGCGCGACCCGCTCGACCCGGACTCGGAGGACGCCGCCGGAGTCGTTACCGACGCCAACTGCTGTGTCACATCCCAAGAACTTGTGATGTTGTCGACCGCCAGCGCGAGCCTACCTACCTGTAGGTAGGCTGGGGGTATGACTCCGCAGACCTTTCTCGCTGAACTGGAACCAGTGGCTGCCAAGCTGCTCGACCGGCACCTCGCGACGACCAAGGAATGGTTTCCGCACGAACTCGTACCCTACGGTCGCGGTCGCGACTTCGAACAGGGCTACGAATGGTCCGCCGATGACGGCGACCTCGGGGGTGCAGTGCTACCCGAGGCAGTCCGCAGCGCGCTTTTCGTGAATCTGCTGACCGAGGACAACCTGCCGTACTACTTCCGTGATATCGAACGAATGTTTGAGATGGATGGCGCGTTCGGTACCTGGAATCGGCGCTGGACGGCCGAAGAGGGCCGCCATTCGATCGCGATCCGCGATTACCTGATCGCCACGCGTGCCGTCGATCCGGTGCTGCTCGAGCGGGCCAGGATGGCGCAGGTGTCGGGTGGGGACGTGCCGTCGCCGGACTCGCCTCTCAACGGCGTGATCTACGTCAGCCTGCAGGAACTCGCGACGCGGATTGCCCACCGCAACACCGGCAAGCTGATCGGCGATCGCAGCGGCTACGAGGTCATGGCCCGCGTTGCCGCCGACGAGAACCTCCACTACCTGTTCTACCGCGACCTGGCCCAGGCTGCGATCGAACTCAACCCGTCCGACATGGTGATCGCGATGGAAGAGGTCGTGCGCTCGTTCGTGATGCCCGGCACGGGCATCATCGACTTCGATCGCCACAGTGCGGCCATCGCCCAGGCTGGTATCTACGACGCAACGATCCTGCACGAACAGGTGCTCGTTCCGGTGATCCTCCATCACTGGCGGGTGCAGCACCTCGAACGGTTGACGGCGGCCGCTGACCGGGCACGCGATGCGTTGTTGAAGCGGATCGAGCGGCTCGGCAAGCTGGCTCGGGCGCTCGCCGCCCGCGCCGAACGCCGCCAGGCCGCGATCTTCAGCACCTGAGCTACGGTTGCGGGTGTGAGGCCCGATGTGAGTTGCCATGGCGTCGAAGTTTGACGAAAACCCCAGATCGGTCGGTCGACGTACTGTTCGGCGTCGGCTGACGGCGAGTACGGCCGTGCGCATTTCGAGACTGGCGGTCGTCGCACTGATCGCGGGCTCCGGCCTGATCGCCGGCGGCCGATCGGTGTCGGCTGCACCGAGTGCCGGGCCGCAGTGCACGATCACCACCACGCTGCGATTTGGTTCGCACTCGGCGGACGTCATCTGTCTCGAAACAACGCTGCTGGCGCTCGGCTACAGCGGCGTGAGCGGCCCGGACGAATCGTTCGGTGCGAGCACGAAACGGGCCGTCATCGCGTTCCAGAAATCAAAAGGTCTCGCCGCCGATGGAGTCGTCGGGCGCCTGACCGCGACGGCGCTCGGATTGCGCTCGAATCTTGGATCTGCGGTACCGGCCAAGGTGATCGAGGCCCGCGTGATCGCCAATTCGGTGCAGGGCAGACCCATCACCGCATACCGGATGGGCACGCCGGGCGGGCGAGTAGTGCTCATCGTCGGCGTCATCCACGGCGATGAGGTCAAGGGGGCGCTGATCACGAACCTGCTCCGGACGCTGCCGACGCCGGCCGGGATCGACCTGTGGTTGATCGACAGCGTGAATCCCGACGGACAGGCCAATGGCACCCGCCAGAACGCCAACGGCGTCGATCTGAACCGGAACTTCGAAGTTGGTTGGAGCTACATCCCCAAGAGCACCGCGAACCGTCAGTACAGCGGTGACCATCCCGGCGATCAGCCCGAGACACAGGCGGTCGAGAATTTCATCAAGACCATCAAACCGGTGATCGGGATCTGGTACCACCAGGACGCGAATGTGATCTCGGCGGGTGGCGCGCGCAAGGCGATCCCGTTGCAGTACGCCAAGCTCGTCGGCCTCGGCACCGGAAGCGTTCCGTGCTCGCAGCAGTGCACGGGCACGGCCGGCACGTTTGCGAACAAGACCGTGCCGGGTTCGACCAACTTCCTGGTCGAGCTGCCCGCCTCCAGCAAGGTCACGCCGGCGATGATTCGCATCCACGCCGACGCGCTGCTGGCGGTCATCACGCTGTGAAGACGAACGTCAAGTGAACGGGGGATGGCGGCGTCCAGCATGACTGGTGAATCTTGCAGTGCCCGACCGCGTCTTTTGGAATTCGCCTGCCGACGACAGGATAGGGTGCGCCTGTCCAACACAACCAAGGGGAGCAACGTGTTACAGAAGAAATATCTCAAAGCGATGGCGATGACCGTCGCCGTCGGCTTCGTCGCCGCCTCGTGCGGCAGTGACGCCAAGACGGCAACATCCGCCAGCACCAAGGCGTCGACCGCCGCGTCGACCGCCGCGGCGACCGCCCCGACGACCGCCGCGACGACCGCTGGCACGACGGCTGCGACGACGGCTGCTACGACGGCTGCTACGACGGCTGCTACGACGGCTGCGACGACGGCTGCGACGACCGCCGCTGGCGGAGATCTCACGGCTCTCGTCGCTGCCTGTAAGAAAGAGGGCAAGGTCAACCTGATCGCCCTGCCCGACGAGTGGGCCAACTACAAGGGCATCCTGCAGAGCTTCCGCGACAAATACGCGGGCGTGCAGAATCCCGTCGCCAGCCCGGACATCTCGTCCAAAGAAGAGCAGGACGCGGTCACCAACCTCTCCGGCCAGGCCGACATGCCCGACAGCGTCGACGTCAGCCCCGCGATCGCCCAGTCGATGGTCGACGCCGGCCTGTTCGCTCCCTACACGCCGACGATTGCCGGTCAGGTGCCGGCGGGCCTGCAGGACGCCAACCACAACTGGGTCGCGGCCTACTACGGCATCATGGCCGTCTCGACCAACACGACGATCGTGAAGAACGCGCCGAAGACGTTCGCGGACCTCAAGAAGCCGGAATACAAGGGCCTCGTTGCGCTGAACGGTGATCCTCGCGAGTCCGGCGCTGCGTTCGCCGCGGTGATGGCGGCCTCGCTCGCCAACGGCGGCAGCGCGGATGACATCATGCCGGGAGTCAAGTTCTTTGCCGACCTCAAGAAGTCCGGAAACCTCGGCGCCGCCGACGTCACCAAGGCAACGGTGCTGTCGGGCGAGACCCCGATTGCGATCGACTGGAGCTACAACGTACCTGGCTTGGCCGCTGATCTGAAGGCTGCCGGCCTCACGATCGAGACCAACTTCCCGACCGACGGCGTGTACGGCGGCTTCTACGCCCAGGGCGTCGTCAAGAATTCGCCGCACCAGGCCTGCTCGAAGCTGTGGCTCGAGCACATCCTGTCCGACGAAGGTGCCCTCGGCTACCTCGCCGGCGGTGCGATGCCCGCTCGGTACGCAGAACTGGTCAAGGCCGGCAAGGTCACCGCCGAGCTGAAGAAGAACCTTCCCCCGGACAACCTGATCGCCCAGATCAAGTTCCTCACACCTACCCAGATCGCGAAGGCCAAAGACGTGCTCGCCGCGAACTGGGGTCCGATGGTTGCCGACGCCTGAGTCACTGAGTGACCACGTTGGTTGTTCCTTCCGTTGGGGGTCGCGCCGTCGGCGCGACCCCCAAGGCGCGCCGTAGCTGGGCGTGGCTCGGGCTGTTCCCGTTCTTTGCCTTCCTCGCGCTGTTCCTGATCGTTCCGGCGATCAGCGTCTTTTCGAAATCGCTCTACGACAGCAAGGATCACTTCGGGCTGACTGCCCTACGCGACGCCTTCCGCGGCCAGAACCTGGCGGCGTTCAAGTTCTCGGTCTGGCTGTCCGCGTTGTCCGCAGCGGTCGGCGTCGTCGTCGGCACGCTGCTCGCCTACGCCGCTGCCACCGCTCGCCGGCCGCGGTGGCTGCGATCACTTGTCGCCTCGTTCAGCGGCGTCGCTGCCAACCTCGGTGGAATCCCTCTGGCCTTCGCGTTCATCGCGCTCCTCGGCCGCCAGGGCCTCGCGACGAAGATTCTTTCGGCCCTCGGCGTCGACCTGTATGGCAGCGGTTTCCAACTCGACACGACCCAGGGTCTCACCGCGGCGTACTCGTATTTCCAGATCCCGCTGATGGTGTTGATCACGCTGCCGGCGATCGACGGACTCAAGACCTCATGGCGGGAATCGGCCGCGAGCCTCGGTGGCACGTCGTTCACCTACTGGCGCCGAATCGGACTCCCCGTACTCGCTCCGTCATTGCTCGGCGGTTTCCTGTTGTTGTTCGCGAACGCGTTCAGCGCCTATGCGACGGCCAGGGCGATGACCACCAAATCACTGATCGTTCCGTTACGGATCGGTTTTTATCTCCGCGGCGACATCAGTACGGGCGAAGAGCAGCTCGGATTCTCGCTCGCCGCGTGGATGATCATCATCATGGCCGTGTGCATGGGCCTCTACTGGATCTTGAGAAAGAGGGCAGAGCGTTGGCGTTCGTAGAAAATTCTGTCGGCGCGTATGCCACGATGTATGCCTTCGCAGATAGCGAGGGCGACCGGCCGACGACCCCGACCCCGGCCTCACGCGCGAAGCGGTTCGGCCGCATCGTTCCGGTCACGATCATGGTCTTGTGCGGGTTGTTCTTCACGTTGCCATTGCTGGCGATGGCCCGTTTCTCGCTCCAGAACGTGCCGATGATCCACCTCGGCTGGTCGACGCTGTTCAAGAAGTGGTCGTTCAGTGGCATCACGAGAGCGTTCGGCGAACAAGGATTCCGCGACGGGCTGAAGCTCAGCTCGGTGCTCGCCGTCGGAACGGTGGTGTTGACTCTCGGCCTGCTGCTGCCGACGGCCCTGTGGGTCCACCTGCGGGTGCCGAAGGCCCGCGCGTTCATCGAGTTCCTGACGGTGTTGCCGTACGTGATCCCGCCGATCGCGCTCGTTGCCGGCATCCGGGTGATCAAGCCCCACGCACGGTGGTTCTTGAACTCCGATCTGTCGCTGATCCCGTTCTACGTCGTGCTCGCCCTGCCGTTCACGTTCAGGGCTCTCGACGCGGGCATCCGCGCGATCGACGTGAAAACGCTGGTCGACGCTTCACGGGGACTCGGCGCCGGATGGGTTACGACGATGCGCCGGGCACTCATTCCCAACCTGCGGACAGCCATCATCTCCTCCGCGTTCCTCACCGCGACGGTCGTCCTCGGAGAATTCACGATCGCCCAGGTGCTGCTCAAGCGCACGCTTCCGCAGTTCATGGCCGAGTACCAAAGTCGTGAAGGGCAGGGCGGGATGGGCCTTGCCCTTCTGGCGATCGTGGCCACGACGACGCTGCTCGCAATCCTGACGCTGGCGACCCGCAAGCGTGGGCAAGCGCAACCGATATCCAGATTCTAGACAGGACCGATCACTCAGAATGAGCGCACTCACCTTCAACTCGGTTCGCAAGACGTTCGGTCCGATCGTCGCGCTCGAGGGCCTCGACCTCGCGGTGCAACCCGGCGAGCTGATCAGCCTGCTCGGCCCGTCGGGTTGTGGCAAGACCACGGCGCTGCGCGTCGCGGCCGGCTTCGAGAAGGCCGACTCCGGCTCGGTATCCGTGAATGGGGTCGACATCACGAACAAGCCGGCGCACAAGCGCAACATGGGCATGGTTTTCCAGAGCTACAGCCTGTTCCCAAACCTCACCGTCGCGCTGAACGTGGACTTCGGCTTGCGGACCCGGGGGATCGCTTCAGCCACGCGCGCCAAGCGCGTCGCCGAGATGCTCGAGCTGGTGCAGCTCGGTGACCTGGCCCGGCGCTATCCGCACCAATTGTCCGGTGGTCAACAGCAGCGAGTCGCGTTGGCGAGAGCCCTCGCGATCCAGCCGGAGGTTTTGCTGCTCGACGAGCCGCTGTCGGCACTCGATGCCAAGGTGCGGCTCTCGCTGCGCGACGAGATCCGCCGGATCCAGACGACGGTCGGCATCACCACCCTGCTCGTCACCCACGACCAGGAGGAGGCACTCGGCATCGCCGACCGCGTCGGTGTGATGTCTTCCGGTCGGCTCGAACAGCTGGCCTCGCCGAACGAGGTCTACAGCAATCCCGCCAGCGCGTTCGTGGCCCGCTTCGTCGGATCGATGAACGAACTCCCTGCCGTCGTGCGCGGCGCCGACGCCGTCGACGTGGCCGGTGAGACCATCATCACGCCGAGCGCGCGTACTCAGATCCCCGGCACCTCGATCCTGCTGCTCGTGCGCCCCGAAGACCTCACGCTCGCACCTGGCACCGAGCCAGGTTTGCAGGGCACCGTCACATCGTGCACGTTCCAGGGCGCGGCCACCGTGGTGGGCGTGCGCCTCGACGTGCTCGACGTGCTCGTGAATGCCCATGTGGGTAGCTCGGTCGCAGGCGACCTCGTGCCGGGGCAGCGGGTGTCCGTGCGAATCGACGGTACCCGTGCGGTCTGTGAGGTTGCGGCGGCACCGATCGAGATGACCGAGGAGCCCGCACCGGCGGCATGACGACCAGCGCGGCTCACCCGCCGGTGAAGGCCTTGACGGCAGCGACGCCCTGCCCCGGGAAGTTGATGTTGAGGCCGTCCAGGCCCTCCTGCAACAGCCACCTGTATCCGTCGGGGTTCTCCCATGCTCGGTCGTTCGGCCAGACCCAGATGACATAGCCGGCAGCGTGCGAATCGGCGATGGTCTTTGGCGTCAGCACATGGATGCCCTGGTACTCCGGGGGCAGCTGCAGGATCCGCATGCCGACCGGAAGGGGAGTGCCGTTCAAGATCCATGCAGTCGACAGGCTGAGGCCAGGTGTGATCTCCACCGTTGGCGCGAACTCGTGGAAGGCGGTGACGACACCGTCATCGAACGACGTGACGACCGCGTTTGCGAGCCGGCCGAGGTCTGTCAACTCCTTGGCGAGTTCTTTCGCAGCCGGGATTGCGGCGTCTCCCGAACCCTTGATCTCGATGTTCAGCGCCATGTTCGGGAACCGTTGAACGATGTCGCTGAAGCGGGGAATGATGAAGTCGTCCGGCGTGTAGCCGGCGGGCGGCGCTACCTCGCCGGTGCGCATACCGCGCAGGATGTACGCGGCAGCCGGCTTGTCCTTGCAGGTGCACTCGGCGCTGAACCAGTAGGCGTTGTCCAGCTTGGCCAGCGCGGCGTACGTCATGTCGGCCACCTTGGCGGTGCCGTTGGTGGTACGGGCGACGTTGTCGTCGTGCTGCACGACGAGCACACCGTCGGCGGTGAGCTGTACGTCGAAGTCGAGCATGTCGACGCCGGCCTTGACGCTCTCGGCGTAGCCGTACGGGGTCGAGTGCGGGTGCTCGTCCTCGCCGCCGGCGTGCGCGAGCACGATCGGCCGGCCGAGGGCGAGGAGTTGGGCGATGGTCAACGGCTGAGCCGGGACAGCCGCCGCCGCCGGCGTCGTGGCCGGCGTCGTGATCGGCGTCGTGATCGGGGTCGTGATCGGCGTCGTGATCGGCGTCGTGATCGGGGTCGTGATCGGGGTCGTTGCGGGTGTGGTCGTTGCGGGTGTGGTCGTTGCGGTCATCGTCGTGTCCGCACCCAGTGCGCCCGGCGACGCGGTCTGGGCAGAACTGCCGGCAACCGGCGAACTGATCGGTCCGGTGTCCTTGGCGTTGCCGGCGCACGAACCGAGCAGGGTGACGGACACCGCAATGACGACAGAACGTTTCATGAGCGTGAGTCTGCCTCGTCCGTAAGGCTCATCATGCTCCGAGGAGCTGATAGCCGGTGCGAACGTCGTGGACGTGATGAACGGGATCGTGGATGAGGTACTGCGCAAAGGTTTGCACGGTGAAGCGGGCGCCATCGCTGCGGTTGCCGGTGCGCTGCCACTGATCGGGGGTCACGGAGGCGAATCGCGCGGCAAGTGCGTCCGCTGCGTGCGCGAGCGCTGGAGCAACGATCGCGGGATCCTGGTCGCTGTACCGATCAGCGATCGCCGTGGCATCCTGATCCCAGTTCTGATACGTCGGATCGTCGTTGTCGAGCATCAACCGCAGACGCTCGTTGAACAACACGAAGACGTCGCGAACATGGCAGCCGTACTCGAGCGCCGACCACGAATCCGGTGTCGGCCGCTCGCGGGCGTGCTCGGAGTCCAACAGTTCGGTCCATGCCGTGGCGTTTGCGCGCAGGGCTGCCGGCATCTGCTGTGGGTCGAACAACGCCGCCTCGAAGCCACATTCCGAGCACTCGCGCTCCAGTACCCATGTCCAGTTCTTGTTGTCAGGAATGATGGCCATCCGTCCAATGTACGACGGTGCCGTCGGCCAAACCTCAAAATTTGGCCCACCGAGATCCTGTGCCGCGCATCGCTCGCGACAGCGGGGTGTCGTTGGAGACGATTTGTACGCGGGCTGCTGGACGGCGAGGTCGGGAGCATTCGGTGGTCTGCCTGCGTGATGTCGCGTCCTGGCTGGGATCAGACGGGCAGACGCGAATCGCCGGGAGCTCGCCGGGAGCTCGCCGGGAGCCTTTGGCGGCGAGGTCGGGAGCATTCGGTGGTCTGCCCGCGTGATGTCGCGTCCTGGCTGGGATCAGACGGGCAGACGCGAATCGCCGGGCTGCTGGACGGCGAGGTCGGGAGCATGCCGGGAGCCAGCCGACACGAGCGAGCATTCGGTGGTCTGCCCGCGTGATGTCGCGCCCTAGCTTGGATCAGACGGGCAGACGCGAATCGCCGGGAGCTCGCCGGGAGCCTTTGGCGACGAGAACTGCTGCGCCCTTATCTCAGCCGGCGGCGCTGGCGAGCGATACGGCAAGCTTGAGCGCCTCGACCATCGAGCGTTCGTCGGCGACACCGGTTCCGGCAATGTCGAATGCGGTGCCGTGATCGACCGATGTGCGCACCACCGGAAGGCCGATGGTGATGTTGACGCCCGCTTCGAGACCGAGCACCTTCACCGGGCCGTGGCCCTGATCGTGATACATCGCGACGACGCAATCGAACTCGCCGCGGCGGGCTCGGAAGAAGAGGGTGTCGGCCGGCAGTGGTCCGACAGCGTCGATGCCCTCGCTGCGCACCTGGGTGATCGCGGGGATGATCTTGGAGGCCTCTTCGCCGCGGCCGAACAGCCCGTTCTCGCCGGCATGAGGATTGATGCCGCACACCGCGAGCCGTGGGGACGCGATGCCGGATCGCTGAAGCGTTTCGTGAGCTCGACGGATCGTGCGCGCCACGAGCCCCGGCTCGATCAGTTCGATCGCGTCGATGATGCCGATATGGGTCGTCACGTGGACGACGCGCAGGCCGGGGGCCTCGAGCATCATCGACACCTCGCCTGTGCCGGTCAGATGGGCGAGCAGCTCGGTGTGGCCGGGGAACAGATGACCGGCGGCGTGGAGCGCTTCCTTGTTCAGCGGAGCGGTGCAGATCGCCTGTACCCGACCCGCCAACGCAAGCGCGGCTGCGCGTTCGACGTAACGGTAGGCGGCCTCGCCGGCAACGGGGGACACGACGCCCCACGCGAGATCGGGTGGGACGTTGGCGAGGTCGATGACATCGAGCCGAACCGTCGCCGGTTTGCCGGGGGCCGGGTCGTGGACGCTGCCGGGGATCTCATCGACAGCGTGGATGTGGTCGACAGCGTGGATGTCATCGACAGCGTGGATGTGGTCGACAGCGTGGATGTCGGTGTGCAGCCCGCACAGACGCGCGGCCAGCGTGAGCCGGGCGGCATCGCCGATCACGACCGGGCGGCACATCGCGGCGACGTCGGCTCGGGCAAGTGCCTTGACGATCACCTCCGGACCGACGCCGGCGGGGTCACCCATCGTGATCGCGATGAAAGGACGGTTTGGCGTGGTCACGGTGCAATTATGGCTTGGCGAGGAACTCGACCGCACGCTGTAACGTGAATCGGTCGCCGAAGCCGCCGGCTTTGGTGACGAGCGTGAGAACCCGGCCGGCGACGACCGCTGTTCCCCACGGCACACCGACCTCTACCTCACCGCCGACGGCGAAGCCGTCGACGCCGAGCATGTCGAGCACGACCCGGGCGGTGTGGCCACCGGTGAGCACGAGCCCGTCGACGGCGGCGAGCAGTGGCCCGAGGCGGGCGGCCAGGGTGATGTCGCGCGGGTCGATGGCAAACACCAGAGTGTCATCGGCGAGGTCCGACAACTGGGTGGCGGTCCGCTCGTGTTGTGAGCCGGTGACGACGACGATGCGCCTGGCGGGCGTTCGATCCACGCCGCCGTTGGTCGGCGTCATCCGGCGGGCAAGGTGACCGGCGAGACCTGCCGACCCGACCCACAGCACGTCGTGGTCGTCTGCGTACGAGCCGACGACGGCGTCGAGTTCGTCGTCGGTGCTGGCATCGGCGATGCAGAGTTCGGCGTTCGCCGCGGTACCGGAGAAGACCTTGCGTAGCTGTCCGGTCGCGAGTGGCTCGCCGCCGGAGTACACGACGCCGTCGACCACTGTGCGGCCGAACGCCGGGAACGCCGGGCACACGATCACCCGCCGCGGCATCGTGTGCATCGCCGACACAGCGGCATCCACGGTTGCGCGGACATGGCCGCGCATCGTCGAGTCGATCTTGATCATCAACTGCCGCCCCGGATGGCGTCGCACGGCTTCGGCGGTCACGCCGGCTGCGTCCGACGCCGACATTGCCCGGCTGTCGGTGTCGATCGCGAGAACCGACGCCGAGCCGCCCGTGTCGACGCGCAGGTTCACCCGGCAGTCGTGGCCCCAACGTGCGAACGCACCAGCAGCATCAGCCGCGCCGGTCAGGTCATCGGCGACGATCAACACGGCCGCGAAGGTCAGCCTGCGACGGGGGTGAGCGGCGCGTCGCCGCGTAGCACGGCGAGGGCATTCCGTGCGGCCAATGTCGCCATGGCCGTGCGGGTCTCGATGGTTGCCGAACCGAGGTGGGGGAGCAGGACCACGTTGTCGAGATCGAGCAGTCCTGGGTCCACCGCGGGCTCGTTCTCGAACACATCGAGGCCGGCGCCGGCGATCCGCCCAGTGCTCAGCGCGTCGGCGAGCGCGGCTTCGTCGACGACCGGGCCACGAGCGGTGTTGATCAAGAACGCGTTCGGGCGCATCGCAGCGAATGCTTCGGCGCCGATCAGGTGATGGGTCTCGGAGGAATACGGGCAGTGCACCGACACGATGTCGCTGGTCGCCAGTAGTTCGCCCATGTCGAGCCGAGCGCAGCCGAGTTCGTCTTCGAGTTGCGGCGCCACAGCACGGCGATTCGAGTAGGCCACGGTCATGCCGAACGACTTGGCGCGGCGGGCGAGCGCCACCCCGATCTGACCCATGCCGACGATGCCGAGGCGACGGCCCTGGATGCCGGTGCCGAGCATGAAGAACATGCCCCACTGCCACGGCTGCTGCGATCTGATGACGCGCTCGCCCTCGGCCAGGCGACGGGTGGTCATCAGGATCAGCGCCATCGCGACGTCGGCCGTCGACTCGGTCAATACTCCAGGGGTGTTGGTGGCGATCACGTTCCGCTCGCGGCAAGCCGGCATGTCGATGTTGTTGTATCCGACCGCAACGTTGGCCACGATGCGCAGTTGTGGCCCAGCTGCGTCGAGCAGCTCGGCATCGACCTTCTCCGTGAGCAGCGTGACCAGCGCATCAGCACCGGCGACCCGGCGCAGCAGCTCGTCGCGCGGAATCGGTTGAGCGTCATCCCACGCCACGACGTCGTGCTCGGCCCGCAGCGCGGCGACACCTTCCTCGGGAATCATGCCCGTGATGACGACGCGACTACGAGGCAGCCCCATCAGGCGTTGCCGATCCATTGCTGGAGCAGGCCGAGGCCTTCGCGGATCTCGTCGACACTGATTCCGGAGTAGGCGAAGCGGGCGTAGTGCCGCTGTTCACCCGGCTGCGGGCGGCCGAAGTGGCGGCGGGTGCAGAACGATACACCGGTGTTGTGGAGCGCGAGCTCGGCGAACTTGGCAAGATCGTCGGTGCCGACGGCCGTCATCGCGTCGGTGACATCTGGGAAGAGGTAGAACGTGGCCTCCGGTGCTGCAACGCTGATGCCCTTGATGTCGTTGAGCGCCGCCACCGCTGCGTCGCGACGCTCGACGAGCACGTCGAGCATTGCCGCCGTCTCGGTCTGATCGCCGCGGATACCTTCGACGCCAGCGTGCTGCACGAAGTGGGTTGTGCACGATTCGTCGTTGGTGTTGAGCTTGGTGATCACGTCGGCGATCTCGACCGGGCCGACGGCTGCGCCGAGACGCCAGCCCGTCATCGCGAACTTCTTCGAGAACGTGTAGAGGATGACCGTGCGCTCCTGCATGCCGGGCAGCGAAGCAATCGAGGTTGACTTGCCGGAGTAGCGCATCTCGAAGTAAGCCTCGTCGGACAGCACCCACAGGTCGTGCTGCTGGGCGAGTTCGGCGATTGCCTCACGCTCGGCATCCGTTGACTCCGCGCCGATCGGGTTCTGCAGGTCGTTGTAGATGATGGCCTTGGTCTGGGGCGTGATCAGCGAGCGGACCTGATCCAGGTCGATCCGGAAGCCGGTGGGATCAGGCAGGTAGCGGTACGCCTTGGCGACGCCGCCGAAGTACTCGATCTGGCTCTCATAGATCGGGTAACCGGGGTTCGGGTAGAGCACCTCCTCGCCAGGGTTCATCACCGACTGGATGAATTTGGTGATCACCGGCTTGCCGCCCGGCTGGACCACGACGTTGGCCGGCGTGTACTGCAGACCGCGGCGGCTGCCGATGTCGTCGGCCAGCGCCTCACGCAGTTGGGGGATTCCCGCTGCCGGGCAGTAGCCGGTCTTGCCGTCGGCGACGGCCCTGTCCATCGCAGCGACGACGTTGGCGGGTGTCGCGAGGTTGAGGTCGCCGAGGTGGAACGCAAAGATGCGGTTGCCCTTGGCACCCCATTCGGCTGCGGCAAGTGATACCGAGAACGCCGTTTCGGTTCCCAGTCGTTCAAGTCGTGTTGCCAGCGCCATCGTGGATCCCCTTCGAGCCGAAGTCAGGTGTCCGATTGTACAAAAGTAGGCGACCTCTTGCCACATTTCGGGAAGCTTCCGCCTGTCGGAAAATCGACGGCGAGCCGATGTTTGAGCATCTCGATCCTTGCTCGATTGTGGCGCTCGCGTATTGTCGGGACTTGTGACTCTGTCCTCGCTCGAGACGGTTACTTAGTCTGATATCACCTACAAGAAGGAGAATCTCAATGCGTCGAGCAATGGTTTTGTTTGCAGCTGGTGTACTGGGAACGGCGGCGTTTGCCGGTTGTTCGAGCAGTACCAAGACGGCCACCCCATCGGGCGGCGGCGTCACGGTCCCGTCCGTAGCCACCGGCACACCAGTGGCCGTCACGGCAGGGGACAAGTCGGATACCGAGCAGTATCTCACTGCTGAACCGGCCTCGGTGAAGGCCGGCCCGGTCACGTTCACCTTGACCAACAAGGGAACCAAGAAGCACGAGATGGTCGTGCTCAAGACCGACGAGGCGATTGATGGCCTCAAGGTCGGCGCTGACAACAAGGTCAGCGAGGACACCACTACCGGCGAGGTCGGCGAGACCGACATCGGCAAGAGCGGCGTCGTCACGATCGATCTCAAGCCCGGCAAGTACGTGCTTGTGTGCAACCTCGAAAAGCACTATGGGCAAGGCATGCGGGTTGCATTCACGGTCACCGGATGAACTGGCCCCGAGCCATCCTCAGTGGTGTGTTCATCGTTGGCGTGGCGTTTGCCCTGCTGGTCGTGATTCCTGATCTGATTCTTTCCCAGATCACGGGTTTCGATCGGGGCCGTCGTGTCGCACTCGCCACTGGGTGGTTCGTCGCCGCTCTGGTCGGGCTGCTCTGGGGGCTTCGCCGCCTCCAGAGTCGTCGGATCATCTGATGACGGCCCCACCACCGATCCCCGACGCCCAGTGGCTGTGGGAGAACGAACCATGTCGCGCAGCGTGCCCCGTGCACACCGACGCAGGCGCTTACGTGACCGCCATCGCCGAGGGCCGCTTCCGCGACGCCTACCTGATCGCGCGGGGGCCGAACCCGTTCCCCTCGATCTGCGGGCGTGTGTGTGCGGCCCCGTGCGAGACGGCATGCCGTCGGGGCAAGATCGACGCCCCCGTGTCCATCCGGGCGCTGAAGCGGTTTGTCAGCGAGCGTTACGGAGTAGAAAGTTTTGCGGGGGCCAGTGCGTGGCACGAGGGCCATGGGCCGGTACCGGCCGCCACCGGTTCGTCCGTGGCCATCATCGGAGGCGGGCCGGGTGGCCTTGCTGCCGCTCACGATCTGCGCCTGGCGGGTCATCCGGTCACCGTCTACGAGGCCGAATCGCGGCTCGGCGGCATGATGGTGCTCGGTATCCCCGAGTACCGCTTGCCGCGTCCGCTGATCGAGCGTGAGATCGGCGCGATCCTCGAGCTCGGTGTCGACGTGAAGCTCGACTGCCGTATCGGCCGCGATGTCACCTTCGACGAGCTGCTGGCGCAGCATGCGGCCGTGTTCGTGTGTGTCGGTACCGGGCGCGGGCGCAGCTTGGACATCCCCGGTAACGACCTCGACGGGGTTTTCAAGGCCGTCGAGTTCCTGCTCAACGTCAACCGGGGCTTTCGCGTCGATCTCGGCGAGCGCGTGGTCGTGGTCGGCGGTGGCAACGTCGCGTTCGACGCAGCCCGAACAGCGCTTCGCGCCGCGGCTTACGACGAAGCCGCTCCCGCACCGATCGCGCTCGGCAGCGGTGCCGCCGACGCAGCCCGGCGTGGCCTGACCACCACACTCGACGCCGCTCGCGCCGCGATCCGCGCAGGGGTGCGCTCTGTCACCGTCGTCGCGCTCGAGTCGTTCGCTGAGATGCCGGCCGCGTTCGAGGAGATCGAAGAGGCCGAGTCCGAAGGCATCCACATCGTCTACCGCCGTGGCCCGCACCGAATCGTCGGCACCGGTCGCGTCACGGGGCTCGAAACCGTCGAGGTAATGTCGGTCTTCGACGAGCAGCACCGCTTCGCGCCGGTGTTCGCCGAGGGGACCGAGTCGATCATCCCAGCCGACACGGTGATTCTCGCCGTCGGTCAGGCGCCCGACATCGATTTCCTCGGCGACGGCACCACGAAACGCAACCGCTTCGGTGGCGTCGCCGTCGACGCCTCGCTGCTCACCAGCCATCCGCGGGTGTGGGCAGGGGGAGACGTTGCCTTCGGGCCGCGCAATCTCATCGATGCGATCGCAGACGGCCGCAAGGCTGCCGCATCCATTCATGCCTCGCTCTCGGGCGAGTCAGTATCGTCACCGGCCGGTGTCCGCATCGAGCTGATCGCGAAACCGAACTTTCGTCGCCTGGCAACGGGCTATGACGCTATCGCGCGTGTGGCGGTGCCGAGCGTCCCGAACGAGCGGCGGATCGGGTTCGCGGAAGTCGAAACCGGCTACGACGAGGGCCATGCGGTGCTCGAAGGACTGCGCTGCCTGCGTTGCTTCGAAAACATCATGCTGGCGCCCGAACTGTGCATCCTGTGCGGGCTCTGCGTCGACGTCTGCCCGACCGACTGCATCTCGATCGTGCGAGCGGACCATGCCGGCCACGGAACGGCAGCGCAGTCGGCGCTACTCCTCGACGAAGAACTCTGTATTCGCTGTGGGCTGTGCATCAACCGGTGCCCCCCATCAGCTCTCGTGATGGTTCACGCCAAGGAGGTTGTGTCATGATCGACCAAGAAGCCGAGAGCGGTGAGCATCTCCGCGACGGCCTCGAGCCCGACGTCTATCCGGTGCCAGAAGGCCGTTGGCAACGCCTGAAGCGGACCGAGATATGGCGCTCGGTGTTTCGTCATCCGCAACTCGACACACCGCGCGGCCGCGCGCTGCAGGGGTTCTCGAATGTGTTCCTGCACATCTACCCGGTCAAGGTGCCGCGTCGCGTGCTGCGCCTGCGCTACTCGTGGCGGTTGGGCTACATCGCCGCGGTGCTGTTCACGATCTTGGTAGTGACGGGCGTCTACCTGATGTTCTTCTACACACCATCGGTCACCTCGGCCTACGGCGACATGCAGCAGCTCCGCACGGGAATCGGTTTCGGTCAGCTCGTGCGCAACGTGCACCGGTGGTCGGCGCATCTGATGGTGCTCGTGGTCGTCCTCCATCTGGTACGGGTGTTCTTCGCTGGCGCCTACAAGCGTCCGCGACAGTTCAATTGGGTCATCGGCATTGGACTGTTCGCGATCACGCTCGGGTTCTCGTTTACCGGCTACCTGCTGCCGTGGGATCAGCTCAGCTACTGGGCGGTCACGGTCGGCACGAACCTGGTCAGCTATGTGCCGCTGTTCGGCGGCGTCCTGACGGACGTGCTCATCGGCGGCCCGCAGATCGGCCAAGCCACGCTTCTACGCTTCTACGCTCTGCATGTCGCTGTGCTGCCCGTGGCTATCGCACTGCTCCTGATGGTGCACATCTGGCGGGTCCGAAAGGACGGTTTCGCCGTGCGCCGAGGTGGCGTCGGAGCGTTTGCCGAAGGAGCGACCGACCGTGCCAACAGCGACGTTGCCGACCCCTCGGCAACGGGAACCATCACGACCGCGGCGCTGCCGGCAGCCACCGCGTTGGCTCTCGAGAGCGGCGACAGGGTGAGACTGCTCGGTGTGGTCGACCGTGAGTCGGTCACGGCCGAGGAACGCCTCACCGACGACACGGTCTTCGCGTGGCCGCATCTCATTGTGCGTCACGTCGTCGTCGGCCTCGGCACCATCGCCACGGTGCTGGCTCTTGGTGTGGCCTTCGCAGCGCCATTGCGCGACATCGCCAACCCCAACCTCACACCCGAACCGGCCAAGGCACCCTGGTACTTCGTCGGGTTGCAGGAGTTGCTGTCGCACTTCGATCCGCTCGTCGCGGGCATCTTCGTGCCGGCCGGTGTGCTGCTGACGCTCACGTTCCTGCCATATTTCGACCACAATCCGGCGACCGAGTCGAAGTATCGAAGGGTCGCGATATCGATCTTCGCGACCATCCTCGTGATCGCGCTCGTGCTTACCGTGATCGGTGCTTTGTTCCGAGGACCGGGCTGGAAGTTTGTTCCTCCGTGGCAGCACTCGTACCTGGAGATGTGAGGAAACACCATGGCCATGACACGTCGATATCTGCTGCGTACCGGGTGGAAGCTCGGGGGTGGCCTACTCGCGCTTGCTGCCGGATGGACCTCTTGGGAGCTGCTTCGTCCGCTCGCCACAGCCGGGGCGAGCGGTAAGATCGCGCTCGGCAGCCCGGCCAACTTCAAGCCAGGCACGGCCACCTTCGTGAATCAGGGACGGCTCTGGGTCTCCAACGCCGACGGCCACCTGTTTGCGCTGTCGCAGAAGTGCCCGCATCTCGGTTGCCGCGTGCCGTTCTGCGAGAGCTCCGGCCGGTTCGAGTGCCCCTGCCATGGATCGGTGTTCGACATCGCTGGTGAATGGATCACCGGACCGTCGCCGCGGGGCATGGACCAGCATCCACTCACCGTCGAAAACGATGTGCTCGTCGTCGACACGAGCAAGCGGATCAACGGCCCCGACCACGGCGCGGCGAACTTCCTCACTGCCCCGTTGGGCCCGGCTTGCGCCGGGAATGGGTGACCGCGATGGCAGAGAAGCCAAGTGGACCCAAGCTGCACGAGCCGGAGTGGCTGCAGCGCAGCCTCGACCGGTACCTGGCCTGGGGCCTGGTGTTCATGATCGTGCTGATCGTCGCGTTTCCTCTGTACCGGCTCCGCGAGCCCTCACTGCGCGCCGATGCCAAGGCGTCGCAGCAGCGGTCGTACGAGAAAACGGGCAGGGATCTGTTCGCGACGAACTGCGCCTCGTGCCACGGTACGCAGGGCACCGGGGGCACCGCACCAACGCTCAACTCGAAGCAGTTCCTCACCACGACCACCGACAACCAGATTGCGTTGATCGTCACCGGTGGCGTCTCGGGCTCGTCGATGTCGGCATGGAGCCTCGACTACGGCGGCTCACTCACCGACGAGCAGATTCGTCAACTGGTGACATACTTGCGCACGCTCGAGCCGAATGCTCCGAGCGTGCCCGATTGGCGCACGGGAGCCAAAGCCCCCTGACCGCGTCGATCGGTCACCGACGTTGAATGATCCAATGGTTGATCTGATGCTGGATCTGATGGGTTGATCCGATGGTTGAATGAGACGACGCCGGTGGTAATCGCAGCGCGAGAGAAGGAGACCTATGGCTGACGCCGTCATTCGCACCGAGGGACTGCGCAAGGTGTACGCCGGCCCGCCGTCGTTTGGGGGGTTCGGTCCCTTGGGCGGCCGCCCGCCTGGTGTGGCGCCCGCCGGCCCGGGCGCGGCTGGACAGGGCGCCTCGGGACATGGCGCGGCCAATGGGCAACGGCCAGCCGTGGAGTCACTCGACCTCGAAGTCGGTCGCGGCGAGATCTTCGGCCTGCTCGGCCCAAACGGCGCCGGCAAGACGACGACCATCGGCATGCTCACGACGCGTGTCATCCCGACGGCAGGTTCGGCGTGGGTAGCGGGCGTCGACGTGGTGGCCGAGCCCGCCCGCGCGAAGCAGCACATCGGCGTCGTCACCCAGACCAATACGCTCGACCGCGCCCTCGACGTGCGCGAGAACCTCGTGTTCCACGGTCGCTACTTCGGTATGGGGGTCAAGCAGGCCAAGGCCGAGGCGGACCGGCTGCTGGAGGTCTTCCGGCTGACCGACAAGCGCGACGCCGGCGTCTCTACCCTGTCGGGCGGGCTCGCCCAACGGTTGATGGTGGCCCGATCCATCATGCACCGGCCGTCGGTGCTGTTCCTCGACGAGCCGACCGCCGGGCTCGACCCGCAGACCCGGCTGAGCCTGTGGGAGCTCCTACGCGATCTGAACGGTCAGGGCCAGACCGTGCTGCTCACCACCCATTACATGGAGGAAGCCGACACGTTGTGCAGCCGCCTCGCGATCATGGATCACGGCCGGATCCTGGCACTCGACACACCAACGGGCCTGAAGCGATCCGTCGATGCCGACACCGTCGTCACCATCAGCGCAACAGGTGACGCCGACGCCCTGGCGAGCGCGCTGGCCAGGGCCGAGGGTGTGGTCAAGGCCGAACCGTCGCCGCGAGGTGTGCAGGTGCAGGTGCGCGGTGGGCGCGGCATCGTGCCGCGGCTGATGACCACGGCATCCGAAGCCGGGTTCGAGGTCACCGACGTCTCCGTTGCCGAACCCACCCTGGAAACCGTCTTCATCCAACTCACCGGCAAGGATCTACGCGACTGATGACCACTTCACTCACCTCCGCTGCCGGCGACAACGCCGCGGCTGGTCTCGTACCGGCTGGTCTCGAACCCGTGAAGGCCACCGCCCGGGCAGCGTTCGTCGCGTTGCTCGCTCGGGACCTCACCGTGCTCCGCAAGGAGTTCATGATGTTCCTCGCCCGAACGGTCGTCCAGCCGCTGTTGCTGATGTTCGTGTTCACCTACGTCTTTCCCAAGATCGGGCAGGGCATCGGGGGTGGCGCGGGCGCGGGGAGGTTCTCCACACTCCTCGTTGGCGGCGTCATCGCGAGCACGATGATCTTCCAGGGGATCCAGGCGGTTGCGCTTCCACTCGTCCAGGACTTCGGCTTCACGCGCGAGATCGAAGACCGAGTCCTCGCCCCGTTGCCGGTTGGCGCCATTGCGTTCGAGAAGGTGGCGGCCGGTGGCGTGCAGGCGCTCGTTGCCGGATTGCTCGTCTTCCCGATGGCGCTCGTCATCCCGGCGACTACGATCAGCCTCGACATCAACCTCGCCCTCCTCGTTGCGGTGTTGGTTCTCGGCGCCTTCATGAGCGCATCGCTCGGTCTGTTCGTCGGCACACGCGTCGAGCCCCGCCAAGTGCCGCTGATCTTCGGCCTGCTCGTGATCCCGATGACATTTCTCGGCGCCGTCTACTATCCGTGGCAGTCACTCGCCCCGCTGCGGTGGCTGCAGATCGTCGTGCTCGTCAATCCGCTCGTGTATCTCAGCGAAGGGATGCGCGCGTCACTCACCACCGGCGTGGCACACATGCCCTGGGGTGTCGTGCTGGCTGTCCTGGCCGGTGTCGGCGCGCTCCTCTTCCGGAGCGGTGTGGCCGGCTTCCGCAAACGCGTGCTCTCGTGAAGACTCGGGTCTGACAGAACCTGGCGGGGTGCGCCGCGGTCATTTGCCCCGGAGCCGGCTTGTCGCCGCCCAGCAACTGTGGGTACCGCTGCTGATCCGCTCGGGTAGGCGAATCGTGGCGATCGGGCCACCACCGAGATCCTGCGCGGCGAAGATCTGACAGTGCGACGAATCGCTGTTCATGTCGGTCGTGAAGGTGAGCAGATAGCCGTCGTCCTCGGCCGTTGCGCCGATTCGCGGCGCCATCGGCGCCTCGCTCGCGAACACGCCGTCCGGGAAGCGGTATTCGTCGACCGTGCCGGTCTGGAGATCGAGTTTGGTCAAGCCGTTGAAGAGGAACCAGCCCGGCTTGGCGCTGACGGTGTAGGCGTAGCGGTACGCAAGGCCGGCTGAGCCGGCGTTGATGGTGCCGAACTCCAGCACCCGGTCGTCGAGTCGTTCCTCGGTGGTCTGACCGGTACGAAGGTTGAACCGCCAGCGGTGCGGATGGGACTCGAGCCGGGCGAGGTCGACGAAGCGGAACATCTGCTCGAACTCGTTGTCGTCCGGCGACGAGCGCGGGCTTGGATGGGTCTGGAAGAAGCCGTCGAGCACGATTTCGTCGCCGTCCTCGTACGCGTTGATCCAGTGCAGGACATAGGTGGGATCGGCCTCGAACCAGCGGATGTCGTCGGGGCCACCGCGCCGCGGGATGACAGCGAAACGGGTCGGCAGATCGCGGAAGTAACGCACCGCGTAGACGCCGCGCTGCAGCAGTTTGGGGTCCCAGAACATCGGGCAGTCGTTGAGGATCGCGTAATTCTCCGTGAACGCCATGTCGTGCGGCAGGCGTGGGCCTGGCAGCGGCACCGGGGTGTAGTGCACCAACTCGTTCGCGGCGTCGACGACGCCGTAGTGCATGTACGGCGGCTCCGTGGAGTAGTTGAAGAACAGCATCTCGCCGGTGCGCTCGTCGACCTTGGTGTGGGCCGACACGCCCTCGGCCGGGAACCGACCGCCCCAGGTCTCGCGGCCGATATCGGCAAGGGTGATGGGGTCGTGGCGGTAGAGGTCACCGCACTGGTAGAAGCTGGTCTTGGCGACACCCGCGTGGACGACGACGTCGGTGCTCGACGCGTCCTTCAAACGCGTGCGTGCTCCCCAGCCATCGGTGCGGATCGAGCGCTCCGGGTTCTCCGCCAGCCCGGCCCACAGCGCGTGGTCGGCCTCGTTCTCGGCCGCGAGGCCGAGGGTCCGAACGAAACGATTGCGATAGCTCGCCGCGCCGGCTTCGAAGTGGATCGCGTGGAGCATGCCGTCACCATCGAAGGGGTGATAGCGCCCGATCGAGTCGTGCACCGGGTTCTCGGTGTTGCGCAGGTAGACGCCGGACAGGTCGGGCGGGATCGTGCCGACGACCTGCAGTTCGTCGGCGTCGTATTCGGTGAAGTTCGGCCGCCAGGCGCCGGTCCGGTACGGATGGGTGTCGTCAGGATCGAGTGTGCTGTGCATCCGGCTGACGATGTGGGACCCCATCCCCCCAACGGTAGCGCTCGCAGAAACCATGATGTCGACCGTGCTCGGATACACGCCCTCGCCCC
>JANYKS010000015.1 GCA_025358125.1 Actinomycetes bacterium
CTGGGACCCGGCCGAGGTCGACGTCTACTACTTCGCGCCCCAGAAATCGTTCGCGAGCGATGGCGGATTGTGGCTCGCTGCCTGCTCGCCCAAGGCACTCGATCGGGTCCGCTCGGTGAACGCGACGGGTCGCTGGATCCCGGCTTCGCTCGATCTGAAGATCGCACTCGACAACAGCCTGCTCAATCAGACCTACAACACGCCGGCGCTGGCGACTCTGTTCCTACTCGGCGAGCAGCTGAAGTGGATGCTCGACAATGGCGGTCTCCCTTGGGCGAACGGGCGTAGCGCGGAGTCAGCCGCAACCCTGTACAAATGGGCTGGCGAATGTGAGTGGGCGACGCCCTTCGTGGCCGATCCTTCGAAGCGGTCCGAGGTGGTCGGCACCATCGATCTCACCGGCGTCGACGCGAACGAGGTGTCCGCAGTGCTGCGCGCCAACGGAATCGTCGACACCGAGAGCTATCGCAAGCTGGGCCGCAATCAGCTCCGGATCGGGATGTTCCCGGCCGTCGACCCTGCCGACGTCGCGTCGTTGACCGAGTGCATCGACCACGTCGTCGACGCGCTGCAAGCCTGAGATCATGCGCGTCGACGATGTGCTGACAACTCACACCGAGGGCCTCGCTCCGCTCAATCGGCCGATCCTGATCGTTGCACTCACGGGCTGGTTCGATGCCTCGTTGGCAGCCACCGGAGCGCTCGAGTGGCTGCTGCGTGACCGCGTCGCGCCGATCGTTGCGAGCATCGACGCCGACCCGTTCTACGACTTCACCCAGGAACGCCCGGACGTGTGGCTCGACGACGACGAGTCCGTCAACATCCGCTGGCCGGCGAACGAGTTCCGCATCGCCCGCTTTCCCGGCGGCTCCCACGATCTCGTGGTGCTGTCCGGCGTGGAACCGCATGTGCGCTGGAGCACGTATTGCGAATGCATCACCACGATGGCGTCGCGGCTCGGCTGCGACATCGTGGTCACGCTCGGGGCCAACCCCGACAGCGTGCCGCACACCCGTATGCCACCGGTCGTCGGCAGCTCGACCAACGTCGAACTGATCCGCAGGCTCGGCCTCGGTCGGCCGCAGTACCAGGGCATCACAGGCGTCATCGGCGTGCTTCAGGAGCGGCTCGAGAAGCTCGCCATCCCGGCGATCTCGCTGCGGGTCGGTGTACCCCACTACCTCGGCAACGCGCAGCATCCCAAATCGTCGGCCGCGTTGCTGCACCACCTCGAACACGTTCTCGGCATACCGACCTCGCATGCCGAACTGGACGGCGAGATCGACCGATGGCAGTCGCTGCACGACGAAGCCGTCGCCGAAGATTCACACGCAGCCGCGTACGTGCAATTGCTCGAGCGTCAATTCGACCAACGCACCGAGGCGATGCTGCCAACCGCCGACGATCTCGCGGCCGAGTTGGAAGCCTTTTTACGCGAGCAGAACCCCGGAGACGGCGCCCCGCCAACGGAATAGCCGCCCCGCTATCCCTTGATCTGGGCGAAACCGAACTCCAGATCGGCGAGGATGTCGTCGATCGTCTCGAGACCGACGCTCAGGCGCACCAGCCCGGGGGTAACACCAGTCGCCGCCTGCTCCTCTTCGCTCAACTGGCTGTGGGTCGTGCTCGCCGGATGGATCACCAGGCTGCGGACATCGCCGATGTTGGCAACATGGCTGTGCAGCTTCAGCGCTTCGACGAACTTCTGGCCGGCTTCGCGCCCTCCTTCGAGCTCGAACGCGATGATCGAGCCGTAGCCCTTGCCGGCGCCGTACTGCTTGGCCCGCTCGTGCCATGGACTTGTCTCCAGGCCCGCATAGTTCACGCTCGTCACCTCGCTCCGCCCGACCAAGAACTTGGCCACCTTGTCAGCGTTCTCGAAGTGTCGCTCCATCCGCAGGCTCAACGTCTCCAGGCCCTGGAGGATGAGGAACGCGTTGAACGGCGAGATCGCCGATCCGAGATCGCGCAGGATCTGGACACGAGCCTTGAGGATGAACGCACCATGACCGAGCGCCGTGAAGTAGGCGAGGCCGTGGTAGCTCGGGTCGGGCTCGGTGAAGTTCGAGAACCGTCCGCTGGCGGCGTAGTCGAACGTGCCTCCATCGGTGATCGAGCCTGCGATCGAGGTGCCGTGGCCACCCGCGAACTTGGTCAGGCTGTGCACGACGATGTCGGCGCCCCACTCGAACGGGCGAATCAGGTAGGGCGTCGGCACGGTGTTGTCGACCACCAGCGGGATGCCGTTGTCGTGGGCGACCTTGCCGACGCCGACGATGTCGAACACGTCGTTCTTCGGGTTTGCCAGCACCTCGCCGAAGAACGCCTTGGTGTTCGGCTTGATCGCGCTGCGCCACTGCTCGAGATCGTGCGGATCATCGACGAAGGTCACCTCGATGCCGAGCTTGGGCAGCGTGTAGTGGAGCAGGTTGTAGGTGCCGCCGTACAGCGATGGCGAGGCAACGATGTGCCCGCCTGCCTCCATCAGCGTGAGGAACGTGATCGTCGCGGCTGACTGCCCCGAGGAGACAGCGAGCGTGCCGGGAAGGCCGACAGCAGTGATGACGCCGCCTTCGAGAGAGTTGATCCGCGACTCCAGAGCGAGCTGGGTCGGGTTCATGATCCGGGTGTAGATGTTGCCGATCTCGGCCAAAGCAAACAGATTCTGGGCATGAGCCGAATCATGGAACTGGAAGCTCGTCGTCTGATAGATCGGAACTGCACGAGCGCCCGTCGTCGGGTCGGGCTCGCCGCCGACGTGGATCTGGCGGGTTTCGAAACCCCATTCGGGATTGCTCATGACGATCTCCTTCGGATGGTTTCGGCGGTGCCGACAACGACGACGATCCTAGTGGACAATTCCCGACAAAATCAATCGGGAATTGCGTTGACCGTCAGGAGTCGATCTGTCAGATGTCGATCAGGGCGAAGTCGTTGTCGGTCAGCCAATGACGCCCGACAGCCTTGGTAGCCGCCCACTTGTGGACGAGGCGGCTGCCTGTCGGATCATCGTCGGTGACCTGACCGAACTCCATCGGTGTCGGGCCGATCCGGTCGGCGTGCGGTTGGAGCTTGGCGAGATCGAAGCCGTAGACCTCTGCCGCGGCGAGGCCGACCATCCTGCGCGTCTCGTCGATGGGGATGTCGTGGAACGTCTTGGTCAACCATGAGCGGGTGTTCGGCCAGGTGCCCTCGGGATGCGGGAAGTCGTTGCCCCACAAGATGTTGTCGACACCGATCTCGTAACGCATGCCGAGCTCGCGGCGCTTGGTGTTCGAGGCGCCGATGAAACAGTTGCGGTCGATGTAGTCAGATGGCGGCATCGAGACTGCACCCCGGAACGGATCGGTTCCGAGCTTCTCCGTGCCCTTCTGGCCGAGATAGAGCCGGTCCCAGAACCAGATCAGTGCGGGCAGCCACCAGCAACCGGCCTCCGTCACCCCGAACTTGAGGCGCGGGTAGCGCTCGAACACACCCGACCAGAGCATGAACCACATCGGGCGGGCAGGCCACCACGTGACCTCGGTGACGTAGATGCCGAGATGATCGCCGTACTCACTGCGCGCGGCGGGTCCTGAGTGGGTGACTATCGGCAGTTCGAGTTCTTCGCACAATGCCCACACGGGGTCGTAACGACGATCGTGGTACGGCGTCTGATTGACCCACATCGCGGGGATCATCACCGCGCCGAGCCCCTCCGCCTTGATCCGGCGGATCTCGGCCAACACCTCGTCGAGCGGCGCAGTGATCGGCACGAGGGCGACGCCTTTGCGCCGCTCCGGGCTGTGCGAGCAGAGCTCGGCGAGCCACCTGTTGTGGGCCTGCGCGCCCGCGAGGCCGAGTTCGGGATCGATGTCGCCCGATAGTCCGAGGCCTGCGCCGAACGGCACGCAGGTGCGGCTCTCCACGGCGTCGGCGTCGGGGAACACGACCTCAGCGGCGACTCCATCACCGTCGAGTTCGACGTCGCGGCGGTCGGCGTCCCACCCGCTGCGCAACGCGTCCTCGTGCTCCTCGAACCACTTCTTGGCATAGTCCTCGTTGCGCACGCCGAGCTTGGTCATCGCCTCGACCGCCGCAGATCGTTCGTTCAAGAAGTCGTCGAACTGCGGATGGAACTTGCTCGCCAGGTACGCGCGGTAGTCCTGCGTTGGGAGGCCGGCATGGCTGTCGGCGGAGACGATGAGGTACGGGTCTGAGGGTTCCATGATGATCCTTGCCAAGAGAGATGAAGCGTCAGCCGGGGACGGCTCGGAGATAGGACGGGTTGGTGCGATGGAGGATCGAGTCGGTGCGGGCCAGGAGCTGCGCATCGCCCCGGTCGCTCTGCGGATGGATCCAGAAATCGTTGGCGAGGATGCCGTTGACGACCTGTTCGGCCACCTCCTCGACGGGGGTATAGGCGATGTCCACGCCTGCCGCCTTCATCTGTGCTTCGAGCGCTTCGACCGTCGTGTACGGCGTCTTGCGCGGTCGCTCCTTGGCGAACTCCGGTGTCCGGCTCCGCCACGACTCGAACAGCCCGGTGCGCAGGATGTGCGGACCGGGAAACAGAACTGAAGCGCCGACCAACGCCTCGATCTCGTGCAGCTGCCCGTACAGGCACTCGGTGATCGTCACGACCGCGGCCTTGGTGGCTGCGTACTGCGGCGTGCTCGCGAGCGGCGAGACCCCGCCATTGCCGGAGGACGTATTGACGACATGGCCCTCGTCGCCTTGCTCGAGCATCACCGGCACGAACGCGTTGATGCCATGGACCACGCCCATCACGTTGACACCGATCGCCCACCGCCAGTCGTTGAGCTCGTGCTCCCACATCTTGCCTTCCGCACCGGCGCCGATTCCGGCGTTGTTGCACACGACGTGAACGGCGCCGAATGCGGCCAGGGTCGCGTCGCGCAGTGCCTCGACGGACGCGTAGTTGGTGACGTCGGTCTGGACGCCGATGATGTCCAGCCCGCCAGCGCGGCACTCTGCGACCGTGCGCTCAAGCGGTTCGGCCTGCACATCGGCGAGCACCACCTTCATGCCCTCGCGTGCGAAGCGCTCGCCCATTGCCCGGCCGAGGCCACCGGCCCCACCGGTGACGACGCCGACACGCCCCCGCAAACTCTGCATCAATCGGTCCCGATGACGGAGAGGTCGTCGTAGCGCTGATGCACGAACGGGCGGATCCATTCACCGGGGACGATCCGGATGATCTCGCCGTACTGCTTGCTGGAGCGCTCGGCGAACTCGATCCACCGGAGCTTGCGCACCGGCAAATCGGCTACGGGATCGAACTTCGATTCGCGCAGGATGACCTCGCCATCGACTTTGAGCACCGAGCGGGTCTTCTCCTCGCGGTGGCAGTGCACGAGCGAGGGATCTGCGTCGAACCCCTTGCCGGCCGGATCGAGCAGGAACTTGAAATAGAAGTCGGTCCGCTTGCGATCCGGCGTGAGCGGCGCCTCGCCGACGATGCGGCCATCGATCTCGACGAACGTGATGCCCATCCGGGCGAACCAGCCACGGATCGTGTCGCCGTCGCGCTGCAGCGTGACATCGGCCAGTTTCTTCGGCTCGCCGAATGTTTCCCGGCCTCCGACGACAGCCTGCTCGGTCGTCATCGGCATGACGAGCGGGTAACCGCCGACCAAGTCGCCGTGCATCGCCTCGACCGAGAACGTACCGGCCCCGAACGGCGGCCGGCCGGCGCCGATGTCGACCGTCGCGATCGTGACGCGCACGAGCGGCTCGGGGCTCGGCGTCAGCGGCCGCGGGAGCACGGCAGCCACCGCGTCAGGGTCGGTTTCGTAGACGGCAGTGAGCGTTGTGGCCCAGGTCTGGACCGACGTCGCCTCCAGTTCGCGGTTGCGCAGCTGGTCGGGCGATTTCGCCCCATATCGAATGGTTCCCATGATGTGTGCCCCCAAGCTGCTTCGATCGATGTTGAATGGCTTCAGCCGGCGCCGTAACCGACGAGCGCAGGACACTTCTCCGCGATCACGGGCACGTCGCCCGGCCGGAGCGGAACGTCGACATCGACGATGCGCGGTCCGATGCGCTGCGCGATCGGATTGAGCGCAGCAAGGTCGAAGCCGTAGATCCGCGCTGCGTTACCGCCGAGCATCTGCGCCGTCTCGTCGTGGGGCACTCCCGCGAACGCGGCCCGCAGCGCTTCGAGCGTGTACGGCGTGCTCGCCTCTTTGTGCGGATAATCGGTGCCCCACATGATCTTGTCGAGGCCGACCCTGTGCCGCAGCGGTACCTCGCTCGGGCGGATGAAGCTCGCGCCCACGTTGCACTGCCGGGCGAAGTATTCACTCGGGCTGAGCGAGAGCCGATCCGTCACCGGTTTGCCCCACACGTGCTCCTGCGAGCCGACAGCGGTTCGCATCCGGTGGAAGAAGTAGTCGAGTCGGGCGAGCTCATCGGGTATCCAGCCGGTGCCCTGCTCGGTGAACACGAGTTGGAGGTCCGGGTGGCGTTCGAGCGCGCCGGACACGATCAGGTGGGCGAGTGCCCTGTGCGAGAACCACGTCACTTCGAGCAGGAAGATGACCGGCGACTCGATCGCGTCCGTCATCACCGGGCTGGCGCTGCCGCCGTGATGGTTGACCGGCATGTTCAGCTCTTCGCACACCGCCCACAGCGGCTCGTAGTAGTCACCGTCGCACAACTCCGCCAGACCACAGTTCGGTGGTACGCCGGGGAGTAGCACCCCGCCGGTCAGCCCGGCCTCTTTCGCCCAACGGATCTCATCGACGGCCGCTGGAATGTCGTCGAGCAGGATCTGGGCGATGCCGGCCCGACGACCAGGCGCCTCGCTGCAGAAATCGACGAGCCAGCGATTGTGGGCCTGCAGACCCGCCCACCGCCGTTCGGCATCACCGGCGTCCTGGGCCGGAGGCTGGAAGGTCAGCGACGACTTCGGGTAGAACGGCGGAATCGTGTTCGGGTAGATGACCTCGGCGACGACGCCGTCGGCTTCCATATCGGCCTGGCGGCGCTTGGAATCCCAGTTGCGCTCGCCGAGCTCACCCTTGAGGTCGTCGAAGGTGATCTCGTAGGAGTCGGCCCATGCGTCGAACTCGGCGTGAAGCTTGCGGGGAAGATACGGCCGATAGTCGGTGAGCGCGCCGCCGCCATGGCAATCGGCGGAGATCAAGATGTAGCGGTCGTCGTCCACGGTGTGCGGCCCCCAAGCCATCTGTCTGATGCCATCTGTCTGAGCCATCGTACTGGACGCGCTCGCCGGTACCCAGCCCGCCGGTGTCTCCGCGCTTATCGCCAACCAGCCCCCACGAAGGCGCAATTCTGGGCGGCCACCCTGATCGGCAACAGCTACAGCCCGGCGTGGGGAGACCTCTTCTGGTCCTGTGTGATGATGTGGGCTGCGGCTGCACGGGTGGTCGTAGTTTGGAGGTTTGGGTGATGTTCCGGTTCCGTTTCGTTGAGGTCGGGGTTGTTGTCGGGTTGTTGGCTGCGGGGGTGACCAGTTTCGGTTTGGTTGACGCGGCCGGTTCGGCGGGGGTGGCGTCGGCGTTGGTGCCGATCGTGCCGTGCCGGTTGGTAGATACGCGGCCGGCGGCGGTGGTTGGTTCGCGTTCGACTGCGTTGGCTGGTGGGGAGACGGTGGAGTTCGCAGTGTGGGGTGTGAACGGCAACTGTGATATTCCGGCTACTGCGACGGGGATTTCGTCGAATGTGACGATTGATCGTCCGACGTCGTCAAGTTTTTTGACTGTGTTTCCGGCGGATGCGGTTCAGCCGTTGACGTCGAATTTGAATTGGACTTCGTCGAGTCCTCCGACTCCGAATCAGGTGACGGTCGGGTTGTCGGCTGGGGGTGGGTTGAAGGTGTTCAACCACACCGGTTCGGTTGATGTGATCATCGACATCGTCGGCTATTACGTGGCTTCGGCCGGCGGCCCGGCAGGTCCGGTGGGTCCGGTGGGTCCGGTGGGTCCGGTGGGGCCGGTCAATCGGATTTCCAAGGGCCAGATCGCGTTGTTGCGCTGGGATCGAGATCCGGGCCGGGCCGCCCAGTTCACGACCGGCGCCAACCCGTCCGGGGTTGCGTTCGATGGGACCAACATCTGGGTCGCCAACTACGGCGGCGCCACGGTGTCCAAGATCAACCCGGTCACCGGCGCCAAGGTCGATTACGCCACCGGCGCCGGCCCGCAGGGGGGGGTCGCGTTCGATGGGACCAACATCTGGGTCGCCAACTACTTCGACGGCACGGTGTCCAAGATCAACCCGAACGGGGTCGCGCCGGGCACACCGATCAACTACGCCACCGGCGCCGGCCCGAGAGGGGTCGCGTTCGATGGGACCAACATCTGGGTCGCCAACTACGGCGGCGCCACGG
>JANYKS010000019.1 GCA_025358125.1 Actinomycetes bacterium
GCCAGCGAAGAAGGCTGCGCCAGCGAAGAAGGCTGCGCCAGCGAAGAAGGCTGCGCCAGCGAAGAAGGCTGCACCAGCGAAGAAGGCTGCACCAGCGAAGAAGGCTGCACCAGCGAAGAAGGCTGCACCGGCCAAGAAGGCTGCACCGGCCAAGAAGAAGGCTGCACCAGCCAAGAAGAAGTAATACGAACCAATCGGTTTGGAGCACGTCGAACGAGGGGCCGCGGCCCCTCGTTCGCGCTTTTCAGGTCATACCGGTCCGGCTCACGCTCTCGGCGGTCGTGATTTCTGCCGGTTCGGGCCGCCGGGTGAAGTCCGGCCACCGATTGCTCCCAGGCGCCACGCGTGTCGCGCCGGGCTCTTGCGTGAATTCGGTGATGGCGAACATGCAACTCACCGTGACCCGAAGCCGTCAGGACGGTTCACGGTCCGCCAGTTGTCGGCATCGCGGTGGAGCACCCGGGCCGCCTCGCCGGGTCCGACAAGACCCCAGCATCACACAAGACCAACGCCAACCCAAGTGGGCACGAATCAAGCCGCCCCAGTGGTAGTCATTCGGGTTGACATAGTCAGTCGATGGTGTTTTCCTCACGACCACGTCGAATAACGGTGTTCATGAAGCGGCGAACCAGCTCGGTCACTGGTTGCTCAATCACCCGAGTTGCCGGCGGGTATAGGTTCGAACCATGCGCAAGTCCCTGCCGATTGACCGGGTGAGCGCCGATGACTTGATTTCTCTGGCAACCGACCGCGGATCCACACCGATGCAGGTCGGGGCGGTGCTGTTCCTCGACACCCGCACCGGCCTCGATTCAGGGCAGGGCATCGTGCTGCTCGCCCAGCGCATCCTGAGCGTGCCGCGGCTTCGGAGGCGGCTCGTGACCGTACCCTTCGGATGCGGCCGACCAGTTTGGGTCGACGACGCTGCGTTCGCCATCACCAACCACGTGACCACGGTCCGCTGCCCGGCACCCAGGGGAGAGCTGGCAGTGTTCGACCTGGCCGCGGCAATGTTGGCCACCCCGCTGCCGCGCGCTCGCCCGCTCTGGGCTGCAACGCTCGTGACCGAAACTGCGGAGCACGAGGCCGCGCTGATCATCGTCTTCCACCACGTGCTCGCCGACGGAATCGGCGGCCTGACCATGCTGGCCGACCTCGTCGACAGGGCGCCGCCCGCCCGTCCCGACAGGGCGTCAATCGGCGTCGTCGGCGGGGCGGAGGCTGCCCCCGACCCGGCTTTCCCCCGGCCGATGCCATCCGTGCTCCGGTTGGTCGTCGACGCCTGGACCGGGCAACTGCACGCGATCCGAGGGATGCCAGCGGTGCTGTGGCGCCTCGGCAGCGCGGCCATGGAGTTGCGCGCAGCCACCCGCGAGCGCCTGGCCCGCACCTCGCTCAACCGGCCGACGGGGGCGCGGCGACGCTTCGTCAGCATCCGTATCAATCTGGACCGTATTCGCGCCACCGGCCACGCCCACCACGCCACCGTGAACGATGTTGTGCTCACGGCCATCGGCGCGGCCCTGCACCGGCTGCTCGAACTGCGCGGCGAGCCTGCAGACCGGTTCGTCATCTCGGTACCGTTCTCCGCGCGGCGCCAGCCCACCGCGGGGGAGCTCGGGAATCAGAGCGGGGTGATTCCGCTCGGCGTGCCCGGTGTCGGCCACCCGCTGCGACGGCTGGCAGCTGTTGCCGAGACCACGCGCGCCGCCAAACTCGCGCCACCGGGCGCGTCTACAGCGCTGCTCGGCCCGTTCTTCCGGCTGCTGGCCCGGACGGGCCTCTTTCAACGGTTCATCGACCGGCAGCGCATGATCCACACCTTCGTGACCAACCTGCGCGGGCCGGAAGAGCGGCTGGAGATCTTCGGCTTCCCAATCACCGGCATCGTGCCGCTGAGCGTGAACACAGGCAACATCACGGTGTCATTCGCGGTCCTGTCCTATGCGGGAACCCTCACCATCATGATCGTGGCCGACCCGGATGCCTGCCCCGACCTGCCCGCACTCCAGCAGGCGCTCACCGAGGAACTCGCCGCCCTCACGGGGTGATGGAGAAGGCGTGTCGCGTTTGCACAATCGTGCTGCCATCGTCGTCGTTTCCTCACGACCATCGGAAGGCCCTCACCCATGAATCTTCCAGCGGCTAGAGATCGGCGGCTAGAGATCGGCGATCGTCTTGAAGAGTTCGGCAGCTGCCACGCCGTGGACTGCGCCGAGGCCGCAAAGTCGGTCGCCGATGCGGGTGCGGAACGCGGCGAGTTGATCGGCCGACGTCGCGTGCATCGTGGTCTCGAACTGCGAAGCGTGAGCTTCGAGTGCGTCGAGCTTGGCGTCGACGAAGCCGGACACGTCCTCGAAGTGGTCGGGCTCGTCCGCCTCCCACAGCAGCAGCACCCGCGGCCGGTGCGACGCGAGGCCGTGCTCGGGGAAGAAGTGCGGATCGCGTGCGGCGACGATGCCTTCGCACGCGAGCAGACCGGCGTGGCGATGATCGGGATGGAGCCGATACCGCTTCCACGGATCGTGGCCGAGCACGAAATCGGGCTTCACCGTGCGGATGCATCGCGCGACCTCACCGCGCATCGCCAAACTGCTGTCGAGCTCGCCGTCGATCTGCGCGAGGAACGTGACCGTTCCCGCGTTCTCGCCGCCGAGCCGGCGTGCCGCCTCACGCTGTTCAGCCCGGCGGGTCCCGACGAGCGCGGCGATGTCGGCATCCGGGTCCCAGGTCCCCTTCGAGCCGTCGGTGAGAACGAGGTGATGGACCACGCAACCTGCAGCCGCCCATTTCGCGAGCGTTGCCCCCGCGCCGAACTCGACGTCGTCAGGGTGCGCGCCGATGGCGAGCGCGCTGGCGGGAGTCGGGAGGTCGTTGGTCCAGTGGCGTGCCGTTACGGCAGGCTGCCCTGGTTCGTTTGCAGCCATGCCGGCAACGCCTCCGCGATCAGTGGGTGGGTCAGGTCTGCCGGGGTGTCGATGTCCAGCGCAAGGTGGGTGTCGCGCTGGACCCGTACCGGGACACCGAGTTGCAGCGCCTGGGCGAGATGACGGCGAAACGACTGAGAACCGTACGCCGGCTTGAAGCCCGAGCGTGTCGGCACGGCGATGACGTTCGTACCGTCGGATCGGGTGTCGGGGACGAGCACGATCCCGCCGCTCATCACGACGTTGGCCAACGGCGACGGCGATGGCAGGTCGCTGTGGGCAACGATGACGTGCTCGATCCCGGCACGTGCGAGCGTCGCAATCCCGTCCGCAACGGCAGCATTGAGCCCCATGCCCGGCCGCCAGAGCACTGTTGCGCCAGCCGCCTCGGCCCACTCGGCGACGTTGCGCTCGTCGCACGCGACGAAAACGGGCAGCGGCGCGGCAGCGCCAAGGACCCGGTCAGCGGTCCAGCGCGATAGGCGATCGCGATCGTCGGCCGACAACACCCCCGCCAGGCGCGCCTTGGCCTGGCGGAAGTCCTTGACCGGTATGAGCACTGCGGCGTCCACGACACACAGACTATGTCGTGAGCCGCCCCTCTCGTAGGCTGGGGGCATGGCACGCCAGGCGACCCACAAGGTTCTCGACGCGAAGTACGACGAGCATCTGCGCCAAGCATGGGACCACTACGGGGATCCCCGCGCGATCACCTCGGTGCTCGAGGTGAGTGCCAAGGTGTCGACGAATCGTGTGTACCGACTGCACCTCGACGATGGCGCGAGCGTCGTCGCCAAGGTGTCGTCATATGGCTCCTACTTCTTGTTCCGCGAGGACCACGACCGCATCCATCGGTCACGCCAGCTACTGCAATCGACGCGTTGGGCAGACCTGCTCGCCGATGTCCTCACCGAGCGAGGACCGGTGGCCACCAGGCGCGAGCCGAGGGTCTTCACCTACTACAACGGCGAGCTGTGGACGGCGTTCTACCAAGACGTGCCGCAGGGCCATCCGCTCCCGCGCATCCTCAGCGAAGGTCAGATCGTCGACCTCGGCGAGGAAATGGCACTGCTGCACCGCGACTGCGCCGATGTCGCCCGGCGGATCCCGCAATCGTCCAAGACGATCAAGTCCGATGCGATTCACCTGCTGGAGCTGTTGTCGGACAAGCACTCGTCGCTGAAGTTCCAGTACGACAACGAGCAGAAGCAGTTCCTGCGCGGCCAGGTCAACGAGTTCCTCGAACAGCTTGATCGCTTCGGGTACGACGACTGGACCAAGATCCCGGTTCTGATCGACTGGAATCTCGGCAACTTCTCGGTCTCGATGGCCAAGCAGCAGGTCCGCCTGTTCAGCCGTTGGGACTACGACTGGTTCCGGATCGAACCGCGCCTGCTCGATTTCTACTTCCTGTCGCGGGTTGCAAGCGCCACCGGTGACCGCACGGTGTTCTCCTACTCGCCGCACACGCTGCTCGAGCCGCGCTTCAAACATCTGCTCGCGGCATACCACCGCATCTATCCGCTCAACGAGGACGAAATCCTGTTCATGCGCGAGGTCTACCGGTTCTTCATCCTCAACTACGTGGTCCGTGAGGGCGACAACTTCTTTCAGCCCGAGTACTGGCGTCGGCTCCAGCAAGAAGCCGTCTCGCTCTGCCTGCCGGCAGCACAACGCCTCGACGTGCGCCCCCTGCTTGCAATCCTGGACTGAACGACCACTCCCTCGACGGGGTCGGCGTACGCTGGCGCGATGGCGATCAATGTTTCGGTCATCGGGGCTGGTTCGTGGGGGACGACCGTGGCTGCGCTCACAGCAGCCAACACCCCGACGACGTTGTGGGCGAGGCGATCGGGCCTTGCCGACTGCATCAACGAGACACACGTCAACGCCGACTATCTCCCGTCGTTCACGCTGCCCGAATCGCTTGCGGCGACGAGCGATCTCGAGCTGGCCGTGAGCTCGGCCGACGTGTTGGTGATGGCCGTGCCGTCGCATGGTTATCGCGACGTGGCCGCTCGGGCCGCACCGTTCCTGCGCGCGTGGGTGCCGATCGTCAGCCTCGCCAAGGGCGTCGAAAGCAGCTCGCTCAAACGGATGAGCGAGGTCACCGCCGATGAGATGCCCGGTCACCCCGTGGCCGTGCTGACCGGGCCGAACCTTTCCAAGGAGATCCTCGGTGGTCAGCCAGCCGCCAGCGTCGTGGCGATCGACGATGAGACCATCGCTCACGAACTGCAGCGGATATTCACCGGGCCGAGCCTGCGGATCTACACCAATTCCGATGTCATCGGCTGCGAAGTGAGCGGCGTCGTCAAGAACATCATCGCGATCGCGTCCGGGATGGCGGAGGGGATGGGGTTCGGCGACAACACCAGGGCGACGCTGATCACCCGCGGGCTGGCCGAGATGACGCGGCTCGGCGTGGCGATGGGTGGGCTTGCGAACACCTTCGCCGGGCTGGCCGGGATGGGCGACCTGATCGCCACGTGCTCATCGAAGCAGAGCCGCAACAACACCGTCGGGCTGCAGCTCGGCGAGGGGCGCAAGATCAAAGACATTCTCGCCTCCATGAACATGGTTGCCGAGGGTGTGAAGAGTTCGCCCCCGGTGTTGGACCTTGCCCGCCGGTACGGTGTGGACATGCCGATCACCGAGCAGGTCGTTGCGGTGTGCCACAAGGGCCGCAGCGCATCCGACGCGTTGCACTCACTGATGCATCGCTCCACCAAGTCCGAGATCGGCTAGCCACATGAGCACGATCGGTGTGCTCGGTGGGCGGTGGCGCGCGACCGTTTCGGACGCCGGCTCGGTCGCGCCGTGGGATGGCTCGGCCGTGCTCGATTGGTTCGTTGCGGCCGATGATCGCTGGCATGTGCCGTCTCGGGAGCCGGCCGTTCGCCAGCACCGGATTGACGGCGCGCCCGTGATCGAGACCCGTTTGAAGGTGCCGAGTGGCGACGCGGTGCACCGCGTCTGGTGCGTCGCGGATCGAGGTGGAATGACCGTGATCGAGATCGAGAACGACTCCACCCTTGCCTTCGCCGTTGCGTTCAGCCGCAGTGATCTGCTCTCCAGCCGTGCTGCGGCGAACGTTGCGATCCAGGGCATCGAGTTGCCGCCAGATTCGGTCATCTTCCCGGTCGGTCATCGTTGCACCGTGCGTTTCGCGCTGTCGCACTCGGCCTCGGGTTCGGGCGCGCTGCCCGAACCGTTGCCGGCCGCGATGCAGGTGGCCCGCGGCTGGAAAACTGTCATCGACCGTGCCGGTCGGCTCATTCTCCCGGACGACGCGGTGCTCGACGAGGTGTCCCGACTGCGTGGTGAATTGGCGCTCAACGGTCCGGTCGAGCCGGCCAATGATGCCATCGGGTTCTTGATCGATGTCGGCCAACTCGTCCGCCTCGGCGAACGCGCCGACCCGTGGATTCCTGATGTTGCAGATGCCGTCAACGCCGTCGCCCGGCGACCACATGCGTGGGATGTGGCTGCCGCACTCGATGCGTCTGCTCACATCCTCGCTCGTGCAGGAGAAAAACGCGCGGTCGCCGACGTTGTGAGGATGCGCAACGACCAGCCAGTCGTTCTCCCGACCGTCGCGCCTGCAGGACGACTGCTCGCGTGGCACGAGCAACGGCTGGCTCGCTCACTCGGTAACGGCACGGCAGATCTGCTGAGCGGTGGGATCCCGGCGGCGTGGCTCGGTTCCAACTTCGAGGCCTACGGCCTGCCGATCGGCTCGGCGACGACGGTGTCTTACGCAGTGCGCTGGCACGGCGATCGACCGGCCGTGCTGTGGGAGCTTGATGGGCCGACGGTAGCGCTGACCGCTTGTGCCGTCGCGCCGTCATGGTCGACGGCCGAACCGAAAGGTGAAGCGCTGTGGCCGCCACCCGCGATGGCGCAGGCCGGGTTCGTTCCGGGTCGAGACGTCTCGTTCAGCTGAGCCAACTGCGATTCGCTTGCCGCGGCGAGTTCGGCGGTTCGAGGACAACCTCGTCGCCGGTAGAGATCCGCCCAGGTTCGAGCACGGTCGCGTAGACGCGGCTGACCGCCCCTCGGGACTTGTTCATCCGATGGAAGTCGCGATCGAGGAAGAACCCGGCATTGGAGGCGCATGGTGCCGCGTACGCTTGCACGAGTCCGAGTGCGGCGCCGATCCGCAGCTGGACTCCCGGCCTGACCTCGCTCCAGTCCAGGCCTGCGACGGTGATGTTCTCGCCGACCGAGCCGCGCCCGATCGGATGGCCCTCGCGCTGGAGCAGATCGATGACCTCGTCGGCGTAGATGCACAGCGCCTGCCATGGCCTGCCGTGATGGACGCGAACGTGTTGGAGGTCGCCGACAACGCCGCTGAAGTCCACTTCGACCGAATCGACGGCCAGCTTGGGCACGCCGCCCTTGGACGAACTGAGCTGGGTCACGACGCCGCTGCTCGTAGCGGGCAACTGGCCGTCGTCGCGCAGCGCCTGCGAGCCGGCCCGCAGCGTGTCCCACACATCGGTGAGGAGCTCGGCGAGCAGCGGCGAGCCGGCGAGCGTCGCCGCAACTGCGCTGCCGAGACCGGCGAGATCCGCGTCCGGCGGCGCCGCGAGTGCTGCACGAAGACGACCGGCAAGGCCCTCGCCGAGCTTGTCTGCCTGCTCGCTCGTGCGGCCCTGCATCATCAGTCCCCACAGCTCGTCGAGGTTGGCCATCGTGCCGAGGGCATCCGAGGTGGTGAACGTGTGCGGGCCAACGGTGATCATGGGTCTCACCGTAGGCTGTGAGACGTGACAGATATCGACAGTTTGCGGCTCACCGAGTGGACATCCTGCGGAGGTTGCGCCGCCAAATGGGGCGCATCGCTGCTGACCAGCCTCGTCCAGGATTTCCCGCCGGCCGCAGATCCATCACTGCTCGTCGGGCTCGCCCCGTTCGACGATGCGGCCGTCTACCGGATCAGCGACGACCTGGCGATGGTTTCGACGACCGACTTCTTCCCCCCGCTCGTCGATCACCCGTCGGACTTCGGCGCGATCGCGGCCGCGAATGCCTGTAGCGACGTCTTTGCGATGGGCGGCCGGGTCACGGTCGCCGTGAACATCGCCGCGTTCCCGGAGCATTTCCCGCGCGAGGCGATCGTCGCGATCTTCGTCGCTGCTGCCGCTGTCGTCGCCGAAGCCGGTGGCTCGATCGCCGGTGGGCATACGATCCGCAATCCCGAACCGATCTTCGGCCTTGCGGTGCAGGGCCTCGTGCATCCCGACCGGATCTTCCGCAAGGAGGGCGCCGTCGTCGGCGATGTGTTGATGATCTCCAAGCCGCTCGGCACTGCGGTGGCGCTGGCCGCAGGCAGCGACGACGACAAAGCCGCGGCAATCGCCGGGATGCGCCGACTCAACCGGGTCGCGTCCGAGACGCTCCAGGCCCACGGAACCGCCGTGCATGCCGTCACCGATGTGACGGGCTACGGTTTGTTCGGCCACTCGTGGGACATGGCCGAGCGGGCACGGGCTGTCTTCGCGTTCGATTATGCACGGCTGCCGCTGTACCCAGGGGTCGCGGCGGCGCTCGAGCGCGGTGTCCGTACCGGCGGAGATCCCCGCAATCGCGAACACGTCGAGCAACACGTCACCATCTCACCGGCGTTCGACGATGCCGAGGCGGCGATCGGCTACGACCCGCAGACGTCCGGCGGACTGCTTGCCGCCGTGGATCCGTCCATCTCCGCCGATCTCGAGCGGGCAGGTTTCACATCGATCGGTATGGTGGTCGGCGGCGAACCGCGAATAGTGCTCCAATAGCTTCGATGCCGACGAGGGCCACTCCCAAGCGCAACAAGGCGCCGACGCGCAGCATCGAGCGCGATCTGTGGGCAGCCGGCCACGACGTCGTCGTCGGCATCGACGAGGTCGGCAGGGGATCGTGGGCGGGCCCGCTGATGGTCGGGGCGGCGGTGCTGCCCAAGAATCGTCGTGTCAACGGTGTGCGCGATTCGAAGATGCTGACCGAGGCAGGTCGTGAAGCGATTTTTGACCGGGTCGCCGGCTGGTGTGATGCGTGGGCCGTCGGGGGAGCGAGCCACCAGGAGTGCGACGAACTCGGAATGGCCGCCGCCCAACGCCTCGCTGCCGTGCGCGCACTCGACGCGCTCGGCGTCACCGCCGACGCTGCCGTCGTCGATGGCAAGTGGAACTTCGTCAGCCCTCATGTCGGCCATGTCGAGATGCGGATCAAGGCCGATGCAGTCTGCTTGTCGGTTGCGGCGGCATCGATCCTTGCCAAGGTGACCCGCGACCGGATCATGCGCGAGCAGTCGGCCAACTATCCGCACTGGCACTTCGATACCAACAAGGGCTATCCGTGCCCGCTGCACAAGACCGCGCTGCAAGGCTACGGCCCGTCGGCCATCCATCGCCGGTCGTGGGTGTTCATGGACAACTATGTGCCATGGCCAGGCCTGCGTCTGATCCGGGCGCAGCAACCAGCTCTGTTCTGAAGGCCCAGTTCCGAGGCTCAGCGGACGTGCTCGAGCGCCTGGGCGAGATCGGCGACGAGGTCGGCGGCGGATTCGATACCGACCGACAGACGCACCAGCGAGGCCGGAACCTGGAGCGGCGACCCGGCTGCCGAAGCGTGGGTCATCTGCCCCGGGTGCTCGATCAGGCTCTCGACCGCGCCGAGCGATTCGGCGAGGGTGAAGACCTCGGTGTGCTTGACGACCTCGAGCGCCGCTGCCTCGCCGCCGCGCAACGTGAAGCTGACCATGCCACCGAAGTCGCGCATCTGCTTGGCTGCCGCAGCATGGCCGGGATGGTCGGGCAGCTGCGGGTACAGGACGCGGTCGACGCCCGGGTGGCCGAGCAGCAGATCGACGACGGCCCGCGCATTGGCGCAGTGCCGTTCCATCCGCACCGCGAGCGTCTTCACGCCGCGCAGAACGAGATAGCAGTCGAACGGCGCCGGGATCGCGCCGGCGGCATTCTGGGTGAAGCGCAGTCGATCGGCCAGCGTTTCGTCGTTGAGAGCGATGAAGCCGCCGACCACGTCGCTGTGCCCGCCGAGGTACTTCGTGGCCGAGTGGACGACGATGTCGGCGCCGAGCGTCAGTGGTTGTTGCAAGAAGGGGGTCGCGAACGTGTTGTCGACGACGACGAGCGCGCCTCGCGAATGGGCGAGCGATGCGATCGCTTCGATGTCGATACAGGTGAGCAGCGGATTGGTCGGTGTCTCGAGCCACACCAGGCGGGTGTCGCTCGGCCAGTCGGCGGCGAGGGCGTCGATGTCGGTGAGATCGACGGCGCTCCACGGAAAACCGAGCGGCTGCCAGACCTTGGAGATCAATCGGAACGTGCCGCCGTATGCGTCGTTGCCGAGTAGCACGCGGTCGCCCTGGGTGAGCAGTCGCAGGACATTGTCTTCCGCCGCAAGGCCGCTGGCGAACGCCAAGCCGTGTGACGCGTCCTCGAGCGAAGCGACGCACGTCTCGAGCGCCGCCCGGGTCGGGTTGCCGCTGCGCGAGTACTCGAAACCCTTGTGGTTGCCAACGCCATCTTGCGCGAACGTGGTGCTCAGCGTGATCGGCGTGACCACCGCGCCGCTCGTCGGATCGGGCGCTTGGCCGACGTGCACCGCGCGGGTTTCGAAGCCCCACCCGGTCTGCTGCTCGAGCTCACCCATATGCCGACACCGCCTGCAGGTAGGAGAGCACGTCGGAGCGGGTCATCACCGACAACGGTCGGCCGCCGGAGAGCACGAGCAACGCCGCTGCGGAGTCGAGCATCTGCACCGCGAGTTCCACTTTCTGGCCGACGCCGATGGTCGGCAGTTTCGGACCCATCACCGTCTGGACCTGCATCTCCATCACTGCCGGGTTGTGGAAGATCGCGTCCATCAACTCGAGTTCGTCGACGGCGCCCGACACCTCGGCATTCGCGAACGGTGGTGTGTTCTTGCAGACCGGGATCTGGCTGACCTCATGGGTCTGCATCAGATCGATGGTCTCGCGCACGGTCTGGGTCGGGTTCACGTACAGCAACTCCGGTGTGTTGCCACGGTGGCCGAGCATCGCCCCGACGCACTGCTCGCACTCCTTGAGGAATCCGAAGTTGGCCATCCAGGCGTCGTCGAACACGCGCGACAGGTAGCCGCGCCCGGAGTCGGGGTTGAGGACGACGACGATGTCGTTGGGCTCGGCCGCCTTGGCGACGCGGATCGCCGCGGCCACCGCCATGCCTCCACTGCCGCCGATGAGGATGCCCTCCGCCCGGCTGACCCGGCGTGCGGTGAGGAAGCTTTCCTCGTCGCTGATCGGGATGATCTCGTCGTACAGGCTCGCGTCCCAAGCGGCAGGGAAAAAATCCTCGCCGACGCCCTCGACGAGATACGGGCGCCCGGAACCACCGCTGAACACCGAGCCCTCGGGGTCGGCGGCGATGATCTTGATGTTCGGGTTCTTCGCGCGAAGGAAGCGGGCGGTCCCGGTGATCGAACCGCACGTGCCGGCGCCCGCCACGAAGTGGGTGATCCGCCCCCCGGTCTGCTCCCACAATTCCGGGCCAGTGGTCCTTTCGTGGGCGATCGGGTTGTTCGGGTTCTGGTATTGATTGGGACGGAAGGCCTCGAGCTCGATCGTGAGCCGCTCGGCGACCTTGTAGTAGCTCGTTGGATCCTCGGGCGGCACGGCAACGGGGCAGACGACGACTTCCGCTCCGTACGCCCGCAGTAGCGACACCTTTTCCGGCGCGACCTTGTCCGTCATCACGAATACGCAGTTGTAACCGCGTTGCGCGGCGACGATCGCGAGCCCGACCCCGGTGTTGCCACTGGTCGGCTCGACGATGGTGCCTCCCGGCTTGAGCAGGCCGTCGGCTTCGGCGGCGAGGATCATCTCGAGCGCCGGCCGGTCCTTGGACGACCCTCCCGGATTCGTTGTCTCCATCTTCATCGTCAGCACGCTCGGGATGTTCTCGAGTTCGCTGATCCGCTTCAGACGAACCAATGGCGTCCGCCCGATCAGGTCGATCACGGATTCAGCGATGTTCGTGCCGTGAAGCCGACTGTCGGTTGCTTCGTTACCCCAAGCCATGTGCGAAGGGTATCGGGTCGAGCGATACCTTGTTCTCGATGTCCGCCCGTCCAACGCCAGAGCAGGTTCTGACCCTTGCCCCGGACAGCGCGGCCGCGAGCGCGGCCCTGCCGCTCGCGAATCCTGGCGCGTGGTCGGCCGCCGGTTGCGACGACGGCGCAGTGTGGGGTCAGTACTTGGCCACTTCGGCCGAACCGTACAACGTCGCCGTCGACCTGTCCGACGATGTCGGTGGGCCCGCGTACCGGTGCGACTGCCCGAGCCGCAAGATCCCGTGCAAGCACGCGCTCGGCCTGCTGCTGCTGTACGCCAACAACGGTGTCGTCCCTGCCAGGCGGATGCCGTTCGCGGCCGAATGGCTCCAGCGTCGGGCCGTGCGTGCTCGCTCGGCGGATGAGCAAGCCCCGCCGGTCGTCGCCGCGGCCGTACCCACCCACGATGGTGGCGAGCAGAGCCAGGCCGGCGCCGGATCGCTTGGCGGCAGAGCCCGTGCGCCGAGCCAAGGGGCCGGATCGGACCCGGCACGTTCGAAGCGCCAACTCGAGCGATCCGAGCGGATGCGCGCCGGCCTACGCGAACTCGACAGGTGGCTGGTCGATCGGGTCCGGGCCGGGCTCGCGAATCCTGAGTTGGGTGAGGCGGCCACGTGGGATCGCCTTGCAGCCCGGCTCGTCGATGCACAGTGCGGCGGGCTCGCCAACCGGGTCAAGCGCGTCGCCACCAAGGTCGGTCAGCACGCGCGCTGGCACGAGGATGTGCTCGAGGAGATGGCCCTGCTGCACGCACTGGCCGTCGGTGCCCAGCACACGTCGTCGCTGCCAGCGGATCTCGCCGACGGGGTACACGTCGCGACCGGGCTGACGGTGGCCAAAGACGACGTGCTCGCCGGTGTTGCGTCGACCGCGCGCTGGCTGGTGGTCGGCGAGAGCCGTTCCCGCGAGGACCGCATCACCGTTCAGCGAACGTGGCTGGCGGCTGGTGCTGCGGCCGGCGGTGCGGCTGGTGCAACGACGTGGGCGATGGTTCTCGCCTTCGGTGCGTTCGGCCGCGAGGTCATGTCCGAATACGAGGTCGGCACGGCGTTCGATGCCGACGTCCACTGGTACCCAGGGGGCCTCCCGCTGCGCGCGATCATCGGCCGCATCCATGGTGAACGCACGAACGGCGCAGCCGGTCCCGCGTCCGCATCGATTGCCGATGCGCTGAGCTCGTGTGGATGGGCCGTGGCCAGCGAGCCGTGGATCGAGCGCTACCCGATGTGCATCGCCGTCGTGCCGGCCCCAGTCGGTAACGGGCGGTGGGTGCTCGCCGACGGCACCGGCTCGATCCCGGTCTCGCCCGCGTTCACCCGTGTGGCCGAGCTTGTCTGTGTGTCGGCCGCCGAACCGGTGGTCGTGATGGGGGAGTGGAGCACCGAGGGATTTCTGCCCCTGACAGTGTTCGCAGGCGGGCAGGCGGTGATGCTGTGACCGACATCGCCACGTCGGCCGGCGCGGAGTGGGCGCAACTCATAACAACGGCAGTGCTCGGCACCGATCGCCGCCCGCTGCCTCGGGCCGCCGCTGGTTGGGAGACCGTAGCCGACGCCGAGGATCCGGCAACGGAACTGCTGAATCGCGCGGCTGCGGTGGCAACCGCTCGGCGCGCAGGAGTGCAGCCCGATGAGGCGCCGTTGCTGTTGGGTCCGCCACCTGCCGACGACCGGAAGATGTGTTCGGCCGATGCCGCGAATCAACTGGTCCGGCTGCTCCGAGGCGAACACGAGGTGCTGCTCGCTGAGTGGTTCGCTCGCTGCGCCGGCTCGTGTCGCCGCCCGCCGCCGCAACTCGTACCGACGCTACTGCTGCGCGGCCGGCGCAACCCGGCGTTCGACATCGTGGCTCGCGCCGTGATCGGGCCGTTGGCCGCGTGGCTGGCAGATGCGATGCCGGACCTTGGTATCAAGCCGAACCCGGCGGTGCTCCCAGCCGGCGCCGACCCGCTGCTGGCCCCCAAACCGCCGCCCGATAGTGGCGCCGTGGTGACGGCGATCGCCGACACCTTCCTCGACCGTACGGCCACCTGGGCCGCCGCGGCGCAGATGCGCTCCGCCGTCGCCGCTCTCGAACCGCGATGGCTGCCTGCCCTGATCCTCGAACTCAACCGGGCGCCGTTCAACGCCATGACCGAGCGGACGCGTGTGGATCTGCTCGGTCTCGCACAGCTCCGTCGCGACATGATCGCGAGCTTGACGCAGACGGCGGGGGCCGACGTTGTAGCGTTGTCGCGTGGCTGACGACCCGACGACGCCGCCGCGAGAGGCGAGGATGCCGCCCCGCGCGGGCCGGCTGTCCCGCCTCGGCCCTGCCGCCCCGCCCGAGCCGGCGATCGCCGACCCACCGGCTGCCGCGCCGATTGAGCCGGTGCCGCCGGCGCAACCACCCGCGCCGATTCGCCATGACGACCCCCCGGCTCCGCCGATCCCCCCGGCGCAACCACCCGTTCCGATTCGGCAGGACCACCCTCCGGCTCCGCCGACAGAGCCGGCACCACCGCCCGCCTCAGCTGTCGTCGCGCGTGGCAGCCCAACCACAGGAGTCACTGAACTCAAGCAGCTGCAGCCATCAGCGGTGCGGGCCAAAACGGCGCAGAAGCCGAATTCGTCGACGGGTCCAGCAGTGTTCAAACCGCTCGAAGACAACCTGGCCAACCGATCGGTCCTGGTCTCCGGACTCGGCTTGGTGCTGTGCTTCATCCCCCTGCTGTCGGTGCTCGGCCTGGCCTGGGGACTGATCTCGGCGAGGCGGATCTCGCGCAGCGAAGGTACTTTGCTCGGGATCAAGACGGCCCGCCTCGGCATAGTCCTCGGCGCGGCCGGGCTTGTCATGGGCATCACGGTGGATGTGATCTTCCTCCTCAGAGGTTCCTGATACTCCGGGACACCCTCCGTGTACGGTTTCCAGCAGTGACGCACGAGACCCCCGCCGACATCCTCCGGCCTCATGCCGAGGCTCAGTACGCGAACGAACTCGCTGCCCTTGCGGCCGGCGACACCCGCCAGCGGCCCCCACAGTGGCGGCTGTCGCCGTGGGCAGTCGTCACCTACCTGATGGGCGCCACACTGGCCGATGGCACGGTCATCACCCCCAAGTACGTCGGCCAGCGGCGGCTGATGGAGGTCGCGGTCGCTACGCTGGCGACGGATCGGGCGCTGCTGCTGCTCGGACTCCCAGGCACTGCCAAGACCTGGGTCAGCGAACACCTCGCGGCGGCGATCAGCGGCGACTCCAGCCTGCTCGTGCAAGGCACCGCTGGCACCGCCGAGGAGTCCGTCCGCTACGGGTGGAACTACGCCCGGCTGTTGGCGGAGGGCCCCACTGCCCGGGCTCTCGTCCCGTCCCCCGTCTACCGCGCGATGGAGCAGGGAACGATCGTGCGCGTCGAAGAACTGACGCGAATGCCGAGCGACGTCCAAGATGCCCTGATCACCGTGCTGAGCGAGAAGGTGCTGCCGATTCCCGAGCTCGCCAGCGAGGTCCAGGCCCGGCCAGGCTTCAATCTGATCGCCACCGCCAACAACCGCGACCGCGGCGTCAACGAGTTGTCCAGCGCGCTCCGCCGCCGCTTCAACACGGTCATCCTTCCCACGCCGGCCACCATCGACGAGGAGGTCCAGATCGTCCGCCAACGCGTCGCTGCGCTGGCGAGTGCGCTGTCGCTGCCCGACTTGCCGGCGGCGCCTGACGAGATCCGTCGCGTGGTATCGGTGTTCCGCGAGTTGCGGATGGGCCAGAGTGAGGATGGTCGGATCAAGTTGAAGACGCCGTCGGGCACGATGAGTACCGCCGAGGCGATCTCGGTCATGGTGCAGGGGATCGCGATGGCGGCTCACCTCGGCGACGGAACATTGCGGTTCGACAACCTGCTCGCCGGTATCGAGAACACGGTCGTGCGAGATCCCGTGCACGACACGGTGGTGTGGCGCGAGTACCTGGATTCGCTGTCGATCCGTTGACGGTCATGGACAGCGCGCCGGCCGATGTCCGTGTCTACGGGATCCGTCATCACGGTCCTGGTTCGGCGCTTGCCGTTCGCAGGGCACTCGACACCGATCCTGCCGACATCGTGCTGATCGAAGGGCCGCGGGAGGCTGACGCGATCGCCTATCTGGCCGGCGATCCCGAGATGAAGCCACCGGTCACGATGCTCGGCTACGCGCTCGATCATCCGGACAGGGCGGTGTTCTACCCGTTCGCGTCGTTCAGCCCCGAATGGGTTGCCCTGCGCTGGGCCGGCGAGGCCGATGTTCCGGTGCGCTACATCGATCTCGCCCTGACCCATACCCTGGCGGGCGGGCCGTCCGACGCCCAGCCGAGCCTCGGATCCGGCGAGATCCGTCCCCGCGATCCACTCACCGAACTCGCCCTGGCGGCCGGCTACGACGACACCGAGCGGTGGTGGGAGGACATGGTCGAACACCGCGACGCAACGTCGCCGTTCGAGGCGATCGCCGAAGCGATGACCGTGCTGCGCGAGGCGTACGAACCAGACCTCGTCGCGGCGGACCCCACCGAACGCAGGCGCGAGGCGCAGATGCGGGCTGGCATCCGCGCCGCAACGGGCGATGGCTATCAGCGGATCGCGGTGGTGTGCGGGGCGTGGCACGTGCCGGCCCTCGCAGCGGCGCTGGATGCAAAGCAGGCCAGAAGCGACACGGCCTTGCTGCGCGGGATGCCCAAGGTCAAAGTGGCCATCACTTGGGTGCCATGGACACACCGCCGGCTGGCGAATGCTCACGGCTACGGCGCGGGGGTCACCTCGCCCGGCTGGTATCACCATCTTTTCACCCATCCCGGCCCCGACACGGTGGCGAGATGGTTTACCCAAGCAGCGCGCGTGCTGCGCGCCGCTGACTATTCCGCTTCCGCGGCCGATGTCGTCGAGGCCACGCGTCTGGCGACGTCCTTGGCCGCTCTGCGCGGCCGACCGCTGGCGGGGTTGGTCGAGCTGAACGACTCGGCGTGTGCCGTGCTCGGCGACGGCACCGACATACCGATGCGCCTGCTCAGCAGCGAGCTGATCGTCGGCACGCTCATCGGTCACGTGCCGGCCAGTACCCCGATGGTGCCCCTCGCCCGCAACCTCGCTACGGAACAGAAGCGGTGCCGGCTCAAGCCGGAGGCGATGCCCCGTTCGCTTGAACTGGATTTGCGCAAGCCACTGGACCTTGCCCGGTCGCGTCTGCTCCACCGGTTGTCGATCCTGCGCGTCGGATGGGGGCGCGCGGCGCAGGGGCGGGCCTCGGTCGGCACGTTCAGGGAGACGTGGGAGCTGCTGTGGGAACCAGAGCTCGAGGTGCGCCTGATCGAAATGTCGGCGCTCGGCACTACGGTGCAGACCGCGGCGCAGGCGGCGCTCGTCCAGCACGCGCTCGCAACCAAGTCGATCAGCGAACTCACGGATGCGATTGAGCAATGCCTCCTCGCGGATCTCGCCGAACCGCTCGCCGGTATCGTGCAGTTGGTCGCCGATCGGGCCGCGCTCGACGTCGACATCACCCACCTGATGGAGGCGCTGCCCGCGTTGGCGCGCACCGTTCGCTACGGCGATGTGCGCGGCACCGACTCCGGCGCGCTCGCGACGGTGTTGGGCGGCATGGTGTCTCGAATCGCGGCCGGCCTCGTGCCGGCGTGCACGAGCCTCGACTCCGGCGCGGCAGAGTCCATCAGCCGACTGATCAGTGACACCCAATCCGCGTTGTCGCTCTTGAGCGATCCCGACCTGTTCGGTTCCTTCCACGACGCGCTCGTCGATCTCGTCGAGCGCGACCGGATCCACGCGTCCTTGCAGGGCAGGGCCACCCGCCTCCTGGCCGACGCCGGCCGGCTCGCGCCAGAGCAGGTCGAAAAACGTGTGTCGCGGGCGCTCTCGCGGGGCACGACACCACTCGATGGCGCGGCGTTCGTGGAGGGCTTCCTCGGAGGGTCCGGTGTCGCGCTTGTCCACGATGCCGATCTCCTCGGTCTGCTCGATCGCTGGCTGGCGACGCTCGAGAGCGAAGCGTTCATCGAGATCCTCCCTCTGCTGCGGCGAACGTTCGGGACATTCGAACTCGCCGAGCGACGCCAGATCGGTGAGCGTGTCCGAACCGGCGTCGGCCCGGTCTCGGCGCTCGGTCACCGCTCGCTCGATCCCGAACGTGTCGCGGCCGGCATCGAAACCATCGCCCGCCTCCTCGGAGCGACGACATGACAGACAGCACGACGGCTGCCAGCGCAACGACCGCAACGACCGCAACGACCGCAACGACCGCAACGACCGCAACGACCGCAACGACCGCAACGTTCTCATCTGCCGCACCTGCACCTGCGCCAGCGACCGGAACTGCAGCCGCTACTGCAGCTATGGGCCGGCAGTCCGACGGCTACCGGGTCCACGAGGGCGAGCGGCTCCGTCGTTGGCGGATGGTGCTCGGTGCCGGTGATGCCGAGAGTCCCGATGGGACGGGTGTCAACCTCGCCGGCGAGGACAACCAGATGGACGCCGCGCTCAGCGCGCTGTACGACGCGCCGCCGAGTACCGGCCAGCGCGGCCGCAGCACCAAGCGCGCCGGCGGTCTCGGCGGGTCGGCGCCGAACGTGGCAAGGTGGCTCGGCGACATCCGCAAATACTTCCCGACCGGCGTCGTGCAGGTGATGCAGCGTGACGCCATCGATCGGCTGAACCTGCAGCGGATGCTGCTCGAGCCGGAGCTGCTGGCGTCGATAGAACCCGACATCCATCTCGTCACCACTCTCCTCGCGCTGCAACACCTGCTGCCCGACACCACCCGCGCCACCGCCAGACTGGTGGTCGCCAAGGTCGTCGCCGAGCTCCAGGATCGGCTCGCCCAGCCGACGCTGCAAACCGTGCGCGGCGCACTCGCCCGTGCCACGCGCACCCGTCGGCCCCGCCACAGTGACATCGATTGGGGGCGCACGGTGCTGGCCAATCTCAACCACTATCAGCCGCAGCTCAAGACGGTGATCCCCCACCGCCTGATCGGCTATTCGCGCCGCACCACGGCGCTTCGCCGCGACGTCATCATCGCGATCGACCAGAGCGGCTCGATGAGCGAGAGCGTGGTGTACGCGAGCGTGTTCGGGGCTGCTCTCGCATCGGTCCAGTCGCTGCAGACGTACCTTGTCGCGTTCGACTCTGCGGTCGCCGATCTGACCGAGCGGACCCACGATCCGGTCGACGTACTGTTCGGGATCCAGCTCGGCGGCGGCACCGACATCAACAGGGCGATGGGCTATTGCCAATCGCTGATCTCTCGCCCGAGCGACACGGTGCTGATCCTGATCAGCGACCTGTACGAGGGCGCGCCGGGAAGCGATTTCGTCGCGAGGATCGCAGCGATGGCCCGCAGCGGTGTTACCTGCGTCGCGTTGCTCGCCCTCAGCGATGATGGCGCGCCGGCCTTTGATCGCGCCGCCGCCAGCGCCCTCGCCGAACTGGGTGTGCCCGCGTTCGCATGCACCCCTGGCGCGTTCCCGGGTCTCGTCGCGGCCGCGATCAACCGTGATGATCTCGGCATCTGGGCCGGCGAGCACGGCCTCATCACTCGCTGACGCTTGGGCCCGCCGATCGAGTCCCGGGATGACGCCCGAACTTGTGGTCTGCCCGTGCGATCACCGTGGTGGCGCGGTTTCAGGCGGGCAGACGAGCGACGCAACGCGCAGCACAGGGACTGCGCGTCGCAGCCGGGTCAGTCGTGTTCTGGACGGCGGCGAACGTCGCCGCCGGGGGCTTGACGGAAGCCGCCAGTCTTGAAGCCGCCACTCTTGAAACCGGTTCTCTCGGGGCCGCCACCAGGACGGGGTGCGCTCGACCTCGAGCCGCCCGGCTTGGTGGTGTTGCCCTTGTAGCCGCCACCAAAGCCGCCACTCGGCTTGCCAGCACCGCCGGCGTTGCCTTTGTAGCCGCCTCCGACGCCTTTGTAGCCGCCGGCGGTGCCTTTGTAACCGCCGCCGAAACCGGGGCGATCGGGACGGCCCTCACGTGTGGCGGAGGGGCCGCGGTTCTCACGGTCACCCTGGTTGCGGGCGCGGTCGGTGGAGGCTGCCGGCGCGTCGTCGCGGTTTCGCCATGGTCGGTCGCTGTGGCCATCGCGCCCGAACGGCGGCTGCTGGCCGTCGCGCGCAGTAGAGGGCCGGTCGCTGCGACCGCGATCGGCGTTGCTGCTGTAACCACCAGGGCGACGGTCGTCACCGCCTGGGCGAGGGCGGTCGTCTCGGTTGAACCGGCTGCGGTCGTTGCCACGGTCGTCGGCGCGGGGTGGGCGCGGCGACCAATCGTTGCGGTCGCGTGGCGGGCCGTCGGCGCGGGGTGGGCGCGGCGACCAATCGTTGCGGTCGTTGCCACGGTCGTCGGCGCGGGGTGGGCGCGGGGTCCACTCGGTCCGGCCGCGCGGGTTGGTGCGATCGTCGTCGCGACGCGGGCGCGGGGTCCAATCATTGCGGTCGCGCGGAGCGCCAGCATTGCGATCGCGGTACGTACCGCTGCCGCGGTCGGCGCCGGGAGCTGTCGCCCCGCTGCGCGGGCCGGCATAACGATCGGTGCGCGGAGCGTCGTTGCGATCGCGTTGACCGCCGTAACCACCACGATCGGCGCGGTCATTGCTGCCGCGGTCACCGGCGTAGCTGCCTCGGCTACCGCCGTCGCCGCCGCGGTCATTGCTGCCGCGGTCACCGGCGTAGCTGCCTCGGCCCGTGCGCCCCGCATAGCCGCCGCTTCGCTCGCGCTCGCCGCGGTCGCGATTACCCGTTTCACGCTCACCCGCAGGCACCCGCTCGATCGGCTTTTCGCCCTGTTCCCACGTGACCCCGGCGTTGACCGAGTCGCTCATCCGCTGCGCGATCCGCTGCCGACTGGGCGGCACGAATGCGATCACGAGGCCGGTGTTTCCTGCCCGCCCGGTGCGGCCGGAGCGATGGGTGTAGTCCTTGTCGTTGTCGGGCAGGTCGTAGTGAAGCACGAGGCTGACGTTGTCCACGTGGATGCCGCGAGCCGCGACGTCGGTCGCGACGAGGGCTTGGATCTTGCCCCGCTTGAAATCCTCGAGCGTGCGCTGACGAATCGCCTGGCTGCGTGCGCCGTGCAAGGCTCCGGCCTTGACGCCGGCGCGGTTGAGATCCTCCGAGACATCGTCGACGCCGAAGCGGGTCTTGACGAAGACGATCGTCGGGCCGTGCTCTTCGATCAACGCAACGGCCGCGTCGAGGCGGTCGCTCGGGCGGGTGACCACGAACTTGTGATCTACCGGAGCAGCATCCTCTTCGTCCATCAGGTCGTGTCGGACGGGGTTGTTCATGTAGTCGCGGATGAGTTCGTTGACATCTCCGTCGAGTGTCGCCGACCACAGCATGGTCTGGCGAGTTGTCGGGGTCATGTCGAGGATCTTGCGGACGTCGGGCATGAAGCCGAGGTCGGCCATCCGGTCGGCTTCGTCGACGACACATACTTCGACGGCACTGAGGTCGCAGTAGCCCTTCTCGATGATGTCGAGCAGACGGCCCGGTGTTGCCACCACGACCGACGCGCCCTTGCGCAGTGAGTGGATCTGCGGGCCGAACGACGCGCCGCCGTAGATGGCTTGGATGAAGCGCCACTGGGCTCGGCCCAGTGGCACGAAGGCCCGCTGCACCTGCTCGGCGAGCTCGCGGGTCGGAACCAGCACGAGTCCCGTCGGCTTGGTGGGCTCGGCCTGGCTGATGCGGACCATCATCGGGATCCCGAATCCGAGCGTCTTGCCGGAACCTGTGGGGGCACGCCCGCACAGGTCCTTGCCAGCCAAGGCGTCGGGAAGGGTGATGGCCTGCACCGGGAACGGCTGGGTGATGCCATCGGCAGCAAGGGCTTCGACGAGGCGCACGGGCACGCCAAGGTCGGCAAAGGTAGTAGACACGGTTGTAGCTCCTCTTGGGCGGCACGTTCGCAGCTACTTCTGCGCCCAATTATGGGATGCCGAGCTACGTCACGCGATCTGTTCCGAAATGAACAGTTGGAGGTAACGCTACCGGTGTGATCGGGCAACCGGGCGAGCATGGGGCTAACGTCCGCGCTGATGAGAACCCAACGTGTCATCTCGGTCGTCGGCTGCCATGCAGAAGGGGAGGTCGGCGACGTCATCGTCGGCGGCGTTCTCCCGCCGGCCGGCCTGACGATGTACGACAAGATGCGCACGATGGAGCGCGACCATGACCACATCCGTCGGCTCCTGCTGTGCGAGCCGCGTGGCAGCGTCGCCCGCCATCTCAACTTGATCGTTCCGTCGACACGTGACGACTGCGACTTCGGCGTGATCATCATGGAGCCGACCGAGTACGTGCCGATGTCGGGCTCGAACATGATGTGCACGGTGACTGTGGCGCTCGAGACGGGCATCGTCGCGATGCGGGAGCCCGAGACACATCTGACCATCGATACTCCGAGCGGGCCTGTCTCGGTCGTCGCCCACTGCAAGGACGGCAAGTGCACATCCGTGCGGATCGGGAACGTGCCGTGCTTCGTCGATCAACTCGACGCACAGCTGGATGTCGCCGGCTTCGGTGCCGTCACGGCCGACGTCGCGTTCGGCGGCATGTTCTACGCGATCGTCGATGCCACCCGGCTCGGGTTCGCCGTGGTCGACTCCGAGGCGCGTGAGTTGGCCGTACTCGGTGAAGCCGTCAGGGTCGCAGCTCGCGACCAACTCGAGGTCGTCCATCCCGTCAACCCCGGAATTCGCGATGTCTCCATCGTGCAGCTCAACCGGCCATTCGCCGGTGTCGGCGAGACAACCCGCAACACCTGCATCGTCGCGCCCGGCCGCTCGGACCGCAGCCCGACCGGCACCGGTACATGCGCGCGGATGGCCGTACTCCACGCCCGGGGCGCGATGTCGGTCGGCGATTCGATGCAGCACGAGTCGCTGATCGGCTCGCGTTTCAGCGGGACCATCATCGGCGAAACGACGATCGCCGGCCGGCCCGCGATCCTGCCGACGATCGAGGGGAGGGCGTGGATCACCGGCTTTCACAGCTACTGCCTGGACACCACCGACCCGTATCCGCAGGGCTATGTCCTGCCCGATACATGGGGCGTCACCGGCAACATCACCCAGTAGGCCCCGGAGCGAGATCAGGCCTTCTGGGTGCCGACCTTCAGCTCGTTGAAGGGGCTCTTCGAGTCGATGCCGGTGTCTTTGGGGAGACCGAGCACCCGCTCGCCGACGATGTTGCGCATCACTTCGTCGCTGCCGCCGGCGATGCTCGCGCCGGGCGCGCCGACCACGAGTTGGCTCCACGCGTAGGTGCCCCACTCGCCGCTGTCGGCGACCATCTTGGCACCGAGGACATGCGACACGAAGTCGCTGAGCCGACGCGTGTTCATCGTGCCGGCGAGCTTGGCGATACTCATCTCCGGGCCTGGCAATCCTCCCGCTTTGATCTTGTCCATCGCCCGCTGGTTGTTGTAGCCGGCCACTCGCTGATGGATCGCCACGTCGGCCAGCATCTGGCGGGTGACGGGGTCGTCGGACAGGCCGAAATGGCGGGTCATCTCGATGGCACGCGTGAGCAGCCCACCGCCGCCACCGCCGGCGCCGATCGCGGCGCGCTCGTTCATCAGCGTGGTCAGCGCGACGTTCCAGCCGTTGTTGACGTCGCCGAGGCGGTGGTCGTCGGGGACACGCAGCTCGTTGAAGAACACCTCGTTGAAGCTGGCCCCACCCGTCATCTGGCGCAGCGGACGAATCTCGACGGCCGGGTCACGCATGTCGACGATGAAGCCGGTGAGCCCCTTGTGCTTGGGTAGATCGGGATCGGTACGTGCGATCACTTCGCCGATATCGCTGTAGTGCGCTCCGCTGGTCCACACCTTCTGCCCGGTGATGACCCAGACGTCACCATCCTTTTCGGCCTTGGTCTGCAGGCTGGCGAGATCTGATCCGGCACCCGGCTCACTGAACAACTGGCATCCGACGATGTCGCCGCGGAACATCTGCGCGACGTACTTCTCCTTCGCGGCTTGACTCGCATGCACAGCGATCGTCGGCGCCACCATGCCGAGCCCGATCGTGAAGTAGCTCTGGTTGGGCACCTGGAACCGGCCCTCCAGCGAATCGAACGCGCGCTGATACGCGTGGGGGAGTTCGCGGCCACCGAATGCCTTCGGACCGCTGATCCAGCCGAAGCCGGCATCGAACTTCTTGGCGCGCCACTCGCACGCGCGCTTCAGGTCCTCGAGCTCGTCGTTGCGGTCTTTCTCCTCGAACATTCCAACGACGTCCGAGCCGTTGCCCCACACGAACTTCTCCTCGACCACCTTGCGCGATGCCTTCGCGTCGAGGAAGGCCTCGCCCTGTGCGGTGAACTCGTCGAGGGAAATCTCTGTCATCACCTCACGGTAGTTGTACATGTGCGCGCATGCGGCACCGGGTATGTCGAAGGAGCAATCGGCAACTATCGTGTCCGGCCATGGGTCAATCCGTCGGTGTCATCGAAAAGAAGAGTACGACCCCCGGCATGGTGCGCTTCGAGGCAAACCGCAATCTCACCGGGTCGGGGCACGAGCGGTTCTCCTCGGCTGCCGACGCTGTCGGTCCGCGACCGTCTGCTGAGTTGGCCCGCCGTCTGTTCGGCACCGGTCATGTGCGCGGCGTCCACCTCTACGGCAACGTCATCACGGTCGATCTCGAGCAGGGTTCCACCTCCGACGGTTTGGCCGATCTGGTCCGAGACCTGTATCAGTACTGGAAGCCGGGCATGACCCCGCCGCCGTTCGAGGAGGTAGCTCCCGAGGAGCCGGCCGCCGCCGCAGACGGTGTGGCGGTGGCGGATGGCAGCCCTGCGCTCAGCGCCGCAGCGCAGCGGGTCCCGGCCGCGCTGCTCGAGCGCAGTCGTGGTGCGCTGGCGAAGTGGAAGGCCACTCACGGCGGTTGATCCTCGCCGAAACCGCTCGAAGAATTCGCCTGGACATAGCGAACACGTGTTCGTTAGGATGACGCCATGGACCGCGGCTCACTCCAGGCTCGTCGTGAGCGGCTGGCGCATCTGACACAGCGCATCGGCCCGGTTGCCTTTGCTCGCGACCGTGTGCTGCCGGTTGCCCCGGCGCTGCAACCGCTCCTGCCAGAAGGCGGCCTTGTCCGCGGTTCCATCATCGGCTGTCAGGGTGGCCCGGCGCTGTCGGTTGCCCTGGCAGCAGTGGCCGGCGCATCCGAGGCGGGGTCGTGGCTCGCCGTCGTCGGCCTTCCGGCTCTGGGTCTGCGTGCTGCGAGCGAGGCCGGCATCGCCCTCGAGCGGCTCGTGATGGTCGCCCAGCCGACCGATCTCAGCGAGACGTCGTGGGCCACCATGACCTCAGCGCTGATCGATGGATTCGATCTCGTGGTGTTGCGTACAACGCCTCGTCTGCGCGCCGGGACGGCGCGACGGTTGCAGTCCAGGTTGCAGGCCCGGGGCGCGGTGCTCGTCGTGGTCGGCGATCCCGGTCAGTTCATCTGCGATCTTTCGATCACCGGCCTCAGCGCCGAGTGGGAAGGTCTCGGCCACGGCTCCGGCCGCCTCATCCGGCGTCGGATCACGCTGTCCGCCGGTGGTCGCCGGTTGCCGCGCCAACGCCAGACCGACGTGTGGCTGCCCGGTGCGAATGGTGGCATCGAAGCGATCCAGTCGGATCTCGCCGTCATCGACGACACCGTTGTATTCAAACGGACAGGGTAGTGAAGGCCGGGGCAGCGTCTCTTCGCGACTCACCACCACGGCTGGCAGTGGTGCGCTGTCCGGACTGGTCGGTGGTTGCCGCCGGCGCATCGCCACACGAACCGGTGGCCGTGCTCCATGCCAATCGGATCGTTGCCCGCACACCCGCGGCGGCGGCGGCGGGGGTGCGCCAGGGCCATCGCCGGCGTGAGGCCCAGCGGATCTGCCCGACGCTGCGGATCATCGGCCATGATCCTGCTCGCGACGGGCGCGAGTTCGAAGCAGCGGTGCGCAGCGTGTCCGAGATGGTGCCGCGGTTGGAGACCACCGAACCCGGCGTGCTCACCTTCTTGGCGCGGGGACCATCGCGTTACTTCGGTGGTGAGCTCGCTATGGCACGGCGCGTCGCAGACCTCATCACCGCTGCGATCCCCTCCGTTCGATTGGGGATCGGCATCGGCGACGGCCGCTTCACCGCCGGCATCGCTGCCCACCATGCAGCTCACCATGCCGACCACCATGCTG
>JANYKS010000022.1 GCA_025358125.1 Actinomycetes bacterium
ACGAGACCCTTGCGGGCGCCAGGAGTTGCGATGAAGTACTCGAGCGTTTCGAGGCCTTCACGGAAGTTCTTCTTGATCGGGCGTGGGATCATGTCACCGCGAGGGTTCGCCACGAGACCGCGCATGCCGGCGATCTGACGCATCTGGGTCATGTTTCCACGAGCACCGGAACCGACCATCATGTCGATCGGGTTGAACCGCTGGGCCTTGAACTCGACTTCCATCGCGTTCTGGACCTCCGCCGTAGCGTCGGTCCAGATCCGGACCTCCATGTTGCGGCGCTCGCCGTCGGTGATGATGCCGCGTCGGAACTGATTCTCGACCTTGTCGGCCTGAGCCTCGTACCGATCGAGGATGTCGCGCTTGGACTTCGGCGTCTTGACGTCGTCGATCGAGACCGTCAGACCACTCTGCGATGCATAGCGGTAACAGACGTTCTTGATCGCGTCGAGCGCGATCGCAACCTCGGACTTGAGATAGAAGTCCGACAGGCGCTCGACGATGACACCCATCTCCTTCTTCTTGATGAGGAAGTCGATGTGGCCGAAGCGGAGCGGGTAGTCCAGCGGGAGGGTCTCCTCGAACAACAACCGGCCGGCGGTAGTGTCGAAGCGCTCGCCGTCGGGGCGACGGATGTGGATCGGGGCGTGCAGGTTGAGCGCGCCCTCATCGAGCGCCCGAAGCACCTCCCACAGGTGACGGAACGTGCGCCCGGCACCGGCAGCATCCTCGACGAGTTCGGTCAGGTAATACCCGCCGATCACGAGGTCCTGCGAAGGTGTGACGGTCGGACGGCCCGACGCCGGCGACAAGATGTTGTTGGCGCTGAGCATCAGCACCCGGGCCTCGGCCTGGGCCTCTGCCGACAACGGCACATGGATGGCCATCTGGTCACCGTCGAAGTCGGCGTTGAACGCGGTGCAGACCAACGGATGGATCTGCAGTGCCTTGCCCTCGACGAGCACCGGCTCGAACGCCTGGATGCCCAGACGGTGCAGGGTTGGCGCACGGTTGAGCATGACCGGGTGTTCCTTGATCACGTCTTCGAGGACATCCCACACCTGCGTCCGGCGACGCTCGACCATGCGCTTCGCGCTCTTGATGTTCTGAGCGAGTTCGAGATCGACGAGACGCTTCATCACGAACGGCTTGAACAGTTCGAGTGCCATCAACTTCGGCAGACCGCACTGGTGCAGCTTGAGCGTCGGGCCGGCCACGATGACCGAACGGCCGGAGTAGTCGACGCGCTTGCCGAGCAGGTTCTGGCGGAAGCGGCCCTGCTTGCCTTTCAGCATGTCGGAGAGCGACTTCAGCGGTCGGTTGCCGGGACCAGTGACCGGACGGCCACGACGGCCGTTGTCGAACAGCGCGTCGACGGCTTCTTGAAGCATCCGCTTTTCGTTGTTGACGATGATCTCCGGCGCACCGAGGTCGAGCAGTCGCTTGAGACGGTTGTTGCGGTTGATCACCCGGCGGTAGAGGTCGTTGAGGTCACTCGTTGCGAAGCGGCCGCCGTCGAGCTGCACCATCGGGCGCAGTTCGGGCGGGATCACCGGCACGACGTCGAGGATCATCGCCTTGGGGTCGTTGACGCGACGACCATGGTCGTCGCGTTTGTTGAACGAGGTGACGATCTTGAGCCGCTTGATGGCCTTTTGGCGACGCTGCGCGCTGAGCGGTTTGCGGGTGCCCTCTGCCGGATCGATGGCCTCGCGGAGGCGCACCTCTTCGACATCGAAATCGATCCGGTCGATGAGCGCCTTGATCGAATCGGCGCCTGTGCCACCTTCGAAGTAGTCGCCGTAGCGGTCGCGGAGTTCACGCCACAACATTTCGTCGTCGATGATCTTGCGGCTGTGGAGGTCCTTGAACTCGTCCCACGTACGGGCGAGGAGATCCAGCTCGGCTTCGTAACGGTCACGAAGGCTCGTGACTTCCTTCTCGGCGAGCTTGCCGCGAGACTTGACGTCGCTGTCCTTGGCGCCTTCGGCCTCCATCTTGGCGGCTTCGTCCTCGAGTTCTTTGTAGCGGCGATCGATCGCGACTTCCATCTCCTTGCGGATGGCATCGCGCTCTTCGAGGTATTCGTTCTCCAGGTTTGGCTTGTCGGCGTGACGCTTGTCGATGTCGACCCACGTGACCAGGTTGGCAGCGAAGTAGATGACCTTCTCGAGCTGCTTGGCCTTCAATTCTTCTTTGGTCTCGACGCCGGCGAGCAGGTATGCCAGCCAGCTGCGGGTACCGCGGAGGTACCAGATATGAACGACGGGGGCTGCCAGCTCGATGTGGCCCATCCGCTCGCGGCGGACCTTGCTGCGGGTGACTTCCACACCACAGCGCTCGCAGATGATGCCCTTGAAGCGGACCCGCTTGTACTTGCCGCAGTAGCACTCCCAGTCGCGGGTCGGCCCGAAGATCTTCTCGCAGAACAGCCCGTCCTTTTCGGGGCGCAGCGTGCGGTAGTTGATGGTCTCTGGCTTCTTCACTTCGCCGTGGGACCACTGGGTGATCTGGGCGGCCGTCGCCAACCCGATCTTCAACTGGTCGAACATGTTTACGTCAAGCATCTTTTCCTCAGCCTCGTGTCTCGTCGATCTCGTTCTTGTGTTTGTCAGTAAGCGCGTTCGCGGCGTGCAGCACGCTCGCGGTCGTCTTCGTCGGTGCCGCGTTCGGGGCGGCTGATGTCGATGCCAAGTTCTTCAGCGGCGCGGAAGACGTCTTCGTCCATCTCGCGCATCTCGATCTCGCTGCCGTCGGTGGCGAGCACCTCGACATTGAGGCACAGGGCCTGCATTTCCTTCATGAGCACCTTGAAGCTCTCGGGAATGCCCGGCTCCGGGATGTTGTCGCCCTTGACGATCGCCTCGTAGACCTTGACCCGGCCGAGCACATCGTCGGATTTGATGGTGAGCAGCTCCTGCAGGCAGTAGGCGGCTCCATAGGCCTCGAGCGCCCACACTTCCATCTCGCCGAAGCGCTGCCCGCCGAACTGGGCCTTACCACCGAGCGGCTGCTGGGTGATCATGCTGTACGGGCCGGTGGAACGGGCGTGGATCTTGTCGTCGACGAGGTGGGCGAGCTTCAAGATGTACATGTAGCCGACGGTGATCGGGTTGTCGTACAACTCGCCGGTTCGGCCGTTGTACAGCGGGGTCTTGCCGTCCATCTGGATCAGGCGCTTGCCGTCAACGCTCTCCGGGTTGATGTTGCTGAGGATGCTCTGGATGGTCGGGTGCTTGCCTGCTGCTTCTTCCTCGTCCCAGTGGGCGCCGTCGAACACCGGCGTCGCGATGAACGTGCTCGGCTTGGTGTTCGGCCGGGTCTTGTTCTCGGTGCCGCGGATCGGCTCGTCGCCGACCTTGACGTTGTTCTTGACGTCCTGCCAACCCCATCGGGCGCAGTAGCCGAGATGCGCTTCGAGCACCTGACCGACGTTCATCCGGCTCGGCACGCCGAGCGGATTGAGGATGATGTCGACCGGCGTACCGTCGGCGAGGTACGGCATGTCCTCGAGCGGCAGGATCTTGGAGATGACACCCTTGTTGCCGTGGCGCCCGGCGAGCTTGTCGCCGACGCTGATCTTGCGCTTCTGGCCGACGTAGACGCGCACCAATTGGTTGACGCCAGGTGGAAGTTCGTCGCCGTTCTCACGGGTGAACACCTTGACGTCGATGACCTTGCCGTTCTCGCCGTGAGGCACTTTGAGGCTGGTGTCGCGGACCTCACGGGCCTTCTCACCGAAGATTGCGCGGAGCAGTCGCTCTTCGGGCGTCAGCTCGGTCTCGCCCTTCGGCGTGACCTTGCCGACGAGCACATCGCCGGGGCCGACCTCGGCGCCGACGCGGATGATGCCGCGGTCGTCGAGGTCGCGCAGGATGTCCTCGCTCAGGTTCGGGATGTCGCGGGTGATCTCTTCCAGACCGAGCTTGGTGTCGCGTGCATCAACCTCGTGCTCCTTGATGTGGATCGAGGTCAAGACATCGTCCTTGACGAGCCGTTCGGACAAGATGATGGCGTCCTCGAAGTTGTAGCCCTCCCATGGCATCAGCGCCACGAGCAGGTTCTTGCCGAGCGCCAACTCGCCATGGTCGGTCGAGGGACCGTCGGCGATGATCTCGTCCTTGACGACTTTGTCGCCCTCGTGGACCCGCATCCGCTGGTTGATACAGGTGTCCTGGTTGCTGCGCCGGAACTTGGCGAGGCGGTAGACCTTCTTGCCGAGTGTCTTGTATTGGACGGTGACGCTGTCGCCGCTGACTTCGATGATCTCACCGTCTTCGAGTGCCTGGATCAGATCGGCCGCATCGCGCGCCGCGCGCGCTTCGATGCCGGTGCCGATGTACGGCGCCTCGGCGCGGATCAGCGGAACGGCCTGGCGCTGCATGTTCGCACCCATCAGGGCCCGGTTGGCGTCGTCGTGCTCGAGGAACGGGATCAGCGCCGTCGCGACCGAGACGATCTGGCGGGGTGACACGTCCATGTAATCGACCTCTGTGCCGGGCACGAAACCGATGTCGGTGGTGGCGCCGAAGAAGCTCTCGGCCTCGAGCATCTTGCGTAGGTCGTCGAGGCTGGCGGCCTGCGGCGAACGGCGCACGAGCACACGAGGATCCTTGAAGGTGCCGTTCGGGTTGAGTGGCGTGTTCGCCTGGGCGACGACGTAGTTCTCTTCCTCGTCGGCCGCCATGTAGACGATCTCGGCGGTGACGACGCCGCCGACGACCTTGCGGTACGGACTCTCGATGAAACCGAACTCGTTGACGCGAGCGAACGTGGAGAGCGCGCCGATGAGACCGATGTTCGGGCCTTCAGGTGTTTCGATCGGGCACATCCGGCCGTAGTGGCTGAAGTGCACGTCGCGGACTTCGAAGCCGGCACGCTCGCGGCTGAGGCCACCAGGCCCGAGAGCCGACAGGCGACGGCGGTGGGTGAGGCCTGACAGCGGGTTGACCTGGTCCATGAACTGCGACAGCTGCGAGGTTCCGAAGAACTCCTTGATCGCTGCCACCACGGGGCGGATGTTGATCAGCGTCTGCGGGGTGATCGCCTCGACGTCCTGGGTTGTCATCCGCTCGCGGACGACACGCTCCATCCGGCTCAGACCGATACGGACCTGGTTCTGGATCAGCTCGCCGACGCTGCGGATGCGGCGGTTGGCGAAGTGGTCCTGATCATCGAGCCGGTAGCCGGGCTCCTGCTTGACGAGGTGCAGCATGTAGCTGAGTGCTGCGACGACTTCGCACTTGCTCAGCACGTCCTGATCTTCGGTGGGCAGATCGAGCAGATCGCCTTCGAGGCCGAACAACTCTGGCAGGCGGGCGACTTCGGAGCCGAGCTTGCGGTTGAGCTTGTAGCGGCCGACGCGGCTGAGGTCATAGCGCCGATTCTCGAAGAATGCGTTGCGGAAGAACGCTCGCGAGGACTCGAGCGTGGGTGGCTCGCCGGGACGGGCCCGCTTGTAGATCTCGATCAGCGATTCGTCCTGCGTCGGAGCGAAATGGCGCTCCTTGTCCCACTGATCCTCGAGGAAGTCGAAATGGGCAACGAACCGGTCGATGAAACCGGGGGCGTGCTCCTCGTCGTAGCCGAGAGCGCGCAGCAGGGTGAAGATGCCGAGCCGGCGCTTGCGGGCGACGCGAGTTCCGGCGGTGACGAACTTGCCCGGCTTGTGCTCGACGTCGAACTCGAGCCATTCACCGCGGTACGGGTGCACCGTACCCTTGACGAGCTGATGCTTGCTGAGGTTACGCAGGCGGAAGCGTTCGCCGGGCTCGAAGATGACGCCGGGACTGCGAACGAGCTGGCTGACGACGACACGCTCGGTGCCGTTGATGATGAACGTGCCCTTCTCGGTCATCATCGGGAAGTCACCCATGAAGACGGTCTGCTCTTTGATCTCGCCGGTGTTGCGGTTCATGAACCGGGCGCGCACGAAGATCGGCGCCGAGTAGGTCATGTCCTTTTCCTTGCATTCCGCGACGGTGAACTTCGGCGGCGGGCGGAGGTCCTCGTCGTCGGGGTCGAACTCGAGCTCGAGCTGGAGGGCCTCAGAGAAATCCTTGATCGGCGAGATGTCGCGGAAGGTCTCCGCCAGGCCGTGGTTCAAGAACCATTCGAAACTTTCGCGCTGGATCGCAATCAGATCTGGGAGAGCCAACGGCTCTTCCAGATTGGCAAACGAGTAACGCTCACGGGTGGACGGACGATTAGCCACTACAACTCCTCGTGGGCAACGGGGGACGCTTCACGGGCGCGCTGAAAAAAGCAGTTTTGGGGACAGCAACTCAACAGACGCACGGCAACAGAGAATCATATCGCCCGGCACGTGAAGAGTCAACGCGCAGACCGGCGGGTCGGCGTTGACTTTGTTGTCTGCGAACGGTAAGCCTTTCTGGCCCCGAGGTCAAGCATTTGCGCCAAATCCCGCTGAAGTCGCAGGTCAGCACACAGACTAATCTGGCGCCATGTACCGCCCATGCATCGATCTGCACGCTGGGCGAGTGGTGCAGATCGTCGGCGCGACCCTCCACGACGACCCATCGCGACCGGCGCCGCAGACCAACTTCGTCAGCGATCGTCCAAGTTCGTGGTTCGCTCAGCTGTACCGCCGCGATCGCCTCTGCGGCGGCCATGTCATCATGCTCGGGCCCGGCAACGAAGCCGCTGCGATCGAAGCTCTGGTGGCCTGGCCTGGTGGAATGCAGGTCGGAGGCGGGATCAACGCCGCCAGCGCTGAGGCTTGGCTCGAGGCCGGAGCATCGCACGTCATCGTCACCTCGGCGCTGTTCGTCGACGGTGAGTTCTCCCCGGAGCGGCTCGATCAACTGGTCTCGATCGTCGGCGCCGGGCAACTGGTCATCGACCTGTCGTGCCGTTGGCGCGACGGGCAGTACTGGGTCGTCACCGACCGCTGGCAGCATTTCACGTCCTTGCCCGTGGCGGAGGCGATCGACGGGCTGGCCGACTCGTGCGCCGAATTCCTGGTCCACGGCGTGGACGTCGAGGGCAGGTCGGAGGGTATCGACACCAGGCTCGTGTCGTTGCTCGCTGCCACCGAGTCGCCGCTGCCGATCACATACGCCGGTGGGGCCACCTCGCTCGGCGACCTGCGGACGGTGACCGACCTCGGCAACGGCCGGATCGACCTCACGATCGGCTCGGCGCTCGACCTGTTCGGCGGCACCGGCGTCCGGTACGCCGACTGCGTCGCGTTCAATCACCGGCTCGGCCGCTGACGGCTCAACCCGACGGCACCACCGAATGTGGCGTAGACCGCACATTCACGAAGACCGGACCGGAAAACGGCACTGACCCGGGACGAACCCGGGCCAGCAGCACTTCATCGTGAGCGCGGTCGCACGACCGCCGACATCACTTGATTTCGACGGTTGCGCCGGCCTCGGTGAGCGCGGTCTTGGCCTTCTCGGCGTCGTCCTTGTTGGCCTTCTCGAGAACGGCCTTGGGGGCGCTGTCGACGAGGTCCTTGGCTTCTTTCAGGCCGAGGCTGGTGAGTTCGCGCACGACCTTGATGACCTGGATCTTCTGCGGACCGGCTTCGGTGAGAACGACGTCGAATTCGTCCTTTTCCTCTTCGACAGGTGCCGCAGCGGCTGCGCCGCCAGAAGCGACGGCGGCGGGAGCAGCAGCGGTGACGCCGAACTTCTCTTCGAAGGCGTCGAGCAGTTCCTTGAGCTCGATGACGGTGAGGGCGCCGATCGCGTCGAGGATTGATTCCTTGGTGGACATTTGTTTCTCCTTGAAATGGTGGGTTCTTCGGGTGGCGGCCCGTGTCTCGGGACTGCCGGAATTCGTTGATGGTGGCCTGACTCAGGCCGCTTCTTGTTGATCGATGAGGGCCTTGAGGCCGTGGGCAAAGTTGCGCGGCAACGCCTGCAGCAGACCAGCGGTCTTGACGAGCGGGGCCTGCAATGCTCCAGCAAACTGGGCCAGTAGAACTTCGCGCGATGGCAGATCGGCGAGTGCTTCGACGTCTTTGGCCGACAGCACCTTGTTCCCGAGGGACCCGCCCTTGATGACGAGCAGCGGGTTCGCTTTGGCGGCATCGCGCAGAGCCTTTGCGGCTGCCGCGACGTCGCCGTTGACGAACGTGATACCGGTCGGACCAGTGAGCAATTCTTCAAGCCCGTCCATTTTCGCATCGCGAGCAGCAAAGCGAGCCAACGTGTTCTTGTACACCTTGTACTCGGCTCCTGATTGGCGCAGCGTGCGACGCAACTGCGCCAACGCTCCGACGCTCAGACCGCGGTACTCAGTGATGATTGCGGCATTGGACGCCTCGAGCTTCTTGCGGACCTCGGTGACGACCGCGACCTTTTCCTGTCGTGGGTTCTCCATGTACACCTCCTCTCAAAATGTCGTGCGGGGCGCTCGCTTTGCAGCGAACGCCGCCCGGCATCGACACCCAGAGAGGGTGAAGGTGTGGGTGGTGTCCACCTCGTCTGGCGGGAAATCCATTACCCACCCGAGCGGGTGGACCAGAGGTCTTCGGCGAGCAACCAGTTGGTTGTAGGTCGTGAGGCTAGCGCAGCCTAGGAGATTTCGGGACGGAGGCGGTTGGTGTCGACCTTGACACCGGGACCCATCGTCGACGAAAGCGTGATCTTGCGCAGGAAGCGGCCCTTGGCCGAGGCCGGCTTGGCGCGCTGCAGTTCGTCGAGTACCGCCCGGAAGTTGGCTTCGAGCGCCTCCGGGGTGAAGCTGACCTTGCCGAGCGGCACGTGGACGTTGCCGTACCGGTCGGTTCGGTATTCGACCTTGCCACCCTTGAACTCCGAAACGGCGCGAGCGACGTCGTTGGTGACGGTGCCCGTCTTCGGGTTCGGCATCAGACCTCGTGGTCCGAGCGCACGACCGAGACGGCCGACCATCGGCATCAGGTCCGGCGTCGCGATGGCGACGTCGAAGTCCATCATCCCCTTTTCGATCTCTGCCGCGAGGTCGTCGGCACCGACGAACTCGGCGCCGGCATCACGGGCGGCCTGCGCAGCCTCACCGGACGCGAACACGGCGATGCGCACATGGCGGCCTGTGCCGCTCGGCAGGGCGACGGTGCCGCGAACCATCTGATCGGACTTACGAGGGTCGACGCCCAAGCGGACTGCGAACTCGACCGTCTCGTCGAACTTGGCAGATGCGAGCGACTTCACCGTGCTCAGCGCCTCGGTCGGCGTGAACAATTGGTCGCGGTCGAACTTCTTCGCCGCGTCGATATATTTCTTTCCTGACATTGTCTGTCTCCCTCAGCGCTCACACCGCCGGGCGAGGTCGTCCCGGTCGAGTGGTTGTGTTGTGAATTGATGAAACCGAAATCTTGTGATGTCAGCTTACCTTGAGGCCCATCGAGCGGGCGGTGCCGCGGACCTGTTCCTTGGCCGCGTCGAGGTCGTAGGCGTTGAGGTCTGGCATCTTGATCTTGGCGACTTCTTCGATGTCGGCCTCCGAGACAGAACCGACCGATGTCTTGCCGGGTGTTGCGGAGCCCTTGGCGAGGCCGGCCTTTTGGCGGAGCAGAACCGGCGTCGGCGGGGTCTTGAGCACGAACGTGAAGGTGCGGTCCTCGAACACGGTGATCTCGACCGGGATGATCGTGCCGACCTGGGACTCCGTCGCCGCGTTGTACTGCTTGACGAAGTCCATGATGCCAACGCCGTGCGGTCCGAGCGCCGTGCCAACGGGCGGGGCCGGGGTGGCCTTGCCGGCTGGGATCTGGATCTTGATGATCGCGGTGACCTTTTTCTTTGCCATTGCGGTACTTCTTTCGGGATTCGATGAAATTCGGATCGGGGTAGCCGAAGCTGGATTGGGGGTTAGAGCTTCGCAACCTGGCTGAAATCCATCTCGACCGATGTTTCGCGGCCGAAGATGTTGACGAGGACCTTGAGCTTCATGTGATCGGCATTGATCTCGGCGATCTGGCCGTTGAAGTCGGCGAATGGGCCTTCCTTGACACGAACGCTCTCGCCGACCTCGTACTCGAGCTTGGGCTTCTTGCGGTTCGATGTCTCCTGGCCGTCGCCCTTGGCCGACAAGAAGGTGAGCACCTCACGTCGTGACAACGGGGTCGGTTTCTGGCCCTGACGGCTCTGGCCGACGAAGCCGGTGACGCCCGGTGTGTTGCGGATGCAGTACCAGGACTCGTCGTCCATGATGCAACGCACCAGCAGATAGCCGGGGAAGACCTTCTTCTGCACGGTCTGCTTGCGGCCGTTCTTGAACTCGACGACTTCCTCCATGGGGATGACGATCTCGAAGATCTTCTCCTCCATGTTCATGCTCTGGATCCGGGCATTGAGGTTGGCGGTGACCTTTTTTTCGTAGCCGGACTGCGAGTGGACCACGTACCACGAGCCGGGCTTGGTCCACGGATCGTCGACCTCGGGCTCGTCCGCGACCGGCTCGGCCGGGGCGGTGTCAGTGAGATCGAACGATGCGTCGACCTCGGGTTCATGGCCAGCGTCGTCGGCGCCAGCGGTGTCGTCGGCGCCAGCGGTGTCGCCCGCTTCAACGGTGTCGCCGGCTTCAACGGTGTCAGTGGCGGTATCGGCGCTGTCGTTCGCGGCGTGGGTCGTGGTGGTCACGGGGTTCTCTTCTGAGATCAGGTCGTCGGTCATGTCACTTGTTCTGGTAGAGCCAGCCGGACAACAGGCCGAACAGCGAGTCGAGACCACCGATGTAGGCGGTGTACAGGATGACGGTTGCCAACACGATGATCGACATACGCTTGATCTCTGGCCACTTCGGCCAGGCGACCTTGCGCATTTCGTCGCGCACTTCGTTGACGTACTGAACCGGCCCGACGCGATCTTCGCGGGTCTTGGTCGGGGCCTGGCGGGGGGCGCGCGCGGGTTGCCCCTTGTCGTCGAGGGCACCCATCTTTTGAAGCTGACGCTTCTGTTCTCGGTTGAGATCGTCTAGTGACATTGCGTTTCGTGCTCCCACGCGGGGGTTTTGGGCAGGGCAGGAGGGATTCGAACCCCCGACCGGCGGTTTTGGAGACCGCTGCTCTACCAGCTGAGCTACTGCCCTCTGAAGTCAGGGAACGGTCAAGGCTACCAACCGATGACGGAGGGTGGCATGCGAGTTAGCGTGTTTCCTTGTGTGTCGTGTGCCTGCGGTCGTGGGCGCAGTACTTCTTCATCTCCAGCCGCTCACGGTCGTTGATCTTGGACTTCATCGTGATGTAGTTGCGCCGCTTGCAGTCGGTGCACTCCAGGGTGATCTTCACCCGCTTGTCGTTCTTTGGCATGATGCTCTCTCTCAAAGCGTTCGGTGGCGACGCTGCCGGAGCAGACGCCGCGACCCAACGGCGGATTGTTACTTCAGGATCTTCGTGACGCGTCCGGCGCCAACAGTACGGCCGCCCTCGCGGATCGCAAACCGTAGGCCCTCATCCATCGCGATCGGCTTACCCAACTCGACAGTCATCGCCACATTGTCACCCGGCATCACCATCTCAG
>JANYKS010000111.1 GCA_025358125.1 Actinomycetes bacterium
GGAAGTGTCCAGAATCGACTGCAGCGACGGCACCGACCGGCTCACCCGCCAGAAACAGGCGATCCGGCTCCGCACGTTCCTCGATCCTGAAACCGGCATGCTGAAACTGCTCGGCAGCTTCGACCCCGAATCGGCATTGAAGTACCCCGGGCTAGCGAGGAACGAGGCCGATGTGCTCGTACACCCTGGCCAACGTCGCCGATGCGACCGACCGCGCCTTGGCCGATCCCTTGCGCAGCAACGCAACGAGTTCGCCCCGGTCGTCCATCAATTCGGCGTAGCGGGCCTGGATCGGGCGGAGCAGTTCGACAACAGCGTCTCCGGTATCGGCCTTGAGCGGGCCGTACTGGGTGTAGCCCTTGGCGATCTCGTCCGGAGTGCGCCCGGTGGCCGCTGCGTGGATCTCGAGCAGGTTACTGATGCCCGGCTTGGTCTCCCGGTCGAAGCGGACATCCGACTCGCTGTCGGTGACGGCCCGCTTGAATTTCTTGAGGATGACTGCCGGGTCGTCGAGCATGTTCACCAGGCCGGCGTCCGAGGCGGCCGACTTGCTCATCTTCGAGGTGGGATCCTGCAGATCCATGACCCGCGCACCTGCCTTGGGCGTGATGGCCCTCGGGATCACGAACGTTTCCCCGAAACGGCTGTTGAAGCGGATCGCGATGTCGCGTGTGATCTCGAGGTGCTGGCGTTGATCGTCGCCGACGGGAACCTCCTCGGCGTCGTACAACAAGATGTCGGCGGCCATCAGAGTCGGGTAGGTGAACAGGGCGCCGGAGGTGAACTCACCCTCGCGCTTGGCGGTCTTGTCCTTGAACTGGGTCATCCGGGTGAGTTCACCGAAGCTGACATTGCACGCCATGACCCACGACAGCTGGGTGTGTTCAGGGACGTGGCTCTGTACGAAAGCCGTTGCGACATCGGGGTCGAGGCCGACGGCGAAGAACATCGCCGCCAGCTCCAGCGTCGCCTGGCCGACCACATTCGGCGTGTCGGTCACCGTGAGCGCGTGCAGATCGGCGATTCCGTAGAAACCGTCGCATTCGTGCTGGCCGATCACCCAGTTGCGGAGCGCACCGAAGTAGTTGCCGAGTTGCATTTCTCCGGTTGGCTGGATGAGGGACAGAACGCGAGTCACGGCGCAAGGCTAACGATTCAGTCGTGCTCGAGCCGCGCCGATTCGGGGCAAGCCACCGGTGACGTCGCCACGGCTGGGACCACCGGTGACGTTGCCACGGGTGGGGCCGATCGTGGCAGTAACCTGACGGCGATGGCCTACGACGTGTCGACTCCTGTGTTCGAGGGCCCATTCGACCTGTTGCTCCACTTGATCCTGAAAGAGCAGGTGGACATCTACGAGGTGTCGTTGTCGACCATCGTCAACTCTTACCTGGCCGAGATCGACCTGCTCCAGTCGATCGAGCTCGATCTCGCCACCGAGTTCCTGCTGATCGCATCCACGCTCGTGGAGTTGAAGGCCCGTCGATTGCTGCCGGGTCGCAACGACATCGAACTCGACGACGAACTCGCGCTGTGGGAAGAACGAGATCTGCTGCTCGCCCGGCTGCTCGAATGCAAGACGTTCAAGGACGTGGCAGCGGTGCTCGCGTCGATCGCCGACGACGCCGACCTCACGTTCGCCCGGTCGGTCGGCGCCGACGAGCGGTTTGAAGCGCTGATGCCGGACATGCTCGAGGGCATCAAGCCGCGGCACCTCCACTCGGCGTATCTGCGGGCCATCACCCCCAAGCCGGTACCGGTCGTCGACCTGTTCCACGTCTCAGCCGTGCGCGCGAACGTCGCCGACGCGATGACCGAACTGCTCGACGAGTTGCCCCGCGTCGGTCGGATCTCGTTCCGGCGCCTGACCGACGGTCTCGTCGAACGACTCGATGTCATCGTCCGGTTCCTCGCTCTGCTCGAACTCTTCAAGCAGGGCATGGTCGAACTCGACCAGACCGAACGGTTCGGCGACATCGACATTCTGTGGCTGGCCGACTCCGCTGCCGTCGCCGTCGGCGCCGGCCCGATCGACGACTACGAAGGCTGATCATGTCCGATATCCCACCAACCGATGCCCAGCAACCGGATCAGATGATGACCGAGTTGCTCGCTCACGAGACGCTCGATGCCGACATCGTGAGGGCAATCGAGGCCATCGTGCTCGTCGCCACCGAGCCTGTGCCGACCGATCAGCTCGCCCAATTACTCGAGCAGCCGACCGCTCTCGTCAATGAACTGTGTCGCGGTCTGGCCGATGTCTACGACGAGGCCGGGCACGGGTTCCAGCTCGTGGAGGTGGCCGGCGGATGGCGGTATCAGACCCATCCCGAGCTGTCGCCGTACGTCGAGCGGTTCCTGCTCGACGGCCAGCGTCATCGGATGAGTGGTGCGGCGTTGGAGACGCTGGCGATCGTCGCCTACAAGCAGCCGATCTCGCGGGCCCAGGTGGCCTCGATCCGCGGTGTGGATCCCGACGGCGTTTTGCGCACGTTGTCGGCGCGTGGTTACGTGACGCAGGTGGCTGTCGACCCGGGACCCGGCCAGGCCGCGCTGTTCGGGACGACACCGCAGTTCCTCGAAAAGCTCGGGCTGAATTCGCTGTCGGATCTACCACCGCTGGCCGCGTTCGTGCCCGGCGCAGACGTCGTCGAAGCGCTCGAGCACGGTCTGCGCGCCCCCGACGCCGATCCCAAGCTGTTGCGCGCGAACATGCCGAGGCTGACGCCGGACGAGCCGGACGATCAATGACCGACCGGCCGTTGGAGCAGCCGTTGGAGCAGGCCGTGGAGAAGCTACTGGAGAAGCCACTGTGGGAACAGTGGGCCGATCAGCGGGCGCTGGCCACCGGCGAGAGGCTGCAGAAGGTTCTCGCGCTCCGCGGCTGGGGGAGCCGACGGATCTGCGAGGAGATGATCGCCCAAGGCCGCGTCGCGGTCAATGGTGAGGTGGCAGTGCTCGGCCGGCGCGTCGTTGCCGAGAAAGATAGGGTCGAGGTCGATGGTGTGCCAATCGGGCTGCGGCCCGAATTCGTCTATTACCTGCTCAACAAGCCGGCTGGTGTGATCACGACAGCGAGCGATCCGCAAGGCCGCCCGACCGTCGTGTCGCTCGTGCCCGATGAGCCTCGGGTGTTCTCGGTCGGGCGCCTCGACGCCGAGACCGAAGGCCTCCTGCTGCTCACCAACGACGGAGACCTCGCCAACCGGATTTCGCATCCGAGTCACGGCGTGGAGAAGGAGTACCTCGTCCACGTCACCGGCAACGTCCCCGGCCGCGTGCTGCACCGGCTGCGCGACGGCGTCGCGCTCGACGACGGGATCACCGCGCCCGCGAAGGCGAGTCAGATCAGCCCCGGCGTGTTGCGGATCACGATCCACGAAGGCCGCAATCGCCAGATCAGGAGAATGTGCGACGCAGTCGGCTTCCCGGTGCAGCGGCTGGCGCGCGTGCGAATCGGGCCGTTGCGCGACGCGTCGATCGGCCCCGGCGAGTGGCGCGAGTTGACCGTCGATGAGGTTCGCCAGCTCGTAGAGGCTGTCGCTGGGGCGCCGCGCAGCTACGATCGTCGCTCGTGATGACTCAGCGCCGCGCCAACATCATCGGTCTCGGTCTGATCGGTGGATCGATCGGCCTTGCCCTACGCGAACGCAATTGGTACGTGAACGGCGACGACAACGATCAGAGCCGGGTCGACCGCGCCCTGATGGTTGGCGTGCTTGATGAGCAGGGCTTGTTCGATGCGGCCGAGATCACTTTTGTCGCAACGCCGGTTCTCACCGTTGCGGATCAGGTCAAGCGTGCCCTCGGCGAGACGTCCGGTTTCGTCACCGATGTCGGCAGCGTCAAGGGCGCGATCGCGGCCTCGATCGAGGATCCGCGTTTCGTTGGCGGTCATCCGATGGCGGGCAGCGAGCTCGAAGGTCTCGATGGGGCCGACGCGACGATGTTCACGGGCGCGGTGTGGGTTCTGACGCCGACGGCTGATACGTCGGACACGACGTTCGCGGCGGTGGCCTCGATCGTTGCCGAGCTCGGCGCCGACGTCGTCGCACTCCACCCGGATCGTCACGATCAGGTCGTAGCCGTAGTGAGCCACGTGCCGCATCTCGCCGCGGCGGCATTGATGGGACTCGCTTCGGAACGAGCCGAAGAGAACGCCGCACTCTTGCGTCTCGCGGCCGGTGGCTTTCGCGACATGACCCGCATCGCCAGCGGTCACCCCGGCATCTGGCTCGACATCTGTGCCGAAAACCGCGACGCGATCCTGGACGGCCTCGACGGCTTGATCGACGGCTTGCGTCGGATGCGCGAGATCGTCCGCGACGATGATCGCGCGGCCTTGCACGAGCGGCTGCGCCGGGCGCGAGACGCGCGGACGAACCTACCGACGATGGCCACGCAACCCAATCAACTGGCCGAGGTGCGCATTCCGATTCCCGACCGGCCCGGCGCTGCTGCCGAAGTGTTCACGCTTGCTGCCGAGCTCGGTGTCAACATCTCCAGCTTTGAAGTCGTGCACAGCGTCGAGGGCAGCCGCGGTGTCGCGATCGTGCTCGTCGACGTGATGTCAGCCGAGTTGTTCCGCGGCGGACTTCTCGCCAGGGGTTTCCGGCCGGCGGTGCAACGGCTGGACTGATGACCGACCCAGATTTCAGTGGTGCGGTGTATCACGTGCTCACCACGCACCATCGTCTTGATGCCGTCGTGCGCGTGCCCGGCAGCAAGAGCATTGCCAACCGTGCGCTGGTGTGCGCCACGCTTGCGGACGGCGAGACGGTGCTGCGCAACGTGCCAGACGGCGGTGACACTGCGGCAATGCTGGAGTGCGTCGCGCTGCTCGGCGCTGGCGCCGGCGTCGATGTCCACGACGCATCGATCGTCAGGGTGCACGGAACCGCTGGCACGTTGCGGCCCGGTCCGATGACATTGCAGACCCGGCTCGCCGGTACGACGTCGCGGTTCGTGACGGCGCTGTGCGCGCTCGGCCGCGGTCACTACGAAATCGATGGCCTGCCGCCGCTGCGGAGCCGGCCGATGGCGCCGCTGCACGATGCGCTCATCGCGCTGGGTGCAGGTGTACGACCGGGGGAGACGAGCGGTCATCTGCCCGTCACCGTGACCGGCCTGGATGTCGGTGGCGCGGATCTCGCCAGCATCGATCGCGCCCGGCGCCCGCCGATTGAGCAAGCCGTCGTGTCGATGGCCGGCGACATCAGCAGCCAATACCTGTCGGCATTGATGTTGATCGCGCCGTATCTGCCGGGTGGACTGCGGATCGAGTTGACCACGGCGCTGGTGTCGCGACCGTATGTTGCCATCACCGCCGCCGTGATGGCCGGCTTCGGCCTCACCGGAGTCGTCGTCGGCGAGTCGCACGTGAGCGTGCCACCTGGCCGGTACACCGGGTGCCAGTACCTGATCGAGCCCGATGCGAGTTCGGCCAGCTACCCGCTTGCCGCCGCTGCGATCTGTGGCGGCAGAGTTCGTATCGCCGAACTCGGCCCAGATGCGTTGCAGGGCGACGCAGCGTTTGCCGACGTCTTGGCTTCGATGGGATGCAACGTGATCCGCGACACCGGTGGCACGACGGTCGAGCGGGCGCTCGACCTGAGCGGAATCACGATCGACATGGTAGATCTTTCGGATCTCGTGCCGTCGCTCGCCGCTGTCGCGCCATTCGCAAATTCGCGGACCGAGATCACCGGCGTCGGCTTCATCAGGGCCAAGGAGAGTGATCGCCTCGGCGACCTCGTCGGCGAGCTCGTCAAGTGTGGCGTCGACGCGACAGAACTCGAAGACGGCCTGCGGATCGAGCCCGGCTTCGTCGCCGGGGCCGCAGTCGACACCCATCACGATCACCGTCTTGCGATGGCGTTCGGCGTGATGGGACTGCGCCTCAACGGGATGCGGATCCACGATCCCGACGTGGTGTCCAAGAGTTGGCCCCAGTACTGGACCATGCTCGAGTCGTTGCGGGTGGCACCGTGAGCACCGTTGCCGCGTTCGACTTCGACGGCACGTTGTCGACGCGTGATTGCGTCGTGCCGTTCCTCGAGCAGCTGGCCGGACGCGCCAGGCTCGTCGGAGGCATCGTGGTCCAGCCCCTCGCCATTGCGGACGCGCTGCTGCGCAGGGACCGCGATCGATTTAAGGCCGTCGCCGTTCGCGCCGCGTTCGCCGGGCGCGAGGTCGCCCCAGTCGAGCAGTTTGGCGGCTCATTCGCCCAGACAGTTCACTCCGGTTGGCTACGCTCCGACACTCCCAAGCGTCTCGCTTGGCATCAGCGCGAGGGCCACAAGGTGGTGCTGGTCTCGGCATCACTCGGGGCCTACCTGCATCCCCTCGGCGAGATGCTCGGAGTCGACGGCGTGTTGTGCACCGAAGCGGTTGTCGGCCACGACGGTCGCTATACCGGCGAGATGGTCGGTCAGAACTGTCGCGGGCCGGAGAAGGTGCGCCGGCTGCGGGCGTGGCTGGCGGAGATGAAGCTGGATGATGCCGAGCTGTGGGCCTACGGCGACAGTGCCGGTGATCGCGAGTTGCTCGCCGCGGCCGACCACGATCTGCTCGTCAAGAACCGACAGGTCCCGGCGGAGCCGGACTCGACGTCACAAGCGTCAGCAGGGCCACACCCGTGATCACAGATCTGATCAAGGAGGCCCGGCCCAAGCAGTGGGTCAAGAACGTTCTGGTCTTCGCAGCCCCCGGTGCTGCCGGAGTCCTCACCCAAGGGCATTCAGTCATCCGCGCCCTGATCATCTTCGTTGCGTTCTGCATGGCGAGCGCCGGGACCTATTACTGGAACGACATCCTCGACATCGAGGCGGATCGGGCACATCCGAAAAAGCAGTTCCGCCCGATCGCGAGTGGTGCTGTGCCGCTCGGCTTGGCGCGCGTCGTCGGCACCATCTTGCTCGTCGGCGGCCCGGCACTCGCGTTCACGACCCGTTGGCAGGCGGGCGCCGCCTGCGTCACCTATGTGGTGCTGACCACCACCTACAGCGCGGTGTGGAAGCACATCGCCGTCGTCGACCTGATCGCAGTGGCCGCCGGATTCGTCGTCCGCGCGATTGCGGGTGCGGCCGCCACCAACGTACCCATGAGTTCGTGGTTCGTGCTGTGCATATCCTTTGGCTCACTTTTCATCGTCACCGGCAAGCGTTACGCCGAACTACGAGAACTCGGCGACGCGCCGTCGCTGGCGCGAGCGACGCTCGACGATTACTCGCTCGGCTTCCTGCGGATCGTGTTGTCCGTGAGTTTCAGCGCGACTCTCGTTTCGTACTGCGTCTGGGCATTCGAAGGCAAGGTCGCGCGCAGGATCGGACCGACCCAGGTGCTGGCCGTGGCCCCTCAGTCGCACTCACTGCTGTTCTATCAGCTCTCGATCGTGCCGATGCTCACCGCGCTGATGCGCTATCTACTGATCCTCGAGCAGGGCCACGGCGCTGCTCCGGAAGAAATTTTTGCCGCCGACCGCACCCTGCAGGTTCTTGGTTTGATCTGGGTCGCGGTCTTCACCACGGGGGTGTATGTCTCATGACCAGGAAGCCTTTTGCCGAGGTGCTGGCAAGCGTGGATGGTGTCGACGGTTGGATGTCACCGGATCAGGCCGAAGCGCTGTACGACGCGGCCGCTTCGTGCCACATCGGCGATCAGATCGTGGAGATCGGCAGCTTTCGAGGACGGAGCACGGTCGTGCTCGCGTCAGCAGCGGCTGAGGGCGTGAGCGTGATCGCGATCGATCCGCATGCCGGCAACGACCGGGGGCCGCAGCAGATCGACGGTTTCGTCGACGAGGCAGCCGAGGACCACGACGTGTTCGAGGCCAACCTTGCCAATGCCGGTGTCGGTGATCGCGTCCGCCACATCCGGGCGATGAGCAACGATGCCCACGCCGACGTGGAGGGCGACATCGCCGTGCTGTACATCGACGGCGCGCATCGATATGCGCCGGCCCGCCAGGACATCGTCGAGTGGGGGGCGCGGGTCCGAGCCGGTGGGACGATGCTGATCCACGACTCGTTCTCCTCCGTGGGCGTCACCGCCGCAATCGGGCGCGAATTGATGTTCGGTCATCGCTTCCGCTACGTCGGTCGGGCGCGGTCGTTGACGATTTATCACGCTGATCTCGACGGCAGTGTTCGCGCTCGGGCGATCAACTCGGTTCGCCAGATCCTGCAGCTGGCGTGGTTCGTGAAGAACCTCCTGCTCAAGGTGGTGTTGACGTTGAAGGTCGGCAAACTGTGGAGGCTTGCCGGGCGCAACGAGCCGGAGTGGCCGTACTGAGGGGGCAACGCTGCGGCGTGCGATCCGGTGAAGAGTGGCGCGGGAGCCTGACCCGAGCGAAGCGACCCGCCGTTGCAGCCGCAGCACTGTGGGCGCTTGCCTACGTGATCGTGTGGACGAGTGGGCAAAGGTTTTCGACGGCATACCTCGATTACGGCTGGCAGATGTTGCCATACGACACGCTGCGCGCAGATCCGCTCGGCAGCATGTGGTACCTCCACATTCAGCCACCACTGTGGAATCTGACGATTGGTTGCATCGGTCGTTGGTCGCCGTTCCCGACGGCCATCAGTCTGCAGTTGCTGATGTTCGTGTTCGGCCTCGTCCTGGTCGGTCTGCTGACCTCGCTGCTGGGAAGGCTCCGGCTCCGGCCGCGGGCCGCCGTGATCGTCTCGCTCGTGGCAACGCTCAATCCGACCGTGATCAAGATGGCGTTCGAGCCGCAATACGAGTTGGCGGTGGCGTGCGGTCTCGTCGCGCTCGTGTGGGCGATCGCCGGTCGAGCGGAAGCGGCGAATGCGAAGCGGTACACGCAGGCGGCGCTGATCGGTACGGCGATCGTGATGACACGAAGCCTGTATCCGCCGGAGTGGCTCGTCGTGTTGCTGGCAGGTCTCGCCTGGGTATACCGCGGTTCGGTGCCGTGGCGGCGGGTGATCGGTGCGCTCGCCGTGCCCGTGATCGCCATCGGTGGATGGATGCTCAAGAACGAGATTCTTTTCGGGACCGCGACCATGTCGAGCTGGAGTGGGATGAACTTCGAGCGCGCGGTGGTTCCGGCCGTGCCGCGGGCGGAGCTGCGCAGGCTGGTCGAAGCCGGCAAGATCTCCGAGGTCGCGCTCATCGGGCCGTTTCAGGCCTACGACGAATATCGGCCCTACGTCGCGTCGTGCACGCCGTCGCATCATCACCCGGCCGTTGACACGCCGCTGCGAACAAGGCCTGTGACGTCGATATTCGACGGCGCCACCAGCTACGTCGCGAACTTCAACTACGAGTGCTATCTGCCGATCTACGATCGGGCCGGCGCGGACGCCTGGTACGTGACGCTCCACTACCCGCGGGCGTGGTTGGAGGGTCGTTTGTGGTCGGCGCGGGCATGGTTCGGAGCGGGACTGGCGCAAGGAGCTTCGTCGTCTGCGCCGTTGCACTGGCTCGACGATCTCTACGGCGTCGCCCGGGTCGATGTCGCGCTACCCCAGGTCTCGATGCGCGGTTGGGGAACCACCGCTGCATTCGAGCCGATCGCGCGGGCCCGGACCTCGATTGCCCTCGTCGTCCTGACCGCGGTGGTGATCGCCGTTGGGTTGGGGCATTCCTGGCGGATCATCCGTCGGCGCGCGTCCGACCTGGCCCGCTCGGGCGCCCTGAGCGCCGTTGGACTGGTCGCCGGGTGGTCATTCGCCGTCGGCATCGTCGGAGAACTCGGTGAGCAGGCCCGGTTCCGCACGATGACCGATCCGCTCGTCGTTGCGGTCGCGCTGGCGTCGATCGTGCGCTGGTTCGGCGACCGGCGCGACCGGGCCGCTTGATGTAACGCCGCGGCAGTCTGGCTGCCACGCCGTTACATCAAGCGAGAGAGCGGGCGGGGCAAGCCGAGCAGATGCCGCTGGGATGGGTCCGAAACCGGCCGGTAGGCTGTCGGCCGTGTACGCCAAGTTCCCACCACGGTGAGCAAACTGCCACCACTCACTCGCCTCACCGGTTGGGGACGTACAGCTGCGAGCGGCGCCAGCCTGCTCCCGGTCAGCACCGCCAATATCGCCCGGTCGGCCGATATGGCCCCCCAACGGGGCGCCCTCGTTCGTGGTCTCGGCCGCTCCTACGGCGACGCCGCCCAGAACGGCGGCGGTCTCGTGATGCGTCTCGCCGGATCAGCCGGCGAAGCGATGCTCGACGAGGCCAAGCACGAGGTCACCGTCGGCGGGGGAGTCAGCATCGACGATCTGCTCCGCGTGCTCGTGCCCCGCGGATTCTTCGTGCCCGTCACGCCGGGCACGAGGTTCGTCACCATCGGTGGGGCGATCGCGAGCGACATCCACGGCAAGAATCATCACGGCGAAGGATCGTTCGGCCACCATGTGCGCCGGATCTCGCTGCTACTCGCCGACGGCTCGACGGCCGAGCTCAGCCCGACGCAACGGTCCGACCTGTTCTGGGCCACCATCGGCGGAATGGGGCTCACCGGCGTGGTGCTCGAAGCCACGATCCATGTCTGGCCGATCGAGACCAGCCGCTGCATCGTTGACACGACGAGGGCCCACGACCTCGATCACATCCTGACGATGATGGAAGAGGGCGATCACCGCTATCGATACGCCGTCGCCTGGATTGACCTGATGGCCAAGGGCCGTCACCTCGGGCGCAGCATCCTGTCCCGCGGCGACCACGCGACGGCCGATCAGCTGACCGGGCCGGCGCTCGATGCTCCTCGCGCGTACTCGCCGAGGATCTTGGTGAGCGTTCCGCCGATCGTACCGATCAGCGTCGTCAACCGGTTGTCGATCAAGGTCTTCAACGAACTGTGGTTCCGCAAGGCTCCGCTGTACCGCACTGCCGAGTTGCAGACGATCCCGCAGTACTTCCATCCGCTCGACATGGTCGGATCGTGGAACCGGCTCTACGGCCCAGCCGGTTTCGTGCAGTATCAGATCCTCGTTCCGTTCGGCGAAGAGGATGCGCTGAGGCGGGTGATCGAGCGGCTGGCGTCGTCAGGTGCTGCCAGCTTCGTCACCGTGCTCAAACGCTTCGGCGCCGCAAATCCGGCGCCACTCAGCTTTCCGGCCCCCGGTTGGACACTCACGCTCGATATCCCTGCATCCACCGGCGGACTGAGCACGATGCTCCATCAACTCGATCACGTCGTGCTCGATGCCGGCGGACGGCATTACATGGCGAAGGACTCGCACACGACGCCCCAGGCGATCAAGCGCGGCTACCCACGCCTCGCCGAATGGCAGGCGATCCGCAATCAGGCCGATCCGAACGGCAGGTGGCAGAGCGATCTCGGCCGCCGCCTCGGCCTGATCACCTGAGCCCATCAACCGACCCGAAACCGACGAAAGGCCATCATGCAGAACGCATTCGGAGAACCACAGACCATCTTGTTGCTCGGCGGCACGAGCGACATCGGCCTCGCGATCGTTGGCCAACTCGTGTCACCGACGTGTCGCAGCATCGTGCTGGCCTGCCGGAACCCGGATGCTGCCAAGGCGCATGTCGACACGCTCGGCTCGGACGGCATCACGGTGACGGCGGTGGCATTCGACGCCGAGGCCTACGGCACGCATGCCGAGTTGATCGCCGACGTCGTTGCCAAGGTCGGCGACCTCGACGTGGTCGTGATGGCGTTCGGCGTGCTCGGCGAACAATCGGATTACGACAACGATCCCGTCGCGGCAGCCAAGGCCGTGAGCATCAACTACACCGGGTCCGTCAGCGTCGGGATCGCTGTCGCTGCCCAACTGCGTCAGCAGGGTCACGGCCGTCTCGTCGTACTGTCGAGCGTCGCCGGCGAGAGGGTCCGCAAAACCAACTTCGTCTACGGCTCGTCGAAGGCCGGCCTCGACGGCTTCGCCCAGGGCCTCGGGGATGCGCTCGAGGGAACCGGAGCGAAAGTGCTGATCGTGCGCCCCGGATTCGTGCACTCGGCGATGACGCACGGGATGAAGGCCGCGCCGTTCGCGACCACGCCCGACAAGGTTGGCGAAGCCGCCGTCGCCGGTCTACGCAGGGGGCGGCGCACGGTGTGGGCGCCGGGAATCCTGCGCTACGTGTTCATCCTCCTGCGGCACGTACCCGGGCCGATCTTTCGCCGACTTCCGCTGGGCTGACGCCGTCACCCTTCGCGCAGCGGTGATACAGCAGCACCTCCGCCTCCTGATAGTTGCCGATCAGACAGAAGTCGTCGGCGACGACCTGATTCGGGGTCTGGGAGCCGTGCTTCGATGACGCATTCGGTTCGAACCAACCCGACCAGAAGTTGGTGAGGATCACCCAGTCGGCTGACTTCACGTCTGCCGCGAGGCTGGAGCCCTCCTTGTCGGCCAGGCCCGGATCCATCTCGATGTAGTACGTGGCCGGGGTGAGCTCGGGGAGCATGTAGTAGAACATCACGTCGCTGTAGATCGTGCGGCTGAGGTCGGCGGGACCGACGAGCAGACGTTCGCCCGGCTTCATCATCGCCGCCACGGTGTCGATCGCTTGCTGTGAACCGACCGCCGACACGTACTTGCCCATCCAGAACTGACGCCCGTTTCGCTCGATCCTGAACGGCGCCGGCAGGTTGCCGACGCTGACCCGGGCATGGAGCAGATAGGTGCGGTAGGTGTAGAACGGGCTCACGACGAAGAGCAACGCGGCGACGAGGCCGAACGCGGCGGCCGAGCGCCGCTCGTGCGACAGCGCCGGACGGCGCCGGTTGATCACCTCGACGATGGCGACGGGGAGGATCGAGAAGCTGATGCACACGACCCAGGCCAGGTGGGTCGAATCCGGGCGTTGGAGCGCCTGGGGAAGAATGCCGAGACCGAACAGGGCACCCATCATCAGCGTGACACCGCGGCCATTGTCGTTGCCGCGGCGAAGTGTCGTGCGGGCGACGATGATGTTGGCGCCGATCGCGAACAGCATTGCGAAGAACCACAAGAACAGCTGGTGATTGGCATTCAGCGCAGGGAGGCGCCACCACGGGGGCGCCAGCTCGACCACGAACTGCAGGGTTCCGTCGATCTTGCTGAAGCTCGGTGGCCGGGGTAGCTCGCGGCCGGGGCGCAGATGGAAGACGGGATCGAGCACCATGCCCCGAAAGCTCGGTCCGATGCCCGCCATCAACAGGTGGACGATCACGGGAACGACACCGACGAACAGCCCCGCGAGGAACTGCTTCGAGGATGCCCGGTTGCGCCGCCACAGCAGCCAGCCGTGGGCGATCCCGAGTGCGATCACGAGGTCTGGCCGGAACGACAGGGCGAACCCGGCGAGCACTCCCGCTGCGATGGCATTCCGGCGAACGCTCGACCGGCGGGTCTCGTCGTCTTGGTTGTCCGCGCCGGCGCTCCGATTATCGGCGCCGGTGGCGATGTGCAGCGCACGGATCGCAAAGACGAGACTCCAGACGCCGAACGCGATACCTCCCTCCCACGCCATCGCCGACAACGCGATCGGCGTGATGACGATGACGGTGCACACGAGCGCGCAGATCACAGCGTTGACCCGGCCCCAGGCCCGGGTGAGCGCGTAGATCCCGAAGATCACCCCGAGGTGCTGCAGCAGCCCGAACGTGCGCTCGCTGGCCAGGGAATGCCCGAACAGGCCGTACCAGCCGGCGAGCGCATCGAGCGAACCCGGTCCGTAGAGGTGCAAGAAGTCGACGTTGGCGATGTCGCCCTTGATCATCCGCTCGGGGAAGTAGAGCATGAAGCCCTCTTCCATCGTGCTGCCCGTTGCGTTGTAGAGGCCGCGCAGCGGCAGCAGGATCGCGGCTGCGAGCAGGCCGAGACAACCGATGTCCAGCCACGGTGGACGACGCCAGCGAAGCGCTGAGCCGAGCACGAAAGCGCGGTGTTGCGGGCCGAGCGCGGACACGTTTGAGTGATACTTCTGCTCGGACACTGGGGAGAGATCTTAGGCGGCTGTCGGGCCAAGTCGGGGGAGGGCCTGGTTTGTCTCCTACGATGTGCGGCGATGTTTCCCGCCGACAGACGACACCGGTTGAACGCGGGAACGAGCCACCGATGACGGCTGATTCGCTCGCCGAGTACGCAGCCGCCATGATCGGCATGGGTGCCCGCCGCGTGCACGTACTCGCTTGGCGCGACTTCGACGACCCCGATGCCGGAGGCTCCGAACTCCACGCGCACGAGTTCATGCGCCGTTTTGCCGACGCCGGGTTGGAGGTTCTGCACCGCACCTCGGCCGCAGTGGGCCAGTCGGGCGTCGATCGCAGGACCGGATACGACGTGGTGCGCCGCGGCAGCCGGTTCAGTGTCTTCCCACGGACCATCGCGTCCGAGTTGACGCACCGAATGGGTTCCTACGACGCGCTCGTCGAGATCTGGAACGGCGTGCCGTGGCTGTCACCGCTGTGGTGCCGCAAGCCCCGGATCATGTTCCTGCATCACGTCCACGGCCCGATGTGGGATCAGATCCTTCCCGGCCCGTTGGCAGCAGCCGGGCGGCTACTGGAGAGCAGGATCGCGCCGCCGTTCTACCGGCGGACCCGCACGCTCGCGCCGTCGGAGGCCACCCGCCAAGAACTGCTCGAACTCGGCTTCCACCCTGATCGGGTCACCGCGGTGAGCAACGGTGTCGAGCCGTTCTTCCAGCCCGGGGGCGCGCCATCACCCGAGCCGCTCGTGGTCGGCGTCGGCCGGCTCGCTCCCGTCAAGCGGTTCGATCAGCTGATCGAGGCAGCACTCGTCGCCCGCAAGCGGGTGCCGAACCTGAACTTGAGGATCGTCGGCGAGGGCCCGGAGCGGGCCCGGCTGGAGCAGATGATCCGCAACAACGACGCTGGCTCGTGGATCACGCTCGCAGGTCACCTCCGGCGCGATCAACTGCTCAGCCTCTACCGCAGCGCGTGGCTGGTCAGCAGCGCTTCGCTCGCCGAGGGTTGGGGGCTCACTCTCACCGAGGCCGCGGCATGCGGGGTGCCTGCCGTTGCCACCGACATCAGCGGCCACCGTTGCAGCGTCGTCGATGGAACGACCGGTCGACTGACCGGACTCGACAGGCTCGGCGACATGATGGCCGATGTCTTGCTCGACAACGGTTGGCGCGCCGACATGGGCGAAGCAGCGCTGAAACGGGCGCGGACCCTGACATGGGACGCGTCGGCGCTCGGCATCATCACCGAACTCCACGGCGAGGTTCTCCGGCGCGCGCAGCGCAAGGCGACCCGTTACCCGACGGCACGCAATGTCTGACGGGCCGGCACTGTCGCCCCGCGCGTGGTCGGACCGGACGCGAACGATCACCGTGCTCACCGCAACCGTGTCGATCCCGCTCGTCGTCGCCCTGATCGCGCTCACCCGCACCCACTGGAGCCCGGTACTCGACCTCGCGATGACCGAGTTCCGGGTCCGCGACGTCGGTGGACGGCACACGCCGCTGATCGGGCTACCGGGGCGGATCGGGATCTTTCCGGAGCAGGGCAGCCATCCCGGGCCGTTGAGCTTCTATCTGCTCGCCCCGGCCTACCGGATCTTCGGCTCGACCGCGTGGTCGCTGGAGCTCGGGACTGTGCTGATCCACATCGCCGCCATCGCCTCTGCACTGACCCTGGCCTATCGCCGCGGTGGGCGGCGGATGTGCATCGTGATGGCTGCGCTGCTCGCGGTGATCCTGCGCGGCTACGGCGCCAACGTGCTCACCCAGCCGTGGAATCCGTATCTGCCACTGATCGCGTGGATGGTCGTGCTGCTCGCCGTGTGGTCGCTGCTCGAAGGCGACGCCGTCGCCCTCGTGTTCTTCGTCGTTGCCGGAACTCTGTGCGCCCAGACCCACGTGCCATACCTCGCGCTCGTCGGCGGCCTCGGGCTGATGACCGTCGTGTGGCTGATCGTTCGCGAGCGGATCATCCGGCTGCACCAGAGCGTGGCGATGCCAGGGATCAGACGGTGGGCGATCGTCGCCACCATCGCCGGCGTCGTGCTGTGGCTGCCGCCGATCGTGGATCAGCTCCGCCACCGCCCGGGAAACCTGTCGATGCTCAGCGACTACTTCCGCAATCCACCCGAGCAGAGCATCGGGCCGCGGCACGGGATCCAGCTCCTGTTCGAACATTTCAACGTCTTGCGCGTGATCGCGGCAGCGTTCGGTCAATCCGACTACTTCAAGACGACGGCATTCACCATCAACGGCTCGGCAATCCCCGGTTTCGTCACCCTCCTCATCTGGGCCGGCTGCGCGGTGCAGGCGTGGCGGATGCGCCACCGCGCGTTGATTCACCTCCACGCCGTGATCGCGGCCGGCCTGGCGCTGGCCGTCGTTGCGATGTCGCGGATCTTCGGAGTGGTCTGGTACTACCTCACGTTCTGGGCATGGGGTCTGCTCGCGCTGACCACGTTCGCCGTGGCGTGGACGCTCTTCGAGGCAGCGCGGGGCCTTCGACCGGACAACGCGGTGCTGCTCACTCGCCGGATGCTTGGCGCGTCCGTCGCGGTGCTCACGGCTTCATCGCTCGCCTTCTCGTGGAGCGCTGCCCACGTGAAACCTCCCGAGAACTACCTCTCGGTGACGCTCGGCGCCGTCGTCGGGCCGACCGCGATGGCGCTCGATGCCCACGTCGGCGCGGCGACAGGGCACGACGGTGTATACATCGTGACCTGGTCGGATGTGGCCTATTTCGGGTCGCAGGGGTACGGCCTCGTCAACGAGCTCGAGCGCAGCGGCTTCCACGTCGGCGTCACGGACACCTTCCACGTACCCGTCACGCGGCAGCGGGTGATCGCCCCCGGGCGGGCGACCGCCGAGATCCATTTCGCGACCGGGGTCTACATCGACGAATGGCGGGCCAAGCCCGGCGTCGTCGAGGTCGCGTTCATCGACCCGCGCAACACCGAGGCGCAGGCAACCTATGAGTCGCTGCGCACGATGGTCAAGGCCAAGCTGAGTGATCTCGGGCGGGACGATCTCGCCGTCAAACTGGATTCCAACCTGTTCGGTGTGCAACTCGATTCCGCCGTGCCGCGATCGATCAACGTGCTCATCGACCGGATGCTCCAACTTGGCCAACCAACGGCGGTCTTCATCGCGCCACCTGGCACGTCGGGCTAGCCGTGGCGCTCCTCGAACGGCTGCGCAGCTTCCACCGGCGCCGGATTGCGATCCCGGTCGGCGCCGAAGCGCTCGTGCTCGATGTCGGCAGCGGTGACAAACCGCACTGGCGGGCCGACGTCCTCGTGGATCGCTTCCCCGACGCCGAGCACGCGATCCAACGCTCGGGAACTGCCGTTGCGCGGACGCCCCGTCCGCTGTTCGACGCCGACGTCACCGACATGCCTTTCGCCGACAAGGTTTTCGACTACGTGATCTGCTCGCATCTGCTCGAGCACGTTCTCGATCCAGGGGCAGCGATCCGAGAGATGGTCCGAGTGTCCAAGGCCGGCTACATCGAGGTGCCCCGCGCCGCGAGCGCGAAGGTCATCGACTTCCCGAGCCATCTGTGGTGGTGCCGCTACGACGGCACCGAGCTGTCGTTCGAGGCCAAGCGTGCGCACGCCTTCGATCACGAGATCGAGTCATTCGTGCGGCTGCCGGCGATCGAGCGCGAATTGAACTCCTTGATCGACCGCTACCTCGACGATTGCGTGATCGCGATCCACTGGACCGATGATCTCCCGCACCGTGTGGTCGGGACGGTGGACGCGCAGTTGGTGGAGCAGGTCGCGCTCGCCAATGTGCACCACAAGCGGACAGAGACGATGGTGACGAGGGTACTGATCAGGTTGTTCGTGATCCCGCTGCGCTCGAAGCGGCGCAGGGAGCCGGTGCTGTTCGACTCGATCGTCAAGCCCGAGTTGCGCAACGGCAGGCCGGAAGTGCTGCAACCGCGCCGTTACGAGACGAGATCGGGCTGACGCGGCGTGCCGACGACGCCCGACGCGTCAACACCACCCGAGACGTCCGTCGGGCGTCGTTCGAAGATCCAGGAGATGGAGGCTGCGGCGATGATCGCGATGAACGGCAGCAGCGGCGTATGGAAGCGCGGGTTGCCCCACAGTGCGACCGGTATGACCAGCAGGCTGATCGCGGTGATGCCGACGATGGCCCGGCGCGGGCCGCGCACCCGGTCCGTGCGCCAACCGCGCAGGAACAGCCCGAGGCCGCCGACGGCGAGGATCCACGACACATGGTAGTACCAGTCGGTCACGAAGTTGGCGACATCGAGCACCGACGACGCCACGGTGAGGTTGGAGCCGTTGTCGAGTGATTCTGCGAGTGAGCTGCGATCGTTGGCCATCATCAGGTGGAACCGCTTCGGGATCTGGCGCAGCTCCTCACCGGGATGATCGAGGATGAAATGGATCGCGGCCTTGGTGTTGGCAGGATTTCGTTCGGCCTCCGCCAGATTCTGGTCGGCGCAGAACGGATGGCTGGCCCACGCGAAACCGCCATTCGATCCGGGAAAGCGCGACATGCACAATGTGTCACCGAGGTTGTTGGAGATCGGGATGAAGCGGTGGAAGCGCAACTCGTTGCGGATCGTCCACGGCGTCAGCACCACGGCGAACGTGATCAACGCCCATCCGACGTGGCGCAGGGCGACGCGCCAACTCCGCGAGGCCAGCAGTGCGGCGACGGCGAGGCCGAGCACGATCGCGATCGAGAACGGGCGGATCAGTACCGACCATCCGAGCGCGACGCCGAACCACAACAACCGCTTGCGGCTCATCGCCCCGGCCGACCAATCGTGGTCGACGACGATGGCAACACACACCAGTGCGCTGAAGACGAACGCGGTCTCGACCGAGTACGTGCCGACGCCGGCGATCAGGCTCGGAAAGAGTGCGGTCACCCACGCTGCGATGACGCCGACACGGTGATCGAACACCTTGCGGGCGATGAAGTAGACGAGCACGATCGACGCTGTCGAAAACGCCGTGTGCAGCAGTGCCGTGAGCGTCGCCTGGCTGCCCGGGAGGTGCAGGTGCAGGTCGAGCCAGTAGAGCACGGCAAGCATGGCCGGGTAGCCGACCGGGTAGTACGAACTGGCTCCGCCGTTGATGTAGGACAGATAGCCCCGACCGTTGGCCATCTCGTTACCGAAGTACCAGTAGGAATACTGATCGCCCTGGAGCAGCCAACCCTGCGGCACGTCGCGCATCGCCCACAGACCCCATGCGAGGCGCAGCGCGAACCCGACCGCGAGGGCGACTCCAACATGCTTGGCGGCCCGCGTGCGTGAGAAGATGCGGACGCGATCGACCAATATCACGGCTCACAGTGTGCCATAGCTGCATGCACGAGGCAGGCGGACCAACCGATATCGCCAACCTCAGCAAGTTGTTGGGCTACGCGCAGGGCAGTAGGCACGACAACGGGGAGCAGGTCGGATTCGACATCGCCTCATGATCGCTCGCGCCCAAATGAGGACGCAGGATCGGGAATGTGGGCGTCGACGGGATCCCGGGGTCAGTTGGCAATGAGCGACTTTCAGCGTTAGGACGAGCCGTCGCGCCGTGTCTGCGGCGTCTGCGGCGCTACCTGGCTGTCAGCGATGCGAGCATGGCCTCGGCCTCAGGTGCGAACGTGGTCCATTCCGATGTTGGCGCGCTCGCCCAGACCACGATGAAGAAGCCTTGCACCTCAGTGACGACGAGGCGGAGGGTGTCACCGGGGGAGGCGACGATGGGGCTCTTCACCTCCAGATCGCATTCGCGGGCGACGACACCTTCGACCTGTAGGGCTGGATTGCCCAGCGCAGTCGTCGAAACGGCTGGACTGAAGTCGACAGAGCCGGTCGGGCAGATCATGGCCACGACATCTTCGATGGTGGTGAGGCCTTGGCTCTTAACCGCCCCGATCACGAAATCTGTCTCCCTGTTTGTTCCTCGTGCCAGAGAAATACCTTTCGAGCCTTCTCCGTAGAGCCGCCATAGGCCGGATGTGGTGATCGTTATCGGGACGGCGAAGGTGTCGAGTGCGTAGGTGCCAGGTGGTACCTCTCCTGGCGGAAAATGCCGCACCGTATTGTCGGCTGTTGTCGTCAACGAAGCACTTTGCTCGGTCGCACCGCCGCCCAGCACGGACCGCGCACGATCCATGCAGTCAACCGGCGCTTTGTCACACGACAGTACGAGCACGCCGCCGCGATCGAAGACGTCGGCCGTGAGTTGGTCGGAGGACTGGCCTGCGACGACGACGGCGATCCCAGTCACAAGGGTGCCATCCCGTACCTGAGCGAGCACCGCTGGAACGTCGTTGACAGGGAGGCGGATCACGCTGGGGTCGCCGGTTGCGGCGAACTCGAACGAACCGCCCTGTTCGAGAACTTTGCCTTGCCGCGGTGTGGTCTGTCCTCGGATGATCGCCGGTTCGCAGCCGGCAGCGTTGACGACGCAGTCGGTCAGAGCACTCGGGATGAAGACCTGCACGTAGGCGAGTGTGAGAGGCGCCTTCTTCCCAGGCGTCGTGTTCGTGAAGGTACCCGAAATCTCGGGGACCATCAACACATCGGAAGTACCATCTGGAGGCCGACCCTCGTTCGATTCGACGGCCGTTTTCAGAGCGACGTCGCCGGCGAAGTGGTATGTGTAGCCATCCGCTGTCGCCAAATCGGCGACGACATGTTGTGAATAGCCAAGCAGGGGCATGGTCGAAACGGATTCCGCCGCCGCCGTCGACGGCGGCGACGTAATTCGACTGGTCGGGTCAGGTCGCACGAGAAGGACGACGGCGCCGGCGAGCAGCGCCACGACAGCAGCTGCCGAGAGAACGTATGCCCATGGCCGTCGAGGTTCTGACGGCTTCTTCCTCGGTTCGAGTCTGTGGAGCGGGGGCGTCGATCTGCTTTCATCAGCGGGTGACGGTATGGACTCGCGGGGGTCAGGGACGGCGAACTCTTCCAGCAGGCGGCGTCGCAGCGAGGCCTCGAACTCGGAGTCGGGCACGGCCACGACCTGGTCGAAGAGACGACTGATCGGATGCTCAGCCATTGCGGTTTTCCTGCATCGTACGCTCGAGTGATTGTCGTGCCCGCACCAATATCGATTCGGTTGCGCGCACACTTTTACCGATCTCGCGTGCGACGTCGTTGACCGCCAAGTCGTCCAGGTACCGGAGCACGAGAACCAGCCGGTGGGTCGCAGACAAGGTACCGAGGAGCGACAGAGCTTCAGCTTCGTCGATGTCGAAGATCGCGTCGACGCCGTCCGTGCGTGATGTTTCACTCCAGACCAATGACAGCTGGCGCTCCTCCCGTGCTCTTCGTCGATAATGGTCGATCAGCTTGTGGCGGGCAACGCCCATCAACCACGGCATGGTGATGGCATCTGACTGCCCACTCTTGAAAGCTCGTATGGCAGCGACGAACGTATCCTGGGCGAGATCCTCTGCGACGCGCCGGTCTCCAGCCGTCGCCCGATGGAAGTAGCGATACAGCTCCCGAACCGCTCAGTCATAGAACGCAGCGAACGCGGAGGAGTCCGCATCCGCGTTCGCGTGTGCAGCCTTACCCCTCACTACCTACTCCATCGCACCACAAGCGGAAAATCCGTCGGTCGAGCAAAACAACTCGTCACACCCGACATGGACAGCACCGGTTACCGATGACAGTACTCGTCTGCGGGGACAAGATTTTCGTGACCCGGCTACTGCTCAGCTCGATGGCGGGAATCTTCGACGAATCTGTGACAACGCGACTGAATTCAGTCGGATCCAGCGATGAAGTGTGCACGAAGCGCAACACCGCCTTCGATGCGAAAGGACAGAACCGTGAAAGAGCAGCCCATCAAGACCAAATCCGTCTGGCAGCCGACGCACACGCTCAAGGAGGCTCGCATGAGAGCTCATCGATTGTTCGCGTGCTTGGGAACGCTCGCCATGATCTCACTCGCACTCGGCGCCGCCGGCGCCGGCGCTGATCCACCGATCAGCCAACCATGGCCCACTCCCAGCCAGGTGTTCGATGTCGGTACCGTCCCCTGCGGACCGATTCGCCTCGACTCGACCGCTGACGAGACCCTGCGGATCTACTTCGGTCACGATGGCCAGCCCCGTTTCGGGATCATCACCGGAGCAGCGAGAGCGGTTGTCACCCAGCTGGTAACGGGCAAGACCGTGAGTCTCAACATCCCCGGTCCGGCGAAGTTCACGCCCAGCGGCACTACGCTCTACGGTGCGGCGCTGATCATCGGCCCGAACGAGCTCTGGCTCACGCACGGCCAGGTCACCTTTACCGGGGGCTTCGACCCGTCGAGCGTGATAGGCAACGTGGTGGACCTCTGCCCATTACTCATCTGAGCTTGCGTCGGACGGTTGTCGGGGCGTCGTCGGTCCACGGATCGGCGATGCCCCACGTCGCGTTTGTGGTGTCAAACCCTCGCGACAATCTGATCCCTGTTGGCGCGCTTGGCTAAGGTCGCACCGTGCAGGGCAGGGGGGCGGTCGTCGGACGCGTGGCCCGGCGTGCAGAGTCGATCCACGATGACCATCCGGCCTTACTGACGGCGGTGCTGGCAACAGGCCTGGCCGTGTGGGTCTATTTCTCGCTCGTGGTCCACCTGCGCACCGCGACATCGGCCGACCCGGACACCGCGCTCTTCATCTGGTCGATGGGGCACGCGCCGTGGCGAATCCTCAACGGCCACAACCCGTTCATGACGAGCGTCATCTTCGCGACCTCTGGCGGCGCAAACCTCGCCTACAACGCGACCGCTCCGGGGCTCGGCGTCGTGATGTATCCGGTGACGGCGTTGCTCGGCCCGATCGCTGCCGTCAACGTCTTGATGATCCTGACCCCCGTGCTGAACACGCTCGCAGCCCGCCGGATTCTGCGCTTGATCACCCAGCGCAACGGGGTGCCCGTCAGCGTCGCGGCGGCGTTGATCGGGTTCTCTCCGCTGGCGCTGATGCACAACGGGGGAAGGTTCCAGATCGCGTTCCAGGCAGTGATGTTGCTGCTTTTGGCCGAGCTGTGGTCACTCGGGGTGCAATGGTTGCGCGGCGAGCACCTGACGATCATGCGGGCGGTGCGCATTGGCGCGCTGGTCGGCGTCCAGATGTGGATCGGTTCGGAGCTGTTGGCGATTACGCTCGGGATCGCCGTTATCGCCTTGATCACGGCGGTCGTCGTCGATCGGACGGCTCGAACGGGGATCGCGGTCCGGCCGACACGACGTGATCTCGTCGCAGTCGGAGCCGGGATCGTCGTCGTCGGCGTCGTCGCTGCGCCGTTCCTGAGCGCGCTGTTGTTCGGCGGCGAGCGGTACACGCAGAGCTATCACGCCGCGGCCCGGCACCTGTTCGGGCTGCGTCTCGCCAACGCCGTGACTTCCACCGAGGCCACGCTGCTCAACGATCACCTGCCGCTCGCCGTCGGCCGGTCGCGCCTGAGCGTCTTCCCGCACGAGGACACGGGCTACATCAGCATCGCCGGTGTCGCCGCGCTGGCGATCGTCGCAGCCTCGTGGAGACGGCGTACCGCGTTGCAGCGCGGCGCGGTGATGGTGAGTCTGATTTGTTGGCTGCTCGCCCTCGGCCCGACGATTCGATGGGCAGGTACCGGCACCGGGCCGTTTGGTCCGTGGCGCGTCGTCGAGCGCCTGCCGGTGGTGAAAGAGATCGTCGCCAATCGGCTCTCGTTCGGGATCTTCATCGCGCTGGGTGTCCTGATCGCCGGATCGGCCCGAAGACCGACCGCTCCGGATCGTGCCGCCGGCATCCTGCTGGTCGCCTGCTGGTGCATCCCGGTGCTGTTGATTCCAGCCCGCTTCACTGGCACCACCAAGGTGTCAGCGGTTGCCGAGGACGCACTGCGATCCGGGTGTGGGGGCGGGCTCGTCATCACGATGCCCCAGGCGCTCGAGCACGACGCGATGGCGTGGCAGGCCAGAAGCGACTTCGGCTTCGATCTCTACCGTGGGTTCGCGTTCAGGAACTCCTCGAACGCCAAAGGCGATGTGATCGAACTCGATCAGATTGCGGTGAGCGGGTCATCGACGGATGCGTCGGCGTCGGCAGCAGTCACACAGCTTCGCGCGCTCAAGATCATGTGCGTCCTCTCACCGTCGGCAGCCGCCGACACGGTTGCGAACCTGTCGCCGGTGCTCGGACCGCCAACGATTGCCGGCGACGTGGCCCTCTGGGCCGTTCCGTAGCGGGTTGTCTCGCGTTCTGGATGTGGTGTCTTCGACGTCCTCGACGGAGGCTGAGCATCCGCGGATGTTGGCTGGGATCCGGTGCGGCTCGAGGACATCGGCCGATTCGTTTCGAAGCCGGCCCGGCGACTCGCGCACCCCTTCCGCGCCCAGGTCCTTGCGGCCTACTGTGTGAGATGAACAGCAGCTTCCCCGTTGACGCAGGAATCCTCTTCGGCGCTGCCCTCGTCGTCGTCGGCGTCGTGGTCGGCGGCGTCGCTGACCGATATCGGCTCCCCGGATTGGTGTTCTTCCTCGCCCTTGGGATGGTGGTGGCCGACGACGGGTTCGCCCTCATCCATTTCGACGACACCGAGCTTGCCCAGAACGTGGCGATTGTGGCGCTCGTCGTCATCTTGTTCCAAGGCGGTTTGGCGACCGCGCCGGAGGCGGTGCGCCGGGCCGGCGCACCGGCCGCACTGCTGGCGACAGTGGGAGTCGTCGTGACAGCAGCCGTCGCAGCCGGGAGTGCCGCCCTCGCGTTCGACCTCCCAGCGAGTTCGTCGCTGTTGATCGGAGCCGTCGTTGCCTCCACTGATGCAGCAGCGGTGTTCAGCGCGTTGCGCCGCCAAACGATGCCCGCCCGAGTTCGTGACCTGCTGCAGATGGAGTCCGGTCTCAACGACCCCGTTGCGGTGATCCTGACGATCGGAATGGTTGAGGTGTGGCGCGGGCAACCGGGACCGGCTGCCTGGATCGCATTCTCACTCCTTCAACTCGTTGGCGGCCTGGTTGTCGGTCTGACCATTGGGCTGGGGGCGCGAGTGGCATTGCGGCGGCTGCAGCTACCGAGCGCGTCCTCGTATCCAGTGCTGGCACTGGCTATCGCCGGCCTGTCATACGGCGTCGCGACCGAAGTTGGATCGTCCGGGTTCCTCGCCGTCTACCTCACAGGGCTGGTCCTGGGACGCAAACGGCGACTCGTGAGATCCCTGCTGCACTTCCATGACGGCCTCGCAGCAGCGGCCGAAGCCGTCCTGTTCCTCATGCTCGGGCTGCTCGTGTTTCCCTCCCGCCTGCTCGACGTCATCGGCCCAGCGTTGATCGTTGCGGTGGGATTGATGCTCGTCGCTCGACCGGTCGCGGTCGCGCTCTGTTTGCCCTGGTTCCGTTTCAATCGGCGAGAACTGACACTCGTGTCATGGGCCGGTCTCCGAGGCGCCGTGCCGATCGTGCTCGCCACGATCCCGCTGACCGCGGGCCACCCCGACGGATCACTCGTGTTCAACGTTGTGTTCGTCGCCGTACTCGCATCGCTCATCGTGCAAGCCGGAACAGTCGGCGCGCTGGCGAAGCGTCTCGGTTTCGCCGAGGAAGTATCCGGCGCGCACGCCGACGTCGCGGTGCTCGACGCCCTCGTCGCTGACCTGATCGAGTTACGTCTGACATCGGAATCGCCCGTACTCGGGACTCGACTGCGCGAGCACGGATTGCCGAACGGCGCCCGCGTCGCCCTCGTTGTCCGAAACGGTCAAACAATTGTCCCAGACGGTGACCTGGTCCTCACTGCCGACGACGTTCTCCTCGTGGCGGTCGCGCCCGAAACGGCCCCGGAAACACTCATCGCATGGGCCACCCATCAACCGGAATGAAAGTCAACGACGAACACGCCGCCAAGCGTCGTGATGGCGGGTTCTAGACGGCGTTGGGGGCCAACATCGTCGCAGCCCAGGACACCTTTCACGAGGATACGGGCAGCCTCACACCACTACCCGATCGGCGGACCCAGGCTAAGGTGTCGCTGCGTGGAGAGCGTGTTGGATGAGCCAGGGTCGACATTGGGGTCGACATTGGGGTCGCCAGCGGGCTCGGCGCCAGCGGGCTCGGCGCCCTCGGGCTCGGACTCGGACTCAGGTTCGGACTCGGACTCAGCAGCGGCACCGGCGGATCCGAAGGATCGGTTGTTCCGGCGCAGCGTTCTCACCGTCACACTCGTCGGGGCTGCGTGGCGGCTGGCAATGCTGATCAGCAAATGGAACCAGCCGCTGCTGCTCAACGACTCGCTGTATTACAGCGTGCAGGCGTGGAACAACTCCCAGGGCCGATGGTTCAAGGAGTTCTGGGGTGTGCTGCCGGGCGCAGAGCACGCCCCGCTGACTTCGATCCTGCTCACACCTGCCAGCCTCCTGCCGCATCACGAGTTCTGGCAGCGGGCCACGATGACGCTGATCGGGATCACGCTCGTGCCTCTCATCGCGATCGTCGGCCGCCGCCTCGGTGGCCGACGGGTCGGCATCATCGCGGCCATGCTCGCAGCGGCCTATCCGAACATCTGGCTCAGCGACGCGCTGATCATGTCCGAGTCGCTGTCGCTCGTGCTCGTCGTGCTCGCGTTGTGGTCTGCGTTACGCCACCGCGACCGCTTCGACACCCGAACAGCGCTCGTCTGCGGGCTCGCGATCGGTGTCGCCGGCCACGCCCGCAGCGAGGTGTTGCTGTTCGCTCCGCTGTTCGCGCTGATCGGGATTCGATCGCACCCGTGGAGGCTGTGGGTGCGACGGGGTGTGACCATCATCGCTGCCACGTTGGTGTGTGTGTTGCCGTGGATCACCTACAACCTCGGCCGCTTCGATGCTCCCATGCTGATGAGCACGAACGAGGGCTCGACATTGCTCGGCGCGAATTGCCCGCCGTCGTATGGCGGCCCCGGCATCGGTGGTTGGTCGATCGTCTGCCTCGACGAACTCGACCCGCCGACGAACGAAGACACGGCAGCGCGTTCTGCACGTCGCCGCCAGGAGGCGATCAGCTTCGCGAGCGCGAACAGGGGGCGACTGCCAAAGGTTGTCGCGGCGCGCCTGCTGCGAGCCGCAGACCTCTATGGCGTCGGTGATCTCGTGCGTGGAGATATCGGTGAGGAGCGGCCGCGATGGGCAGTTTGGGCGGGCATCTTCGGCTGGTGGATCCTGGCCCCGCTCGCGCTCGTCGGCTGGTGGCGGATGCGCCGCGGTACCGGTTTCATCCTCGCTGTGCCGGCGATCGGGGTGTTCGTCACGACCGTCATCTTCTACGGAGCACACCGGCTTCGGTCGCCGATTGAGCCGGTGATCGTGATCTGCGCGGCGATGACCATTGCATCACTGCCGCCGGTACGGACGCGGCTCGATCGACGCCTGGCTCGTCATCTCGCTCGTCATCTCGCTAGCGAGGGAGCAGTCTCGTTGCCAGCTTGAGCGCGGCGAGCGCGCCCTGCTTGGCCGGGCGGCGATGATGGGACCGACCTTCGGCACCCGAACCGGCGAGCGAACGGCGATGGGCGAG
>JANYKS010000006.1 GCA_025358125.1 Actinomycetes bacterium
TCGTGCATCGTCGAGATCGAAGAACAGAACGGCGGTTGGCGCCTCGGACGCGAGGCTTGTCTCGAGCGTACTGAACAGCTCCTTGCGATTGGCGAGTCCGGTGAGTGAATCGTGGGCTGCGGCGTGCGCGAGTTGAGCCTCGAGCTCGTGGCGCTCGCTGAGGTCACGGTACGTCGCGGCCAGGGCGACGACCTCGTCGGCGTCGTTGCGCACACCGACGACGACAGCGGACATCGGCAGGCGGGCGAGGTCGCCAGCGCGCACAAGCGCGATGTCGCCCTGCCACACCTCACCGCGCATCACGGCTTGGTAGGCGTCGCGGAGCAGCGCCCCGTGGTATTCGCGCGGGATGTGCTCGAACAGCCGCGCGAGATGGGGAGGATCCTCGTTCGCAACGCCCAGGAAACGTTGGCCGGCCGGGTTGAGATACACGACGGTGCCGTCGAGGGTGGTGATGCCGACGATGTCGGTCGTGGCCTCGGCAATGGCCTTGAACCGCGACACGACCTCGTCCTGACGGTGTTGGTGGGTGACATCGCGGAACAGCGCAACGGCGCCGTTGCTGCGTCCCTCGTGGAAGATCGGCACGAACGAACCTTGGATGTGGATCGACTGATCGGGAGTTGGTCGGAGCCGCACGTGGAACTCGCCGAGCCGGCCCTTGCGCATGTGAGCGACGGCATTGTCGAGCTCGTCCTGATCGTCGGGATGGATGATCGTTGCCCACTTGGCCTGGAGCTCGGCGGCCCCGGTGAAGCCAGTGGCGTCGAGCACTCGCTGGTTCACGAACTCGACCTGACCAGTCGGCCCGAACGACGCCACACCGATCGGCGCATCGTGGAAGATCTGTTCGAGACGGCTGACGGCGGCCCGCGCCTGGGCCAGTTCATCTGTCAGCCGGGCGATCTCGTCGCTCGGGTTTCTGCCGCTCCGCTGCCCTGTCACCCGCATCTCCGACAGAGTACAACCCCCGCGCGTTGCGCGCACGCCGGTTCACATACCGTGGCCGTGGCTCGAACCAAAGATCGGCGACCGTGCGGACTGAGCCGGTCCGGCGATGGCTGTTTCCTCTTCTGACGCCGCGTCAGATACGCTCGAACACGCCTACTCTCGAGCCGAAGTGAGAACCCTGCGTGGATCTGCAATGTAGCGATGACGAGTACGCGTTTCGATTGGAGCCTCGCCAATGGCTGACCAAACTGCTCGTCGGCGATGCCGCGTTGTAGGAGGACTTGATGGGAATCTGCGACGACAGGGTCGTCATCATCACGGGCTCGGGCCGGGGCCTCGGCAAGGCTCACGCCCTCGCCTTTGCAGCTGAGGGTGCGAAGGTGGTCGTCAACGACGTCGGAGCGGAACTCGACGGGAGTGGGGGCAGCCTGTCTCCTGCACAGGAGGTCGTCGAGGAAATCCGGGCCACTGGTGGCGAGGCAATCGTCAACGGCGACGACATCAGCGACTGGGACGAGGCCGGCCACCTCGTCGCGCAGACCATCGACACGTTCGGGCGGCTGGATACGCTGGTCTGCAACGCGGGAATCGTCCGCGACCGGATGATCGTCAACATGTCGGTCGACGAGTGGGACGCGATCATGAAGGTGCATCTGCGCGGCATGTTCTGCCCGGTCCGCCACGCGATCGACTATTGGCGAGCGCAATTCAAGGCCGGCACGCCGGTCGACGCGAGGGTGGTCACCACCTCCTCGGCCGCTGGATTATTCGGCAGCGTGTCGCAGGCCAACTACTCCGCGGCCAAGGCCGGTATCGCCGCGTTCACCATCGTGGCCGCGCAGGAGCTCGGGCGCTACAACATCGTCGTCAACGGCATCGCGCCGTCGGCACGCAGCAGGATGACCGAGGAAGCCTTCGCCGAGATGATGCGCAAGCCCGACTCCGGTTTCGACTCGATGGACCCGGCCAACATCAGCCCGATCGTCGTCTGGCTCGGTTCACGCGGTTGCGACGTCTCCGGGCGGATGTTCGAGATCGCCGGCGGTCAACTCAGCGTCGCCGATGGATGGCAGCACGGCGCAGTGTTCGACAAACGAGCGCGCTACGAACCGGGCGAGGTCGGCGCACTCGTCAATGATCTCATCGGGAATGCCCCGCCACCGACCGCCGTGTACGGTTCGTAGACCAGAGAGGGAGACCTGTGTCGCGTACGAAGAAGACCATCCTCGGTGCGGACGGCAGAGTGCTCGGTTCACGGGCCGAAGGCACCCGAAATCGGCTGCTCGAGGCGACCTCGAAATTGCTTGCCGAGCAAGGCGTGCTCGAGTTGAAGATCGTCGACATCACCCGCGAGGTCGGCTCGTCGCCGGCAACGTTCTATCAGTACTTCATCGATGTCGACGCAGCGCTGCTCGCGCTCGCCGAAATGGCAACGGCCGATGAACAGCCACTCGTGTCGCATCTCGCCAGCGGCTGGGACGACGCCGCTGGGCTCGCTCGCGCCGGCCAATTCGTCGATGCGTACACCAAATTTTGGGACGATCACAACGCCGTGCTGCGGGTCCGTAACCTCAAGGCCGAAGAAGGCGACGTTGCGTTTCGCGAGGCTCGCTCGAAAGCCAACCTGCTGCTCATCCAGTCGATGATGAAAATGGTCGAGCAGGCCCAGGCCGCCGACCGGCTGCCAGTGCTGATGCACCCGTTCGTCACCGCCACCGCAATGATCGCGATCATCGAACGTCTGCTTCCGTACCGCAACGAGATCGCCCGCCGCGGTGCTCCTGCCGAAGCGCTCCGCGACACTGTTGCGGTCCTGCTCCACCGGTCGCTCACCGGGCGCTGAGGGCACGTTCTCCCCGATGCGCGACGAGATCCTCGACCTGTTGCGCGAACTCGCCGCGATCGACTCGGTCAACCCAGATCTCGTTCCAGGAGCGGCCGGCGAGGGCGAAGTCGCCGCGCACATCGTCGGGTGGGCAGAGCGCGCCGGACTCGACGTAGTCGTCCAGGACGTGGAACCGGGACGACCGAACGTGATCGTGACGGCCAGCGGCAGCGGTGGTGGGCGCTCGCTCATGCTCAACGCGCACATCGACGTCGTTGGCGTCGAGGGCTACGCCGCGCCGTTCCAACCAGTGACAGAGCCGTCGCGCATCAGTGGCCGCGGAGTGCTCGACACCAAGGTTGGGGTGGCGACGGCATTGGTCCTCGCCAGGCACGCACTCGGTCGCGGCCTGCGCGGCGATGTCGTGGTCGCCGCGGTCGTCGATGAGGAGTGCGGTTCGAAAGGGACTGACGCGCTCGTCGCGAGTGGGCTCGCCACCGCAGCGGCCATCGTCCTCGAACCGACCGAGCTCACCATCGTGCACGCTCATCGCGGTTGGGCGTGGGGACGCATCACGGTCCACGGCCACGCCGCGCACGGCTCCCGGCCCGATCTCGGCTTCGACGCCATCGTCCACGCCGCGCCCGTACTGACCGGGCTCGCCGCGCTCCAGGCGCGGCTCACGACGCTGCCGCATCCCGTCGTCGGGGCCGCCTCGATCCACGCCGGGCTGATCCGCGGCGGGACAGAGATGTCGACCTACCCCGCCCGCTGCGAGATCGACATCGAGCGACGCAACATTCCTGGCGAAGACGCTTCGACGCTCACGGGCGAATTGACCGAACTGACCCGGCTGATCGATCCACGGGTTCGAACAGAAGTGACGGCCACGTTCGGACGCGCTCCGTTGATGATCAGCGTCGACGAACCGGTCGTGCAGGCACTCGTTGGCGCAGGGCCCGGTCTCCCGATCGGCGCGTCGGCGTTCTGGACCGACGCCGCGATCCTCGCCGAAGCCGGCATTCCATCGGTGGTGTTCGGTCCCGGCGGTGGCGGGATCCACGAGACCGAGGAATGGCTCGACCTCGAGTCGTTCGATGTGTTCCACCGCGTGCTCTGGCAGGCGGTCCGTTCGTTCTGCGAATGATCGACCTCACGGTCCGGTCGGCCGCACACGAACTCACATCGGCGGTCCGCCCCACGTGGGCACACCTGGCGCCACGCCCGAGAACAGGACGTCCTTCGCAGCGATCAGGTCGGCGACCGTCCAGCGCTGCTCACCTGCAGTGACGGACGACAGGATCGTCGTCGGCCGGATCCGATGTATCTGATCACCGAGCACGATGAAGGCCTGCCCGCTGACGTCTCCCGCTGCGTCACTGGCCAAGAACGCGACCATCGGGCTGACGTTGGCGGGGTCGTACTTGTCGAATCCTGACTCGGGCTCGTCGAACTTGGGGTTGGCAACGGTCATCGGCGTGCGCGCCCGCGGAGCGATCACGTTGACGGTGACGTTGTAGCGCTGGAGCTCGCGGGCATGGACGAGCGTCATCGCGACGATGCCGCCCTTCGCGCTGGCGTAGTTGCTCTGCCCAGGCCCTCCGAAGAGTCCGCTCTCGCTCGTGGTGTTGATGATCCGGCGGGGCACGAGATCGCCGCCCTCACCGACAGCTTTGGCCTGACTGCGCCAGTACAGCGCAGCGAAGTGGCTCGGGGCGAAGTGGCCCTTCAGGTGCACATCGACGACGGAATCCCACTGTGACTCGTCCATCGAGAAGCTCATCGCATCGCGGAGGAAACCGGCATTGTTGACGAGGATATGGAGATCGCCGAACTCGCTGACAGCTCGGTTGATCAGTGCCTCGGCATCGGCCCACCAGCTGACGCTGCCGCGTTGAGCGACGGCACGCCCGCCCGCCGCGACGATGGCTGCGGCAGTTTCTTCAGCACGCTCGCTGATGTCGTTGACGACGACGGCGGCACCCTCGGCGGCGAGCAACTCGGCGTGGCACCGGCCAACTCCCTGGCCGGCCCCGGTGACGATCGCGACCTTACCGACGAGTGCGCCCATGTTCAAGTTCTCGTTCCTGTCGGCCGTGGCGCGACACCGTTTCTGATGCTTCGGCAGATTCTACGCACCCACTCTCACCCGCCCACACGCTTGGCCGACCGACTCCCGCCGGGGGCGGCCGTGCTCACGGCACAAAGATCTGATACCGTGTCAGAAACCAACAACCGCACGGCTGAGCGGGCTTTTCAGCAGGCAAGGCATCCTCATGGCCGACCGCAAAATCCCGACCGCGCTCGTCACCGCCCGCGTACTCGGTCTCGTGCCGGATCGGGCAGTCCGCCGATGAGCTACGTGATCGGCAAGACGAACACGGACGCGCTGCTGCCGGAACCGCCGGCAGAGGAGGTTCGCTACACGGTCATCTCGGTCGACGACCACCTGGTCGAGCCGCCCGGCATGTTCGATCATCGCTTGCCGGCAGCGATGCAGGATGCCGCCCCGAAACTGATCGAGACCGAGCAGGGCCACCAGGTATGGGAGTTCGACGGGCGACGGTTCACCCAGGTCGGGCTGAACGCGGTCGCCGGCCGGCGCTCGCAAAGCCTCGAGCCGGCCCGCTTCGAGGACATGCGCAAAGGATGCTGGGATGTCGACGCCCGGATCGACGACATGGATCTGTGCGGGATCTGGGCGTCGATGAACTTCCCTTCCCAGATCACCGGCTTCTGTGGGAGGGTGTTCAGCACGGCGAGTGACCCCGAACTCGGGCTCGCCGTGACGCATGCGTGGAACGACTGGCTGTACGAGGAGTGGTATCTCGCTCATCCGCTGCGGATCATCCCGATGGGCATCACGTTCCTGGCCGACGCCGAACTCGGTGCCGCCGAGATCCGCCGCAACGCCGCCCGCGGATTTACCAGCGTGACCCTGCCGGAGCGTCCACACGCGATCGGGTTCCCGTCGCTGTTCACCGGTTGGTGGGATCCGATCATCGAAGCGTGCGTCGAGACAGGCACGGTCATCAGCCTTCACGTTGGCTCCTCCGGCACGTACCCGATGCCCGAAGGTGCTCCGGCATTGCACCTCGGCGCAACGATGTTCGGCCAATTGTCGTTGTCGGCCTGCTCCGAATGGCTGTGGAGCGGCTATCCGTTGAGATATCCCGAGCTCAAGATCGCGATGAGCGAGGGGGGCATCGGATGGGTGCCGATGCTGATCGATCGGTTGGAGATCATGTGCCGCCGCAACGGCTACGCCGGCGATTGGGCAGTCCCACCGGCCGAGGTGTTGCGGCGCAACTTCTGGTTCTGCACGTTCGATGATCCGTCGACCATCGATCTCCGCCATGTGATCGGCGTCGACCACATCATGGTCGAGGTCGATTACCCGCACGGCGACAGCATTTGGCCAAACGTTCAACGAACCATCGCCGAGACCTGGGGCCACATCCCGGTCGACGAGGTGCGCAGGATGTGCAGCCTCAACGCGGCCGACCTGTACCGCCACCCGTTGCCGCCGGTGCTGCTGCCATGACGCCTCCCCCGACGCAAACGGTTGCGTCCCTGCTGCGGGACCGCGCCGGCGACGACCATCTCGGTTACTGGTTCGAGGGAGCGTCGTGGACCTGGGATGCGGTCGTCGGCGCGAGCGCGGTGAGGGCGGCAATGCTGCAACGGCTGCGCCGGCCCGGGCCGTTCCACGTCGGCGTGCTGCTGGAGAACCTGCCCGAATACCTGTTCCTGGCAGGTGGCGCCGCGTTCGCAGGCGCCACCATCGTCGGCCTCAATCCGACGCGTCGCGGCGAGGAGCTTGCCCGCGACATCCGCCACACCGATTGCCAGTTGATCCTTGCCGACGCAGCATCCGAGCATCTGCTCGCCGGGCTCGATCTCGGCCAAGCGAGGGGGCGGGTGCTCCGCGTCGACGGTCCCGACTACGACGCTCTGATCGCAGCAGTTGCCGGCGCCGCCATGCCGGCAAACGATCCGCCTGCGGAGACGACGCTGTTCTTGTTGTTCACGAGTGGATCGACCAGCGCTCCGAAGGCCGTCGTGTGCAGCACGGAGCGGATGGCGATGTCAGGGGTCCGCGCCGCCGCCGGATACGGCGTCACCCGCTACGACGTCAGCTACTGCTCGATGCCGCTCTTCCACGGCAACGCGTTGATGGCCTGCTGGGCACCGTCGCTCGCGGTTGGAGCGTCGGTGGTGCTGCGCCGCAAGTTCTCGGCCAGCGGCTTTCTCGGCGACGTTCGCAGCTCCGGTTGCACCTACTTCACCTACGTCGGGCGCACCATCGCATACGTGCTCGCCCAACCCGCCACCGAGCACGACCGCGACAACTCGTTGCGGCTCGGCTTCGGTACGGAGGCGAGCGCGCAGGACCGGCAGCGCTTCCTCGACCGCTTCGGGTGTCCACTGGTCGAGGGCTACGGTTCGAGCGAGAGCGTGGTCGTCATCATGCGCAGCCCGGAGACCCCGACAAACGCGCTCGGCGTTCCCCGTCTCGACGGTGGCGCCGACATTGCCGTTGTCAGCCCCGAAACCATGCTGGCGTGCCCCGCTGCCGAGTTCGATCAGCACGGCGCACTCGTCAACGGCGACGAGGCGATCGGCGAGATCGTCAACCGCTCTGGCGGCGGCATCTTCGAGGGGTATTACAACAACACCGAGGCAACCTCGGATCGGCTCCGCAACGGCTGGTACTGGACCGGCGATCTCGCGTACGTCGACGGCGACGGCTTCTACTACTTCGCTGGGAGGAACACCGATTGGCTGCGTGTCGACAGCGAGAACTTCGCCGCGGCGCCGCTCGAGAACATCCTCCACCGACTTCCCGGCGCCGTCATGGTGGCGGTGTACGCGGTGCCCGATCCCCAGACCGGCGATCAGGTGATGGCCTCGATCGAGCTGAGCGCCGGCGCCGAATTCGATCCCGACGCGTTCACCCGATTCCTCGACGGCCAGCGTGATCTCGGTACGAAGTGGGCCCCGCGGTTTGTTCGCCTGATCAACGACATGCCGCTGACGGCGAACAACAAGGTCAACAAGCAGCCCCTTCGCGCCGCGGCGTGGGCAACGACGGACCCCGTCTGGTGGCAGCCGCGCCGGGGCGAGAAGTACCGCGTCTTCACGCCAGAAGATGCCGCTGCCCTCGCCACCGAGTTCGCGGACCACGACCGGGGCCACCTCCTGCGCTGACGCATCACTCGCCGTCCGGATCGGGGCCGGTCAGGCCCCGACGAGTTGAGCGCGTCCAGCGGCTGCGAAGCGCGCGGTGAGTGCGTCGAGATCTGCCGCGGTGAACAGCTGATACGCGACGTCCTTGCCTGAACGCCACCACACCGGCTCAGACGTTCGCCACTGCTGCTTGACGAGGTCGCGTTTGAGGATCTTGTTGGTCTGCGTCATCGGGAGGGTGGTGACGATACGCACGTAGGTCGGCGACCACTTCGAGCCGAGGTCCGACTGCGCCGAAAGAAATGTTGCAAAGCCAACCGGATCGAAGCAAACGCCCTCGCCGAGCTGCAGCGCGGCCATCACCCGGTCGCCGATCTCCGCATCGGGTACACCGTATGCGGCGGCCAGCACCACGCCTGGAAAGCGGCCGAGAATTCGCTCGATCGGCGCCCCGGAGAAGTTCTCGCCATCGACCCTGATCCATTCGGCGCTCCTGCCGGCGAAATAGAAGTAGCCGGCCTCGTCGCGGTAGGCAAGGTCGCCGGTCCAGTACGCGCCGTCGCGCAGTCGCTCATTGTCCGCCTCCGGATTGTTCCAGTAGCCCTCGAAGGTGCCACGCGTGCTGTTGACGATCTCACCGATCGCGTCGTCGGCGTTGAGCAATCGACCATTGTCGTCGAAGCGGGCGCGAGGGCACTCCTCCCTCGTGTCGGCGTCGAGCACCCGGATCGTCGGTGCGCCGAGCCCGAGCGCTCCAGCCGGCATGCCCGCGACCCTGATGATCGAGGCACCTGTCTCCGTCTGGCCGTAGCCATCGTTGAGGGTGCAGCGGAATCGTTGTGCAAAGCGGTGCAGATCTGCCTCGGCAGCCTCGTTGCCGTACCCGCGCACGAGCGGATTGTCGGCGTCATCGGTTCGCTCGGGCGTGGCGAGGACGTAGGCCAGCGGCTTACCGACGTAGTTGAAGTACGTTGCGCCGAAGCGCCGGACGTCGGGCAAGAACCCGCTCGCACTGAACGTTCGGCGCAGTGCGATCGTGGCTCCGCTCACCACGCTCGGCGCCCACGCGGTGAACAGCGCGTTGCTGTGGAACAGCGGCATCGAGATGTACGTGACATCGTCGCTCGTCAGGCTCGTCAGCCCGATCATCGAGGCCGACACGTTCTGCAACCGACCGTGAGACGTGATCACAGCCTTCGGCGCGCCGCTGGTGCCGCTCGTGAACAAGAGCAGATATTGGCTCTCGGGCTCGTAACTCGCAGCGATGTAGCCCTCGGCTGTCGCCGGACGGTGGGCAGCGACCAGCTCGCCATAGGACGCGGTGTCCACCACGAGTACTCTGGCCGCGGCCGGCCCGAGGTCGAGACCGTCGAGCAGGTCGGCCTGGCTGGTTTCGGTGATGATCAGTTGGCACTCGGTGAAAGTGATGTCCCTGGCAAGCTCGCTACCCCGCCGTGTCGGATTGATCCCGACGACCGTTGCGCCGGCAAGTGCAGCGGCCCCGAGCCACATCGTGAAATCGGGAACGTTCTCGAGCAGCAGCCCGATATGGGCGGCGCCCTCGATCCGCACGGAGTCGAACAGGTCGGCGCGGGCAATGCACTCGCGGACCCACTCGCGGTACGTCCAACTCTGTTCTTCGAAAAGAATCGCGATGTTGTCGTCGTCGGCGCGGGCGAGAACGTGATCGGCGAACGTCGGCACGGTTTCTGATGATACGTCAGAAACCCGCTCGGACCCCAAGTGCTGCGCCGCGCCGCGCACTGGCCTCAATGCCGCTGAGTGGCGCTCCGATCGCTGCCGACTCAGAACGGAATTTCGAGGCGACCGTAGGTGACGCAGAGGCCGAGGGCATTGATGAAGAGCAGCGAGAAAACGACCACGGACACGACCGCCGTCTTGCGGCGACTGGCGCAGTGGGCGGCCGGGGTCGGCATGTACCAATCCGGCAAGAGTTCAGGAAACTCGTTCCGATAGGCGGACATCGGCAGTGCCTCCGGATCGATGGGGCGCTCCGGATCGGCGGCGAGTGCGAGCGCGGTCAACTCCTCATCGGAAATCTCGGCGGTCAGAGAATCCCACTCGGCGGGGTCCAGATCTGGCAGGCCGACATCGGAAGTCTCCATGCCTCGACCATACATCCCCCGCACGAGAGGCGTTCGTTGATCGCCGCTCGGATCTCAGCGGGCAGTGACGGTGGCTGTGTCACGGCCGCTGCGTAGGACCGTACCCGGCGTGGCGCCGGTGGCCTTCCCGTCGATGATGATGGTGACGCCGTTGACCATCACCCGCTTCACTCCCCGCGAGTCGGCGGTGAGCCGGGCCGAGTTGCCCGGAAGGTCGGTGACGAGCGCAGCCGGCTCGCTGTCCACGGTTGCCGGATCGAAGACGAAGATGTCGGCGATCGCCCCCTCCGCAAGTGTTCCGCGATCGCGCAATCCGAACAGCGACGCAGGAGCGGAGGTCATCAACTGCACCGCCCGCTCGAGCGGAACCAGCTTCCGGCCGCGGATGCAGTCGGCGAGGAACCGTGTCGGGTACGGCGCACCGCACATCCGGTCGAGGTGGGCGCCCGCGTCGCTCCCGCCGATCATCGCCCTGGGGTCGGCCCACAGCTCGGCTCGCATCCGCCATGACTCGCTGTCGTCATCCTGCGGTACCGGCCAGAGCACGGTGCGGCACTCGTCGGCCACGACGATGTCGAGCAGCGTGCCGAAGTTGCTGCGTCCGCGTTCGGTCGCAACATCGCTGACGGTTCGCCCCTTGAGGCCGGCGTTGGCCGTGGCGTAGGTGTCGCCGATCACATACTCGCCCCAGTCGGCGAGGCGCCGGAACACACCTGCTGCCGGCGCCTGCGACAGCTCGAGCAGTTTGACCCGAGTGTCGGGATCGATGAGACGCTGGACCCGCTCCGGAATCGGCACGCCGAGCACCTGCTGCCAGCCCGGGATCAGCCACAGCCCGCAGAACGTGGCGAAGCTCATGTTCATCGGCACCTGCACCGGCATCGTCAGGGCCACGACACGCCCACCCAGCTCGGCCGCCCGGTCGCTGGCCATGATCTGGCGGGCCACACGCTCTGGTACCCGCGAATCCACCGTCAGCACGTTCCAATTCATCGGCCGGTTCGCGGCAGCGCTCATCCGGGCGAGCAGTTCGATCTCCTCGTCGGCGAACTGGTCGAGACACCCGGGCACGATGCCCTCGAGCGTGGTGCCCTCGTGGAGTCCGGTCTCCTCGCACAGTGCAATCAGCTCGTCCGGCGTCGCCCACCTGCTGGCGACCGCCTCGCCCTCACCGTCGCTGTGCGACGTGCTGTTCGTGAACGAGAAACCGAGCGCTCCGGCGCGGATGGCCGTGCTCAACTCGGCTCGCATCGCCTCGACCTGCGCCGGTGCGGCAGCGTTGCCGATGGCGTCGCCGCCCATCACGTAGCGACGGATCGCGCAATGGCCGACGAGGAATCCGGCGTTGACTGCGATGTTGCCGTCCATCTTGGCGAGGTACTCGGAGAACGTCTCCCAACTCCAGTCCGTGCCGTGCTCGAGCGCGGCGAGTGGCATGCCCTCCACCTTCGCCATCATCCTGCGCAAATAGTCGGAGTCACCGGGCGTGAGCGGTGCGAGCGTGAAGCCGCAGTTGCCGCCGATGACCGTTGTGACTCCGTGGTTGCTGGAAGGACTGGCCGTCGGATCCCACAGCAGTTGTGCGTCGTAGTGGGTATGCGGATCGACGATGCCGGGGCTCACCACGAGGCCCGTCGCATCGAAGACCTCCGCCGCGTCCTCTGTGACCGCGCCGACGGCCACGACACGCCCGTCCCGGATGCCGACGTCGCCAATGACCCCTGGCGTACCGGCGCCATCGACGATCAGGCCACCGCTGATGATGAGATCGAGCATTGCGAGACTCCCCATTAGAATCTGACGGACCGTCAGATTCTAGACTGGCTGAGGGTCGACAGAGGCCACCAAAGGGGACGACAAGGATGACGAAGCACTATCGGTTGTTGATCGGCGGCGAGTGGGTCGATGGCGACGAGGGCGTCTACGACATCGTCAATCCCGCGACGGAGCAGGTCGTCGGCTCGGCGCCAGAGGCGTCGGTCGATCAGGCCCTCGCCGCGGCCCACGCCGCACAGCAGGCGTTCCCGGCATGGTGGCGCACGCCGGTGGCCGAACGGGTCCGGCTGCTGAACGCCGTCGCCGACAAGCTGCTCGAACGCTCAGCAGACCTCGTGACACTCATCATCAGCGAGACCGGCGCGACCGCGATGGTCGGTTCGCGAATGCAGGTACCCGTCGCGATCGAACGGTTCCAGCGCTACGCCCGCGGCGCATCGAAGGATCTGACCATCCCGCTCGCGCCGTCGCCGACCGGCGCAACGCCGCTCGCTCCCGGCGGTCTCATCGGCGCTGTCGTCAACCGCCAGCCCGTCGGCGTGGTTGCGTGTATCTCGCCGTACAACTTCCCGCTCGTCAACATCGCCGGCAAGATCGCGCCGGCGCTGGCAGTTGGCTGCACGGTGGTGATCAAGCCGGCTCCGCAAGACCCCCTGGCGGTGATCGAACTGGCCGAGATCATGCACGAAGTCGGCTTCCCACCCGGTGTCGTCAATGTGATCACGTCCTCCCGGCCGGAACCGTCCGTTGCGCTGACGGAGACCCGCGATGTCGACATGGTCAGTTTCACCGGATCCACCGGCGTCGGCGAACGGATCTTCGAGGCCGGCGGCAAGACGATGAAACGTCTGTTGCTGGAACTGGGGGGCAAGGGCGCCGGCCTCGTCCTCTGCGATGCCGACCTCGACGTTGCGGTCGGCGCCATCGCCAGCGTGTGGGCCTTCCACAGCGGCCAGATCTGTACAGCGCCGACCAGGGCCATCGTCCACAGCAGCCGCTACGACGAACTCGTCACGCGGCTCGCTGCCTACGCACCGAACTTGAAGGTCGGCGACCCGACATCGATGGACACCATCGTCGGTCCGGTCATCTCGGCCGCCCAGCGTGATCGGATCGAGGGCTACATCGCGATGGGCGCCGCTGAAGGCGGTGATGTGGTCGTCGATGGTCGTCGGCCGAGTCACATGGAGCGCGGTTTCTACGTGGGCCCGACGCTGATCGCCGGTTGCCGCCAGGGCATGACACCGGTCCAGGAGGAGATCTTCGGGCCGGTGATCGTGGTCGTCCCGTTCGAGGACGACGACGAGGGCATCGCGATCGCCAACAGCACGGCGTTCGGGCTGTACGACTACGTCTTCAGCACCGACAGCGACCGCGCCTACCGCACCGCCAAACAACTGCGTAGCGGCAACGTCGGCATCAACACCGCCCAGCGCAACCACAATTCGCCGTTCGGCGGGTTCAAGATGAGCGGCATCGGTCGCGACGGAGGTGACTTCGGGATGCTCGCCTACACCGAGATGCAGACCATCGTCTGGCCCGGCTGAGGCGTTGCGACCTCACGAACCAGGTCCGAGCAGCGAACGTGCCTCACGGGCGATCTGCAGGTCTTCTCTGGCGGTGATCACGACGGTCCGCACGGTTGCCCGACCGGCGGTGATATCGCCATCGTCGTGGACGGTGTCGTTGCGGTGGTCGTCGATGGCGACGCCGAGGAAACCGAGCCGCTCGGCTGCTCTGGATCTGATCGTGGACGAGTGTTCGCCGACGCCGCCGGTGAACACGAGCACATCCACTCCCCCGGTTGCCGCGCTCATCGCGCCGATGCCGCCGACGAGGCGGTGGATGTAGACGTCGATGGCAAGCACTGCGTCCGGATCACCGCGGTCCGCTGCCGCCTGGACCTCGCGCATGTCGCCGGTGCCGGCCAGGCCGGTCAGCCCGGAGCGCTGCTCCAATGCGTTGGCGATCTCGCGCGCTGAGAGGTGCTCGTGCTCTTCGAGCCAGAGGATCAGCCCGGGGTCGATGCTGCCGGACCGGGTTGCCATGACCAGGCCTTCGAGCGGGGTGAAACCCATGGTTGTGTCGACGCTGCGACCACCGACCACCGCAGCGAGTGAAGCGCCCGAGCCGAGATGACATGTGACGATCCGCAGACCCTCGAGCGGCCGCCCGAGCAGCTCTGCCGCGCGACGACAACAATAGGCGTGCGACAATCCATGGAACCCGTAACGGCGGATTGCGTAACGTTCTCGCCATTCGCGCGGCACCGCGTACGTTGCGGCCGCGGCAGGGATGGTGGTGTGGAACGCAGTGTCGAAGCTCGCCACCGCAACGACGCCGGGCAGCTGCGCTGTGACAGCATCGAGCGCGGCAAGCGACTTTGGCTGGTGGAGCGGGGCGAGATCGGTCAGGCCCCGCAGCTGCTCGCGCACTGCGTCGTCGATGAGGACCGGACCAGTGAAGTTCGTCCCGCCGTGAACGACGCGGTGGCCCACCACATCCGGTGCGGTCCAGCCTTGCAGGACTGCGACAAGGTGAGAGGTGTCGAACCCGTCTGGTCCAGCGGGGAGGTCGGCACTGCGCTCGAGGTGGTCGTCGTCGAGCAGGCGAAGTTTCAGACTCGAGGAGCCGGCGTTGACGACCAGTACGCGCACCGGTCAGTCCCGGCCCGGCCAGGTCCAGCCGGCGATCACCGGGTCGTCGTCGCCGTGTTCGCGGGTGTAGTGGCGCGCCGCGAGGCGGGCGTCGGTCATCCGCTGACGCAGCGTCGCCACACGGCTGCCCAGCGACGGGACGCGGTCGATGACGTCCATGACGATGCGGAACCGGTCGAGGTCGTTGAGCATCACCATGTCGAACGGGGTCGTCGTGGTGCCCTCTTCCTTGTAACCGCGCACGTGTACGTTGTGATGATTGTTGCGCCGGTAGGTGAGCTGGTGGATCAGCGACGGGTAGCCGTGGTAGGCGAAGATCACCGGCTTGTCGGTCGTGAACAATGCGTCGAAGTCGCTGTCCGATAGTCCGTGCGGGTGCTCGCCGGCCGGTTGCAACCGCATCAGGTCGACGACGTTGACGACGCGGACCTTCAATTCGGGAAGATGGGTGCGCAGAAGGTCGGTTGCCGCAAGTACCTCCAACGTTGGGGTGTCGCCGGCGCAGGCCAGCACCACGTCGGGTTCGCCGTCGGTGTTGCTGGCCCACGGCCAGATCCCCAGCCCGCGGGTGCAGTGCGCGATCGCCTCGTCGACGCCCAGGTAGTTCAAGGCCGGTTGTTTGCCGGCGACGATCACGTTGACGTAGTGACGGCTGCGCAGGCAGTGATCGGCCACCGACAGCAACGTGTTGGTGTCCGGAGGCAGGTAGACCCGCACGATCTCGGCCTTCTTGTTGACCACATGGTCGATGAATCCCGGGTCCTGGTGGGAGAAGCCGTTGTGGTCCTGGTGCCAGACGTGCGACGACAGCAGATAGTTGAGCGACGCAATCGGCGCCCGCCACGGAATGCCACGCGTCACCTTGAGCCACTTCGCGTGCTGGTTGAACATCGAGTCGATGATGTGGATGAACGCCTCGTAGCAGTTGAACAGGCCGTGCCGACCGGTGAGAAGGTAGCCCTCCAACCACCCTTGGCACAGGTGCTCCGACAGCACCTCCATCACCCGACCGTCGGGTGACAGGTGATCGTCGCCTGGCAACGTGGTCGCATTCCAGGCACGGTTCGTTTCCTCGAACACCGCCGACAGCCGATTCGACGCCGTCTCGTCGGGACCCATGATCCGGAACCGGTCAGGGTTGCGGGCGATGATGTCGCGCAGGAAGGCACCGAGCACCCGAGTGGCCTCGCTCGACTCGGCGGCGGGGTGGTCCACCGGCACCGCGTAGTCGCGGAAGTCGGGCATCGCGAGATCGCGCAACAGCAGCCCTCCGTTGGCGTGCGGATTTGCGCTCATCCGTCGTTGGCCCTTCGGCGCGAACGCCTGCAGCCGCTGGCTCAGCTGCCCGGCGCTGTCGAACAGCTCCTCCGGGCGGTAGCTGCGCAGCCACTGCTCGAGCAGGTCACGATGTTCGGCGTTGCTACGGGTTTCGGCCAGCGGGACCTGATGGGAACGGAAGGTGCCCTCGACGGGGACACCGTCGACTTCCTTCGGGCCGGTCCAACCCTTCGGCGTGCGCAGCACGATCATCGGCCACACCGCACGGACCGCAGGCGAGCCCGTGGCCTCGCGGGCTTCGTGTTGAATGGTCGCGATGTCGTCCAGCACCTCATCGAGCGTGGCTGCGAGCTGCTGATGAACATCTGCGGGATCGTCGCCGACGACGAAGTGCGGGTCGTAACCGTGGCCACGCATCAGCGCAGCAAGCTCGTCGTCGGGGATCCGGGCCAACACCGTCGGGCTGGCGATCTTGTAACCGTTGAGATGCAACACCGGGAGCACCGCGCCGTCGGTCACCGGGTTGAGGAACTTGTTCGAATGCCAACTGGTTGCAAGCGGACCAGTCTCGGCCTCTCCGTCACCGACCACGCACAGCACCAGCAGGTCCGGGTTGTCGAATGCCGCGCCAAAGGCGTGCACCAGCGAGTAGCCGAGCTCACCGCCCTCATGAATCGACCCGGGCGTCTCAGGCGCAACGTGGCTGGGAATGCCGCCGGGAAAGGAAAACTGCCTGAACAGAGCCCGCAACCCGTCCTCGTCTCGCCCGATCGAGGAGTAGACCTCGCTGTAGGTGCCTTCCAAGTAGGCGTTCGCCACCAGCCCTGGTCCGCCATGACCTGGGCCGGTCACGTACAGGGCATTGAGGTCACGTTCGTTGATGACCCGGTTCATGTGCGCGTACAGCAAATTCAGCCCGGGCGTCGTCCCCCAATGTCCGAGCAGCCGCGGCTTGACGTGTTCGGCTCGCAGCGGTTCTCGCAGCAACGGGTTGTCCAGCAGATAGATCTGCCCGACCGACAAGTAATTCGCCGCTCGCCAATACCCATCGATCAGCTCGAGCTCCTGCTGGCTGTAGATCCGGGTCGGCGGCGGGTCAGGGCGTGGCACGGGGTGGCTCCTCGTAAGGCGAAGGTAGGCCCTGGCGGCGAGCGGGTGGGCCTTGGCGGCACGCCCGTGACACCCACAGCGGCATGATCAGTCGAGAGCCTACCTTCGTACGTCGACGGCTGTTGCGAAACACGGGTGCCTGTCGACATCGACGAGTTTGCTGCGCCGGACACAGCCTCACGGGGAGATCGGGTCGGCGGGGTCATCGACGCGGGGCGGACCGCGTAGGCCCCGGATGACCCAGACGAGCATGGCGATGACCACAAATGCGGCGGCCGCATACTCGACCCAGAGCACTCCGATGATCACCGTCTGGGAAAGGTGACGGACAACGCCGCCGGTGATGCACGCCGAGTCGATGTTGTACGCCGTGGTGCCGCCGAAGTGCTCAGAGACGTTGCCGGCGACGAAGTCTCCACGGCTGCACAGGAGCGGCCCCGCCGGTCGCTGGAGGGTCGTGATCGCCGACCCGAGGCAGGCCAGGATGAACCCGATGACGATGGCGATGAACAGCCCAACCCTCCAGCGGAGCTGGCCGAGGGTGCGCACGGCCG
>JANYKS010000007.1 GCA_025358125.1 Actinomycetes bacterium
GCCGGCGACGAAGTCTCCACGGCTGCACAGGAGCGGCCCCGCCGGTCGCTGGAGGGTCGTGATCGCCGACCCGAGGCAGGCCAGGATGAACCCGATGACGATGGCGATGAACAGCCCAACCCTCCAGCGGAGCTGGCCGAAGGTGCGCACGGCCGGCGGCGAGCCCCCTGGCAGCGAACCCCCAGGAAGCGAGCCAGGGCCCGCCGCCGGTCGAACGACCGCACCATTTCTCATCGACAGCGCGACGAGTCGACTTGAGGCGAGGTCAGCGGGTGATGGCGATGACCTGGCCGGAGCCGGACGGCGTGCATCGATGATTTGGGAGGCACCGACCGTCGACGAACTCTGGCCGAGTCATGGACCCGGACGGTTCGTTCAGACCGTTGTCCTGAGGCGTCTACAATCGCGATTCGCGAACAAGGCGCACCACAGGTGCACGAACGAAGGGAACGACGACATGGCTCAAAGAACCGGTATGTGGCGATCAAGATGGGCAGCAGTGGGGGCTGCGATGGCAGTGGCGGTGGGATTCGGCGGGTTGGTGACGGGCAGCCTCGCGGCTCCCAGCAGCGGGCCCGGTTCGACCGGGTCGTTCAAACCGATCGCACCGGTGCGGATCCTCGATACGCGCCCGGCGCCCGAGAACGTCGGCGGGATCGCTGGGCCAGTCGGTCCGGACGGAACGATCACCCTGAAGATAGCAGGCGTGGCACCCGTCCCGGTGAAGGCGTCAGCGGTCGTCATGAACGTGACCGTCACCGGCACCAGCGCGTCGTCGTTCCTCACCGTGTGGCCGAGTGACCAGGCCCGCCCGACCGCCTCGAACCTGAACTGGGTCGCGGGCGATGTCGTGCCGAACCTCGTCACGGTGGCGCTGTCCGCCGATGGCAAGGTCAGCTTCTACAACCATGTGGGGACGACACACGTCATCGTTGATGTCGCCGGCTATTACTTGCCGGGCAATGACAAGTTCATTTCGTTGCCGATCACCGGAATGACACTCACCAATGCCACATTGACCGAGGCCTTCCCGGGTGGCATCCGCTTCGCCGATGGCATCGCCGGTAGCTACCCCCAGTTGACGACCGGCTTCGTGCTCCCACCCGACTACACGACGGGCACGCCCGTGACCGTCTCGGTGAGCTGGGTGGTGAACGGCGCATGCGCGATCGCGCTGCAACCGAACAACCTCACCGTGACAAGGCCTGGGCTCGCTCAGATCGCTGGCGCTTTCACGAGCGCGGGATGGACCGTTGGCGCCAGCACGTCGACGACCGCGAACGTCGTTGCCGCAACGACAGGCACCATCGTGTCACCGAACGCGACTATCCCGATGCAACCCGGCGATTCGATCCTGATCGGACTGTTTCGCCGCGGCGACGCCCCGACTGACACCTGCGCCGGCCTGACCGCCACGATCACCGGCATCAGCGTCTCGTACGACTGACCGACGCCGGCCCCCTGGCGGCACTGGCGGATTCCACACGTCCGAGCCGGACGCGTGGAATCCGCCATCCTCTTTGGCGAACTCACCGCCAATCTCTCTAGAGTCGGTGGATGGACAAGGTTTCACCTGCACAAGCCGCCGCCACGCTGGAGGAGTTCTGGTCGCAACGCACGATCGGTGAGGCGAATGGCAATCTCTTCAAGGTCGCCAAGGGCATCGGCTCGACGAACTGGCACGCTCATGACGACCAAGACGAGACGTTCCTCATCCTGCGTGGTCATCTGACCATCCAACTCCGTTCAGGGAACATCGAGCTCGACCAAGGCGATCTGTTCGTGATCCCGCGAGGAGTCGAGCATTGCCCGAAAGCCGACGACGAGGTCCACTTCATGCTCGTCGGCCCACAGGTCACGTCCAACGCCGCTGGCGGCAAACCCGAGTGGAGCTACTCCGCTCAGACGCCGGCAGACAACGTCGACTGACTCGTTGGCCGTCTCGCCGGTTCAGATCCGCGAAACGGTTGCTCGACGACGGCACACATGCCGCGTGGAATGAACTCGCGCTGCTGACCCGCGACGCAAGGCGACACCGCACCCACGAACTTCACGTCAGGTTCAACCCGCCGCCCATGATCCTACGGAGCGGTGTAGGCCCACGTGACGATGAGTTCGATCGCCTCCGATGGCGCTGGTGGTGGTGGTACCAGTGCCGACATGACCCAGACCACGCCGAACGACTGATTACCCAGAACGGCACCGATTCCTTGGAAGGAGCTCACGGTACCCCCCGAAGCAAACGCTGTGTCGATGTAGAGGCACACCTTGCCGGCCGGCGCCGTTGGGGCACCCGCCGTACCGGTGCACGAAGCGTCGTTGTCGAACGTGAGAGCGCCACTCTGTTTGAAGTTCACGTTGACATCCGTCAACGCAACCGGAGCCTTCGCCGGGAGGGCGACGGTGTAGAAATTCACACCTGGCGGTACGTCCTTGGTGAAGCCAAAGCTACCCGTGACGGTCTGCCCACTCGGGATGGTGTCCCACGCCGAGACACCCCGCTGGCCGGTCGGCACGAAGTAGCCGGTGATGTCGAGCAGTGCGTTGATGGGACCGGTCTGAATGAAGAGCTTGATGCCTCCCGTGGCCGACAGGCCAACGATGCCACTGTTGGCTTTGTTGCCACCGCCAGCGACCGGATTGATCGCGCTCGCGTTGGGCGCCGCAGCGTCCCCAGGGAACAGCTTGATGAAGCCCGACACCGTTGGATCGGGCACCGTCAGGTTGTACGCGATGCCGGTCGCCGTCGACGGAATGGTGCAGCCACCATTCGTTCCCCAAACCTGGCGCGCGAACGTTTCACCCGTGCCGAGCGCCGTGGTTCGATCGCCCACGTTGTCAGTGGGCGGACGCGTGTCGAACAACCGGCACGGCGTGATCGACACAAACGACGAAGGCGCTGAATCACCAGCGGCGTGGGCAATCCAACCGATTCCACCACCACCCCCAGCCACCGCCATCGCCGCCCCAATTGCGGCCCAACGCGAACGCGTCAACGAAGCACCACGGACTTGACCGAACATGACGACCACCCCTTCGCTCAACAGCCCCCATGACCGCACCGACCACAATAGACCACACCGGCTGGCTACCCCGCCGGGATGCGGCGCACGCTCACCGAGATCACCGCGGCGAACTCTCGGCGACGAGGCAGGCGAGAGCCATGACCGCTGCAGCCCCTGAGTGGCTTCAGCCGGATTCCACCTCAATCGGTGCGGGGAGTGTTGATCGGCCGGGCGACTGAACGCGCCGTGGCCGACGAAGGCGGCGAGATCGGCTCTGGTGTCGTCGGAGGCGTGGAGCAGCCAGTCTTCCAAGACGCCGATCAGCCAGGCGAGGTCCGCGACCGTGAACACTGACAGGCCTGAGTGGTTACGAAAGCAGAAGCCGGCGATGCGTGTCGCACCGAGGTGATCAGCGAAGGCGATCAGCGAGGCGTCGGTTCCGCCGAGGGGCAGGTTCTGGTAGCGGTCGACGAGATCGCGGATGCGTTGCCAGTCGGCTGTGGAGAGGGGTTCGACGGTCAGAGTGCCGTCGATGATCGCGTCGTAGAACGTTGGTTCGGCGTGTGGGCCGAGTTCTCGTGTCAGCAGGTAGACCGCTTCGGCAACGACCATCGATCCATCCGGCGGGACGCCCTTCAAGCTCAGTTCGAGCGCGACTGCACGTAGTACCGAACTGTCGATCGGGCCGACGCTCATCGTGCCTTGCAACGGCACGGCGTAGCGGTCAATATTCGTTCGTGTCGGGCCGTATGAGCGTTCCAAGTCCGACTCGATTCGTTCTCGGTCTGTTGGTAGCAACGGTCTCAGTCGGAGCATGCGAACCGAACAGCGAGGGAAGCAGTTTCACCAGCGCGTCCACAACCGCGGTCAACTCATCGGCCCGCGCAACCGCGACGCCTGCTCCGCCCTCTACACCGTCTTCCGCACCCATAGAACCCTCTACTTCGTCGTCGGCACCGGAGAACTCCTCCTCCTCGCCCACCCCCGACGACGGCTGCGACACGGTGCTGCCCTCGACAAGCGTCCCCGGTGAAGGCCACCAGACCGTGATGACCATTGTTCCGGTAACAGGCTCGCTGACCTACTCGGTCGAGGTGCATCCATCGGAGGCGTGCCCCGGTGCACGAGTCGAGCTGATCGTCCATGCGCACAACAGCGGCGCTCGAGACGAGATGGCAGGCGTCGGGATTCTGATCGGCCCAATCCCACACATCGCTCTGGGAGAGGTCGGCCCGTTCGCTGTTCCAGCCGGAGGAGACGGCAACGCCCCGATCACCATCACGGTTCCGATTCTGCCTCCCGGCCAGTACCCGATTCTTCTCCTCGGCGGGTCATCCGCGAGTGGATCGCTCGCGAGTGGATCGATCACGGTGAAGAACCCCGGCGGCACCTGATCGAACCAACGACGCAGCGGCTTCGATCTGCTGCTGGGCGCTCGTTGTTCTGCATCGTCGATCGCGCTTGCGTCGAGGAGCCGGATCAGGGCACTATGCGCTCGTGATGCTGGCTGTGCTCGGAGGGGTGACGCTGTCGGTGGCGGCGATGGTTGGGTGCTCCAGCCACGATGTAGCAAGGGTGGCGAGCGCTTGCGATCTGCTCACGTCGGATGAGGTGGGCGCGGCAGTTGGGGCTGAAGCTCAGCCGGGAGTCCTCACGAACTCAATCGGTGAAACCGATAAGCGGATCTGCGCGTTTCCCGTCAGCGGCGGCCTGGGGACCGTGCTGGTCTATCTCGGCGAAGGTGCCGCGCCCGCTACATCGGTCCCCGATCGAGCGGTCGAGGCCCGCGGAGACACGTTCGTGATTGTGTACTCGCAGAACCTGGGTGAAGGCTTTCCGCCAGCGGCTTCCGACCTGGCTCGTCTTGCGATCCACCGCGCAGCGCGGGGTAGTGCCTCGTGAGACCGCGGACGCAGAACTGTAGATCCGCGCGTCTCCTGGAGCGCGTTGTTCTGGATCATTGATCGCACTTGCGCTGTGAGCGACGATCAGGGCAATCTGGCGCGCGTGGCCGAGGGCAACCAACTGGAGATCCTTCCGTTCGTCGGACACCATCAACACGGTTACGAGGAGACACCGGTGAGTCGCCGCCGTGCGCTTCACCGGAGCCACCGCGTCACCCAGACGACCTGAGCAACGGCTGCGGACGCGTAGTTCTCAGGTCCGCCCCACGGTCGATCGCCCGGCCTGTGCGACCAGTGCGGCCGCATCGATCACTTTGATCGAGCGGTATCCAACGTCGATGAACCCACGACGCTGAAGATCGCTGACCACCTTGTTCACCGACGGCCGACGGGCGCCGAGGAGGGCGGCGACAGTCGCCTGCGAGTATGGAAGTTCGTCATCGACGGCTTCGTCGAGGATGACCCGTGCAACCTGGCGGGCGAGCGGCACTCCGAGCAGGTCGACCAGGCGCTGCTGGCTCGTTGCGAGTCGACTCGCAACCGCGATCAGCCAGCGGCGGGCGAGTTCGGGATGTTGGCCGAACAGCTTTCCGAACAGGTCACTGTCGAGCCGATGGCAGATCGAATCCTCGAGTGCTTCGCCCGAGTAGGGCTGCGGCATGCCGAGCAGCATCGAGACATCTCCGTCGAGATCTCCTGGGCGAAGGATCGAAAGGATCACACGCTCCGTGCCGGCTCCGGCGAACAGCCCGATGGATCCGGATCGGACGACCCACACCGCGGACGACATTTGATCCGCGACGAACACCACGTCGCCGCGCGCGAACTTCACTGTCGACAACTCGGCGGCGAGCAACTCCAGATCAGACGGAGAGAGGTGAGGCACTGATCCACGCCCGACGCACCGTGCAACCCAGGCGGCCTGGCGCATCGAGTCGTCGACCGAGGCGCCAAATCTGAGGCCTTCGAGCCAGCGGCTCACCGTGGTGCACCAACTCTGTCAGCAACCTGACACTCATGAACGAGCAGCTCCGCTCGGCGGGTTCCCTGTTGTAACTCGACACAAGGAGACACCAAAATGAACGTACGAAAGATCATCCAGGGAGCGCTACTCGGAGCGGTGGGCGGCATGGTGATGGCGATGTGGTCCATGATCGCGCTCGCAGCAACCGGCGACGGGTTTTTCGCGCCAGTCAACTTCATCGCACACTCTGTCTGGCGTGATGCCCCTCTCGACGGCGGATTCAACGGGGCCACCTTCGTCCTGGGAATCGTCATCCACCTGATGGTGTCGATGATGCTCGGCGTCATGATCGTCGCCGGCACCAGCCGCAGATCGATCTCGACCGGCAGCGCCGTGGCCGTGTCGATCGGCGTGCCGATGGCGGCGTGGGCCGGCCAACTCGTGGCGTGGAATGCGATCGATCCGGACGCACGGTCACTGTTCACCCCATGGGTGCTGTTCGTCGGACACCTGATGTTCGCCATGGTCGCTGTTGCGTGGGCGGTGCTCGGTCGCCGGCAGTCGACGACGGTGGCCACCACAGATCACGCCCGCACCCACGCTCACGCCTGATCCGCAGATTCCCGTCACGGTGCCCGGGAGCCAACTCGCTCCCGGGCACCGTCGCGTTCGGTGGGCGAAACGACTGGAGGCGACTCGTCGCCGGGTCGTGGGCATGGAAGGTTCAGGCGTTCGAGCGGGTTTACGCGCGCTGAGACTGAACGACGAACGGATCTGACGAGATGACACGAACCCGCCAACAAGTGACCTTCACCGGCAGCCTCGGCACCCCGCTCGCCGGCAGGCTCGACCTTCCCGCCGGCCCTCCACACGCCTTTGCACTGTTCGCTCACTGCTTCACATGTTCCAAGGACATCGTCGCAGCCGGGCGCATCGCGGCCGAACTCAATGGGCACGGCATCGGCGTCCTCCGGTTCGACTTCACCGGCCTCGGTTCGAGCGAAGGCGATTTTACCAACACCGACTTCTCCTCCAACCTCGACGACCTCAGGCTCGCCGCCGGGTGGCTCCGCGAGCACCACGCCGCGCCACAACTTCTCATCGGCCACAGCCTTGGCGGTGCCGCAATGATCGCCGTCGCCGCCGATCTCCCAGAGGTCCGGGCAGTCGCCACGCTCGGCGCGCCCGCCGATGTCGCCCACATCACCCGACTGTTCGGCCCGCAGCTTCCCGTGATCGAGCAGCAGGGCCGCGCGATGGTTGACATCGCCGGCCGCTGCTTCACGATCCGTCGCGAGATGCTCGACGATCTGTCAGCGCATTCGATCGAGGAACGAGCCGGTCAACTCCATGCGGCGCTCCTTGTCGCGCATGCCCCCGCTGACAACATCGTTGGCATCGACAACGCGGCGCGGATCTACGCCGCTGCGAGGCACCCCAAGAGCTTTCTCGCCCTCGACGGAGCGGACCACCTCCTGACCAGACCAGATGACGCCATCTACGCCGCACGGATGATCGCGTGCTGGTCGGAGCGATTCCTCATCGATGAGCACCCGGCCGCACCGTCGCCGAGCGCGAGCGCGCCAGTGGTGGTGGCCGAGACCGGACAGGGAACCTTCTTGAACCACGTCGTGGTCGGCGATCACCGCTTCCTCGCGGACGAACCGGTCGACGTCGGCGGCTTCGACGCCGGCCCATCGCCGTACGACCTCCTCGGCGCGGCGCTCGGAGCATGCACGTCGATGACACTCAGGCTCTACGCCGACCGCAAAGGACTTCCGCTCGACCGCGTCACGGTGGAGGTCAGCCACGCCAAGACCCACGCCCAGGACTGCGACGCCTGCGTAGAAGGAGCTGCTCCGCTCGTCGACCACTTCCAACGCCGCATCGTCGTCGCCGGTGACCTCGACGACGACCAACGCGCCGCCCTCCTCCGCATCGCGGACAAGTGCCCAGTGCATCGCACCCTCGAAGGAACCACCCACATCTCAACGACCCTCGTGCAGGGGCCCTGAAGTACCCGAGCTGCTGCTGAGACAGCCGGCGCCAGGCGACGATCAGTTGTCGATGATGTCGGCGAGCCCGTCGCCACCCAACGACCCAACAGAGGTCTCGAGCCGGCCGTCGTCGGTGATGTAGCGGCCACCGAGCAAGCAACGACGTACGGCATGCTCATGGGATTGGTAGGTTTCGGTGATGCAGGTAACACAGCTGTGTCGCTTTCCGGTGAAGTCGTTGCAGGGCGAGAGGGTCCACTCGGTTCGGGTGTCGGAGCAGGGGCTGGAGGGGGACCGCAAGTTCGCGATCTTCGATGTTGCGACTGGTTTCGGGTTGACCGCGCGCCGTGTCCCGGAGTTGTTGTTCGCCGCAGCCAGAGCACGCGAGGACGGCAGCGTGGAGATCACCCTGCCCGATGGCAGCATCGCCACCGACGACGCCGCGCTGTCCACATGGCTGGGTCGGCAGGTGGCGCTGCGGTCGATCACGGACGAGATCGTCCGGCGCTATGAGAACCCGGCTGACTTCGAACATGAGAGCACCGGCCGATGGGAGCCCTTCGATGGATCGCGGGGGGCGTTTCACGATTCGCAGGGCGCCACAGTGTCGCTCGTATCGAGCGCGACAATCGGCGGCTGGGCGCTGCGCCGGTTCCGGAGCAATGTGCTGCTCGACGGCGCGGATGAGGATTCGTTCGTCGGCGCCCAGGTTGCGGTCGGGGACGCGCTGCTTGATGTGGGGATGCGCATCGGGCGCTGTGTGATGGTCACTCGCCCGCAACCTGGAGATGTGCAGCGTGATCTGGACGTGTTGCGGGCGATTCACCGTGAGCGTCAGGGCTATCTGGCTGTCGGCGCAACCGTCGCTCGGGTCGGAACGGTGTCCATCGGCGACAAGCTGCACGCGGTTTAGCGTGGACTGGTCGTCCCGCTTCCGCGTCGCTCCTTACTGACGTGGACGAGGACACCCAGGTCAAGCTGCGCCGGGCCATCAGTGCGACAGGTGGAATCCCGCCCCTGCCATTGCAGATATCTGCCTCCGACTTCGCCGCAGATGATCACAGACAGCGACGGCGCATCCGATCTCCCGTTGTTCCTGACGGCACCGCTGTACCGGCGTTGGCATCTGCGTTGGGGTTCGACGACCGGCGAGGTCGTGGCAGCCATGCCCGGCGACGCTCTCTTGCCGACCGCGCAGTTCGTGTCGACGAGATCGATCACGATCGACGCGACCCCGGGATGCGGTGTGGCCGTGGTTGGTACAGGCCGGCTGCGGCCGCGCCGGCTTCTACAGCAACGACCTTCTCGTCGACCGAGTGCGACAACGATCGTGGCCGACCTGCAACATCTCGAGGTCGACCAATGGGTTCCGATGTCGGCGTCATCCGCTGACGGCGATCCTCGGGGTCTTGCTCATGGAGTTCGGCGACTTCGCGATGACGCGGCGAATGGCGCGCCAGATCAAGACACGAGCCCGCATCGCCACCATGCGGTGACAAGCGCCAATCCGAGCAACGCCTCGACGAGATAGGCGAACACCTGAACGACCGTGATCCCGGGATCGGATGGGGTGGAGTCGGTCCACTTGGCCGCATCCGGGGGTTCCGTCATCCGCCGAGTCTCACAGAGCGCGGCTGTGCTCCGGAGTAGTTGCGAGCGCGATCAGCGGAGACGGATTCGTGACGACGGTGGAATTTGCGTTGTGCGAGGATGTGGCGAATGAAGGTCTTGTTCACCTCGACAGCAGGTATCGGTCATGTCCAGCCGATGATCCCGCTGGCGGTTGCTGCACGCGATCGAGGTGATGATGTGTTGTTCGCGACTGGTGCCGACAGTTGCGGCATGGTCGAAGCGGCAGGCATCGTGGCAGTTGCTGCCGGTTTGAGCGCGGCCGATCGGATGCGGGAATATCGGCGGCGATTCCCGGAAGGGGCGCAGCTTTCCGGGATGTCGTTGTCGGACCATATGTTCCCGCGTCTGTTCGGAGCGGTGGCCGCTTTGCCGATGTACGCGGAGCTGATCGATCCTGCGACGGCATGGGAGCCGGATGTGATGGTCTGCGACGCGGCCGAGTTCGCTGGTCCCGTGATAGCGAACGTGTTGGGGATTCCGAATGCGACGCATTCGTTCGGAGCCACGATTCCTGATCATCGGGTGAACGCAGCAGCGTCATTCCTTGACCGGACGTGGGCAGCGAACGGTTTGGAACCTCGCCCGTTCGGAGGGTGCTATGACCACCTGTACATCGACATCTACCCGCGAAGTATGCAAGTCGGCGATGTGACTCGGCTCGGGCGGACGACGATGCGTCGCCCTGAATCCGCGGATCACGTTCCGGGCCACGAAGCGTCGCCAACCTGCACCCTTTTTCTTGACGGAACGCCGAAGGATCGACCGATCGTGTACATCACGTTCGGGACAGTCTTCAACGACAACGACGACTTCCGGACGCTGGCTCGTGTACCCGCAACCTTCGATGCCACCTTCGTTGCCACGGTGGGACCACGCGGCGATCCCGAACTGTTCGGAGTGCCGGCGTCAAATTTGCACGTCGAGCGTTACATCCCCCAACACGTGATCCTCGACCGGTGCGCAGCGATGATCTCCCACGGTGGGTCGGGAACGATGCTCGCCGCGTTGAGTCGGGGAATCCCTCAGGTGTGCATTCCCCAAGCTGCGGATCAGTTCGCCAACGCAGGCGCATGCGCGGCCGCGGGTGCCGGCATCGCCCTCAGCACGGACGTGTCTGTGCAGACCGTTTCCGACGCACTGGCGCGAGTCCTCGGCGACGACCAGTACAGGGACGCCGCAAGGACCGTCGCACGCGAGATAGAGGCCATGCCCGGCGCCGACGCCGTCATGGACGAACTCGCAAGCCTGTGACGCGAATTGCGACGACGCCGATCAGCGCTCCAGCCACGAGCCACGAAGCGCGGTGGGCGGCAGACGTCGGATGCCGAACGACGCTTATTCCGCCCGATCCGAAATACGCGAAGCGAGCAGAACGCGCGTACCGATCAACGATGCGACCGCGGCGAAACTATGTGACGGTGAACGAACAAGTAGGCGCATCGGTCGCGGCGGTGCCGTTCAGAGAGAGAGCATCAAACTGGCGTACGGCTTGTCCTCGGAAGGTATGTTTCGTCTGCCTCGGGGAAGACGGTGCGGCTGACGACGATCGATGCAAGGTTGGTCGGGTAGACAAGTCAGTGGGCACGTAGGGGGACCCCTTCGCGTTGCATCTCAGCGATGACGGATTCGGCCAGCACCTTGGCGCGCCGCCCCCTGCGCTGGTCATGGCGAACGGCGAACACCATCAGACAGCGCACGTCGGCGAGTGAACCTTGTTGCGGGTGCACGGTGCGTTCGTTTACCGCACCAGCGACGATCTCACCGTTGACGTCGGCGACGATCACTCGCCGATCGAGATCCCGACACCACGTGCACAGATTGTCCCTGATAGAGGATGTGATGCAAGGACGTTGCGGTGGTCGTAGCGCTTGGGGTCTGGCCGGGGCATCTCCCGAATGCCGTGTCGCCGTTGAAGTTGAAATACCCCGGGCGACGGGTCGACGAACTCGGCGACCGCCTGCAGGTCCCTGAGCTCCATCAAAACGAAAATATGTCTCTCGCACGTCACAGCATCGAGGTTTCCCAATCTGAGCAGCCTTTCGTTGCCGTGGCGTGTGGTCGGTGCGCGGCAGCGGCGTCGCCGGGGTCCAGGGTCGGCTCGCGATGGCGGCTACGCGTGTGCGGGCCCGCCGATCGTGTCCTCGTACGCAGGATCGATCCACACCCCGCCGTTTCCGGTGCGGAACGCCTGTGACAGCTTGGCAATGAACTGGCCGTTTGGCAGCGCGATCTCCAGGTAAACCGCTGGCCAGCGTTTGTTCGTGCCGTCGATTTCTGCCTGAAGACCCCTCAGATCTCCGCGTAACTCGGCCGCGGCGCCAACAGTGATATGCACGGCCACCGCGGGTCCGTGAGCATCGTAAACATCAACAGTCACCTTCGGATCTGCGAGTCCGAACCGAATGACCGACGCCATGACCTGCCGGCGGATGGCGTCAGGATCGGTTGGCCCGGCAAACACCTGCCGCGCGGCAACACGCCCGGCCACGCCAACGTACGGATTCGGAAGCGAGCCGTCGCCACCTTGAAATGTGACGCTGATGCCGCTCACCGCCTCGGCGAGTATTCCGGTCGTAGCCACTTCCTCAGCGATTGCGCCTTCCAAGGCTTCGGCTTCCCACACGGGCTCCAGAGGATGTTGATCGCCGGCGTCAACTCGCGTCACGACATTGAGCCACACTTTTGACATGGCCTTCGCGCTCGGTGCCTCGCCGACTGTGGCCGATACGACGTGCGGGAATGCCGGAGCGAGCCTCGCTGTGACCTCGGCCGGGGCAGCACCGACCTGGGAGCCTGTCGCCGCGGCCGTGGGGGCGTAGGACGCTGGGGGAACAAAGGGGTACGTACTCGGGGTCGAATCCTGAGATGTGCCGACACCCGCTGTTGGTGTAGCGGTGGCCTCCGGACCGGTGGCAACTGTGAATGCCGCCGTCCGAGGTGCGGTCGTCGAGGTTGAGCTGCCGCAAGCCGTCACGGCCAGGACGCATGTCGCGAACAACGTGAGGGCAGCGCGGCGGTTAGTTGTTGTTGATATCGAAGCCCCCCTGCACGTTCTGGCCACCGAGCGTGTAGCACTGCAGAGTCGGACTCGGTTGTAATCGTTGGCAGGAACACCAACGACTGACCACGTGTACGGAGTATAGCCTTCGTCCCGATTTCCCCGGACTCGACACCTCTTCCGGTGTTAACGACGCGGCAGGCTTCGCTTCATGCTGCGGACCGGACTCACACCGGCAAGCAACGACCGGGAGATTGCCCGCGGCCCTGGGCAAACACCCAACAGGGCCTCTCACTGGAACCCTCGAATCACCTGAGCGTGATTAGAGAGACCCCGAATGAATCCTCGTCGCGCCTCACGGGGTCACCCGTAGCGATGGCCGGATGCACGATTTTCCTGGGAGGTCACCCGTAAAGTCACCCGTAGACGATCGAAGCAACACTCCGTACCACGTCAGAGCTAATATCCGGGGTCACTGGGCCAGTTGGGTTGGAACAGGTGCCACTGTTCGGGGGCTCGGCGGATCAGGAATTCGAGTTCGCCGGCGAGTAGCTGGGTCATGTTGGCGACGTCGTCGCGGAGACGTCCGGATCGGTTGGCCGGCACGGCCGGGCGGACGACCGCGTGGTGGCCGTTGTAACGGTCGGTGAAGTAGCAGCCGACCGGCAGCACGGGTGCGCCAGTGCGCAGGCCGAGCGTGGCCGGACCGGCGGGAAGGGTCGTCGTCTCACCGAAGAACTCCACCGGAATGCCGGTGCGTTCGATGTCACGGTCGCAGAGCAGGCAGACCACCTCGTTCGCGCGCAAGGCCTTCAACACCGCCCCGGCCACCTTCGGGCCGAGCGGCACGACGGTCATGCCGAGCTTGTGGCGAAGGTCGACGAACCATTCGAACAGCTCCGCAGGCTCGATCGGCTCGACGACCACGGTCATCTTGTAGCCCTGGTCGATCAGCCACCGGCCGGCCCATTCCCACCCGCCGAGGTGAGGCAGGGCGAGGATCACACCGTTGCCCATGGCCGCGGCGTTGCTGACGTTCTCCATGCCCTCGATGCTGAAGCCGGCTTCAACCGCCCGCTTCGACATGGTTGGGAGCCGGAAGCTCTCGACGTAGTACTTGGCGTACGAGTCGAACGCCTGCTGCACGGATTGCCGCAGCGCGAATCCGTTCAGCGATGGATTGACCCGCTTGAGGTGGAGCTCGATCATCTCCCGTTTGTCGCGCATGCCGGCGGCCAGGGTCAGGCCGATCATCGAGGCCGCGGCACTCGCCAACGGGCCCGGGAGGGCTCGCGCCGCGAGCGAACCGATCTTGTAGCCGTTGACCGTTGCGCTGTCGGCCAGCAGGCCACGGGTGGTCTTGGGAGGGGTCACGGCCTACGGGTTCGGACGCCGGCGTGGCACCCGGGTCGGAACGCGTTCCGTGTACGCCTTGCGCCGAGTTGCCCGCCGCAGCGCCCGGACCTCCATCTTCGCAGCCGTGCGCGGAGTGACGCCCGCCTGCTTCCACACCTTGATGAAGCGTTGCACCGCAGTGACCGCCGTGAGGGCCAGCATCGTCCACAGAACGATCAGCAGTATCGGAGGGATGAGCAGCCCGATCAGCAACAAGATGATGCGCTCGGCGCGCTCCATCAGACCACCCTTTGCCTCGAGCCCGAGAGACTCCGCTTTGGCCCGCTCGTAGGAAATGACGGACGAGAACGCCATGATCCCGAACGGCACCATCGCCAGCCGCGGATCGTGGCCATGGCCGTCGGCGTAGTAGTAGGCGACGCCGGCGAAGATGACGGCATCGGTGACGCGATCGATCACGGAATCGAAGAACGCGCCGCGCTGGCTGACCTGATTCGATGCCTTCGCGAGAGCGCCGTCGAGCAGATCTGGCAGTGCCGCAAGAATCACGAGTCCAAATCCGAGCAGCAGTTGACCAGCGCCGATTGCGACCGCAGCGCCGATCGCGACCAGGATGCCCAGAATGGTGAGATGATCCGGCGACAATCCAGTACGGCGCAGCACCCTGCCGATTGGCCGGACGGCCTTGTCGATTGGCGCACGGAATTTGCCGTCGAACATTGTCAGCAGGTTAGCTCTCTGCCGATCTGAACCGGCAGTGATGAGCGTGCAACACTAGGGCATGAGCAAGTCCTCACCAGCAGATCTCGCGGTCGCATTCCGATCGCTGGCTCGTCGTTCGAGCGATGCCGCAGGTCCCGAGTCGCCACCCGAGCTGATCACTGCGACGAACGCCGCAGTCGACAGAGCGATCCAGGCGGCTGCCGCGCTCCTCGGCACAACAACCACTGCCGTAGGCGTCGCGGCGACGATCGAGGCCCGCCGGGCGCAAGATTGGACCGAACGAGATCTCGACGCTCTGCGAGAGCAGGCCTTCGCCGCGGCGGCGGCCATTCGCACCCTGCAGGACTCCGCCCATCGCGATTGATCCCAGACTCTGCGTAGCCGAAATAAGACTCTGCGTAGCCAAATTAAGATTCTGCTCCTGCGCTTCGCGGTGAGCTGATCACCTCCTATTATGTCGAACTACCGGGATGGGAGGTGTCTGCAATGTCAACCAGGCGAGCCACAGCGGCGGAGGGTCGCCTGCTGCGCCACGAAGGGTTTCCTGCCGGCTGGTATCCGGACCCCGATGATCCCGCACATCTGCGTTACTGGGACGGCGGCGTCTGGACGGACCATCGCGCCGCGCTGTCGACGCCGGCGAACAACCCCGCTGTCTGCGGATGTGGGGTGGTGGCCACCGGCAGCTGTCGGGCATGCGCACGGCCGTTCTGTCGGGCCCACATCTCGGATCACAGCCGCGACGACAGCGCCTTCCTCAAACGTTGGGAGGCGTGGACGTGCGAGGGATGCATCGAGGAAACCAAGCGTGCGATGCGCTCCGATCAGCTCCAATGTTGTGAGGACGTCGCCGAGATGCTGTCGGCCATCCCCAAGATCCGCAAGATCCGCAAGACACGAATGACAACGGGCTACCGGCCCCAGTCGGTCAACCTGTTCGAACGGATCCAGACCTCGGGCGATCGGCCACCAAGGTATGCCCGCGCGTACCTCGTCCAGTACGACGGAGGTTCGGAGGATTCCACCTACGAAGGCCTCGCGATCTCCGCCGACGGTGGGACCGTATTCGATGTCGGCGTGCCGGCGATCGGGGTGCGCACGGCGAGGATCGGCCCGAAGCGCAGGATCCGTGGCTACCGGATCCGCCGAGAGATCACCCTCGACGGCTTGCGGGAAGCGGCCGCCGGGCCGACCACGGCGACGTGGTTCGAGTTCGCGTCGAGGTCATTTCTGCGGGCTGCGGCCCGGGTCGGTCTCACGCCAGAGGCCCGGTCGCCCGCCGATCCGCAGCCGTAAACAGGTCGGCTCTACAGCTCTGGCTCCTGCCAGTCGGTCTCAGGGTTGTCCTGAACGAGGTGCTGCAACACCTCACCGTCGATCGCGTCGACGAGCACGAGCCCGCGGCGGCGCGGCGGGTTCTCGATCGAGTAGCAAAGCACCCGCCAGGTCGGCCGACTGCGTAGTCCACGCCAAACCTGCTGCGCCGACGCATGACCGACAGCGAAGCCGACCGCGGCCGTTGCGGCCACAAGGGCCTGCTTTTCGTCGACCTGCATCCTCCAGCCGGACGTGAGGCAGAGTGTGCCGAACGCGCCGAGCAGGATCGCTGCGAACAGCATCCCCTTGTTGATCAGCACCGGATGACCGGTGCCATGGGTGAGCCACAGCACGAAGCAACCGACGGCGAGGACGAAGTAGATCGTGCCGGGAATTCGCCGGCGGCTGTTGTCGGGGAACTGATACGGACCGACGAACTCGCTCGCGTCAAGGTCATCCGGAAGGGCATCGCGGAACTCGCCACCGTCGCTCGACTTCACTGCCGGCGCCACCGCAACCGCCTCCCCGGTCGTTGCCTTCCCGGTCGTTGCCTTCCCGGTCGTTGCCGTCTCGGTCGTCGCCTTGTCTGCCATCGCCGATCAGGCTACGGCGCCGGCCATGCAGCGCGCACTTTCGCGGCAGTGTCCGCCAATGCCTCGGGAAGCGTGCGTGTGTTGGCGACGGCGGTCATGAAGTTCGCGTCACCGTGCCAGCGCGGCACCACGTGGACGTGGAGGTGTTGGCGAACACTCCCCCCGGCCGGTTCGCCGAGGTTGAGGCCCACGTTGACCCCCCCGGGCTGCTCGGCCGCTTTGACCGCGCGCACGGCGTCGGTGACGCAAGCCCACAACTCGCCGAACTCGGCGTCGGCGAGATCCTCGAGGTCGGGTATCTCGCGGTACGGCAATACCAGCACGTGACCAACGCTGTACGGGAACGCGTTCATGATCGCGAACGTCAGCGGACCGCGGTGCACGATATTGGTGTCCGTGTCGGGCAGGCCCGATTGCAGGATTCGGGTGAAGATGCTGGAGGTGTCGTCGATGTGCACTCCCCCGGCCGAGCCGCCGGACTGCACGTAGGTGGCTCGCCAGCCGTTCCACAAGAGTTCGAGGGGGGTCATCGAATCAGACCGTCACGCCAGCACGACACCAGCATCGACGTCTTCGCCGAGACGCGCGACGAAATCGTCGACCGGGACGTTGCGCTCGACTTCGCCGCCTCGCGGATTGACCCCAAGCGTGTGGTTGGCGACGTCGTCGTCGCCGACGACCAACACGTACGGCAGCTTGTCGAGCTTGGCCGAACGAATGCGCTTGCCGAGTTGATCATTCGCCTCGACGACGTCGACGCGAAAGCCTGCGGCTCGCAGCGCATCCGCCGTGGTCTGGGCGTAGGCCTCGTGGGCCGTGGCTACCGGCAGGATGCGCGCCTGCACCGGTGCGAGCCACGCCGGAAATGCTCCGGCAAAGTGTTCGATCAAGACGCCCATGAACCGCTCGATCGATCCGAACAGGGCGCGGTGCAACATGATCGGCTGATGGCGGGCGTTGTCGGCGCCGACGTATTCGAGGTCGAAACGCTCGGGCAGGGTGAAGTCGCACTGGATCGTGCTCAATTGCCAGCTCCGGCCGATCGCGTCCTTGACGTCGATGTCGATCTTCGGACCGTAGAACGCCGCATCGCCCGGCTTGACCTTGAACGGCAACCCGTGGCGCACGAGGGCTTCACGCAGGGCCTCCGTTGCCTTGTCCCAAATCTCGTCGGAACCGACGGACTTCTTCGCGTCACGCGTGCTGAGGTATGCCGTGAAATCGGTGAAGCCGAACGCACGCAGTACCGACAGCACGAAGTCGAGCAGCGAAGCAATCTCGTCCTGGAGCTGATCCTCGGTGCAGTAGATGTGGCTGTCGTCCTGGGTGAAGCCGCGGATCCGCATCAACCCGTGCAATGTGCCGGCGCGCTCGTAGCGGTAGACCGTGCCCAACTCGAACAGGCGTAGCGGCAACTCGCGGTACGAGCGCTGGCGGCTGCGGAAGATAAGGCAGTGCATCGGACAGTTCATCGGCTTCAGGTAATAGGTGCCGTTGTCCATCTCCATCGGCGGGTACATGCCGTCCTTGTACCAGGCAAGGTGTCCGCTCGTCTCGAACAGCTTGCCGTTCGCGAGGTGCGGCGTGTACACGAACTGATAACCGCCGTCTTGGTGACGCTGACGGCTGTAGTCCTCCATCTGCTTGCGCACGATGGCGCCCTTGGGATGCCACACCGCAAGACCGCCGCCCAACTCGTTGGGGAAACTGAGCAGATCGAGCTCGACCGCAAGTCTGCGGTGATCGCGCTTTTCGGCCTCGACGAGTCGGTGCAGGTGCTCGTCCAGCGCCGCCCTGGAATCCCATGCCGTGCCGTAGATGCGCTGCAGCATCGGACCCTTCTCGTTGCCGCGCCAGTACGCTCCGGCCACCTTCATCAGCTTGAAATGGCCGAGCTTGCCCGTCGACGGTACGTGGGGCCCGCGGCACATGTCGACGAACTCCGGCGTGTTGCGATACACGCTGACCGTTCCACCGGGATCGACCTCACCCGCATCGACGCCGACGTCATCGTCGTCCGGATCGACGGGGGCGTCGCCGAGAGCGCGTACACGCTCGATGATCTCGCATTTGTAGGGCTGATCGGCGAACAATTCGAGGGCGTCGTCGATGGACATCTCGCTGCGCACGAACGGCTGATCGGAGGCGATGATCTCACGCATCCGCTTGTCGACCGCGACGAGATCGTCGTCGCTGAACGTCTTGGCGCCCGGCAGTTCGAAGTCGTAGTAGAAGCCATCGGTGATGGCAGGGCCGATCGAGAACTTGGCGCCGGGGAAGAGTTGGGTGACGGCCTGGGCCATGACGTGAGAGGTGGAGTGGCGGAGCACGTGGCGGCCACCGTCGGAGTCACCGGTGATGATCGCGACGGACGCGCCATCGGGCAGCGCGACGTTCAGATCGGCCTCGTGGCCGTTCACTTCGGCCGCAACTGCGGCCTTCACCAACCGGGGGCCGATTGACATCGCCACATCGGTCGCAGTGGCGCCCCGGGCGAAGGAGCGTTGCGAACCGTCGGCGAGGGTGATGTGGATCTCGGACATAGTGAAGCGCATTCTACGGTTGCGGGCCCGAGAGCATCCGTTCAATTCGCGCTGACCTGCGACCGAACCGCGCCCGGGCGGCCTGCGGACTATTCGCCGGCGGCCACGCTGAGTGCGGGCCCGCGGCCGTGTACGGGCGCTTCGTGCACATGGGCGATCACGGCCTTGTCGGCCGGCAGGCTCTCGGCCTTCTTCGTCGCGTACGTGTTCTTGTATTGCTGACCGGTGAGCTCACGAATCTCGAACATCAACTCGTCGGTGATCTGACGCAGGACCAGATGGTCGTCGATCTTGTTGCGATATCGCTCGACCTTGATCGGCCGGCCGATCTTGATCGTCGCGCTCTTGCGGATCTTGGGCAGCTTGGCATCGGGCGGCTGGATCTCACGGGTCCCGATCACGCCGACCGGATAGATCGGACAACCGACCTTGAGCGCGAGCCGGGCAGCACCGGTATGGCCTTTGTAGAGATGGCCGTCGCGGCTGCGAGTGCCCTCGGGGAAGATGCCGAAAAGCTCGCCGCGGCGCAGAACATCTTCAGCCGCGTCGAGCGCTGCCGTGCTCTTCTCGCCGCCGCTGCGGTCGATGGGGATCATGCCCATCGCAGGGAAGAGGAACTTGGTCTTCCACGAGTCCATGTACTCGGCCTTGCCGACGAAGCTGATGTTGCGCCCGACGTGCAGCATCAAAAAGCCACTGTCCAGGAAGCTGATGTGATTCGGGCAGAGAATCGCGGGGCCTTGTGCGGGCAGGCGCTCGAAGCCTTGCAGGTCAAAGCGCCACAGCCGCATGGCTACAGGCCGCACGACCCTGCGCGTGCGGTGCTGGATCGGCCCAGCACCCAAGCACCTCGTCGAATCATTCATTTGTCGTCACCAGCCCACACCTGCTTGGCACATGTGGCCACTGTAAACCACGATCACCCGGCCACGAAGACGCCGTCGTGTCTTTCAGGTAAAGACTGTGTGAACGAAAACCTATGCCGCTGGCGGCAATTGCAGATCCACTCCGAGCAGAGCGGCTGCTTGGGTTACGTCGCAACCTGCGGCTGCTGCGCCGTCGACCGCCAACACGGCGGCCCGTGTGTCGAGGTCGTCGTCGAGTGCCTCGCGGACACAATCGATCACCGACGTTGTCAATCCGCCCGCCGCCGACTGCCAGCGCTCGAGCCGTTCGACCGACCTCGGCATGAGCTCGTCGTCCCAGCTCCAGTTCTCGCGGTAGTGGTGCTCGATGATGGCCAGACGGATCGCCCGGGGGTCATAGGTCTCGCGCAGTTTGTCGACGAAGACGAGGTTGCCGAGGCTCTTGGACATCTTCTTACCGTCCATGTAGACCATCGGCCCGTGCAACCAGTGGCGAACGAATGGCTCACCGGTGGCCGCCTCGCTCTGGGCCCGCTCGCATTCGTGATGAGGGAAGATCAAGTCGCTACCGCCACCGTGGAGGTCGATCGTCGTCCCGAGCTCGCGCAGCGCAAGCGCGCTGCACTCGATGTGCCACCCCGGTCGTCCCGGACCCCACATCGTCTCCCACGACGGCTCGTCGGCGGCCGACGGTTGCCACAGCACGAAGTCGAGCGGATCGCGCTTGTTCGGATCATCGACGTTGCCGCCGCGCTCACGGGCGAGCTCGATCATCTTCTCGCGGGAGTAGTTGCTCACCGACCCGAAGCTCGGGAACTTCGACACGTCGAAATAGACCGCGCCCCCCGACTGATACGCGAAACCGCGATCGAGGACCATGCCGATGAAGCCGCGGATGTCACTGATGGCCGACGACGCGCGGGGGGTGCTGTACATCGGCAACAGGTTGAGTGCCACCATGTCGCGCTCGAAACGGGCCTCTTCGCCGGCGGCCAGGTCGAGATAATGCACGCCGAGTTGGCGCGCCCTCGCGAACAACGGATCATCGACATCAGTCACGTTGCGAACGCACTTCACGACGTGGCCGAGATCGATCAGGCGCCGCTGCAAGATGTCGTAGATCACGAACGTGGCAGCGTGGCCGAGGTGCGTCGCGTCGTACGGCGTGATGCCACAGGTGTACATGGTGACCGTGTCATCGGGCTCGAACGGGACAACGGCCTGGCGGGCCGTGTCATACAGACGCATTGTCAAGACGGCGATCCGTCTCGGTGCTGTGGAATCTCGCTGACGGGTGCCGCGTCCACAGGTGCCGCAGCCGACTTGGTTTCTCGCGGATCGCCGCGAATGCCTGTCAGCTTCGGGGCAACTCGGGTCTTGTACCGGACGTTGAGCTGCAGCAACACCGCCGTGAAAGCCTCGATCGCAGTGGCGTTCGACAACTCGCCGGCGTCGAGCGGGCGACAGCCGGGAATCTTCTTGACGATCTCGGCGATGACCTCGGTCGCCTCCGGATCATCGCTGCAGATCAAGACATCGGAGTCGATCGGGGACCCGAGATGGCCTAATTCCGTAGCCGGAAGGTGGTGGAACGCGGCGACGACCCGGCATTTCGGGACGGCCGCCTGCACATGGGCAGCCACGCTCCCTCGTGGTGGGACCAACGGCTGGAATTCGTGGCCGACGCGCACGAGGGCGTTGGCCATGCTGACGACGACCTTACCCTCCAGGAGATGGGCAAATTCCTGCGCGGTCGTGGCGGCCGAGTCCCACGGCGTTGCGATCACGACGATGTCGCACTCGGCAGCACCGGGATTGTCGGCGCACTCGAGGAGGTCGGCGAGGTCACCCCATTTCGCGACGAGCTTGTCCCGAATCTCCATCGAACGGTACTTCGATCGGGAGCCGATCACGCACGTGTATCCGATCGATGCGAGCCGCGCGGCTAATGCGCTACCCGCTGGACCGGTGCCGCCCAAGATTCCGATACGCATGGCCTCAGCCTGCCACAACGCGTGCCGAACTCCTCGCTCGATCAGCGGTAAGGTCGCTCGCATGGGTCTGCTGTCTGGAAAGAACATCGTCATCACCGGGGTCCTGACGGACGCATCACTTGCGTTCGGGGTCGCCAAACTCGCTCAGGAGGAGGGCGCCGACATCGTTCTGACCGGAGCGGGCCGGGCGCTCAGTCTCACCCAACGCACGGCACGCAAGTTGGCGACGCCGGTGCCCGTGTTCGAACTCGATGTCACGGTTCCAGAGCACCTCGAAACCGTCCGCAACGCCGTCGGCGATCGGTGGGGGCGGGTCGACGGTGTGCTGCACTCGATCGGGTTCGCGCCGGCCAATTGCCTCGGCGACGATTTCATGGGTGTCACCTGGGACGACGTATCGGTCGCGATGAACATCTCGGCCTACTCGTTGAAGGCACTGGCCGACGCGTTCGTGCCGCTGATGACGAACGGCGGCGCGTTCGTCGGTCTCGACTTCGACAATTCTTCGGCCTGGCCCGCGTACAACTGGATGGGAGTTGCCAAGTCGGCATTGGAGTCACTGAATCGGTACCTCGCCAGAGAACTCGGACCGAAGGGGATTCGGAGCAACCTGATCGCGGCCGGCCCGGTGAAGACGATGGCCGCCAAGAGCATCCCCGGATTCGCCAAGTTCGAGGACGTGTGGAGCGAACGCGCCCCGCTCGGATGGAATGTCTACGACTCCACCGCCGTCGCAAAAGCCGTCGTTGCGCTGCTCAGCGATTGGTTCCCGCTGACGACCGGCGAGATCATCCACGTCGACGGCGGCTTTCACGCCGTCGCTGTGTAGGTCATGGCGAACCGGCTCGCTCGGGAGACCTCCCCCTACCTGCGCCAGCACAAGGACAACCCGGTCGATTGGTTCGCGTGGGGGCCGGAGGCGTTCGCCGCGGCGACCGAACGCAACGTGGCGATCCTGCTGTCGGTCGGCTACTCGGCCTGCCACTGGTGCCACGTGATGGCCCACGAATGCTTCGAGGACGATGACGTGTCGGCGGAGATGAACCGGCTGTTCGTCAACATCAAGGTCGATCGCGAAGAGCGCCCCGACGTCGACGCGATCTACATGGACGCGGTCCAGGCGCTCACCGGGCGCGGCGGCTGGCCGATGACGGTGTTCCTCACCCCGGCTGGCAAGCCGTTCTACGGCGGCACGTATTTCCCCAAGCCGCAGTTCCTGGCCCTGATGAACACCATCGACGACGTCTGGCGCAACAAGCAGGCCGACGTCGAGCAGAACGTTTCGGCGCTGATGGACGCGCTCGGTCGCACGACGAACATTCAGCCGAACCCCGACGTTCCCGGGGTCGAGGTCATCAACGCCGCGCTGGCGCAGTTCGCCCAGAACTTCGACGAAGAGTGGGGTGGGTTCGGCGCGGCTCCGAAGTTTCCATCGACGATGAACCTCGATCTCGTTCTCCGCGCCCACGCCCGGCACCCGAGCGACGCGGCTCGCACCGTTGTGATCACCTCACTCGACGCGATGGCCAGCGGCGGCATGTACGACCACATCGGTGGCGGGTTCGCCCGATACAGCGTTGACCGCGAATGGCTCGTGCCGCACTTCGAGAAGATGCTGTACGACCAGGCGCTGCTGATCCGGGTCTACACCCACGCGTGGCTGGTGTTCGGGGACGATCGTTGGAAGCAGGTCGTGGAAGAGACGATCGGCTACGTGCTGAACGAGATGACCCATCCCGACGGCGGCTTCTACTCGGCCGAGGACGCTGACTCCCCCGACGAGCACGGCCAGGGTCACGAGGGTCTGTTCTACACGTGGACGACGTCGGAACTGGTCGAGGTGCTCGGTGAGGATCTCGCAGCCGAGGCGATCGCGTACTGGGAGGTCACCGCCGGCGGCAACTTCGAGGGCCGCAACATCCTCTGCCGGCTGAGCCATCGTGGCGACCTGACCCGGCCGACCAACATCGAACGAGCCCGCAAGTTGCTGTTCGGGGCGCGGCAAAGCCGCCCAAGCCCAGGGCTCGACAACAAAGTCCTCACCGAATGGAACGCGCTCATGCTCGCATCCCTCGCCGAGGCCGCGACGGCGATGGGCCGTGCAGATTGGCTTGCGGCCGCGGTCGACAACGGCGAATTCCTCCTCCGCGAGCTGAGACGACCCGATGGGCGCTGGCACCGCTCGTGGCAGGCGGACGGCACTCCTCGGGCGCGCCACGACGCACTGGCCGCCGATCATGCCTGCCTGATCGACGCGTTCACCCGGCTCGCTGAAGCGACCGGCCATGCGCACTGGATCGGCGAGGCGACCTCGGTGGCCGACACGCTCCTCGATCATTTCTGGGACACCGATGCCGGAGGAGTGTTCACGACAGCCGACGATGCCGAGGCCCTGATCGTTCGCCACAAGGACCTGATGGACAACGCCACGCCGTCGGCGAACTCGGTCACAGCGGTCGCCTTGTACCGCCTCGGCGCGCTCACTGGCGAGGCTCGTTTCACGAACCACGCCGATCAGACCCTGCAGTTGATCGGACGGATCATGGCCCAGGCCCCGACTGCGTGCGGCAATGCGATCGCGGCCGTCGACATGCGTCAGATTGGCCTGACAGAAGTGCTGATCACCGGAGATCGACCCGATCTCGTCGCGGTCGTCCAACGCAGCTGGCTCCCCAACGCGGTCGTTGCGTGGGGCGAGCCATACGAGTCACCACTGTGGGTCGACCGACCAGACGGTTTTGCCTACGTTTGCAAGAACTTTGCATGTCAATTACCAGTGTCCACCCCCACCGATCTGCAATCCTTACTGACGCAACGGTGACAGATCTTCGCTCAGTCGCTCTCACCGTGCGACCCCACTCTCGACAGGAACTCCGCCCATGAAAGCTTTCCCGCTCATCGCCATCGGCGCCGCTTCGTTGCTCGGCATCACAGCCTGCAGTAGCGGCCGCACACTCACGTCCCCGCCGGCGCCCAAAACCGTCAGCACCGCCACGGTCGGCAACTCCACGGTCAGCACCGACACGGTCGGCAACTCCGGCATCAGCCTGCCCGAGGTCGGCAACTCCGGGGTCAGCCTGCCCAGCAACGGCAGCGTTCCCGATATCAACATTCCGGCCAACATTCCCGGTCTGGGCAAAGACTGCATCGTGTACCTACAGGCGTTCGCGTTGGCATTCGCCGGTGACAAGGCAAGCCTCAGCGGCCTCGCCGGGGCATTCGACAAGCTCTCCACCGCCGTTCCACCCGAGCTCAAGGGAGACGTCAAGATATTGTCGGAGAGCTTCACCAAGCTCGCCACGTTGTACGCGAAGTACAACTACGACTACAGCAAGATCGCGACGGATCCTGAGGCCCAGACCATCTTCGGCGACAAGAAGTTCACGGATGCCAGCGACCACCTCAACAACTGGCTCGATACGCAGTGCAACGCAGGCTCCTGATTGCAGTTGCGGCCTACCTGACGGGCAAGACCTACCAGGCCCCCTCGTGAATGATTTCTGCCGCTGAGCGGCGGTTCCGCCGGGCGCTCAGCCCCTCGCCGCGCTCCGGGCGCGGTAGCGCCGGCCAGCCGAGCGCGATCGCTCCGAGCAGTTGCAGGTTCGCCGGGATCCCGAGCGAGCTGCGCAGCTCGGCCTCGCCGCTGAACACGCCGAAAAACAGGGCTCCGAGCCCCGCGTCCTCGGCCGCGAGCAGCAGCGTCATCACCGACATCGAGGCATCCACCGTCCAGTAGGGCGTCGGCCATGCGTCTGCGCTCTGACCAAGCCCCGACCGGGCCTTGTCCGGCTCGGCGTAGCGATCCACGTAGGCCTGTGGATCCGCCAACGTCAGCGCGATCACGGGTGCCGACATGAGGCCCTGCCAGCGAAAACCTGGGCGGCGTTCAGCGGGAAGTGTGGCATCCCAAAAGCTGGCAGTTGCAGCGCCCTCGAGCACGATCAGGTGCCAACCCTGGGTCTTTCCGGCGCTCGGCGCACGGGCGGCGAGGTCGACGAGATGATCCAGGGCCTCACGAGAAACAGGCCGATCGGCGAAGGATCGAGTCATCCGCCTGGAGCGGACGACCGACTCGAACGACCTGCTCAGCGCGCCCCGAGCTTGACGAGATCTTCTGCCATCGTCCAACCGTGGACGATGAGGGCGCCGCCCTTTTTGATGTTGACGGCGGTGAATTGCGCCACGATGTCGGTGCCGATCTTGTCCGGCCGCAGTGATTCGTGATCAAAGAATCCGCTCTGGCCGTTCGTCTTGACCACGAACGATTGCTCGTCGTAGGTGTTGTCGACTCCGAAGCGTTTCGCCAACCGGCGGCCCCACGCCCGCTCCTCGCCGACGGCGCGGTGCCCGGGACGGGGGATGATGTCGGCGAGTTGCTTGAATGCTTCGAGCCCGTCCGGCTTGACGAAGCGGGTGCCGACGACCACGTCTTCGTCGGGGAACGCCATCAGCGCACGGTGGTACGCCTCACCCATCAGCCCCTTGCGCACCTGATCGCGCTTGGCCGTTCGCTTCACGCTGAGGAGTCCGAGCAGCACGCACGGTGTGCCACCGATGCGCTCCAGGGTGGCGAACATGATCCCGTGCAGGACGCCATCGATGCGTGCCGTCGTACTCAGGACCCAATCCTCTTTGGCCTTAGAAACGACTCCGATGTCGAACGCACCGCCCAGAGACGCCATCTCATCGAGGTCGGCGTCACTGAGCGCCGCGCAGTCCCTGGTGTCCACCTGGATTGCCATTGCGCTTTCTTGCTCCCCGTCGTCGTGGCACGCTGAGTGCCGGCGATTCAAAACAGGTACCCATTCTGCCACCAAATTCGGGTATTAGCGGAGAAGAAGCGGAAACGGGCGCAATTGTGTGACGTGCATTACAGCATGACGGCGTCATGACCGAAGGCCACACGCAGTTCGCCGACGGCGCGATCGAGGTCCACGCAGAACTCGTCGGCGAGGCGCAACGTCTTGTCCGCGCTGACCTGGACGAAGACCTGTGATTCACCCGGATGATCTCGCAGGATCCGCTTGAGCTGATGGATTTTCAACTCGTCGAGCGTGTGTGCCGGTAAGCGGAGCCGTAGCGGTCGCGAACTGCCGGTGTCGAGACCCTCCAGGATCGAGATGTCCTGGGCCATGAAGCCGACCCGTGTCTCGTCCTTGCGGTCGAGCCGACCCTTGACCGTGACAATCACGTCGTCGACGAGGCGATGCCCCTGTTCGGACAACATCCTCGGGAACACCGTGACCTCCATCGCCGCATCGAGGTCTTCCAACGTGAAGACCGCCATCTGATCACCTTTCCTGGTGAACTTGCGCGCGAGCCCGGTGATGACACCCCCGAGGGTGAGGATCGCCCCGTCTTCACCCTCGAGCGCCTCGGCCACCGTGCACGACACCTTGCGCCGCAACGCTGCCTCCACGCCGAGCAGCGGATGATCACTGATGTACAGCCCGAGCATCTCCTTTTCGGATTTGAGCCGATGGGCCTTTTCGAACTCGGTGTCGGGGATCTCGATCCGCTCGTTGAAACTGGAAGCGGTGTCGGCCCCGATGTCACCGAAGAGGCTCATCACGCCCTGATCCCGCTCGCGCCGGCGCACCACCGCAGAGTCGATGATCTGCTCGAACACCATCATCAGGCCCCGCCGGGGATGGCCGAGTCCGTCGAACGCGCCCGCCTTGATCAGCGACTCGATGGTTCGCTTGTTCAGCACGGTCTCGGGGACGCGCTCGACGAAGTCATAGAACGATTCGTACGGACCGTGCTCGTCGCGGTCGGCGACCAGCTGTTCCACCAATCCTTGACCGACGTTGCGCACCGCCGATAGGCCGAACGCGATCGCGCCGGGGCTGCCGATCGGCAACTCGACGCCGGGAGGGACCTCATCCGACGAGAGTGCTGCGAAGTCGCCGACCGAGCGATTGATGTCCGGGGTGAGCACCTTGATACCCATGCTGCGCGCGTCGGACAGATAGATCGCGGCCTTGTCGAGATTGCTCTTGACGCTGGTGAGCAGGCACGAGAAGTACTCGACCGGGTAGTGAGCCTTCAGATATCCGGTCTGGTAGGTGACGAGGCCGTAGCCGAAGGCGTGGCTCTTGTTGAAGGCGTAGTCGGCGAACTTCTCGATGACGTCGAACAGTTCCTTGCCGAGTTTGTTGCCATAGCCGTGATGGGCGCAGCCGTTCTCGAACGCGGCCCGTGCCGACGCCATGACATCGCGCGATTTCTTACCCATCGCCTTGCGGAGGTTGTCCGCTTCCGCCAGCGAATAGCCGGCGAACTTTTGGGCGACCCTCATCACGCTCTCCTGATAGATCATCAGGCCGAACGTGTCAGCGAGCACCTCCTCGGCGTCGGCGTGGAAGAACTCGACCTGCTTACGCTTGTTCTTGCGATCGGCATAGTCGTAGTGCATGTTGACACTCATCGGGCCCGGGCGATACAGCGCGATCACGGCCGAGACATCTTCGAAGCTGTTCGGGGTGAGCGACTTCAACAGCGCGCGCATCGGCGGCGACTCGAGCTGGAACACCCCGATCGTGTCGCCGCGACTGAGAAGGTCGAATGTTTTCTGATCGTCGAGTGAGACGTCGTCGATGTCGAACAAGGGATCGCGTCGCCGCCGCACCATCGCGACCGCATCGGTGACGACGTCGAGGTTGCGCAGTCCGAGGAAGTCCATCTTCAGCAGGCCGAGTTCTTCGACTCCGTGCATTTCGTATTGGGTCACGACGGGTGCGTCGTTTGGATTTCCGCCGGGCGCGGGTTTGCGCTGCACCGGGAGGTAGTCGGTCAACGGATCCTTGGTGATCACGACGGCCGCAGCGTGGATGCCGTCGCTGCGCTTCAGACCCTCGAGCTTCTTGGCGACGTCGACCACCCGTTTGATGTCGGGGTCGGTGTCGTACATCGCGCGCAACTCCAGGGCCGCGTTGTAACCGTCCGCGTACTTGGGGCTCCTTTCGAAGCAGTACTTGAGCGGCGTGTCGCGGCCCATCACCAGCGGTGGCATCGCCTTGGCGATCTTGTCGCCCATGCCGTACGGGTAACCGAGGACACGGGCCGCGTCGCGCACTGCATTGCGGGCCTTGATGGTGCCGAACGTGATGATCTGAGCGACATGATCGCGGCCGTACTTCTCGGCCGCATAGCGAATCATTTCGTCGCGGTAGCGAGAGTCGAAGTCCATGTCGATGTCCGGCATCGAGACCCGGCTCGGGTTGAGGAAGCGCTCGAACAGCAAGTCGTACTTGATCGGGTCGAGTTCGGTGATCCGCAGGCAGTAGGCGACGGCGCAGCCGGCCGCCGACCCGCGGCCCGGCCCGACCCGGATGCCCTGATCCTTGGCGTGCTTGATCAGGTCCCAGACGATGAGGAAGTAGCTGCTGAACCCCATGTCGGCGATGATCTTGAGTTCGTACGCGATCCGCTCGCCGACCGAGTTTGGCAGTTCGCCGGACGGTGTGAGCTGATCGGCCCAGCGCACCTTGGCCCCCTCCCACGCAAGATGATTGAGGTACTCGGTGTCGTTGTCGAATCCGGGTGGCACCGCGAAGTTGGGCAGCTGCGGCTTGCCGAATTCGATCGTGACATCGGCCCGCTCGGCGACCCACAGGGTGTTGTCGCACGCCTCGGGGTGCTGGCGGAAGAGATAACGCATTTCATCGGCGGTCTTGAGGTAGTGCTCTTGGCCCTCGAACTTGAATCGCTTCGGATCGCTCAGCATCGCCCCCGTCTGCACACACAGCAGCGCGTCATGGGCGTCGTGGTCGTCGCGGTGGGTGTAATGGCTGTCATTGGTGGCGATCAGTGGCGCGCCGATCTTCTTGGCGATCTCGATCAGCTTCGGGTTCGTCTCGATCTGGGCCGCGAGGCCGTGATCCTGCAGCTCGACGAAAAGGTTGTCCTTGCCGAAGATGTCCTGCAGCCGGGCGGCCTTTTCGATCGCGCCCTTCTCGTCGCCGTTGAGCAGCGACTGAAGCACGTGTCCACCGAGGCAGCCGGTGGTCGCGATCAGACCGGCGCTGTGGCGGGCGAGCAGCTCCCAGTCCATGCGCGGCTTGTAGTAGTAGCCCTCGAGGAACGCGAGGCTGCTGAGCTGGATCAGGTTGCGGTACCCCTGATTGGTCTCGGCCAACAGGGTGAGGTGGTAATACAGCTTCTTACCGCCCTCGGTGTCGCCGCCCGAGTCATCGACTCGGCCCCGCCGCGCCGGGCGCTCCGCGCGTGAGTCGAAGGCCATGTAGGCCTCGGTGCCGATAACCGGCTTGACGCCGTTCTTCTGGCACTCTTTGTAGAAGTCGAGAACACCGTACATGTTGCCGTGGTCGGTGATGCCGAGCGCCGGTTGACCGTCGGCGGCGGCCTTGGCGACGAGCTCATCCAGACGGGCGGCCCCGTCGAGCATCGAGAACTCGGTGTGGACATGGAGATGCGTGAACGAATCCCCCAACGACGGCTCCCTGTCTGATGTCGGTGCAGCGAACTACACGAGTGTGATTCATTCGACTCTACTGGCGGAGCCGCCGCGGGGCCACTGTATGCCGACGTTTCGCCGGCGAACACGCTGGCGAATGCGGGCCCGCACTCTCCATCACGTACCGGGCCTACAGATACGTGCCCGGTCGGTCCGCCGACGAATTGTTGTTCAGCCGCGGGTCCATCTGCGCACCAGCGAGGCGGGGATCGACGCCGGGGCCAGGGCCCTGCGACAAACCGCGCATCTGCTCGAACTGCTGTCTCGCAGCCAACTGCTGGGCGAACAACGTCGCCTGGATACCGTGGAAGAGCCCCTCCAACCAGCCGACGAGCTGGGCGTGAGCCACCCGGATCTCGCTGATGGTGGGTGCGATCCCCTCCTTGAACGGCAATGTCAGCATGTGCAGTTCCTGCTGGAGGTCCGGCGACAGTGCGTCCGACAGCTCGACGATCGAGCGTTCATAGATCTCTGCCAGCCTTTCGCGGCTCGCCTCGTCGAGATCGGCCGCCTTCGCTTCCTCGAGCAGCTGCTTGACCATCGAACCGATCCGCATCACCTTGGCGGGCGCGGTGACGGTCTCGTTCTGCGGTGCGGACTGATCCGAGCCTGGCGGTGAGGACAGCACGAGTTCGCCGTGTTCGATCTCGCCGGGCCCAGCGGTACCGGTCTCGCCGGTGGATGTTGCGTTGCTGGTATCGGTCATGACACTCTCCTGTTGAGATTGGGCACTCCCCTGCTAGCGGTGGCCGCGGGTTGCGAGCAAGGGTACGAGCATTTCCGCGCTCGTCAGACTTCCGTGACGACAAACAAGCTCATAGGGTCCAGAATCGGCCGGATCGAAGAAGGTGACGGGCTCGCGCGCAACGAGCGCGACGTCGCCGAGTCGGCTGGCCACCGGCGCTGACATCACCGGACCGAACCAGCCCTCATCGATGGTCTGCTCGCGGCTGACCACCCACGCCTGCTGACCGTGCGCCTCGTTGGCGGAGGCGAGCAGTTCGGCCTGCGCGCCGGGCCGGGCGTGTAACCAGCGAAATCGGCCCTCCCCCGACTGGATCCTGACCATTTGGAGCAAGGCCGCGGCCGGCTTGACGATGTTGTCGCCGACCTGGACCTGTCCGTGATCAGCGGTAATTATGAGTGACGAGTCGGACGGCATCCGATCGAGAACGTCGCTGACGAGGCGGTCGACGGTGGCCAGCTCGGCGTCGTAGTAGTCGCCAAAGCCCCGTTCGTGAGCCGTCTTGTCGATCCCGTCGTAGTACGCGTACACGAAGCGTTCGCCGGCCGCCAGCTGACGGCTGACCTCGACCGAGATGGAGGATGCCGATCGCCAGCCGACCTGGCGTGTGCCGCGGAGATGGGCCTCGGTGAAGGCCGAGTGCTCGAGGTCGGCGCGGCTGATGACCGGCGGCGACTCACCCAGAAACGGTGCATACGGCTGGAGATCGCGGGGCGGATGCGAGCGGCGCAGGTCGCTGCGGTCGCCGCGCCACCGCAAGACATTGAGGATCTCACCGCCGACGTCGATCCGATACCCGATCAGACCGTGCTCGGCGGGGGTCAGCCCGCTCACGATCGACGTGAGTGCCGTTGCAGTCGTTGACGGCGCAACGGTGGTAATCGGCGAACCCTCCATCGCAGCGAGCGTCGGAGCGAGGTGGACGCGGGCCTGCAACTGCTCCCAGCCGAGCCCGTCGATCACCAACAGCACGACTTGCGGGGCGGCTGCCGACGGCGGCATCCAGCGCGGCAGCGGCACCCCTCGTGGTGCGAGCAACGCCGGGACGATGCCGCGAATGTTGGCTCCTGAATACTGCGGCAATACGGGCGAATACTGCGGTAGAACGGGTTTGTCGGTCACGATCACCCTAGTCCAGCACGTTCCACCTATCGACGCCAGACGTGACGCTACGATGATGGCGTGCGTGTTTCCACCAAAGGCGACTATGCCTGTCGAGCCTTACTCTCATTGGCGCTGCACATCGACGAGCCCGGACCCACTTCGGTCAGCGACATCGCGAGGCGGACGGGTCTCCCCCAGCCTTACCTCGAGCAAATCCTGCTCGCCCTCAAGGGCGCCGGTCTCGTGCGCTCCAAACGTGGCGTCGGTGGCGGGTACATTCTCGCCAGGCCGACGGCAGAGATCCTCCTGTCGGAGATCCTCTCGGCGGCCGACGGTCCGATCTCGCTCGGAGACTTCGGTGAGCCGCATCAGGACGGAGCTTGTGACCACGAGGGCCAATGCGTTCTCCTCGCGATCTGGAAGGAAGCCGGCGAGCTGATGCGACGTCATATGGAGGGGTTCACCCTGGCCGAGATCGCGCATGCGGCCCAGGGCGCCAAGCCGTGGCCGGATCTGCTCGCTGCACCACTCGCGCTGTAACCCAGTTCCGCCCCGTACGTTGAGTCAGTTGAGACCCTCGAGCACGTCACGCAAGTCCTGCGGCAGCGGCGCGGTGAACGACAACTCGACGCCCGACACCGGATGGCGCAACGTCAACTCTGCTGCGTGAAGGAACGGGCGGGGTGACGACACGCCCGCGCGGACACCTCCGTACGTGCCGTCCCCGACGACGGGATGACCGGCAGCCGCGAGGTGAACGCGAATCTGATGCGTTCGCCCGGTCTCGAGCTGACAGGCGAGTTCCGCGATATTGGCCGGTTCGGAGTAGTCCGCGATCGTGCGATAGCGCGTCCGCGCCGGTTTGCCGTCGATCACGACGGCCATCCTGAGCGGATCTCGGTGATCGCGACCGATCGGCGCATCGATCACGCCGTTCGGAGCTTCGAGGTGACCCCACACGAGCGCGTGGTAGGCGCGTGTCACCTGACGCGCCGCGAGTGCCGTGACCAAGGTGTCGTAAGCGAGTTGGCTGCGGGCAACCATCATCACACCGCTCGTTCCGACATCGAGGCGATGCACGATGCCAGGTCGCATCGGATCGCCGACCGCTGCGATCTCGGGATAACGAGCGAGGAGCGCGTTGACCAGTGTTCCATCGGGATGTCCATGGCCGGGATGCACGACGAGGCCGGCCGGTTTGTCGATGACGAGCACATCATCGTCGGCGAAGACGATCGGCAGATCGATCGTTGCATCGCCGACGGGCAGCTCCTTGTGGGGCAGCATGCCCGGATCGATCTCGACGATTTGGCCGAGAGTGACCCGTACCTTGCCTCTCAACGCCGGCTGCCCGTCGACCAACGCACCGCCGCCGGTGACCAACGTCGCCGCATCCGATCGACTCGCGTCCGTGAGCAACGAGACGATCCGGTCGAGGCGCTCGCCGGCGAGTGCTTGCGGGATTTCTTCGCGGATCATGCCGGCCGCGCTCGTGATTCGATAACGGCCGAAAGGAGCAGGAGCAGGCCGCCGATGGTAACGGCCATGTCGGCGACGTTGAAGATCGGCCACCAGCGGAAGTCGATGAAGTCGACGACCCGGCCGCGTAGCCAACCCTGCCCGCGGAACAACCGGTCCGAGATGTTGCCGACGGCGCCCCCGACCACGAGACCCACCGCGATCGCGGACAGGCGCGTGCCTGAACGGCGCAACGACAACAGCATCACCACGACGACGATCAGCGCCACTGCCCCGATGTAGGGGCCGATGCCCTGCCCGCGCGAGAAGGCCATACCGCTATTGAACGTGAGGTTCCAGTCCAGTGTCCAGATCACGTGCCGCGACCGGCCATCGCCGAGCGCGTTGAGGGCCCAATGCTTGCTGATCTGATCGAAGGCGGCGACCGTGACCGCAATTGCGACGCTGATACCCAACCGCGATCGGGGTTGCCGCCGTGCCTGCCCGATTTCGGGAGCGCCTGACGCAGCTTCGACATCCTCGGCGTCGAGCTCGACGCCGCCATCGATGCTGTCGTCTGCCCCGGTCATCGCCGGCCGATCCCTCCGACCTTTTCCTCGGTCAGCTCGGTCGCCCACGGAATCGCTTCCAGGCGCTCGCGTGGGATCGGCTTGAACGAGACCACCGAATATCCGTACGCACCCGTGGTGAGCCGCTTGAGGGCGCCGTCGATCTCGTCGATGTCCTGGCGGGCGCGCGCCGACAGGAACAGGTCTCGTTCGCGCTCGACCACCATCGTGTCACCCTCTCCCGACTCATCGTCGAACTGCACATCACCCATCTCGTCGTCGATCAGCGAGTTGGCCTCGTCCTCGAGCCGCACGGCCTGCCCGGTGAGCGAGACACGAGCCTCGACCAACAGTGCATACTGCGACGTCAGGAACTTGGCGTCGAAGTCCTTGGTGAACTTGATGCCATCCTTGGTCTCGCCCTTGACGGGGGCAAGGGTGACGGCCGGGGCCGCAGGTACAGCCTTGCGCAGCGGCGGAGCGGCCTTGTTGGTGACTGCCGCAGGGGCCGTCGCAGGGGCTTGCGCTGCGGCCATTTTCGCGGCAGCGGCTTTGGTTGGAGCCGATTTGGCCGCCTTCGTGGGCACCGATGCCTTGTCCGCCGGTTTTGTGAACCGGGATCCGGCGATCTCGGTGGCAGGTGCTGCCACGACGGGCGCGACCTTGCCGGCCGCTGACTTTGCCGGAGTCTTGCGGGGTTTCGTGATCGGTGCCTGGGCGCGGGTCGTGGTGGGAGCGGCCGTGCTCGCCGACTTCTTTGCGGGTCGAGTCGCAGGCTTGGCCGCTGGTTTGGCTGGCGGTCGTGCCGGAGACTTGGCCGGCGTAACAGCCGCCTTCTTCGCCGACTTGGCCGGCGTAGCAGCCGCCTTCTTCGCTGACTTGGCCGGCGTAGCAGCCGCCTTTTTCGCTGACGCTTCAATCTTGTTGGCCATGAGGTCCTCCCGATGGATCGAACGGCCGGATCGTAGGGCCTTACCAGCCCATCCCCAACGATTTTCGTCACTTTGCTGCAAACAAAGCCGCCACGACCGGCTTCTAGACCCGCTCGACCAGTACCGCGACTGGTTCACCGTCGAGCTCGCCTGCCGCGTCGCCGGGGATCCGTCCATCACCCCATGTCAGCGACATCGAGAGGGTTTCGGCACGGACGAAGTCGAGATGTGGGGCGAGTTGTGCCCGCAGCCGGTCAGAGGCGAACACGGTCAGTCCGATCCGATCGCTGACGTCGAGAGCGGCCTCGCGGCGGGTCTGCTGCACCAGCCGAACGAGGTCGCGGGCAACTCCTTCTGCGACGAGTTCGGGCGTGAGTTCGCAGTCGAGCACGATTACCCCCCGCCCATCGGCGAGCGCGGTGCTGGCGTCGTCCGACGTCGCCACCAACTTCAGCGTGTATTCGCCCTGCTCGAGTGCGAACCCACCGGCGACCACGGTCTCGCCGTCGCGGTGCCAGTCACCGGTCTTGACGGCCTTGATCACATGCTGGGTCTGGCCCCCGAGGCGCGGGCCGAGCACCGCCGGCACCACCTGGAGCACGCTCGCGGCGACCGCCGCCACGTCATCGCTGAGCACGACCTGCTTGACGTTGACCTCGTCCGCGATCAGATCGACGTACGGGGCGAGGTCGGACGAACCGGGATCGGCCACGGTGAGCGTTGCCAGCGGCTGGCGCACGCGTCGGCCGTGGGCCTTGCGCACGCTGAGTGTGGCCGAGCACACATCGCGGACACGGTCCATCACGTCGACGAGGTCAGGATCAGCCGGAAGGGCCGAGGCATCGGGCCAGTCCTGCAGATGGACGCTGCGCTCCCCGGTGAGGCCACGGAAGATGGCCTCACAGGTGAGCGGCAGCAGAGGCGCCACCGTGGTGGTGACCACCGCGAGCACCGTGTGCAGAGTGTCGAGAGCCCCCTGATCGCCGGCCCAGAACCGGTCGCGGCTGCGGCGGATATACCAGTTGGTGAGCGCATCGAGGAACGTGCGGACTTCGCTCGACGCCAGGTAGAGGTCGTAGTCGTCCATCGCAGTTGTGACGAGCTCGACGAGCCCTCGAGTCTTGGCCAGGATGTATCGGTCGAGCACATTCGTCGAACTGGTGCTGAATGATCCGGTCCTGCCCTCCGCATTGGCGTAGAGCGTCAGGAAGTACCAGCTGTTCCACAGCGGCAGGATCACCTGACGGACCGATTCGCGCATGCCGGCCTCTGATACCGGCGCGTCGCCGCCACGCAGGATCGCGGAGGACAACAGCGACCAGCGCATTGCGTCCGCGCCGTAGGTGTCGAACACCCTCCACGGGTCGGGATAGTTGCGCAGGCTCTTGGACATCTTCTGCCCGTCATCGCCGAGGAGGATTCCGTGGCTGACACAGTTCCGGAACGCCGGCCGATCGAAGAGTGCCGTGGCCAACACATGCAGCGTGTAGAACCAACCGCGGGTCTGATTGATGTATTCGACGACGAAATCACCCGGATGATGCGACTCGAACCAGGCCCGGTTCTCGAACGGGTAGTGCACCTGCGCGAACGGCATCGAGCCGCTCTCGAACCAGCAGTCGAGCACTTCCGGCACGCGGCGCATCATCGACTTCCCCGTCGGGTCGTCGGGATTGGGCCGGACCAGATCGTCGACCTGCGGACGGTGCAGATCCGTAACCGTCACACCGAAGTCGTGCTCGAGATCGGCGACACTGCCGTACACGTCGATCCGTGGATACGTGGGATCGTCGCTCTTCCAGACCGGAATCGGTGAACCCCAGAACCGGTTGCGGCTGATGCTCCAGTCGCGTGCGTTCGCCAGCCATTTGCCGAACGACCCGTCCTTCACATGGCCCGGCACCCAGTGGATCTGCTGGTTCAGCTCGAGCATCCGGTCCTTGATCTTGGTGACCTCCACGAACCACGACGAGATCGCGCGATAGACGAGCGGCTGCGCACAACGCCAGCAGTGGGGGTAACTGTGGTCGTATGTCTCGTGGCGTACGACGAGACCACGATCCTTGAGGTCGCGGATGACGAGCGGGTTGGCGTCGAAGACGTGCTCGCCGACCCACGGCGCGACCTCGGCCGTGTAGCGGCCGTGCTCGTCCATCGGGCACACGGTGGCGATGCCCACCGAGTTGCACGCGATCTGGTCGTCCTCACCGAACCCGGGCGCCATGTGGACGACACCGGTGCCGTCCTCGGTGCTGACAAAGTCGGCCGCGAGGACATGGAACGCATTCGGGCTGTCGGCGAAGAAGTCGAACAGCGGCGTATACCCGCGCCCCACCAAATCGGCGCCGGTCAGCGTTCCGACCTGGGTCGCGTCGGCGAGTTCACGCCCGTAGGCCTCGAGCTGTGACTCGGCAAGGATGTAGCGCTTGCCATCGGGTTCCTCCATCACGGCATAGTCGATGTCCGGCCCGACAGCGAGCGCGAGGTTTGCAGGCAGCGTCCACGGAGTGGTGGTCCAAGCGAGGATGTGCTCGCCGGTGTTCAGCCTGAACGCAACGGTCAGAGCTGGGTCCTGACGATCGCGGTACACGTCGTCCATCCTGGTCTCGGTGTTGCTGAGTGGTGTTTCGCACCGCCAGCAGTAGGCAAGCACCTTGAAACCCTCGTAGATCAGACCCTTGTCCCACAACGTCCGGAACGCCCACATGACGCTCTCCATGTACGTCAGGTCGAGCGTCTTGTAGTCATTCGCGAAGTCGACCCACCTGGCCTGGCGCCCGACGTAGCGTTGCCATTCGCTCGTGTAGCGCAGCACGCTCGTACGGCAGACGTCGTTGAACTTGGCGATGCCGAACGCGGTGATCTCGGGGTGACCGCTGATGCCGAGTTCCTTCTCGGCCTCGACCTCGGCCGGCAGACCGTGGGTATCCCAACCGAATCGACGCTCGACACGGCGGCCACGCATCGTCTGATAGCGCGGCACGGCATCCTTGACGTAGCCGGTGAGGAGGTGGCCGTAGTGAGGCAAGCCGTTGGCGAAAGGGGGTCCGTCGTAGAACACGAACTCGTTGTCGCTCAGGCCGGGTGCGGTGCCGGCGCGGCGCTGCTCGATGCTGGCCTCGAACGTGCGGTCTGCTTGCCAGAACGCCAGCACGCCTTCCTCGATCGTCGCCAGATTCGGTTGCGGCTCGACGGTTGGATATCTCACGGGTTGCTCCTGCTGACGGTGGTATGCATGGCCTGCAGGGACGGCCCGAATCCCGCGGTGCCACCCTGCTGACCGAAGGCGCAGCCAACAGTCGGTCTCTAGCGCCAGCGGTGACGGGCTGGACCCGTTCGATTCAGGCTACCGGCGCGACAACGCGGTGGCGGGTCATGTGGCGGGGTGCCTGCTCACATCTCGTCGCCGTGGATCTTGACGTTGTCGTCATGCGCAGATGGCGGCGTGATCCGCGGCACTTCCTCGGTGATGTCCTCGAACAGGAACTGATTGGACGAACCGCTCGGCGGGGTGGCCTCTCCCGCTGACGTGGGCTGCGACGAGTCGACGGGGTCGGAGTCGGGCTCGACCATCGTGGTCAGCACGACCGGCTCCGGTGATGTCATCGGGCCGACGACCGCGGCATCGCCAGGCGCCATCGGTGCGGTCGCCCGAAACGGATCGAAGCCGAGACCGCGGATCGCGCTTGGAGAGTCGGTCGACTCAGCCTCGTCCGCTAGCTCGCCGAAGGCAGGTTCCGGTTCAGAATCCTCGGTGGGCGTGGGCGGCTCGCCATCGCCGGCCGCGGACACCAGCGGCCGCCGAAGATCGCCGAGACCTCCGGGCACCCTGTCGATCAGGTCCGTCAACGAGCCGGCGACCTCGCGGAGACGCTCGCGTTGGGTAACCGTGTGCTGCTCGAGATGCTCGACGTCGCTGAGCAAGAACTCGCGTCTGGCAAGCAAAGCCTGCACCTGGCTCTCGCACTGCACCCGCTGGCCCTCGCCAGCCCGGCGGGCTTCGAGCTTGGCCTCTTCGATCAACCGCCCGGCGAGTTCCTGCCCGGCGGCGACGACATTGTGGGCTTCGGTGTTGGCGGCGTCGGAGACCCTCTGCGCTTCGGCGTTGGCGTCGGCGACGGTGCTGTCGGCGGTGCGCTGGGCAAGCAGCAGGGTACGACTGATCATTTCGGACTCGTCGGTGACCGAGGCCGGTGCGCCCTGAGCAGCCTGCTGGGGAGGTTGGGCTGCGATCTCCTGCAGCCGCACGACGGCGGCCCGCGCCCTGGCCTCCATTGCCGTTGCCTGATTCTGCGTGGTCTCGATCGAGCTGGCGAGCCGGGACAGGTACGCCCTCACCTCGTCAGGGTCATAACCCTTCTTGACGATCTTGAAGGTGGTGCTCGACACGGACTGGGGGCTCAATTCCATCCTACGATGTTACGCCGCGCAGGCGCGCCTATCAGCACGCGCGGTCGAAGCGACGCGATCAGTTGTCGTAACCGCTCTGACGCGGGAGCGGCTTGAGCAGGTAGACCCCGCTGGCCACCTTTTCCATCTTGCCGTTCAACCCGTAGCACAGCCCGCTTGCGAAATCGATGAGCCGCCGCGACACGTCGCGCTCGGTGTTTTCGAGGTTCATGATCACCGGTAGGCCCTCTTTGAACCGATCGGCGATCTCTTGGGCCTGATCGAAACGGCGAGGCTTGACCGTTGCCGGCTCGCCGCTTCCAACCGGCAGCGTGCGAACATTGGGTACGGGTGGGCGCGGATTCGTCGGGCGGGGCTGGACTGAGGAGTCGTCGCCAGGGAGCTGCGGTCGGCGCGACGCAACTGATTCGGAGTCGCGCAACGGAAAACTCGGACGCGCCGGGGCGCTGCGAACGGACTCCTCTTCATGGTCGCCGTAACCGCCTCGACCCGAGCGTTGCACCGGTTCGGGGTCGCGAGGCCCGCGGGGCGACCGCGCCGGTCGCTCGGACTCGGGCGGCATGTCGTAATCGTCGTAGGCATCGTCAGGACCGAGACCCAAGAAGTCCATTGCCTTTTTCATGATTGACATCCAGTAACCCTCCTGGTCCGAGGCTATCCGATATGAGCTCGTGGTTGAGGACGCGCGCCGAAGAGCGCATTGCCGATGCGGACATGGGTGGCCCCGTGTTCGATCGCAATGTCGAGGTCGGCGCTCATTCCCATCGAACATCCTCCGACTCCGACATCGTCGCTCAGCTTGCGCAGCAATGCAAACGCGGCATGCGTTGCCGCAACGTCGCTAGACGTTGGCCCGACCGTCATCAGGCCCTCGACTCTCATCTGTGCGTCGCGGCAGTGTTGCACGAGCGCGATCGTCGCCGCCGGCTCACAGCCGCCCTTTGCGGGTTCGCCTGTCGTGTTGACCTGGACGAACACCCGGGCGCCGGGGGCGCGGCGGGCGAGTTCGTCGACGAGCGAGACGCGATCGACGCTCTGCCAGACATCGACCAATGATGCGATCATGCGAACCTTGTTGGTCTGCAGACGTCCGATGAAGTGCACCTCGGGATGTACGGGCTCCGACGCGGCGTCCTCGCCGAGGTTCGCCATCTTGGTCAGCAGTTCCTGGGCGTAGTTCTCACCGATCGCGGTGCAGCCGGCCGCGATGACCGCCTCGATTGCATCGGCGCCGAATCCCTTGGTGACCGCAATCAGCTCGATTGCTCGGCCCCCGCCGAGCGTGCAGATCCTGGCGCGCACCGACTCGACCGATCTCGCAACAGCGAACGCGTCGACGGTTGTCACGGGTGCCAGCCGAGCGGCGCAGAGCCCACGATGGCGGTCACCGTTGGCTACTTCAAGAAGGACGGCACATCGAAGTCGTCATCGTCATCGAGCGGATCTGGCGTATCGGTGGCGAACAGGTCCTTGATCGTCGAGGCCGGCTTGCTGTCGGCGCCCTTGAGCGCCGAACGACCGTTGCCGGGAGGTGAGTCCCACCGATCGAACCCGGCCGCGATGACGGTGACCTTGATCTCGTCGCCCATCTCGTCGTCGATGACGGTACCGAAGATGATGTTGGCGTCCTGGTGGGCGACGTCGTGGATGATCTCGGCGGCCGCGTTCATCTCGAACAGGCCCATGCTCGACGGGCCCGTGATGTTGAGCAGGATCCCGCGGGCGCCGTCTATGGCTGCCTCCAGCAGAGGGCTGCTGATCGCCGCCTTGGCTGCGGTGACCGCGCGGTTCTCGCCGCTCGCCTGGCCGATTCCCATCAGAGCCGAGCCGGCGCTCGACAGAATCATCCGGACGTCGGCAAAGTCGGTGTTGATCAAGCCCGGCGTCGTGATCAGATTGGTGATACCGGACACGCCCTGCAGCAATACCTCGTCGGCCATCTTGAACGCGTTGAGGACACTGGTCTTTTCGTTGGCGACGGTGAGCAGACGATCGTTCGGGATGACGATCAGGGTGTCAACCTTCTCCTTCAGCTTCGTGACGCCGACATCGGCCTGAACGGAACGGCGGCGTCCCTCGAACGCGAATGGTCGGGTGACGACACCGATCGTCAGCGCGCCCATCTTCTTGGCGATTTCGGCGATCACCGGCGCCGCTCCGGTTCCGGTGCCACCGCCCTCACCAGCGGTGATGAACACCATGTCGGCGCCCTTGATCATCTCTTCGATCTCTTCCGCGTGGGATTCACCCGCGGAGCGGCCGACCTCGGGGTCGCTGCCGGCGCCGAGGCCGCGCGTGATCTCACGACCGATGTCCAGCTTGACATCCGCATCGCTCATCAGCAGCGCTTGGGCGTCGGTGTTGACCGCGATGAACTCGACGCCTTTCAGTCCCGCATCGATCATACGATTGACGGCATTGACGCCTCCGCCGCCGACGCCGATGACCTTGATCATCGCGAGATAATTTTGTGGTGCGCCTGCCATCAGGGAACCTCCAACCTCTGTTCAAACATGTGACGTAGCAGGCTAGGGCCTACTCCGGATATTCCTGTGGACAATCCTGCCACGTCAGATCGGTCAAAAGAGGGAGGGTGTCTGATTCCCCGCCGATTTCTCCCCGCCGATTTCTTCGCGCCGAGTCGCGGCGCCGAGACTCGAGCACCCTCATGACTTGTAGCTGATCGGATTGGTGGAGACGTTGAGCAACGGCTGCTTGTCCGCGCCGTCACGTTTGAGTGCCGCCTCGAGCCGAATCAGTTTGTCGAGCAGTTCGGTCGGCGCGCCGAAGATGACGACGGCTCCGGTGTGGAACACGAGCGAGAGTTCGCCGGTTTCGCTGACCGTCACGGATGCGGTGCGGGACCGCACGGCTGGGGTCAGCGCCTCGATCAGCTCGGCCGCATGGGCGAATGCCTGCCCTGCCGATCGGCCCGGTTCGGCGTTCACCCCAGGCCCTGTTATCAACATGAACTCGATCGGTCGACCCTGCGATGTGTCGACAACGGCGCCGTCGACGTCGATGATCCGGTACGTGCCGTCCGTACCGAGGTAGGTGGCCAGCGGCACCCGCTCGAGCAGTTCGATCGAAGCGTCGTGGGGAAAGTCGGTGGACACCCTGGCCGTGCGCACCCATGGACTCTGCTCGAGCTGCGCCTCGATCGAATGGGTGTCGATCAGGAGCACGGGATGACCCATTAGCCGCTTGACCGCTGCATCGAGATCGTTCTGATCGATGCGGTGATTGCCGCTGTAGGGGACATGGTCGATCGCGAACAGCGACGATCCGAGTAGCGCGAATCCGGACGTGAGGAGCACCAGCACGACACCGCCGACGACGAACCATTTCAGCCGTCGGCGGCTCACCGCCCGGTTGACGGCGATCCGCCGGGCCCGCAACCGCGGGTCCATCGAGGCCGTACCGATCGGAATCCCGCCGGACGAACCCTCGATCTCGTCGTCACCGATCAGGATCGTGGTCCGTTCCCCGCGGATCGACGCCTCTGTCGCCCGCCCGGACGTGCCACGGAGGCGTTCCTCGCCCTCCTCGTTGAGGTATACGGCGTCGGGCAGGTCGTCGCCAGCGCCGATCTGGATCGGCTTGTGGGCCGCCTTGACCGTCGCGGGTGCGCCCGTCGCGGGTCCGGCCAGCACCTCGGCGCCAGATCCGGGGGCGACCTGCGACACCGGTTTCGTTACGAAGTCGGCCTGGACGGGATGGTCGGCAATGACTGGGTCGGGCCCAGCGACAGGCTCCGATGTCCCCAGTCCCGGCGCGTCCGGCTCCGGGGTCAGTCCGAGGAGCAGATCGATCGAGGGGTCATCGAGGTCGATCTCCATCGCGGGCGGTACCGGATCGTTGGCGAATGCCGCAAGCAGCTCTTCCAGCACTTTGTCGGGCACGTGGCCGTCGCCGATCGGGAGTTTGGGCGTGCTCATACCTGGACGCCCGGTGACTCGTCGTTGGCCACACCATCGAAGCCGACGAGTCGGACCTCGCTGCGCAGGACGAAACCGGTCTGCTCGGCAACTCGCGCCCGGACGAGTTCGATCAGTTCGAGTACGTCGGCAGCCCGCCCGCCGTCGGAGCCCTGGATGAAGTTGGCATGCTTGTCCGACACCGACGCGGTGCGCAGCCGCATTCCACGCAGGCCGACCCGGTCGATCAACTCCCCCGCCGCCAGCTCGCCGGGGATCGGGTTGACGAAGACGGAGCCCGCGTTCTGACCACCGGGTTGGCGCTCGCGGCGCCATCGCACGATCTCGTTCAGCTCGCGTTCCGATGACTCCCGGTCGCCGGCTGCGAGCTGGAGCCGGGCCTCGACGATCACTTGATGGCTGGCGAGGTCACTGCCGCGGAAGCGCAGCCCGAGACGATCTGCCGGCAGCCATCCGCTGCGGCGGGTGCGCAGATCGAACACCAACGCCTCGACGAGGCACGCCGCAATGTCGCTCCCGTGGCCCCCGGCGTTCATCCGGACCGCTCCTCCGATGCTGCCCGGGACACCCACGGCCCATTCGAAGCCCGTCAGCGACGCTGCAACGACGCGCCGCGCCAGCTGCGGCAGCGCCACCATCGAACCGGCAACCACCTGCGCGCACCCTTCGAAGCGGTGCTCCGACGACATCTCGGTCAGGCTGATCGCAATGCCGGCGAACCCGGCGTCGGCAACGAGTAGGTTCGATCCGCGCCCGACGATCAGCGGGGCGAGGCCCGTCGCGCCGACGGCATCGGCGACGACGTGAAGATCTTCGAGGCAGCGGGGTCTGACCAAGATCGTGGCAGGTCCACCGACCCGGTAAGTGGTCAATGGAGCGAGTGGCACATCGCGCTCGGCAAGCGGGCCGAGCAGCGACATCGCGTGCTCGATCCGGCGATCGAGGGGGTCGTTCGCGTGCGACGCAGTCATCACCCGTCGGCCTCCAAATCCAGCCGTCGCTCCAACACCTCATCGGGCAGCGACGCGATGTCACCGCAACCCATCGAGATCGACACGTCGCCCGCCACGAGCGTACGCGCGAGGTACTCGATCAGGTCGGCGCGCCGCGGCAACCACACGACGTGGGCACGCGGGTGGGCGTCGAGCACGGCGTTGACCACGAGTTTGGCGGTGACTCCAGGGATCGGCATGGTTCCGGACGCAAAGATCTCGGTCAGCACGATCACGTCTGCCTCGATGAAAGCATCGCGGTACGCCGGCCACAACGCTGCCATCCGGTTGTAACGATTCGGTTGGAACACCGCAACGATCCGCTTCCACGAGTCGCCGCTGTTGCGTGCGGCAGCGAGAACGGCGGCGATCTCGGTCGGGAGGTGGGCGTAGTCGTCGACGAGCGTCACCCCGCGGTGATGGCCGCGGAGATCGAACCGGCGGGCCACGCCGCCGAAGCGGGCCAGCGCCGCGGCGGCGGTCTCGAACGGGATGCCGATGCTCATCGCCATCGTGATGACACCGGTTGCGTTCTGAACGTTGTGGATACCTCGCAGCGGCAAGTGGATCTCGCCGAGTCGACGGCCATCGTGCTCCACCGCGAAATGGAACGATCCACCGTCCGCGCGTAGGTCGACAGCGCGGTAGTTCGCCGCCGCCGCCAAACCGTAGGTGACTGCGTCGTGGCGAACCGCCAGCGTCGCGCACACCGGATCGTCGGCGCAGAGCACCTTCGGACCAGGGATCTGGGCGAGATAGCGGTCGAACCCGGCGACGATGCCGTCGAACGAGCCGTAGTGATCGAGGTGATCGACCTCGACGTTGGTGAGGATCGTGCCGTGAAGAGGCAGTTCGAGGTGGGTGCCGTCGCTCTCGTCGGCTTCGACCACGAACCATTCGCCGGCCGTCCACTGCGCGCCGGTGCCCATGTCGGTGACATCGCCGCCGATGACGAAGCTGGGACGCAACCCGGCCTCGGCGAGTGCGAGCATCAGCATGCTCGATGTCGTGGTCTTGCCGTGGGTGCCGGCGACGCCCAGCGACCGGGCCTGGGCGCAAATGCCGGCCAGCATGCCGGCCCGCCGCAGCACCATTGACTTGCGCCGGCGAGCCTCGTCGAGTTCGACGTTGCGGTCGGGCACGGCGCTGGAGTACGTGACGGCATCGATGTCGGCGACGTGGGCGCGCTGATGCCCGATCTGGATCGCGATCCCGGCCGCCCGCAGACGGTCGAGGATCGGCTTCTCGCGGATGTCGCTGCCCGAGACGGTGTGGCCCATTTCGGCGAGCACGATCGCGATCGCGCTCATCCCGGGTCCGCCGATGCCGACGATGTGGAGCCGCTTCGGCTGGCCGAGATCGATCGGCGCTTGCGGAACGGCGACCGTGTCCGTCAATGAGTAGGATGGAGACGGCGAAATCATCGCGCCGCGACCTGCTCGATCAGCGCTGCAAGGCGCCCGCTGCGGTGCGCGTCGCCGGCACGGTAGGCAGCCTCGGCGAGGTCACCGAGCGCGATCGGATCGGCGATCAGGCCGATCACGATCTCCGCCAGTCGCGCCGCCGACAGTTCGGACTCGGGGACGACGATCGCAGCACCGACCTCGCCCAGGATCCGTGCATTGTCGCTCTGATGATCGCCCGAAGCGCCGGCCCACGGCACGACGACCGCCGGCATTCCAGCTGTCGCGAGCTCCGCGATCGTGCTCGCTCCGGCCCTGGTGATCATCAGGTCGCAGGCTGCGAACACCGCCACCATCTGGTCCTCGTAGCCGATCACGGTGTACATGATGCCCTGCGCTCCCGAACGTTCGGCGCCGGCCGTGCCGAGAAACCGGTCACCGACGACATGCCTGACCGCAACATCGCTCCGGTCACCGAGCGCATCGATCATGCCGGTGACCGCGTCGTTGAGCACTTTGGACCCGAGCGAACCGCCGAACACCGCGATCGCGAACCGGTCGGCGGGAATCGAAAGCCGCTCACGAGCGGACGTGCGCTGCGCGCCACGATCGAGCAGCATCAGGTCGCGCCGGACCGGCGCACCGGTGTAGCGGGCCCTGCGCAGCTTGGAGCCTTCGAACGCAACGGCGCACACCGTGGCGAATCGGGCGCTGACCCGGCTCGCCAGCCCGGGAATCCGGTCGTAGCTGACCACGACCGTCGGTATCCGGCGGAGTCGCGCCGCGAACGTCGTGGGGAAGCTCGCATAGCCGCCGACCGACACCACCACTGCCGGCCGGAGCCGCTTGATCAGTGCCCGGGCACTGAAAACCGCCCCGATCAGCTTGAACGGAAAGGCGAGATTGCGCGCCGTGAAGCGTCTTTGGAGGCCGACGACGTCGAGGAAATGGTGCTGATACGGCGTCGGGGGCAATAGCCGAGTCTCGATGCCGCGCTCGGCGCCGACGTACACGATCTCGTCGGGGCGATGGCCGATGGCAACGAGGGCGTCGGCGATTGCGAGCGCCGGCAGGACATGACCAGACGTTCCTCCGCCGGTGACCACCGCGAATACCGACGGCTCCACAGGCGAACTACTTCGCCGGGCGGGCGGCCGGTTCGGCAACCGGTTGGGCAGCCGGGCGGGCAACGTGGCGGGCGATGTTGAGCAGCAGCCCCGCGGCCGTCATGCAAACGAACAGCGAACTTCCTCCTGACGACACGAACGGTAACGTCAGTCCGGTCACCGGCATGACGCCGCTGACACCGCCGACATTGATCACGGCCTGGACCGCGAGCCACGCCACGATGCCCCCCGCGAGCAGCGCGCCGAAGCGGTCACGTGCGGCGAGCGCGACCTGGACGCCGCCGTAGGTGAGCAGCAAGAAGCACCCGATCACGGCGACGACACCGATCAGGCCGAGTTCTTCGCCGATCACCGCGAAGATGAAGTCGCTGTGGGCAAGTGGTAGGTAGCCCCACTTCGACGGCCCCCTGCCGACCCCGGTGCCGCTGACGCCGCCCGTGCCCATGCCGATCATCGCCTGATACACCTGGAAGCTGAGGTAGTCCTTGTTGGCCGCGATGTCGAGGAACGCCGTGAACCGGTTCATCCGGCGTTGGCTGGTGAACACGAACATCGACATTCCGGCCGCACCGGCCACAGTCATGAACAGCATTGGCGTCATCGGCGTTCCGCCGAGGAACGCTACTGCGAACACGATCGCGCAGAGCACGATCGCTCCTCCGAGGTCGCCTTGCACCAGGCTCAGCAACGCCCCCAAAGCAAGGACCACCATCAACGGTCGCAGCGTGCGGCGCAGGTTCGACATCTCCTGCTCGCGGCGGGCTAACAGGTCCGCGCAGTACAACAAGACGGCGAGCTTCAAGAACTCCGACGGCTGAAAGCCGACCGGGCCGATGAAGACCCACGCGTTGGATTCGTTGACCGACCGGCCGAGGCCGGGGATATGCGGCAAGAGCATCAGACACATCGCGCCGACGAGCGCGAACGGGATCATCCGTCGCCAGCGGTGATACGGGATCCTGGCGGTCGTGATCATCGAGATCGCACCGATGACCGCCCACAGCAGCTGCCGGTTGAATATCCGCCACGGCGAATTGCCGCGGTGGAGCGAGGTGATCGCCGATGCCGAAAACACCATCACCAGGCCGAGCATGATCAGCACGGTGACGACCAGTCCGATCATGTAGAACGCGCCTGGAGGCGGACCGAGCGGGCGGGTGGCGGCCCGCCGGGACGGATGCCCGCGTCGTGAGGCCGTCCGCTCGAGCGCCTGGCGGCGACGATCGCCGATGAGGGTGGTATTCGAGGTCATCATGCGGTCCTCTCAGTTCGCGTCGACACCGGCGCATCGGCGAATCCCATGTTGGTGCGAACGATGGCTTTGAAATCGTCGCCGCGGGCCGGATACCCACCGTCGGGATACCAGTCGAAACTTGCGCAGGCAGGCGACAACACGACTGCGTCCCCCGGGCGGGCCAGGGCTGCGGCGCGTGCGACGGCTTCGGCCATCGATTGTGCCCGCTCGACCGGGCAGATGCCGGCGAAGACGCCCGCGATGAGATCGCTCGCCTCGCCGATCGCGACGACGCCGCGCATCCGGCCGGGTTCGGTGCCGAGAATCGTGAGATCGAGGCCCTTGTTGCGCCCGCCGGCGATCAGCACAAGCGAATCGAATGCTCGGATCGCCGTGAGCGCGGCATGCGGTGTCGTGGCCTTGGAATCGTTGTACCACGCGACACCATCGGCGTTTCCGATCGCCTCGATCCGGTGGACCGGACCGATGAAGCTACGATTGGCCGAGGCGATCGCGGCAGTGTCGGCGAGGCCGGTGAGCTGCACCAACGCTGCTGCCGCGAGCGCATTCGTGATGTCGTGGGGCAGGGCCCGGCGCATCTCGGACACCGCGCAGATCGGCCCGGACGGACCGGTCAGCATGGCGCCAGTGGCTGGCGACGAGGCGCAATGATAGTCGCCCCGGCCGAGCCCGAACGTGACGTGGCGCCCCGGTGCGTGCTCGAGATGCTGCATCACCGTCGTGTCATCGACGAACCCGATCGCGATGTCGGCGGGACGCTGATACATCCACATCCGCGCCTTCGCGTTCTCGTAGCTGCTGATGTCGGTGTGCCAATTGAGATGGTCCGGCGCGAGATTGAGCCAGACGCCCGCCTCCGAGCGGAAACACGTGGTCCAGCTGAGCCGGAAGCTGCTGCACTCGACGACGAACACATCGATTGAATCGTCGTCGATCGCCTGCACCAGCGGTACGTCGGTGTTGCCAGCGGCGACTGCCGACAGCCCCGCCGCCAGCAGCATTGCCGTCGCGAGCAGGGTCGTCGTCGTCTTACCGTCGGTGCCGGTAACGGCCAGCATCGGGCGCGGCCCTCCAGGGCGAAGCTGCTCCCATTCGTAGGCGAGATCGATCTCGGTCCGCAGCGGGCGCCCGATGGCCAGCGCGGCCTGCACGACCCCGTGAGTCTCGGCGATACCCGGAGCCGGAGCGACGAAATCGGACTCGCGGACGAGACGCCGGATCGTCTCGGGGTCCGGGGCGGCCAACAGCTCGATCCCCAATTCGTCGGCAACCTGGCGTTTGTCGGCTGTCACGTCGTCGTCGGCGGCGATGACGTCGTAGCCGCGTGACACGAGGGCGCGGACCACCGCCGTGCCGGAGACCGCCAGCCCATAGACGAGAGCGCGTGGCATCAGCCGCCGACCTGCTTGGAGAAGTCGGCGATGAACAACGCGAGCGCGCTCGCGACGCAGATGCCGGCGATCAACCAGAAACGGATGATGACTGTGGTCTCGGGCCAGCCGGCGAGCTCGAAGTGGTGATGGATCGGCGACATCCGAAACAACCGCTTCTTGCGCCCGCTGGCCTTGAAGACGGCCATCTGGACCGCGACGGACCCGGCCTCCATCACGTTGATTCCGCAGATCAGAATCAACAACAGCTGGGTGTTGAGCGTCAGCGCCAACAGTGCGAGCGCCGTGCCAAGCGCAAGCGCGCCGACGTCTCCCATGAAAATGCGCGCCGGTGCCGCGTTGAACCAGAGGAAGCCACCGCACGCCCCGGCAAACGCCGCGGCAAGAACGGCCAGGTCGAGCGGGTTGACAACCTCCTCGTAGATCGGGTTCAGTCCACTGTTGTATCGCAGCGCGATGTAGCCGATGATCGTGAACGCGAGAAAGCCCAACAGCGCCGATCCGGCGGCAAGGCCATCGAGGCCGTCGGTGACATTGACCGCGTTGCTGGTGGCCCAGATCATCGTCCCCGCCCACAGGACCCAGACATACCAGGGCACGTGCAGGTTCGGCATCGTTGCCCGGGTGATCGAGATCGTCCTACTCACACCCGTCGAGCTCACCAGCCACGCAGCGATGGCGAAGCTCAAGACGAGCGTGAGATAGCTCTTGCGCTTCCAGAAGATGCCCCGGTTGTGGGCCTTTTTGACCTTGATGTAGTCGTCGAGAAGACCCACCGTCGCCATCACCAGGATGCCCACCCACGCGATGATTGCCTGATCGGAAAAGGGGAGGCCGTCACGGAGGTGGGCAATCAGCCAACCCAGGAACGCCGCGACCACCATGGCCAGGCCTCCCATCGTCGGTGTGCCCGCCTTGCTCATGTGGTGCTCCGGCCCACGATCCTCCTTGCCGAGGATCGGCTGGCCGATGCCCCGTGAACGAAAGAAGGTGATCAGGAAACGGGACCCGATGAGGGAAACGATCATCGCAGAGGCTCCTGCGATCATGATGGCGATCATTTCATTGTCTCCAACAGCTCCAGCGCCACGGCCCGATCGTCGAAAGGCGTGACTGTCGACTCGAATGTTTGGGTGGTTTCGTGGCCCTTTCCGGCGATGACGACGACATCGCCGGGCCCGGCCTCCCGCAACGCGATTGCGATGGCGTCAAGACGATCCGGCTCCATCGCAATACGGCCACGGTAGTCGGCCGGTACACCCCCGATCACGTCATTGATGATCGAAAACGGATCCTCCGAGCGCGGGTTGTCGGATGTCACCACGACGTGATCGGCGTGTGTCGACGCGACACGGCCCATCTCGGGACGCTTTTCGTGGTCGCGGTCCCCGCCGCACCCGAACACCACGATCACCCGGCGATCGCCGCTGACATCGCGTGCTGCCGTGAGCACCTCGAGCAGCGCATCGGGGGTGTGCGCGTAGTCGACGATCACGACGAAGTCCTGACCGGCTTCGACAGGCTCGAATCGTCCCCTCACAGGAGTGGTCGTCGCGATCGCCACCGCAATCTCCGTTGGCGTGTAGCCGAGGACGGCCAGGCTCGTCGCCGCGGCAAGGCTGTTGAGTACGTTGAAGCGCCCGCCGAGTCCGACGCGCATCTGCTCGCCGCGCCAGGTGTACTCGTGGCTGAATGCTCCGATCATCAGGTTCGAGGCATCGTCGATGGAGAAGGTCGTGAACGGGATCACCCCGGCGTCGACCAGCAGCCGGCCGTGCACATCGTCGGTGTTGACAACGCCGTGATCAGCGAGCACAGGGTCGAACAACCGAGCCTTTGCCGCGAAATAGCGCTCCTGGGTACCGTGCAGGTCGAGGTGATCCCGGCCGAGGTTGGTGAAAACCGCCACACGGAAGTGGGTGCCCAGTACCCGATCGAGCGCGAGCGCGTGCGATGAGACCTCCATCGCGACGGCATTGCAGCCGGCGGCCAAGAATTGGGCCAAGCGTTGCTGGAGTTCTGGCGCCTCCGGGGTGGTGTGCGCTCCCGACAACGTGCCGATGACACCCGTGCTTTGCCCGAGGGCAACCAGTGAGCAGCCAAGGATGTGGGCGGTGGTCGTCTTACCGTTGGTGCCCGTGATCCCGACGATGTCGAGTGTTGCGCTGGGGTGGTCGAAGAAGGTGGCTGACAAGTAGCCCATCGCCGGACGGGTGTCGTCGACCACGACCTGGGTCGCTGCCGACGCCACGTCCATTGGATGATCGACGAGCAACGCTGTCGCGCCTGACGCGATTGCGTCAGGCGCGAAGTCGTGACCGTCACTGTGTTCGCCGCGTAGGCAGACGAAGAGATTCCCCGGCAAGACACGGCGTGAATCGAAGGCAATGCCGCTGATCGGCGGATCGTCGCCGTGAGGCCCTGCCACGATGGATCGGGCATCGACCTGCGGCGTCTCGGCGAGAAGAGCGGCGAGTTGCTTGTGCGCTTGCGCCCATGGTCGCTCCATCACTTCTTCGGGCATCCGCCGGTGGTAGTGGGAGGCTGAATGCCCAGTTGGTGCATGATCGTTGGAACGACCGCGTGGAACACCGGCGCAGCCGCCGTGCCGCCGAAGCGGCTGAGGTCTCCGGCGGACGGCTCATCGATGGAGATCAGCGTGGTGACCTTGGGCGCCTCGGCCGGGAAGAACCCGACGAACGACGAGTAGTAGGCCCTGTCCTTACCCTGCACGCCGTATTGCCCGCCGAGGTTCTTGATGCCGGTGCCGGTCTTTCCGGCAACCGTGATCCCGTCGACCTGGGCCAACTTGGCCGTGCCGTCACAGACGACGCCGCGCATCATCTGGTTCATTTGATCGGCGACGGCCGGGGTGACGACCTCATGCGTCGCCGCCGGTGCAGTGGCGACGAGAGCACCGTTGTCGGCGATCGTTGCCTGCACCAACCGCGGCTCGACGTAGACGCCGTTGTTGGCGATGACGTTGACGGCGCCGACGAGTTGGATCGCTGTTGCGCACACGCCGTAGCCGTACGCCGGCGTGATCTTCTCGGTCCCCTGCCACTTCTCCCACGGATTGAGGATGCCCTTCGACTCGCCGGGGAACTCGAGCGGCGAACGATCGCCGAGACCGAACGCCTTCATGTAGTTGTACTGCTTCTGCGGCCCGATCTGCTGGGAGACCATGACCGTGCCAAGGTTCGACGAATGGACGAGGATGTCACGGACCGACATCGTCTGGAGGTTGTGCGGCTCGGCGTCCCTGATCGTGAAGGCCCACTGCGTGCCAGCGTCGAATGTCCTCACGCCGGGCACCTGAAGCGTCGTGCCAGGCGTGACGACGCCCTCGTTCAACCCGGCGGAGATCGTGATCACCTTCGCGACCGAGCCGGGTTCGTAGCAGTCGACAGCTGCGACGTTGGCGCCGGTCACGCGATACACGCCAACATCATCGCGTCGCACGCTGGCCATCGCGAGGATGTTCCCGGTACTGGTCTCTTGCACGATTGCGGTGCCACCGCGAGCACGGAGTTCGCTGGCCCTGGCGAGCAGCGCCTGCTCGAGCGAGAACTGGATCGAGCGGTCGATCGTGAGCACGAGATCCTTGCCGGGCACTGCCGGAACCGACACCGTGCCCGAGCCCGGGATCGCGTTTCCCTGGCGATCGCGCTCGGTGATCCGCTCTCCGGCGGTACCGGTGAGCATCTCGTCGTACTGCATCTCGATGCCTGCGGTGCCCTTGTTGTCGATGTCGGTCTGGCCGATCACGCCCTTGGCCAGGTCGCCGCCGGGGACGACACGCGTGTCCTCACGATATGACCCAACACCGGCGAGCTTGAGCGCCATCGCCGTGCGCGCAGCTTGGTCATCGATCTGGCGGGCGACGTACACGAAGCTCTTCTGCTTCAGTCCCATCGCATCGGCGAGAACCTTTTGCCTGTCAGGGGAGAGGTTCAGCGCAATGGCGAGCGCGGCGGCGGTTCCGTCGGGGTCGACGACGAGCTTGGGGTTGACGAAGACGGTCGAGGCAGGGACCGACAGCGCGAGCTCATCGCCGTTGCGGTCGAAGATGACGCCGCGGCTCGCGGGCAGCAGCGTTTCCCGAGTGCGCTGGTGGGTGCCGGCGAGCGTGTAGGAGCCGGCGTCCGCAGTCTGCAGCATTCCGACCCGGAACAGAATCGCGCCGAAGACCAGCACCGACCCGACGAACAATGCGATCAGGCGGCGCCGGGGCTGGCCCGCTCGGAAGACACCGGGATGGTTGCGGCGCACAGAGCGTGGGCGGCGGGCGCGCCGCTGCAGCGGTTGCTGTGAAGCAGGAGGCCGGCGCCGGGCCTGAGGCTCGGGTGGGGCGCCCTTCTTTGCTTGTTTGCGATTCGGCGCAACTCGCTGCCGGCCGAGCGGGACAGGAGTGGCCGCAGCGGTGTGCGCCGGGCGCGACGCTGGGCGCTGCTCACGGGCCGGAGCAGGGCGAGCCGAACGGCGCGGCGGCTGATGCGCGGTGTCGTGCGACCGCGGGTCGACACGCCCGTGGCTTCGGGCGCCTCGACCCGGCTCGGCCGCTCGCCGGGCCGGCACCGGTGTGCGAGCGCCGGACCGGCGATCGCGGTCGGTCATGGCACAACCCCCGACACTGATTTCACCTGTCCGAATTGGTCGAACGACGATTCCTGGTTGTTGGAGACATCGTTTGGCAGTCCACTCGCCGCTGCCATCACGCTCGCGACGACCGCGGGCGAGATCGTCATGAACGAGCCGTTCTCGGCCGGTGCCATACCGAGCCGGGTGGCTTCGACCGAAAGGCGGCCTGGGGAACGCAGCTCGGCCCGTTGGCGGCGCAGCACGTCGTAGCGGGCGCGGGCGTCGCGGACCTCGCGTTCGGTCTTGTCGAGTGCGAGTTGATTCTGGGCAATCTTGGTCTGGAACGCGACCGCCCCGAGGAGGAGTCCGAACAGCAGCACACAGCACGTGGCGACGATGCCGACGGCCCGCCGGCGTCGCGGCACGACCGCGAGGCGCAAACGGTTCTCGCCGTCGTCGAGGGGGATCGGTGCGACCGTGTTGGCGCGCGCCGTCGACCGACGTTCGAGGGGTGAGCGGCGAAGATCCGATGGGCGGACCTTGGCTGTCTCCTCGCGAAGTGGTGCGACAGCCGACATGATCAGATCGCGCTCTCGGTGGTGCCGGCGATGCGTTCGACAACCCGCAGGCGGGCCGAAGCGGCGCGCCGATTGCCGGCGACCTCGGTGGCAGTCGGTGTCTTCGGAACGCGCCGAACGAGGCGCACGGTACGCACCGCTCCGCAGACGCACGGCAGGCCGGTCGGGCAGATGCAATTGCCGGTCTCGGCGGAGCGAAAGCGCTCCTTGACGATGCGATCCTCGCCGGAATGATACGACAGCACCGCGATCCGCCCGCCGACAGCCGTCGACGCGATCGCGGCGTCGAGCGCCGCCGGAAGGATCTCCAACTCCCGGTTGACCTCGATCCGGACCGCCTGGAACGAGCGCTTGGCAGGATGACCGCCGGTGCGGCGCTTCGCGGCTGGGATCGCGGCGACGATGATGCCGGCCAACTCGGCGGTCGTCTCGATCGGGCGATGGGCGATGATGGCGCGAGCGATCCGGGGGGCAAATCGCTCGCCGCCGTTGTCGAACAGCACCCGGATGAGTTCCTGCTCGGTGTAGCCGTTGACGACGTCGCTCGCAGACCAGGCAACGCTCGTGTCCATCCGCATGTCGAGCGGAGCATCGTTGCGGTACGAGAATCCGCGCTCGGCGCGGTCGAGTTGGGGCGAGGAAACGCCGAGATCGAAGAGGGCTCCGCTGAGTGTGTCGACCGCTGCTCTGCTCATGGCTTGTTGAAGGTGATCAAAACGGCTGTGCACATTGCAGACCCGGTCGGCGAAGCGGGCAAGTCGCCGCGATGCAGCTTCCAATGCCGATGCGTCGCGGTCGATACCGAGGATGCTCAAGTGTGGGTACGCGTCGAGCAGAAGCTCTGCGTGTCCCCCACCTCCCAGTGTTGCGTCGAGCACGAACCCCGCCGGAACGTCGGCGAAGACCGCAACGATCTCGCTGGCCATCACGGGAAGGTGATGGAACCCCGGCAGTGAGTCGCCCGGCGGTTCTCGCTCGGGATCATCATTCTCGAAGTTCGAATCATCGGAACTGGAGTTGCTCACGCACTGTCCTCGCACTAACGCTCCGCTCATCGGCAGCCCCCCGGTGAACGATTGTCGCCGGGATTTCTCCCCGGACGGAACGAGATGGAAGCGGGCGGAGTGGGGCTGTCATCTTGTTCACCGGGAGACTGCCGGTGAGCGGAACTCACCGGGTATTCGATCTGTGCGTGTCGTCGTGTTCTGGCCTTTTCCCCTTTCGTTCGTTACGTTTCGCGGTGTTGTGATGATTCGTGGCTACAGAGCCGATTCGGAGAACTCCTGCTCGCCAGCCAGCATGCTGCGCTCGTGGCGCTCGACCGAGCAGATCTCGATTCGGTCGAGCCGACCGAACACCATGACCGGGCCCTTGACGTCGAGCCGAGCGTGCTTGCGCAGTCGTTCATCGAGATAGATCCGCCCTTGACCATCCGGCTCGACGGCACTTGCCCGTGAGGAGAAGGTGCGCAGGCGATCCATCGTGATCAGGCCCTTTTGTTGGAGTTCTTGGATTCGGACTGCCTCCTCCTCGAATTTCTCGGCCGTAAAGACCTCGATGCTGTTGTCGTCCCCGAGCGTGAGGTAGCAGCTGGTTCCGAGGCGCGCCCGAAATGCTGCCGGAAGCGCCAACCGACCTTTGACGTCGAGTTGGCGTTCGAAAACGCCGAGAAACTGGTGCATTGCCTTCGATTTCCGCTCGATCTCTGCCCGATCTTCCACCCGATCTCTGCCTCACGTGGTCGGGATACCAACGCAATCCCCACTATGCCCCACTTATCACCCAAAGTCAAGCTGAATTCACCCTCCGGGAGGTTCGTCGGGCAGCTAGACGGCCTCGATTCACGCATTGCGCGCGAAATAGCCTCGCTGGTCGGCACTGTTGCGCGCGTTCAGCGCGAAACACCAGTGGGGAATTGTTGCAGCAAGCACCTGTCCACCGGGTGGCGCGTCACGCCCAAATTTGGGTGAGCACACCGATGCGAGGCCCTCGGCCTCGTCGCTCACGCAGATCCTCAGGCGGTCGTGGCGCTACCGGCTCGGCTCGAGTCCGTCCTGAAAGGCCTGGCGGAGAACGGGAGCGGCAATCGGCACCGGCATCACGAACTGTGCGAGGTCCTCGGCCGTCGGTCCTGGCTGACGGAACAGGCCGACATGGGCATCCGGTCGCCAGACGTGGTAGAGCGCGCACTGAAATCGCGCTCCGGCCCTCGTACGACGTTGGCTGATGCCCACCACCTTGCGGCCACCGAGCAGCACCTCACCACCTCCGACGCCGGCAAAGCACACATGCGCTGACCACGGCGTGCGGATCATCGGCCCGCGATGAACGGTCGTGCCATCGACACCGACCGTGCGCAATGCGCGTTGCCACGCCTCGCCGAGCCACCACGCCGACGAATTGATATCGGCCGTCCAGCGCGGATGGCCGGATGGGATGAGGACATCGACCCACAGTGCGTCGCCGGGTTGGAGCAACACGGCTCCTCCCCCGCTGCGCCGACGGACGATGTCGATCCCGGCGAGGGCGCATGCGTCGGTGTCGACGTGCTCGGCCGGCTGCGACGAACCGAGCACGATCGCGGACCGATCGAGGTCGAACCACCACACGCTCGGTTCGATCACGCCCGGCATTTCGCGCCGGTGGAAATCAGCGGCGAAACCTTGACCTCTCTCGATCTGCCACACCGGTTCAGGATGCCGCGCGTTGGCGCCGTCTACGACGCTTGGGCGATATAGGCTTTCCACGCCTCTGGCACGCGCCCGACGGACACCGTGACCCATGCCTGCTCGCGCGGCACCCGCGGCAGGCGCGCGAGGCGCATGTTCGCTTCCTCTGGCGTGCGGTCGCGTTTGTGCAGATTGCACGGACGGCACGCGGCCGCGACGTTCTCCCACTCGTTGCGCCCTCCCCGAGATCGCGGCATGACATGGTCGATCGAATCCGCGTGCGCACCGCAGTACTGGCAGCGGTGCTCGTCGCGGACGAACACCGCGTGACGCGAGAGGGCCGTACGCCGGTGATACGGGACCTTGACCAAGTAACGCAGGCGGATCACGAGCGGGCTCGGCAGCGCGAGTTTCTCCGACCGCAGGCAGGTTCCGTCGTCCTCGACGAGATCGGCCTTGTCGGCCAGGATGAGGCAGGCCGCCCGCCGTGCCGGCACGACGCTGAGCGGCTCGTACGTTGCGTTGAGAACGAGTGCGCTGCGCATGGTTGGCGACCTTAGTGACCAGGCTCGGCCGCAGGTGCGGGGATTGTTGCGTCGTCCACATGCGCTGATAGCCGGCGTGTCAACGGAAGTCGCCGTCCCACTGTCTGCACCATGCCAGGTAGTTCACCACATCTGCCGGTTCCGGGCGATGCAGAGCATCTCCGTACTGGGTGATCAGCCGAAATCTCAGGTAGTCGCCGCTCGGCACAGGGAGAAACGGTGCTCGCCGGTACCAGCCCGGGGCGGCGGTGCGACGCATCTGGCGCAGCGCAGTGGGCCACAGCGCGGGCCTGGCCGCGACAGCGGCTGCGACTCGCACCCAGCCCATTGGCTACTTCGGTTCCTTCGGGAGTCCGAGCACCATCTCGCCGATGATGTTGCGCTGGATCTGACTCGAACCTGCGTAGATCGTGCCGGCGCGAGCGTTGAGGAACACGCCCTCCCACGATGACGTGCTGTTGGCGGCTCCTGCGTCATCCGGCTGGAACGCGCTCGATGGGGCGCGCCCCGTCGGCACGAGCCCGTCGAGGCCCATGATGTCCATCGCCAGTTCGGTGACCACCTTGTGGTACTCGCTCCAATAGAGCTTGAAAACCGCACCGTCGGGGCCGGGATGATGGCCCTTCATGAACTTGGTGAGGGTCCGCATGCCGAGGTAGCGCATCATCTGGACCTTGGTGTAGCACCATGCGAGCCGCTGGCGGATGATCGGATCGCTCGCCATGCCACGGTCTTTGGCCATGATCAGCAGGCGATCCAGTTCGGCCTGGAACCGGATCGGCAGCGTGGCGGCAGCCTCCCCCCGCTCGTAGCCGAGCAGCGTCATCGCAACGGCCCAGCCGTTGTTGACACCGCCGACGACTTCTTGCTTGGGCGTGGTGGCATCGGTGTAGAAGATCTCGTTGAACTCGCTCTCGCCAGAGATCATCTTGATCGGGCGGACCACGATCCCTGGTTGGCGCATGTCGACGAGTAGGAACGAGATGCCCTTGTGCTTGGGCAGGTCTGGATCGGTGCGGGCAAGGGTGAAGATGTGATCGGCGAGGTGGCCGGCCGATGTCCAGATCTTCTGGCCGTTGAGGACCCACTGGTCGCCGTCGAGTTGAGCGCGCAAACCGATGTTGGACAGATCGGATCCCGCGTTCGGTTCGCTGTAACCCTGGCACCACACATCGGCGTTGGAGAGAATGCGCGGCAGGTAGTACGACTTCTGCTCGGCCGTGCCCCACTGCAGCAGTGTGTTGCCGAGCATCTGGATCCCGAACACGTCGTTCGGTCCGCCGGTGGGCACACCTGCCCGTGCGAACTCCTCGGCCGTGATCACCTGCTCCAGCGCCGACAGCCCGGCGCCGCCGTACTCGACCGGCCAGCCCGGCGCGAGGTAGCGACCTTCGTTGAGGATCGCCCGCCATTCGGCGACGAACTGACGAAGCTCGGCGCCGACGAGACGGCCGATGCCCTTCCAATTCGTCGGCAATTTCTCGGTGAGGAACGCCTGCACCTTCTCGCGATACACCTCGGCCTCAGGGGTGTATGTCGGTTGCATCCGCAACACGTTACCGCGGAGTAGCCACCGCGAGGTCTCGGCGCTACGCCACGCCGAGGACTCCCCGGCGAGCGAGCGCGGCGGCCCCGACGAGCGGCGACAACTCTCCGAGTTCGGCCCTGCGGATCTCGAGGTGCTCGGTGAACGACAACCGCGCCCGCGAGTTGACCTCGGCCTGCGCAGCTGCGAAGAACGGCTCGCCGAAACCGAGCGCAACCGAGCCGCCCACGATCGCGAGATTGAAATCGACCACTGCCGCGAGCGATGCCAGCGCACGGCCGAGAAGCAGCCCGGTGCGCTCGATGATGGCGATCGGGGCACGTTGCGGTGGGCGACCTGTCTCGGCCTCGATCGCCGGGCCGCAGGCGTACGCCTCGAGACAACCGATGCCGCCACACGCGCACGGTCGCCCCTCCGGCTCGACGACGATGTGGCCGATGTGGCCGGCGTTGCCGAGCCGGCCGCTGAGCAGGCGACCGTTGCTGATGATGCCGCCACCGACACCGGTTCCGACGACGACGCCGACGATGTTCGTCTCGCCGCGCGCGGCGCCGCACCACGTCTCGCCGAGTATGAGCGCCTTCGCATCGTTGTCGACGTACACCGGCAACGACGTGGCCTCGACGAGTGCTGCTTGCAATTCAAAGTTCTCCCACGTCGGGATGTGCAGGGGTGAAACCGTCTTCTTGGCTGTATCCATCGGACCGCCGCAGCCGGCTCCGACTGCGATGATCGGCGCGGGCGCGGCCGCCATGACACGCAGTATCAGCCGCTCGAGCGCCGGCCACACGTCTCGTTGAGGGGTCGCGACGCGGTCACGAACGACCACCCGTCCATCGTCGTCGACGACTCCAGCGGCCAGCTTGGTACCGCCGATATCGACTGCGAGATACATCGATTCCACGGCGTCACCGTAGCCCCACCGCCATTGATTGTGGCGGCTGCGCGTCTACCCTGTGGGCGTGACGGCCGCCCCCTCCACCCAGGTTCCGACGTTTGCCTCGCTGTTCGAGGCAATCACCGACAATGTCGCGAGCGTCGTTCACGGCAAGCGGCACGAGATCGAGTTGGCCATCGTCTGCCTGCTGGCCGAAGGGCATCTGCTGATCGAGGACGTACCGGGCGTCGGTAAGACGAGCCTCGCCAAAGCGCTTGCAACGTCGCTCGAATGTACCTGGAAGAGGGTCCAGTTCACTCCCGACCTGCTGCCAACCGATCTCGTCGGCGTCAGCGTGTATCAGCGCTCGACGGAGACGTTCGACTTCCGGCCAGGCCCCCTGTTCGCGAACGTGGTACTGGCCGATGAGATCAACCGCGCATCGCCCAAGACCCAATCGGCGCTCCTCGAAGCGATGGAGGAGCGGCAGATCTCCGTCGAGGGCCGCAGCCATCCACTGAGCCCGCCGTTCATGGTGATCGCCACGCAGAACCCGGTCGAGCAGGAGGGCACGTATCGCCTGCCGGAAAGCCAGCTCGACCGGTTCCTGCTCCGTCTCTCGCTCGGGTACCCGGGTCGCGATGCCGAGTTGTCGATCCTCGACTCGCACGGCGCCAACGAGACCCTCGCTCAGCTCCGCCCGGTGGTTACCTCGGCCGAAGTGCTGGCGATGATCGACGCCGTTCGCGGCGTGCATCTCGCCGATCCGCTGAAGAGCTACTTGGTCGACTTGGCCGAGGCAAGCCGCAAGCACGCCGGCATCACGTTGGGCATGTCGCCCCGGGCAACTCTGCAACTCGCACGGGCGACGCGTGCTCAGGCTGCGTCGTGCGGTCGTAAATATGCGACGCCCGACGATGTCAAGGCAGTCATCTACGCGGCGCTGTGCCACCGGCTCGTCATCCGACCTGATGCTGCCGCGCGTGGCCTCACATCGCACCGAGCCGTCGCCGAGATCCTCGCTTCAGTGCCGATCAGCCCCGCGAGCTGACGATGCTCACCCGTCATGGCTGGGGTGCAACGCTGCTCGCGATCACCACCACAGTCATCGGCCGGTTGTTCGGCGTGCTCGAACTGTTCGTACTCGGCTCGGGCATCTTCGCACTCGTCGGCGCCAGCCTGATCTGGGTCCACTCACGCCGGATCTCGCTCCGTATCCACCGGCAGGTGGTGCCGGGCACGCTTCAGGTCGGTGAGGTCGCGAGGGTCGAGATGCGGATCAGCAACACCTCGCGGTCCAGCAGTTCGCCGCTGACACTCTGGGAGCCGGTCGGGGGCATCGGCGCAGCGACGCTGCGCCTTGCGCCGCTGCGTCCCGGTGAATCGACATCAGCGAACTATCGGCTTCCCGCAACGCGCCGGGGAACGGTGGTAATCGGCCCGCTGACGGCCGAGCGGCGCGACCCGTTCGGTCTGTGCAGCCAGCGGACGATGGTGGCCGGAACGCACGAGGTCGTGATCCTGCCGGCTCATCTCGACATCAAGATTCCGATCAGCGGTGGCGGCTCGGGTCCAATGGGCCAACACCTCAGGATGCGCGCCCTCGGCCGATCCGGTAGCGAGTTCCATTCGCTGCGCGAGTACGTCGACGGCGACGATCTCCGCCAGATCCATTGGCGCGCCTCGGCAAGGAGCGAAACGTTGAAGGTGCGCGAGGTCGAGCCCGACGGCCTGCGCCGCTGCACGGTTGCCCTCGACACGTCGGCGGAGGAGTACTCGCCGGACGGATTCGAGCGGGCCGTTTCGGCTGCTGCAAGCGCGGTGTTTGCCGCCACCCGTGCGGGACTGCGGCTGAGGATGTTGATCGGCTCCTCTTACGATCTGCGCAATACATCTGCTGCCGCGGCCGTGAATCGGCTCGCAGACTGCGCCGTTTCAGCGAGCGCTGCGATGCCGTTCACTGCCCCTGGCGGCGACGGCCTGGGTCTCGTCATCGTCGTTAGCGGCCGAGCGCACTCCCCCGCTGTTGCCGACGCCCGCCGCCATCTCTCACCGAACGACGTGCTCGTCGCCATCGCCTGCTCATCGATGTCAGCGGTCCCAGGCGTGTTCGTGATCGACGCGACCGACGAGGCCGAGTTCGCAGCATCGTGGTCGGCCCTGACCGGCACCCACGTGGAACGGGCGGCGACGTGAGCAACGACATCTCGGCAACGGCGAGGGCCGAACACGACCAGCAGCCGATCGTCGCGAGACCGAGCGGGTCGGTGCTCGCTACGATGCTGCTTGCGACGCTCAGCGTCGTGACTGCGATCGGTTTCGGGCGGGTCTTCTCGGGCTGGGAGTTCCTGGCGCCGATGCTCGTCGTCGTCATCGCGATCCACGGTGTGGCGCTCGCGTTGCGCCTGCTCGTCGTCCCCGGTTACATCGCGGTGCCGCTCGGCGTGGTCGTGCTGTTCGGGCTGATCGCCTGGAAGTACTATCCGACGACGCTGTCCGGACCGTTCCCTACTTCGAGAACGTGGGATTTCATCGCATCCGATCTGCAGCTGTCACGCGATCAATTCCCAACGGCTGTAGCGCCCGTTGCTGCGGTCGGCGGCTTCGTCGTCGCGGCCACCGCAGCGGCCGGCGTGGCCGCATTGCTCTCCGACGCGTTCGCGTTCAGGGCATACGGGCGAGCCGAGGCAACGGTGCCGACGGCCGTGATCTTCGTCTTCGCATCGGCGCTGGGGGTCGACAACCACCGGATAGCGGACACAGTGGCATGGCTCCTCTGTGCGCTCGTGGTCATCGCGATCCTGCGCATGTTGCACGCGCAAACCGAGTACGCCTGGATCGGCCAGCGCCGACGGGTACTCCTCAGCGTCTTGCCACTGGCAGTCGTGCTCGCCGGCTGCGCCGCGTTCAGCGGTGCCGTCATCGGGCCCCGGCTCCCCGGCGCCGGAGCCAAGGGTCTCGTCGACACCGGCACGAGCCACGACGTGACCCAGGTCCTGAGTCCACTCGTCGACATCCGCAGCCGGCTCGTCAACCTCACCAAGACCGAGCTGTTCACGGTCCAGTCGTCCGAGCCTCACTACTGGCGGGCGGCCGGGCTGCCCAAGTTCGACGGTACGACGTGGGGACTGCCCGATCAGGATCTCACGAGGGTGTCCGGCACGTTCGCGACTGCCCCGCTCGGGTCGCACGAGGTGACCCAGCGGATCCATATCACGACACTCGGCGGCAATCTCGTGCCGGCTGCGTACAGCCCCGTTGCGATCAACAGCACCAATGTCTATTGGGTCGACCACACCAGGACTCTCGTGGTCCCCGACGCCGGCATTGCGGCTGGTGCGACGTACGACATCGTCTCGGCCGTGCTCGACATCAATCCGGACATGCTCCGCGGCGCAAGGTCGCAATTCCCGCCCGACGCCGAATCGACGGCGCTGCCGACCGATTTCCCCGATTCGGTCAGCCAGACGGCTCGCGACGTCACCGCCGATGCCGCCACCGTGTACGACAAGGCGATCGCACTTCAGAACTGGTTCCAGACCACCTTCACCTACGACCTGACGGTGCAGCGGGGCCACAGCAACAACGCAATCTTGAACTTTCTGCGGATCCGGCGCGGCTATTGCGAACAGTTCTCGGGTGCCTTCGCGGCCATGGCCCGCTCGCTGGGCATCCCCGCTCGCGTGGCGGTCGGGTTCACGCAGGGCGACCTCGAAGCCGACGGCGTTTACCACGTCTTCGGACGCAACGCTCACGCGTGGCCGGAGGTGTGGTTCGACGACATCGGCTGGATTGCGTTCGAGCCGACACCCGGCCGCGGCGAGCCTGGAGCGCAGGCGTACACCGGCGTCGAGCCCCAGCAGGCGGCGCCGGGTAACGATCCGAATACGGTCGCCCCGGCCAACCGCCCCGCACCCGCTCCGACAACTACCGTGGCGGGCGCGGGCCCGGCAACGACTGTTCGCCCCGACGGCGCCACGCCGACGACCCAGCCCGCCGACGCGGCTTCGGCGGCTGCCGCGAAATCCACCCCCAAGGCGGGGGTGTCGCCATGGCTCGTGGTGTTCGCGATCCTCCTGTTCGGCCTGATTGCCTGGCTCGCGGCGCTACCACGGCTCGTGAACTGGTGGCGGGCACGGCACCGCAGCAACAATCCGACCGAACGGATCGCGCAGAGCTGGAACCTGTCGGCTCAAGCACTCGGCCTGCTCGGATTGGCGCCCCAGATCGGCGAGACACCGCTCGAACATGCCCGCCGCGCGGCGCGAATGATCGACCTCGATCGCCGCACTCTGGGTGAACTCGCCGTGTGCGCAACCGCTGCGATCTACGGGGGCCTCGGCAGCGATTCCACGGTACACCGCTGCGACGATCTGGCCGGTCAGGTCATCGAACAGGTCAAACTACGGCTGAGTCCGTTCGAGAGGTTTATCACCAAGTTCGATCCGCGTCGGGCGGGTTTGCTCGTGGCGCCGTAGCTATTGATTCTCTCGGCTGCTGCGTCCGGCACGGCGGCGCAACTCGTCGGGAATCCGGCTGAGCTGATCGCGGCCGCGGGCGCTGAGCTCGCGTTCGAGGAAGACGCCCGCCACGACCATCCCGACGAACGCCGCGAACGACGCCAGTGCGCTGACCTGGAGGGCCGCGATGGCGGTCGCCAGCGACAGGACCAGGGCAACGATCGACCACAGTAGCCGCCGACTGGAAACACCCTGGTGGCTGCGCTGATTGACCTTGAGCGCGAACGAAGGATCGGCCTCCAGTTGTTCCTCGATTTGCCGAAGAATGCGTTGTTCGTCTTCGGAGAGAGGCATCAGCGATCTCCTCGTCGGGCCGACCCCAGGATAGTGGTGTCGCGGATAGTTTCTCACGTTCTGGGTGCCGTGACAACGCGACATGATCGGATTACTCAACGTTCGTCGGCTGGCGGATGTTCGCGGTCGTGGTCGGGGCCCCACTGCTGGGCACCCCTACGCACGAGCCGGATTCCGCGTTTGGAAACTGCGCTCGCCGGGCCGATTGCCGTGCTGCCGAAACGATCACGAATTGCATCGATTGCCGCGGAGGCCTCCGCCCAGTCGTTGGCGGTCGCCGCGGCCGGCGCCGCCAACAGATCGTCGAGCCGTAGCTGCTCGACCGGCTCGCCGAAATTCGACGCGTGTACACCGACGAGGCGCACCCCGGCCGTCGGATCGATCCTGTCGAGCAGCGGGCCGACAGCAGCGACGATCGCCGCCGAGGTTGCGACGGGCGCCGGAAGCGTCGCGGACCGGGTGATCGTCGTGAACCCGGCGAAGCGAACCTTCAGCGTGAGCGTGCGCGCGCCTGTCCCAGCCGCCCGAAGGCGCGAGGCGACGCCGTCGCTGAGCCTGACGAGTTCGGTTCGTAGCTCGGTGGTCTCGTGCAGGTCGCGTGCGAAAGTCTCCTCGTGCCCGATCGACTTCATCGCCCGGTCGATCTCGACCGGGCGATCATCGGCGGCGCACGACAGGGCCCAGAGGTGTCGTCCGCTCGCCTTGCCGAGCGCCGTGACGAGCCTCGCCTCGCCGAGTCGGTTGAGGTCGCCGACGGTCGTAACACCCAGCCGCTGTAGGCGCTCCAGCGTCGCCGGGCCGACGCCCCACAGCTTTTCCACCGCCAGGGGGTGGAGAAACTCGATCTCACGGCCGCGGATCACCTCGAAGACACCTGCACCTGGCAGGACGCCGGCGGGTGTCGGCTTCGGCTTGGCCGCCACCGAAGCGAGCTTGGCGAGGAACTTGCTCGGCGCGACCCCCACCGAACACGAAAGCTCCAGTTCGGCCATGACGCGGTTGCGGATGTGCCAACCGATCGCCACGCCGTCGCCGAGCAGGCGCAAAGCCCCGGTCACGTCGAGGAACGCTTCGTCGAGCGCGAGCGGCTCGACGAGTGGAGTCGCCTCGTGCAGAATTTCGTGCACCTCGCGACTGACCTCGGAGTACAGCTCGTGATCCCCGGGGAGGAACACCGCTTGCGGGCAGAGGCGGCGGGCCACCGAACCGGGCATCGCCGAGAACACCCCGTAGCGGCGGGCTTCATACGATGCTGCCGCCACCACTCCCCTCGGTCCGGTGCCGCCGACGACGACCGGCTGGCCGCGCAACTCGGGGCGCCGGCGCAGTTCGACCGACACGTAGAACGCGTCCATGTCGACGTGCAGGATGGTGCGCAGCGATTCGCCGGCCGTCATGACGATCGCTGCTCGACCCGAGCACTCTCCCGGTCTGCGCCGTAGACCCGAAAGTTGAACTCGCTGATCGCTTTCATACCACCTGCGAGCCAGGCCATCACCGGCAGCTTGACCCATAGCGGCGAATCGGCGAGCAGGGGTTCGACATCGTCGACATCGACGAACAGCGCCTGCTCGACGATCCCGTCCGGGTCGTTGAGCGAGATCCGGCCATGGGCTGTCGTTGCCAACCACGACTCGACAGTCATGTGCCAGCCCATCTCGGGAGCGTCGACCTCCACGGTGTAGTGGCACAGGTCCCAGGCCGGCACGTGGAGTCCGGTTTCTTCGAGCACCTCACGCGAGATCCCGCTGGTCACGGTCTCGCCATCGTCGATCACCCCGCCCGGTGGAGTCCATTCAAGCGTGCCCTGGCGGCGCCGATTCGCGGTGAGCAACAGCTGATTGTCGATGACGATGAGGCCACCGCCGACTCGGAACGAACGCACTGCCGCAGTCTCGCAGGTTCGTCAGCGGCCGTGGTGGCGGCGATCGCGGCGCCCACCGCGATCCTTGACCCACAGCTTGAGCACGAGCAGCAACGCCTCGTGGATGATGCCCTGGGACATCTTCGACTCACCGGCGGTGCGATCACGGAACGTGATCGGAATCTCGGCAATGCTCCCGCCGGCGCGAACGAGACGGTGCGTCATTTCGATCTGGAATCCGTATCCTTCGGTCGTGACGGACTCGAAATCCATCTGCTCGACCAACGCCGTGGTGCGGTAGGCGCGGTAGCCGCCCGTCGCGTCGTTGATCGCAAGCCCGAGCACGCCGGCCGCGTACCGGTTGCCCCAGCGCGACAGCCGGCGGCGATCGGCTGGCCAGTTCTCGGTGATTCCTCCCGGAACGTAGCGGCTCCCGAGGGCGAGATCGACGCCGTGCTCGACCGCCGACACGAGGGCTGGGATCATCGTCGGGTCATGCGAGAAGTCGGCGTCGATCTGGATGCAGATCTCGGCGCCGTCGTCGATGGCCGACCGCATCCCGGCGCGGTACGCTCCGCCGAGCCCGGACTTGTCGTCGCGACGCAGCACCCGGAGATCACCGAGTTCACAAGCGAGCGCTGCGGCGAGATCCGCTGTGCCGTCGGGGCTGGCGTCATCGACGACGAGGATGCCGACCGAGGGTGCGCTGGCCCTGATCGCCCGACAGAGTTCTTCGATGTTCTGGGCCTCGTTGTAGGTCGGCACGATGGCCACGGCACGCACGGCGGCCAGCCTACGGCGGCCGAGGTTCGTCGCTACAAACACCCTACGATGGCCAGGTGCCCGACAGCTCCGACGAACGCCCGCTCTCGGCACTGCCGTCGCCCGCTGCCCGGGCCATCGCCTTTGCGGCCATTCTGCTCGGCGGAACGGCCGGCGGGCTCATCGGCTACAGCCTCGTCCGCGTCCAGTGCAGCGGCGAGTGCGAGCTGGGTCGTGGCCTCGGCGCGTTCATCGGCGCAGCCGTGGCGGCGATCGGGATGAGCGTCGTTGCAGTGCTCGTCCTGCGAGCTGTCGGCGAGTGGAAAGACATCGAGGATCGCCGTACTCTGGGTACCCGAGCGTACGGACCGGGCATCGATGAATAGCGCCGAACGGTCGCTGCAGGGCGATCTGCGCCAGCTTGGCGCCGAGCTCGCCGTACGTGCCGGTGCCCTGATTCTCGAGGGTCGCCGCTCCGGTATCGGCAGCGTCGACACCAAGTCGACAGGCACCGATCTCGTCACCGAGTACGACCGGGCGTCCGAACATCTCATCGTGAACGCGCTCCGTTCCGCCCGCCCCGACGACGCGATCATCGGCGAAGAAGGAACCGCCGAAGACGGCGTCAGCGGCGTCCGCTGGCTGATCGACCCGATCGACGGAACGACCAACTTCTTCTACGGCCTTCCCGGCTATGCAGTGTCCATTGCCGCAGCCGACGACGACGGAACACTCGCCGGGGCCGTGTTCGTGCCGGCCACCAACGAGTTGTTCACGGCGGCGCGGGGTGAGGGCGCGACGCTCAACGGCCATCCGATTCACTGTTCCACGACCACCGACGTCGGCCAGACGCTGCTGGCAACGGGCTTCAGCTATCACCCCGAGCTGCGCCGGGTCCACATCCGCCGGTTGCTGCACATCATCGGCGAGGTCCGCGACATTCGCCGCCTCGGCGCGGCAGCACCCGATCTCTGCTACGTCGCCGCGGGGCGGGTCGACGCGTACTTCGAGGAGCACCTCGGCCCGTGGGACCTTGCCGCCGGCGAACTCATCGCCCGCGAGGCCGGATGCATCTCCGCCGATCTCTCCGGAGCCCCCGCCCGCCCGGCTCAGGTCCTCGTCGCCAACCCCCACCTGTTCGAGCCGCTGCGGGCCTTGATCAACCGAGCCGACGAACTCAGCAAGACTTTCACGTAGACCCAGCGGTTCGAGCCGGCCGGGGCACACCTCCCGAACGCGGTGCGCAACCCGGCTGCGATCGCATCATGACGATGTGGCCGTCACCCGGGTGAGGCGCGACGTACACTGCCTGCTGTGGGAACCCGAATTCTGACTGTCGAGGACGACGAGCGCATCCGGACGGCTGTGAAGCTTGCGCTCGAAGACGAAGGGTGGACCGTCTACGAAGCGGGCAGTGGTGAGGAGGCGATCGATCTGTTCCATCACAGCTCACCCGATGTCGTGCTGATCGACATCATGCTGCCGGGCATCGACGGATTCGAGCTCTGCCGCCATCTGCGCAAAACGAGCGATGTGCCGATCGTGATGGTCACGGCGAGAGCCGATACCCACGACATCGTCGCCGGACTCGAAGCCGGTGCTGACGACTACCTGACCAAGCCGTTCGCCCCCAAGGAGCTGTCGGCGCGGATCAGAGCGCTCCTGCGCCGGATCCGGCCGATGAGCCCCGGCCACACCAAGCTTGTTTTCGGCGATCTCGAAATCATTCCCGATGAGGGCAAGGTGCTGCGATCCGGTGTCGAGCTGCATCTCACCAAGACCGAATTCCGCCTGCTGGTCGAGCTCGGCCAGAACCCCGGCCGGGTCTTCAGCCGTGAGTCACTGCTCGACAAGGTCTGGGGCTACGACTATTTCGGCGACGGACGGTTGGTCGACGTGCACATTCGGCGGCTGCGCACCAAGGTCGAAGCGGATGCCGCCAACCCCCGTCACGTCGTGACAGTGCGAGGCTTGGGCTACCGACTGCAGTCGTGAGTTCCGCCGTGGACTCAGCGACCACCGACGCCGGCGAAGCCGCTGCGCCGCAGTCGCTGTTGTCTCGTAGCCACCGCGCCATCATGCGTTTGCGGATCCAGCGCTTCGGCCTGAGAACGCGCATCCTGCTCATGTTCAGCATCGGCTTCCTTGCGCTGTCGATTTTCCTCGCCGCGATCACGTACAGCTTCACCAAGAGCACGCTGGTCAAACAGCGCGACAGGACGAGCGTCGAACAGGCGTTACGCGACGCCAGCGTTGCGCTCAACGAACTTCGAGCATCACCGGCCTCGGCCCAGTCCGTGATCAAGGTTTTGTCATCGCTCGGCATCCAGCGCCCGCTGCTCAACTACCGCGACGCCTGGACTCCCGGCGCACCCAGATTCGGACCCGATGTCGTCCCGGACGCGCTCAAGACGCGGGTCCTCAAGGACGGCGTCCCGGCGCGGATGATCATCACGGTCGACGGCGAGCGGGTGGTCGTCGTCGGCGTGCCGCTGCCAGAGGTAGGTGCCTCCTATTTCGAGTTCTCCAGCCTCTCCGAGGTCAATTCGACGTTGCGGAGCGTGGGTTTGTCGTTGATGTTCGCCAGCATCATCACCACCCTGTTCGGAGTCGTGCTCGGTTCGGTCGCTTCGCGTCGAGCGGTCAAGCCGCTCGGTGATGCAGCCCAGGCGGCGAAGGCGATTGCGGGTGGCCGGCTCGACACACGGCTCGAGACCAGCGAGGACAACGACCTGCGCTTGCTCGCGAACTCGTTCAACGACATGGCGTCGGCGCTCCAGCAGCGCGTCGAGCGCGACGCCCGCTTCGCGAGCGATGTCAGCCACGAACTGCGGTCACCGTTGATGACGCTCGCGGCCTCGGTCGAGGTGATGCAGGCCCGGCGCGACGAAATGCCGGAGCGGGCCCAGGCGGCTCTGGATCTCCTCGTCGGCGACGTGGCCCGGTTCCAGGGCCTCGTCGAGGACCTGCTCGAGATCTCGCGCTTCGATGCCGGCGCGATCCGGCTCCACCTCGAAGATCTCCACGTCGCCGAATTCGTTCGCCAGGCAGTGGCCGTCAGCAGCCTGCCTGCAACGCCGCTGACGGTCACCGAGCGCGCCGAACGGTTGATCATGCAGGTCGACCGGCGGCGTCTCGCCCGCGTGATCGCGAACCTGATCGACAACGCCCGTCTCCACGGCGGTGGCGAGCCGGAAGTCACCGTGAGCGAGGCGGACAACGACGGTGAGCCGCTCGGTCACGTCTGGATCGCGTTGGAGGATCACGGGGCTGGCGTTCCGATCGAAGAACGCCAGCTGGTATTCGAACGGTTCGCACGCGGCGCGGTGGCAGGGCGGAGAAGCTCCAGCGATGGCGCCGGGCTCGGTCTCGCCCTCGTCGACGAGCACGTCCGCCTTCATGGCGGAAACGTCTGGGTCGAGGACCGTCTCGATGGCGAACCGGGCGCTCGCTTCGTCATCGAATTGCCAGCGGAAGAAGTCGGCGTATGAGTATCAGCGACCGGCATCGCACCCGGCGTCGATGTGGGCTCCTGTTGAGCGCGCTCTGGGTCCTCACAGCGTGTGGCGTGGACGTGGACTCCGGGCCGCGCGACATCACCGACGCGAACCGATCGAACGTGATCGACCCGACCTCTCCGGTGATTGGATCGACGAGTGGCACCGATCGGATCTTCCTGCTCGTGCCGGTCACTTTGCAGGAAACCCGCCACCTGCGTGCCGCGCCACGGTCGGTCGGCACTTCGCCAACAGCACGGCTCACATCACTGTTCGGCGCGCTGAGCGTTACCGAGATCGCTGGGCGCCTGCGCACGGCGATCCCGGACGGCCTCCAACTCCGCTCGGCGGTTCTTCAGGACAATGGCACGCTGGTCGCCGACGTCACCGATCAGTTGCTCGCGCTCTCGAGTGCCACGTTGATCGATGCCGTTGCCCAGATCGTGTTCACCGCCTCGGAGGTGAACAGCGTGAAGCGGGTGCAGTTGTTCGTCGACGGGACAGCTCGCCAATGGCCCGGCGCCGACGGCAAGCTGCAGGGGCAGCCGCTCACGGTGTACGACTACCCCGGCTTCATCGAGAGCACGCAACCAGACTTCCCAGCAGTGCCGTCGCCCTCGCCATAGCGCGGCACGTTCAGCCGAAGAACACCGACGCCACGTCGCGGTACAGGTACAGATCAACCGGACGGGTCTTGCCGGCTGTTTCCGACAGTGGCATCAGCACGACCTCGTTGCCACGGATCGCCGTCATCTGACCCCATGCCCGCTGTTGCACCGCGTCGATCGCGGCGACGCCGTAGCGGGTCGCGAGGACCCGGTCGAACGCAGACGGAGTGCCGCCCCGTTGGACATGACCGAGCAACACCACGCGCGTCTCCAAGCCTGACCGGGCCTCGATCTCCGGGGCGAGCAGCTCGGCGATACCGCGCAGGCGCACATGTCCGAACTTGTCGTAGACCTTCTCCCGTCCCGGCATGCTGCCCTCTCCCGGTTCGGCGCCCTCCGCCACGACCACGATCGACGCATAGCGTCCCCGTTCGTGGCGGGCCTGGAGGATCCGAACGACTTCGTCGACGTCGAACGGTAGCTCCGGAATCAAGATGACGGTCGCTCCCCCGGCGATGCCGGCGTGGGTCGCGATCCAGCCGGAATGGCGACCCATCACCTCGACCACCATCACTCGGTCGTGGCTTTCGGCCGTGGTGTGCAGCCGGTCGATTGCGTCGGTCGCAATCTGGACAGCGGTGTTGAAGCCGAACGTGGTGTCGGTGCCGACGATGTCGTTGTCGATCGTCTTCGGAACGCCGATGATCGGCAACCCGAAGTCCTTGTACAACTGACTGGCGACCGACAGCGATCCGTTGCCACCGACCACGATGAGTGCGTCGAGCCCCATCTCCTCGAACGTGGCGATCACCCCGCTCGGCCCGTCAGGCTGGTCGTACGGATTCCCGCGCTTGGTGCCGAGGAGCGTTCCACCCTTTGGCAACATGCCGCGCAGCGAGCGGACGTCGAGCGTCATCGTCCGGCGCTGGATCACGCCATCCCATGCGTCGAGGAAGCCGACGATCTCGTCGCCGTAGCCCATCTCGCCCTTGCGCACCACCGCGCGGATGACGGCGTTGAGACCGGGGCAATCTCCGCCACCCGTGAGAAGTCCAACTCGCATCGTCGCGACACTATGTCAACGATGGGCGCGATCGGGGATAGGTCGTGACTCGACCGCAATCGACGACGATGTTCTGGGTGCCGGCGGCCATGGCATGGTAGGAACTGTTCATGGCCTGGGACTCTTCCCGACCGGTGCCCTGGCGCCGTCTCGTACGTGAATGGTTGATCTACGTCGGCATCGCCAGCGTCGGCTTCGTCATTTATTACCTCGCCCGTGGGAAGAAGATCGACGTCGCGCTGTTCGCAGGTCTGCTGTCGAGCGGACCGATGTATGTGCTGTTCGGCGGGCTGATGGCCAAGTTCGGCTATCAGCGCAAGACCATGAAGGAGCTGCGTTCAGCACGACCAGCCCCGCGGTCGCAGACCGCCACAGCGACGACCACCACCGGCGTACGCAGCAAACCCACCCCAACGAAGCGAACATCGACCGGGCCGTCGCAGCACCGCAGGAGCAACAAGCCCAAGCGCCGCTGACAGATCGGTGGCGTTCCCGGCTGTGCCTTTTCGGCTGTGCCTTGCCGGCTGTGCCTTGCCGACGACTACGGTTCTGCCTCGATGAGCACTGACAGCACCTGCGTCGTTGCCATCGACGCGGGCACGACGGGCGTCCGCGCGAGGGCCGTGTTCGTCGACGGGAGACCACCGATCTCGGCCTATCGCGAGTTCACCCAGTACTTCCCGGAGCCGGGGTGGGTCGAGCATGACGCGGTCGAGATCTGGCACGCGGCGAGGGCCACCTTGAACGAGGTGATCGGCCGGCTCGCCGAGCCGCCACGGGTGATCGGCATCACCAACCAGCGCGAGACCGTGATCGCCTGGAGCCGGTCTACGGGCCAGCCGCTACACAGGGCGATCGTGTGGCAGGACCGTAGGACCGCGGCCCGCTGTGACGAACTCGCGGCCGCTGGAAAGTTGGCGCTCGTTCGTGAACGCACCGGGCTCGTGCTCGACCCGTACTTCAGCGGCACCAAGTTCGAATGGCTGCTTGGCGTTGGCGGGGTCATCGCGTCGGACGACCTCGCGCTCGGCACCGTCGACTCGTGGCTGCTGTGGAACCTCACAGGCGGCGAGGTGCACGCCACCGATCCATCGAACGCGAGCCGCACGATGCTGTTCGACATCCACTCGCTGGCATGGGACCCTGAACTCTGCGATCTGCTCCACGTTCCGATGGCCGCCCTGGCGCGGGTGATGCCGTCGAGCGGTCGCTTCGGAGTGTCCACCGACCGCTACGGCGCACCGCCCGGTATCCCGATCTCGGGGATCGCGGGAGATCAACAGAGCGCATTGTTCGGGCAGGCCTGCTTTTCCCCCGGGATGGCCAAGAACACCTACGGCACGGGCAGCTTCATCCTCCTCAATGTCGGACCGACCTGCCCGCGCCCGACTGAGGGCATGCTCACCACCGTTGCCTGGACCCTCGCCGACGGCACGACCGCGTACGCGCTCGAAGGAGCGATCTTCGTCACCGGCGCCGCCGTGCAGTGGCTCCGCGACGGTCTACAGATCATCTCGTCGGCCGCTGAGGTCGGTCCCCTCGCGGCGTCCGTCGATGACACGGGCGGCGTCTACGTGGTTCCAGCCTTCACCGGACTCGGCAGTCCGTGGTGGGATCCGTATGCCCGCGGCACCATTGTCGGGATCACCCGCGGAACGGGCAGGGCCCAGCTCGCCCGGGCCGTCGTCGAGTCGATGACGTATCAGGTGCGTGATGCTGTTGACGCGATGACAGCGGCCGCTGGCACGGACCTCGCCGATCTCCGAGTCGACGGCGGCGCATCGGCGATGGACCTCATGTTGCAGATGCAAGCAGATCAACTGGGGGTCACCGTGCGCCGCCCGACCGATCAGGAGACGACTGCGCTCGGCGCGGCATTCCTCGCGGGGCTGGCAGAGGGCGTCTGGGCATCGCTCGATGCGATCACGGCCCAGTGGCAGCTCGACACCGAGTTCGTGCCGAACCCGGACAGGACCCTGGCAGATACCCTCCACGGGCAGTGGCTACGCGCGGTCGAGCGAAGTCGAGAGCAGCCCGTCGGCCACTCTTGCGAGTAACGCCACCTGCTGGCGCTCGCGGGCATGAAACGGGCGGTCACCGCGTCCGGCAGCCACGGATACCCCGGGCGATTCGAGGTGAGCCCAGACCACATCGTCGGGGGCTGCACGGCCATGGTCACCGGCAGACAAGTGGCGGGTCCCTGCAAAGAATGCGGCCAGCCAGTTGGTGTCGGGTGGGTTACCGCGCTCGACGAGGGTGACGCCGTCGCACGTGCGCATCGCCAGTGCCCACGAACCATCGACCAGGACTTGCAATTGATGACAGAACTCCTCGAGCCGCAGATCCGGCGTCGTCTCGACGAGCACGGCCGCAATCGTCAAGGCCGCCATGCCGGCATCCGGGCGGTCTCGGTCGATCGGTCGCACGTCCTCCACGGCAACGCCTTCGACGAACGCGATCTCGGCCAACAGCTGCTCTCGGCTCACATCATCGGGAAGGCTGACCACGAGTTCGTCGATCGCGCTGCCACCCCCGCGCTCGAGGATCTCGATGCCGACCACGTCGCCGCGAACTGCGCCAATCCGGCTCGCCACCTGTCCGAGCGCGCCTGGACGATCGGGTAGCCATACACGCACGACGAATGATCCCACGCTGCGAAGCTAGCCAGCCGAGGATCCTGCTCTATGACAGCGATGTGACCATTCGATGAACGAAATGTCGATCGACCGGCATACTCAGCCGAGCTTGATCAGGCCGCGCTTGAGGTTGCGCAAACCCTGGGCGATCCGCTGCTCGTTCTCGATCAGCGCGAAGCGGACGAATCCCTCGCCGCCCGGACCGAAGCCGAGGCCGGGAGACAGCGCAACGTCGCAGTCGCGCACGATGAGCGAACAGAACTCGACCGAGTCGAGTTCCTTGTACGGCTCAGGGATCGGCGCCCACACGAACATCGAACCCTTCGGCTTGGGAATGTCCCACCCGATCCGCCCGAGGCCATCGATCAGAGCATCGCGACGGCCCTGGTAGATTGCACACACCTCTTCTGGATAATCGGGCGCATTGTTCATCGTGACGGTTGCCGCGATCTGAACGGGCTGGAACATGCCGTAGTCGAGATAGCTCTTCAGCTTGACGAGGGCCTGCACCACCTCTGCGTTGCCGACGAGAAACGCGGTGCGCCAGCCGGCCATCGAGAAGCTCTTCGTCATGCTGTACAGCTCGACCGCGCACTCCTTGGCACCCTCTGCCTGCAGGATCGACGGCGGCTTGTAGCCGTCGAACCCGATGTCGGCGTAGGCGAAGTCGTGGACGACGATCATCTCCCGCTCGCGGCAGAAGTCGACGACTTTCTGCATGAAGTCGATATCGACGACAGCTCCGGTCGGATTGTGCGGGAATGAGATGACGAGCACACGCGGCTTCGGCCAGCCGATGTCGTACGCAGTGGTGAGACTGTCGAAGAAGTCGCCCGTGAAGTCGCCCTGCACCCGCGGGTCGGCGAGGTGACGCATTGGTACCTGGCGCAGATCGGCGCCGGCGAACAACGGGCCGTAGATGTGGATCGGATAGCTGGGACTCGGCACGATCGCCGCGTCGCCGCGGTCGAGCAGCACCCACATCAGGTGGCTGAAGCCCTCCTTGGAGCCGATCGTGTTGGTGACCTCCAACTCGGGGTCGAGCTGTACTGCCCACTTCCGTTCGTACAGCGCAGCAACGGCCTCGCGCAGCTTGGGCAGGCCGCGGCTGAGGGAATAGCGGTGGTTCTTGGGGTTCTGGGCCGCCTCACAGAGTTTATCGACAGCGATCTGCGGCGACGGGATGTCGGGATTTCCGAAGCCCAGGTCGACCACGTCTGCGCCTGCCCGCCGTGCCTCGACCTTCAAACTGTTGATGATCGTGAAGACGTACGGGGGCAGGTTGGTGATCCGGCGAAAATCCATAGCACCTTGAGGCTAGTTGGTTCGACACATCCGGGCGCAGGCGGTTATCGAACCACTGCCACTGTCGAACGAGGCGACCCGTGTGCCACGATGGCAGCATGGCAAAGCCGATGTCGCAGGGTTGCATCCACGTCGTCATCGAGATCCCCCGCGGCAGTCGCAACAAGTACGAAATCGACCACGACACCGGCCGCGTCTTCCTCGACCGCCGGCTGTTCACTGCGACCACCTACCCCGCCGACTACGGGTTCATCCCCGAGACGCTCGGTGGCGATGGCGATCCGCTCGATGCACTGGTGCTGCTCGAGGACCCGGTGTATCCGGGTATCTGGGTCGAGGCCCGTCCGGTCGGCGTGCTCTACATGCACGACGAAGCGGGCGAAGACGCCAAGATCATCTGCGTTCCGCCCCGCGAGCCCCGCTGGGCCGACGTCGACGACCTCGCGGACCTCACCCCGCAGTTGGTCGCCGAGATCCAGCACTTCTTCGAGGTCTACAAGGCCCTCGAACCGGGCAAGACATCATCGACGGCCGGTCTCGCCGGCCGCGACGCCGCATGGGCCGAGATCCAGAAGGCTCGCGACAACTACCCGGGGCCCGGCCGGCACAGCCATTGACGCCGGCGTTGCAACCACACTCGGTTGCATCGATCGGAGGTCAGCAACGGGTCCTGGCCAGCAGTGCTGCACCGATCGCGCCAGCCCGCTCGCCGAGTTGAGCGAAGGCGAGCACGGGTTGCGGTCGGTGCTCGGACGAGTACAGCAACGTCGTGAACTCACGCTGGATCGGTGGCAGGAAGATGTCGGGCGCCGTCGCCAGACCCCCGCCGAGCACGATGCACGCCGGATCGAGGACGTTGGTGAGATTGACCAGGCCGAGCGCAACCCAATGGGCAAAGGTCTCGACGATGACCAGGCTCTCACGGTCGCCGGCACGCGCCGCTTCGACCACCTCCTCGCCCAACCGGCCTCCGGCCAACATCTGCAGACCGCGGCCGGAGGCGAAACGCTCCCAGCAGCCGCGTCGGCCGCAGACACAGAGTGGGCCATCGGGTTGCACGACCATGTGACCGATCTCGCCGGCGAAGCCGTTGGTGCCGCGCTGCAGCGCGCCGCCCATCACCAGACCGCCGCCGATGCCTGTGCCGAGCGTGACGAGCAGGACATCGTCGTAGCCCCTGGCCACGCCATGTTGCCACTCGGCGAGGATCGCGCACGTTGCGTCATTGTCGACGGCAACCGGATGACCGAGCATCTCGGCGAGCAACGGCCCGACGAGCACCTCGGTCGCTCCGATCAGGTTCGGGGCGGCACGCAGCACCCCTTCCCGAGTGACGAGACCGGGTACACCGACTCCGAGAGTGTCGTAGGGGGCCAGCTCTTGGGCGAACTCGGCCAGTTCACGGACGACTGCCTCGCCTCCCTTCGGCGTCGGGCGCCGCCCCTCGACGACCACGGTACCGGCGTCGTCGAGCACGACCCCGAGAAACTTCGTTCCACCGACATCGATACCAGCTGATCGTGTCACGCGGCTGAACGTGTCACGATTCGGATCGAACCTTGAGCTCGCGGACCGTGTTGAGGATGCGCTGCTCGGCGCGGCGTTTGACGAACCCGGGGAGCGGGACGAGGAGTTCGATCGCGAGGTCGTAGCGAACCTCGACGCCACCGTCTGCGTTCTCGGCGAAGCTGTATGCACCGTCGATCGAGCGCATGATGTCGCCGCGCAGCATCTTCCAGCCGAGGACCTTGGGCGCCTCGGAGTAGTCGTAGCTGAGGGTGTAATGGGTGCTTCGTCCGAGTGCCGACGCGCGGAACTCGACCTCGACCGGACGACCATGCTCATCGCGGCTGCGCACGGTTGCTTGCTTGACGTCTTTGGCCCAATCGGGGTAGCTCTCGAAGTCCGAGGCGATGCCATACACCCTCTCCATCGGCGCGGAGATGGTGATGGTCTGGAAAGCGGTCTCAGCCATGGGTTGAATTCTGCTCCATCTCGTCGTCGGAAACGGGGACGCTCTCCGAATTGGGTGCGGTTCCGCGCTCGCGCTGGGCGAACGTACCGTGCTTGGCGCACCACAGGCCGTTCAGCCCGAGCCCGAACATCGGTACCAGGATTCCGAATGCGAGCGTCGATCCGGCTCGGCCGTCGGTGGTGTTGCGCGCGATCGCGGTGGTGAGCGCGACAACGGCTTGGACCGCGAGCGCGCCGTTCATCAACCGCTTGACCCGGACGTCGGTCGAGCCGCCAGCCAGGAAGTACAGTTGGGCGACCGCGATGTCGTCGGTGCGGCTGCGCTGCACTGCTGTCCAGTAGCTCCACACGAACGCGAATACTCCGCTCGCGAAGAGTGCGAGCGCGACGACGACGCCGACGAGGCGGAGCGGGCTCGTGAACACCACCGAGGCCAACGTCGCGGACACCACGAAAAGCGCGGTGCCGATCAGGTCCGCGTGAACGATGCTCGCTGAGGAGCCGCTGCCGACATGGCCTTCCATGGGGCCAATCATGCCAGCGCACCCAGGGATTTCCCCAGCCGTTCAGCCAGCACGTCGTAGGAGAATTCGGTCACGGCCCGCTTGCGGGCGGCCGTGCCCATCGCCCGCCGGCGAGTTGGATCGTCGAGCAGTACCTCGAATGCTCTCGCTACCTCGCGGTGATCGTCGGGATGACGGACCACGATGCCGGTCTCACCGTCAGCCACCGCCTCGGCCGCGCCGCCGGAGTCGCCGGCCACCTGCGGGATCCCGCACGCGGCCGCCTCGACGAACACGATCCCGAATCCCTCCTGCTCGAGCCCGCCCCAACGGTTGCGGCACAGCATCGCGTAGACATCGGAGCAGCCGTAGAGGCGGGGAAGGTCGCCGTTGCTCACCCTTCCGAGGAACCGCACCGGTGCATCGAGTTCGTGCGCGATCCGTTCGAGACGCCGCAGATCTCGACCGCCGCCGGCGATCGCGAGTACGAGCTTGGGCCGCGAACGCCTCAACGCCGCGGCCGCCCTGATCGCCGTGTCGAAACCCTTGCGCGGCACGAGCCTGCTGATGCTGACGATCAACTCGGAATCGACCGGAAAACCGAAGTGCAGCCGTGCCTGATCACGCTCGTCGTTCGTCAGCGGATGGAAGCGTTCCGTGTCGACGCCGGGGGCAACGATGGTGATCGGCAGCTTCCTGCCGGCGGCATGCTCGGCCTCCGCCGCCGGATAGCCGCCGGCCGCAACGATGTGGCGCGCCCGTCTCAGCACGTACGAGAGCGTCTGCTTGCTGCCCGGGAGCCGGCCGGGCACGGTGACCTCCGCGCCGTGGAGCACGACGTCGTACGGCAGCTTCAACGATGGCCCGATCAGGCCGAGTGGCAGCGCCGGGTCGAGCACGACCAGATCCGCTCCGAAGTCGCTCGCCATGGCATCGATCCGTCGGACCATCAGCGGATGCGGCAAGAGCACCGGCTCGCGCACCCGCTCGATTCGGTACGCCTGGGCGGCATCGAACGCCGCCGTGCCTGCGTACGGGCTGGTCAGCACGGCGAACGAATCTGGCGGGAGCCGCCGCCACCATTCCCAGAGCAGCGACTGGATCCCGCCGATCTTGGGCGGGAAGTCGTTCGTCACGAGCAGATGTTTCATGAGCGCACCGACTCGAGCTCGTCGGCAACGATCGGATCGGCGTCTGTGGCGGGGAGCATGTGATAACAGCCGAGCTGAGCAGCTGCCCACACGGCGTGGGCACGCAGCATCGGCTCGCCGTGCTCAAGGTAGCGGGCAAGCAGCACCACAACTCGGGCATCGTCGGCACTGCCGGCGTTGCCGAGCGCGATGAGCGCGTTGCGGCGGAGCCAGATCGGGTTGCGATCGGCCAGGTACCACCGCCCGTATGACTGCAGCAGTTCGTCGTCGGTCGCTTCGAGTAACTCCACCAGCGAGACGTACGCCTGGACGTGCCTGGACTCGTTGACCGGTTTGCGCCGCTCGAACCGGACCGTCGGCGGGCATACCACCTGGCATTCGTCGCAGCCGTAGATGCGATTGCCGAGCGCAACCCGGAACTGGCGGGGGAAGACGCCGGGCCGTTGCAACAGCCACGCGAGACAGCGCCCAGCGTCGACGACGCCGGGCGCGACGATGGCGGCCGTCGGGCATCCGTCGATGCAACGCCGGCAGGTGCCGCAGCCGTCGGCGACGGGTTCGAGCGCGACCGGCAACGGCGCGTCGGTGATGACGGAACCGAGGACGAAGAAGCTGCCGGACCCCGGTAACAACACGTTCGCGTTCTTGCCGAACCAGCCGAGCCCGGCCAACCACGCTGCTTCGCGGTCAACCACCGAATTATCATCGGCGAAAGCAACGGCCCTGTACCCGTCTGCCCGCAACTTGCTGACGATGTTCTGCAGCCCGAACCGGAGCGGCTCGTAGTGATCCACCCAGGCGTAACGGGCAACCGACGCGTACGGTCCTTCCGGTAGCGGTGGTTCCGCGAGCACGTAACTGCGGGCGGCCACCACCATCGCCTTCGCTCCGCCGACAGCGCGCATCGGGTCCGTCGAGCGATTCGGATTGCGGTAGGTGAACTCCATCGAGTCACTGAGCCCGGCCTGCTTGCGCGAGACGAGCGCGTCGCGCGCCCGCTCCATCACCGCAGCCGGCGCGATGCCGATGTGGTCGAGCCCGCATCGCCGACCGAGGGCGTGCAGCGACGCCACATAACCGGCGTCGATGGGTTCAGGCTGTCGCTTCTGCACGATGGCGAAGCGTAGGCACCAAACCGGCGTCAGCAAACCAACGCACCACACGCTGTTCGGCAAGGTCGAACACGACGGCCGAGTCATCGCGGCGGTCGCACAGGAAGGTGACCACGCAATCGGCACACGTGGTCGTGGCCCGCATGATGCAATTGTCGCAGTTGATGGTGATGTTGTTCATTCGTGTCTCCACTCGGTGATCCGGGACTCCACCCGACGCCACGATGGCAGAGGCCTGTGACAAAGTTCCCGGCAACCCGGGCTCGCGCAGCGTTTCTCAGTAGGGCGAGACGGTGGGCGCGGTCCTTCTGGTCTCGTTCCGCTCGGTCTGCCCGTGCGATCGTGGCCCGGGCGCGGGATCAGACAGGCAGTGACCGGCGTCGACGTGACCACGTGACGGTCTGCCCGCGCGATCGTGGCCCGGGCGCGGGATCAGACAGGCAGTGACCGGCCGGCGACGGCAAGCATCATGTCCGAGGACACCACGTTGGCTCCGGCACTGCGTACGTCGACGACGATGGCCTGATCGTTGGTCACGACGACCACCGGGGTGCGCGACGGGAGCGCCGCGACCTCGTCGCGGATGACGTCGTCAGCGCTCACCCCCGCCGCTGAGTACTGGACCCGGATCAGCCTTCGCCCGGATGAAGACCCGACGACGTCGCCACCATCGAAAACCACCCGAATGTCGATGCCGAAGCGGCGCACGACGTCTTCGAGGAGGCCGATGCCCCGTTCGCGTTGGTCGATCAGTTCGAGCTGCGGCCAGGCGAGCTTGGCGACGTTGTAGCCGTCGACCACCACCACGGCATTTGGTGTCCGCAGCAGATGGGACGCCGCGGCGACCGAATCCCCGTGGATGCCTCCTGGGATCGCGATCGGCTTGCGCCTTGCCGGCCGATGACCCGGTTGCTTCGGCTCGACGGTGCTGGTCGCGGTTGGCGTGGTCAGTGCCGCGCCAGCCGCCGCGAGGGCCGCCGAGAGGTCGCGAGTCGCGAGGGCCGCCTGCTGGAGGGCGCGAGCGGCCGCTACGTTCGTCTCGATCACAGGGCGTGCGGGCGCGGCCGTGGGGACGGGTAGGGGGACGTCCCCGACAACACGACGAGCCAGCGCCTCGTCGCGCGTCTGCTCGGCAGAGCGAACCCGCTCCTCGGCTGCAGCGGCGACGGCGACGGCTCCCTCGGCGCGGGCAAGTTCGATGTCGAGTTTGCTCCGCAGCTTGTCGACCTCGCGGCGTAGACCGACGATCTCGTTGCGCAGAGACGCCGTCTGTGATGCGGCGGATTGCGCCTTCGTTTCTGCCTTCTCGCGCCGCATCTGTTCACGAGCGAGGCTGTCGTGGTGCCCGATCAGTTCGGCCTGGGTGCGGGCAGCCACCTGCTCGGCCGCCTCGCGGCGGCGCTCGGCCTTGCGCAGGGCCGCCACGACCGACACAACTTCGGCCTCATCTTTCGCTTCGCGATGGAGGGCAAGCACCCGCGCCTCCCAACCGTCGTGGCGCTGAAGCCATTCGACGCCGAGCGCGTCGACCAATTCGGTCGCTGCGACGACAGCCAATCGATCACGGAAACCCTCGTCGGCGACAACCGTCCGGCGGACCATCGGGAGGGACGTGCGATCGAGGCGATCGAACTTGAAGAAGGTCTTGAGAGCGGCCGGATACGCCAGCGGAGGGCGGAGTTTCTGACCGGCGGCAGCGATCCCGATGGCGAACTCCAACACCGAGCGCAACGCGGTGTCGGGCAATCCGGCAACGTCGACAGCCCTCGGCGCGGCCTCGACGCCGGTACCATCTGCCGGGTCGTCCAGCGGGTCATCCAGCGGGTCATCTCGCTGGTCATCGGTCATGACGCCGTCTTCGTTCTCGGCCGCGCTCATCGCCCAAGCGTACCCAACCCATCAGGCATCACCCGGGACTTGACAGCGAACGCGTGTTCGTGGTTGAGTGATATCGATGCAACGTACGTTCGATGACCTCGGCAGGCCCCTCAGCGACGTCACGTTCTGCGTGATCGACCTCGAGACCACGGGTGGCGATCGCAACACTGACATGATCACCGAGATCGGTGCGATCAGGGTGCGCGCCGGGGTCGGGCTCGGCACGTTCCAGACCCTGATCAATCCGGGCCGAGCGATCCCGCCCCTGATCACCGTGCTGACGGGCATCTCCGATTCGATGGTGTTCCCAGCCCCGCGCGTCGAGCACGTGCTGCCCTCCTTGCTGGAGTTCTGCCGCGATTCGGTAATCGTCGGCCACAACGCGCGATTCGATGTCGGCTTCCTCAACGCCGCGCTCGGCCGCTCGCAACGCCCTGCGCTGACGAACATCGTCATCGACACGCTTGCCCTGGCGAGGCGGCTCGTCCGCGACGAAGTGCCGGACTGCCGGCTCGGAACGCTGTGCAGCCGCTTGCGCCTCGATCATCAACCGAGCCACCGTGCGCTCGACGATGCACTCGCTACGGCCGATCTCCTCCATCTTCTGATCGAGCGGGCCGCGTCGTTCGGCGTCATGGGTCTCGACGATCTCCAGCTGCTCCCCAAGATCGGCGGGCACCCGCAGGTCGCCAAGCTCAAACTCACGAATCATCTGCCGCGCTCACCGGGTGTGTACATGTTTCACGATGCACGCGGGGAGGTGCTCTACGTCGGCAAGGCGACGAATCTTCGCCACAGGGTGCGCAGCTACTTCGCAAGCGACGACCGGCGCAAGATCGGCCCGATGCTGCGCGAGGCGCAACGGGTCAGCCATATCGAGACACCTGATCCGCTGACCGCCGGCGTACTCGAACTGCGCTATCTGCATCAGTTCACCCCTCGCTACAACAGGCAGGGCACAACGTGGGACCGCTACTGCTACGTGCGGCTCTCGCTCGAAGAGTCATGGCCGAGGCTGTCCATCGTCAAGGACCCGAAACCGTGCGGTCTGCATCTCGGCCCGCTGCCGTCGCGCGCGATGGCCGTTCTCGTCATCGAGGCGATCCAGTCCGTGGTGCCGCTGCGGCGGTGCACGGCGCGGCTCGGTCGCAACTACGTCGCTCCGGTCGGCAGCGCCCAATGCACTGCCGCGCAGCTCGGCATTGCCGAGTGCCCGTGTGCCGGCACCTCCGAGCCCGATCGGTACGCGTCGGCTGTCGACATGGTCGTCCGTGGTCTCGCCGGTGAACCAGATGTGCTGCTCGCTCCACTTCGCGAGCGCATGCTCAGGCTCGCCCGAGCCCACCGGTTCGAGGAGGCTGCGTCGGTACGCGACCGCGCCCAGGCGCTGTCGGGAGCGCTGCGCCGACAGCGGATGATCGATCATCTACGTCGCGCCCAACAACTGGACCTGCACATCGGCAATGTGATGTTCGAGTTCGATCGCGGCCGCCTGATCGAGTCACGCATCGACGGAGCGCTATCGATGGGACTCACCCTGCCCCCTCCCGCTACCGCGCCGCTCGAGCAGCCACTTCCCCGCGGCGCCGTCGACGAAACGCTGTGCATCGCCCGCTATCTCGACGCCAACAGCCATCGAGTCGGCCTGCTGCGGTGCACCGGTGAGTGGGCCCAACCGCTGACCCGGCTCAGATCGTTCGAGCAGCAGCAGCAGCGCTCGGCTGCCTGATGCTGCCGGCGCCGCTCAAGGGCCTTCGACCGTCGCCCCGCCGTGATCGATACGGAGCACCTTCGTGCGGCCGTCGCCCGGCAGTGAAGCGGCGAGCCCCTTGGCCAGCTCCACCGGGCACAGAGCTGCAACTGTCGGTCCTGAACCGGACAGCCACGCGCACCACGCCCCTGCGCCGAGCGCAGCGGTGTAAGCCGCCAGCGAAGCAGGCGACGCCTCGAACCGGCTCGGCTGATGAATGCGATCCTCTGTGGCGTGGCGCAATGCCCCGACATCGCCCGATGCGAGCGCGGCTACGAGGAACGCCGACCGGCCGATGTTGAACACGGCGTCACTCAGCGCGACCGTCGAGCCGAGCCGACCACGGCTGTGGTCTGTACGGGTTGTGGAGGGGGGCACCCAGACGACGACGGCCGGGTCGAATTGGAGCGGCACGCGGATCGATCGATCGCCGGTCGTGACCACTACACCACCGAGAAGCGCGGCTGCCGCGTTGTCGGCGTGGCCCTCCAACGCAGTGGCGTGATGGATGATCTCGTCAGCATGAGTAGTAGGGGCGTCGTGGCCGTCACCGCGCTGGGCGCAGGCGACGAGTAGACCGCCGACGCGGACCGCCGCGCTGTAACCGAGCCCACGCCCCATCGGAATCGGCGATCGGACCCACAGCCGGCCCTCGCCACCGAGTCGGCGGAACGCGACCGTCGCGAGGTGATGTTCGTCGGCCGCGTGGGCGCCTTCGGGAAGCGGTTGATCGGCCTCGACCAGACCGACCTCGGCCCACAGCGACAGGGCGACACCGAGCGCGTCGAACCCCGGACCCATGTTGGCCGAAGTCGCGGGAACCCGGGCGATCATGCGCCGAGCGCTGCGGCGGCGGCACCCTGGGACACTTCGACGAGGGCATCTAGTGCCAGCGCCGCCCGCCCGCTGTCGATCGATTCGGCCGCCAGCACGAGACCGTGTGCGAGATCGCCTGCGATGCCAGATACGACGAGGCCCGCGCCGGCATTGAGCACAACGATGTCGCGGTGCGGCCCGTGATCGCCGGCGAGAACGCGACGCACGACCTCGGCGTTCTGTGCCGGATTGCCACCAACGAGCTCGTCCGGAATCGCAGGTGCGATACCGTGCGCGACCGGATCGACCTCGAACGTACTGACCTCTCCGTTGTCGAGCGAGAGCACGGTCGAGGTCCCGGTTGTCGTCAGTTCGTCGAGACCACCGCCGTGCACGATCCACGCCTTGACCGAGCCATGGATCCGCAACGAGGCGAGCATCCGCTCGGCGTAGGCGGGATTGGCAACGCCGATCAGTTGGCGGCGGACACGGCCGGGATTGGCCATCGGCCCGAGCAGATTGAAAACCGTGGGGACACCGATTTCGCGTCGCGAAAGCGCTGCGAACCGGAACGCCGGATGGAACGTGGCGGCCAGGCAGAATCCGATCCGCGCCTCCTCGACGCACCGCACGACGCCCTCTGGCGGGAGTTCGATCGCCACGCCGAGGGCCTCCAACACATCAGCCGCACCGCATTGCGACGAGGCAGCACGCGCGCCATGCTTGCACACTGGTACGCCAGCGCCGGCGACCACTATCGCCGCCATCGTCGAGACGTTGACCGAGTGGCTGCGATCTCCTCCGGTGCCGACGATGTCGACCGCCCGCTCGCGCAGATCGTCGCCGAGCGGTACGATCGTTGCGGCCGCGAGCACCGCGTCGAGCAGACCGGACAGTTCCTCGCCCGTCTCGCCCTTGGCGCGGAGCGCGACCACGAAACCAATCAACTGGGCAGGCGTCGCGTCGCCGGACAAGATGGTGGCCATCGCCTCTCGGGCGGCGGCCGCGGGCAGATCCTGGCGGTCGAGCAGTTGTGTCAACAGCGCGGGCCAGCCACCGAGTTCATCGAAATGGGACACGCCGTCAGACTACGGGTTACGCGGAACGACGGCGCTGGCGAATGATCCGGCGACGCTCGCGCTCGGTGCAGCCGCCCCAGACTCCCTGCTTCTCACGAGATGCCAAAGCATGCTCGAGGCATGCGATCCTGACGTCACACTGCTGACAGACGGCCTTGGCCGGCTGCGCTTCATCTTCGTCGTCGGGATAGAACATTCCTGGATCGAGCCCCCGACAGGCTCCAAGTTCCCGCCACACAATTGCTTTGGGTGACACGATGCCCCAGTCCTTCTGCGTCTCTGTTGAGTGGTGTACGGCCTCTACGTCCGTCGCAGACCCCATTGCGACGACAACCCGTAAGATACGCGGCGCGCAAATCAATTTCCAGGGGCAAATTGGAAAAGTTTCGGCATTCGCGACGACAGCAGCGCAGATCACCCAGCAGTTCGCGAACGGTGTGATCGGCCAGTTCGGCCAGTTCGGCCAGTTCGGCCTGTTCGAGATAGTCCGGATGGTCGATGCACAGACGCGCCGTGGCCGTCGTCGTGGCCGTGCTCGGGAATCAACGGATTGTAGCCGTCCCGCTCGCGGTCGTACTCGCGAACGTCGCAAAGAGCAGAAAGAGACAGCTGCGGCTGATCGCCGAGGTGGTCATTTCCCGAACTCCTCCTGCGCGATGCCGTACGCCCTCGCCACCACCTGGATCGGATGGACCGGCACCCGACCGGTCTGTTCGGTGATCGCGGTGTTGGCGAGATGGCAGTCGCCGGCGACGACTTCGCCGTTGGCACGCGTGATCTCGTCGCCGAGTTTCTTGGCGATCGACACCGAGATGTCCGCGTTCTCTGCCCGCAGACCCCACATCCCATCGATGCCGCTGCACTGCTGGACCAACCTGATCTTGGCCCCGGTGAGCTTCATCAGGTCGCGGCTCTTGAGACCGATGTTCTGGGCCCGCAGGTGACATGGGGTGTGATACGTGATCGCGGCCGGGATATCCCCGTCGAACTCCGTGTCGAGGCTGGTTCCCTCCGAACGATGCACCTTCATCAGGTACTCGGCCGCGTCGTAGGTGTGCTTCGCGACAAGCGTCGCGTCGGGTCCGGCAACGTAGTCGGGGTAATCCTTTTTGAGGATGTAGCCGCACGTTGGTTGGGGAACCACGATGTCGTTACCGGCGCGGACCTCGGCCGCGAGTTCTTTGATGTTCTTGCGGGCGACCTTGATGAACTGATCCCGGTCGCCGCTGTGCAGCCACGGCGCGCCGCAGCAGCCTGCGTCCACAAGTGAGAGTTCGATGCCGTTGCGTTCATAGACCTTGACGAGATCGTGTCCGATCGACGGCTCCTGGTACTCGACGAGACACGTCGCGAACAGCGCTACCCGCCCCTGGCGCTTGCCGATTCGGATCTTGGCACGGGCCTTGAACCACGTCGAGAAGCGCTGCTTGGCGAACGGTGGGAGGAGGCGGATGCTCGACACGCCCGCCGTCTTTTCGATCACCTTGCGGATGACGCTGCCGGGCGGCGCCCCGAGCGCACTGTTCGCTGCCGCTGCTGTGCGGCTTCCGATCGCCCCGATCAGATCGGTGTGACCCATCATCGCAGTGGTGATCTTGTCGCGTACCGTCACCTGGCCCGTGTCGCGCCGCATCGCGTCGGCGCGCAACATCAGTCGGGGGAAGTCGATCGCCCATTCGTGCTGGCCGGGAACGTAGGGACAATTGACGTAGCACAGCTTGCATTGGAAACACTCGTCGACGACCTGATCCTGCTGAGCTGGGGTCAGCCGCCCGGCGTCTTGGTCGTCGTGACGATCGATCATCTCGAACAGGGTCGGGAACGAGGTGCAGAACTTGAAACACAGACGGCATCCGTGACACACGTCGTAGACCCGGGTCAGTTCGTTGCGGACATCGGATTCGTCGAGGTACTGCGGATGATGAGGGTCAGAGGTGATGGTCATCGGTCAGGCGAGGCTGTCGAGACCCTGCTGGAAACGTGCGGCGTGGCTTCTCTCGGCACGCGCGAGGGTCTCGAACCAATCGGCGATCTCGTCGAAGCCTTCGTCGCGGGCGGACCTGGCGAACCCCGGGTACATCTGGGTGTACTCGTAGGTCTCCCCGGCGATGCTGGCCTTGAAGTTGTCCTCTGTCTCGCCGATCGGTTCGCCGGTTGCCGGGTCGCCGACCTGGGCAAGGTATTCGAGGTGACCGTGGGCGTGCCCGGTCTCTGCCTCGGCGACCCCGCGGAACAACATCGCTGCGTCGGGATAGCCCTCGACGTCGGCCTTGTGCGCGAACCACAGGTAACGGCGGTTGGCCTGGCTCTCGGCTGCGAACGCTTCCTTCAAGTTCTCGTGAGTCTTCGTTCCTGCGAGGCTCATGATCTGCTCCCTTTGCTTGAGGTGATCGAGGTGATCGAGGTGATCGAGGTGATCGTTGCGGAAGCCGCGCATTCGCTGCACAGGCCGCGAAAGACGATGTCGGAACTCTCGACGCTGAAACCGCCGAGACCGTCGATCCGCAGATGGGTGGTTCCGTCGACATGTACGTCGGCCGCCTTGGCACACGACCGGCAGACGACGTGATGGTGCTCGCCGAGGTTGGGGGCGAAACGAGTGGCGGTCCCATCGAAGTCGAACGACTGCAGCTCGCCCATCGACGTCAGGTCCGTGAGTGTTTGGTACACGGTGCGCAGTGAGATGCCCGGCATCTGCTCGCTCGCCACCGTGAACAGCGCGTCGGCAGTTGGGTGGGTCGTGTCGGCGTACAGCAGGCGGAACAGCAGCTGGCGCTGCGGCGTGACCCTCAGGCCATTGGCCCGGAACACCGCCGAGAGTTCGGTCGGGCTGCGCACGCCGGACATTTTATTCTGCAACGATTGCGAATTGCCAACCAATGCAGAACACGACCGCGGAACCTGGTTCCAGGGCCAGGGCAGGATCGTGGAAAGATGCGACATAGGATCGCAGCCGATGAGTTCTACCGCCGGTGATGCGCGCTTCGACCGACAGCAGATGTTGCAGCGGCTTGCCGACGAAACGTTCGATGTACTGGTCGTCGGCGGCGGTATCACCGGGGTCGGGGTCGCGCTCGATGCTGCAAGCCGAGGTCTGAGCACGGCGTTGGTCGAGCGGGACGATTTCGCTTCGGGTACCTCGTCGAAGAGTTCGAAGCTGATCCACGGTGGCCTCCGCTATCTCCAACAGGGCGAGGTCCGGCTCGTCTACGAAGCACTTCACGAGCGGCAAAGGTTGCGCAAGAACGCCCCCCACCTCGTGAGCGTACTGCCATTCATGATTCCGATCCTGACTCGCGACGGCGTGGTGTCGCGCAGGATCGCCCGCCTGCTGGGCATGTCGATGTGGATGTACGACCTCACCGGCGGGTGGCGGATCGGCAAGCGTCACAAGCGACTCGACAAGGACGCCGCCTTCACCCACCTGCCGACGATGCCAGAGTCCCGGTTGGCCTCGGCCTACCTGTACTACGACGCGACGGCCGACGATGCCCGCCTCTGTCTGACCGTCGCCCGCACAGCGGCGGCATACGGCGCAACCGTTGCCAACGGTTGCCGAGTCGTCGAGTTCTCCAAAGACGACGCCGGCCATGCCACCGGCGTGATCGTCGAGACCGATGGCAACCGGATCGCGGTCACGGCCAAGGTGATCGTCAACGCGACGGGCGTGTGGGCCGACGAGGTCCGTGCCCTCGCCGAGCGAGAACATCCAGATTCGCTCCGCCCGGCCAAAGGCGTGCACCTCACCGTCCCGTGGAGCAAGATCCGCAACGACATCGCGGTCGTCATTCCCGTGCCCAAGGACCGGCGCAGCCTGTTCGTCGTGCCGTGGGGCGAGCTGCCCGATGGTACGTTCCGTCACACCTACGTCGGCACGACCGACACCGACTATGACGGCGACCTCGACGACCCCCAGTGCACCAAGGATGATATCGACTACGTGCTCAAGGCCCTCAACGCGTCGATAACGACGGGCATCACGGCCGACGATGTCACCGGCACCTGGGCCGGACTCCGCCCGCTCGTCAAGCAGGCCGGGTCGGCGCGCACTGCTGATCTGTCGCGACGCCACAGCATCACCACAGACGAGGCCGGCATCATCAGCGTCACCGGAGGCAAGCTCACGACGTACCGCGAAATGGCCGAGGACACCGTCGATGCGGCGCTGGAGCGATTGTCCCGCCGGGCCCGGTGCCGGACCAAGAAACTGCCGCTGCTCGGCGCCCTGGGCTTTCGCGAACCACTGCCAGGCTCCCCGCAGGCCCACCTCGCCCGCCGCTACGGCACCGAGGTGGCGGCTGTCCAGTCGTTGATCTCGGCCGACCCGACGCTCGGCGACGTGCTCATCGACGGTCTTCCCTACCTTCGCGCCGAGGCCGTCCATGCCGTGCGCAATGAGATGGCGCGCAGCCTCGACGACGTGTTGTCGCGGCGAACGAGGGCGCGCCTGTTCGACCGGGCGGCAACGGTGCGCGCCGCCGCGACGGTCGCGGCGTTGATCGGACCAGAACTCGGCTGGGATGACGCTCAGCAGCGCGCCGAGGTGGATGCCTACCTGGCCAGCTGCGCCCACGAGGACACGGCCGGTCAAGCGAGCATGGCAGAGTGAACGAGCCGCCATGACACAGCCGACGGCGCCGATCGAGCTTGCTGGAACGCGCGACCATTTCGGCGGTGACCCGGTCGCGGTCGACGCCCGTCTCGTTGCGGCGTTGGAGGCAGTGGCCGTTGTCGATACGACGGTGCAGGGCACTGCTGACGCGAGCCGCGATTGGTGGCCGATCGCGATGCACTGGGCGCTGGCCGGCGAGGTGCCGCGAAGGGCCGGCGCCGTTGCCAGGCCGGCATCGACGGCCCAGGTCAGCGCGATCGCCAAGCTCTGCAACGACGCCGCTGTCCCACTGACCGTGGCCGGTGGCCGTTCTGGGGTGTGCGGTGCGAGCGTGCCGGCGTTCGGTGGCGTGATCCTCGATACGACGGCGCTGCAGGGCATTGTGTCGGTCGATGAAACATCAGGAATCGTCGAAGTCCTCCCCGGCACGTTCGGCCCGGACCTCGAAACCGAGCTGCGCGCAGAGTACGGGCTCACGGTCGGCCACTTCCCGCAGAGCTTCGACATCGCAACCGTCGGCGGCTGGGTCGCGTGCCGGGGCGCCGGCCAATACAGCACCCGTTACGGCAAGATCGAACAGATGGTCGTTGGGCTCGAGGTCGTTCTGGCCGATGGCACGGTGATCCGCACGGGAGGCGGCCCGGCAGCGGCACAGGGGCCCGATCTGAATCAACTGTTCCTCGGTTCGGAAGGAACCCTCGGCATCGTCACCAAGGTTTGGCTCCGAGCCCACCCCGTTCCACCTGCAGAGCGCCGCGCGGCGTACGGCTTCGATTCCTTCACAGCCGGCCTCGAGGCGTGCCGCCAGATCGTGCGGCGGGGGGCAACACCGGCCGTGCTGCGCCTCTACGACGCCGCCGAGTCACAGCGTGGTCAGGGTGGCGACGGCACCCGGTGCGTCATGCTGGTGCTCGACGAAGGCGACCCTTCGATCATCGACGCGGTGATGACCGTGGTCGCCGAAGTGGTGATGGACCTCGGCGCGCAGCATCTCGGCAACGAACTCGTCGAGGCGTGGATGCATCACCGCAACGACACCAGCGCGCTGCAGGCCCTGACCCGCAAGGGTTTCGTCGTCGACACAATGGAGATTGCAGCGCCGTGGTCGGCACTCGGCACGATCTTCACCAACGTGCGCTCCGCCATGATGGCCGTGCCTCACGCCCGCGCCGCCACATGCCACCTCAGCCACAGCTATCTCGACGGGGCCTGCCTGTACTTCACGTTCGCCGCGACCCCACCTGCCGGGGCGATCGAGTCGACGTACGTCGCGCTGTGGGATGCGGGCCAGCGAGCAGTGCTCGCGGACGGTGGCAACCTGTCGCATCACCACGGAGTCGGCATCAACCGCAGTCGGTTCGTGCCGGAGGCACTCGGAGCAGCACACGGCATCCTCGTCTCGGTGAAGCACGCGCTCGATCCGAAGGGCATCCTCAATCCGGCCAAGTTGGCACTGCCGTCACCGTTCGGGACAGTAGCCTGGCCGTGAACGAACGTTGGGATTTCGACGCCCTCAAAGCCGGCGCGTGGGTCACCGTGCTCTTCGCAGCCCCGTTCCTGATCGCGGCACGGCTGGTGGCCGACAACAACCGTCATAGCGGCCTCACGGGACCCCTGATCCTGCTCGCGATCGCCGGTTTCGTACTCGGCGCCGGGGTGGCCGCGTGGAGGCAGCGGTGCCGCACCCCCCTCTCCCACGGCATGGTCACCTCGGCCGGCACGTTCTCGATCATCCAGGGTGCCTTCGTCGTCATCAATCTCATCCGCGGTGCTGAGATCCGCTGGTTGAACATCTTCTTCACCCTCACCGTCACCATGTTCGCCGGAATGATCGGCGGTCTGCTCGGCATGAACCTGCTGCGCCGCGGGCTGGAACCGAAAAGATGAGCATCCTCGTCATCGACGTCGGCACGAGCGGACTACGCGCCGCCATTGTGACCCCCGACGCACAGGTCGAGCACGTCCACTACCGGATGTTGCCCGGATCGAGCCCGGCACCGGGACTGGCCGAGTTCGATGCCACAGCGATGGGCCGCGCCGTGCTCGACGTCGCCGGGGCCACGCTCGCGTCGAACAAGGACAGGATCGATGCGGTCGGGATCGCGGCCCAGCGCGCGTCCACCGTCGTCTGGGACCGCTCGACGGGCGAACCGGTCGGACCCGCACTCGGCTGGCAGGACCTGCGCACGGTGTTCGAGTGCATCATGGCCAAGGCCGACCATGGTCTTGCCCTCGCCCCGAACCAGTCGGCGACCAAGCTCGTGTGGCTGCTCAACACCTACGACCCTGGTCGCTCGCGCGACCTGCTCTTCGGCACGGTGGACACGTGGTTGGCGTGGGTGGTTTCCGGCGGCGAACTGCACATCACCGATCACACCAACGCTGCGGTCACCGGCCTCTACGACATGGGTACCCGCACCTGGTCCGAGCGGGCCTGCAAGGTACTCGGCGTGCCGATGGAGATGCTGCCAACGATCGTCGACTCGAGCGGTGACCTGGGCAGAGCATCCGCGCTCGACGGCGCCCCGATGATCGGTGGGCTCGCGGGGGATCAGCAGGCGTCGCTCGTCGGGCAGGGCTGTGTCACCCCTGGCCTCGCCAAGATCACGTTCGGCACCGGCGGAATGCTCGATCTGTGCACCGGCACTCGGGCTCCGGCGCAACACCGGCGCAGCGCGCACGGAACGTTCCCGATCGTGGCGTGGACACGTAACGGCGAGGCCAACTGGGGGGTCGAGGCCGTCATGCTCTCGGCCGGCACCAACGTCGAATGGTTGCGTGACGACCTCGGCATCATCGCCACAGCCGCCGACAGCCATGACGTCGCGGCCCAGTGCGAGAGCACCGACGGCGTCCAGTACGTGCCGGCGCTGTTCGGGCTCGGAACCCCGAACTGGGATTACGGTGCGCGGGGAACACTGCTCGGCATCACGAGGGGTACCGGGCGTGCCCACATCGTGCGGGCCGTGCTCGAAGGGGTCGCCCAGCGCGGCGCCGATCTTGTCGAAGCGGCCGAATCCGACACCGGCCTCTCCATCCCGTCATTGCGCATCGACGGTGGAATGAGCGAGAACCCGACCTTCGTCCAGGCGCTCGCAAACGCCACCGGCAGGCCGGTCGAAGTGTCCCCGGTGGCCGAGGCCACCACGCTCGGCGCCGGGTACCTGGCCGGCTTGGCCGCAGGTACGTGGAGTCACCTCGATCAAGTGGCAGACTCTTGGACGCCCGCAATCATCGTCGAACCGAATGGTTCGCTCGACCGTGATCGTTGGCGACAGGCAGTCGAACGCTCCGCGCGCTGGATACCCGACCTGTCGGCTCTCGACTTCTAAAGTTGGTGCGCAGACCCCTGGCCGGGAAGGCTATGGGTGAACATCTCGAAAGGACCCAGTCTCCGTGGACATCAAGGAAGCGGCACATCGTGCCGCTGCACAGCCCGGCGCCGACACGACCGTGCGCCGTCGCATTCTCGCAGCAGGCCTGTCCGGCGCAGCACTGTCGCTGCTGCCCTGGCTCGGAGGCCGTTCAGGGGCCGGTGCCGCTGGACAGTCCACCACGGCCACGTCGAACGCCTTGGGCACGCCCGGCACCTCGGGCGATGCGACTGGCGGCACGACGGGCGGTGCGACCGGCGTCCCGACGGGCGGTGCTACCGGCGCCACGACCGGCGGTACGACTGCTTCCTCCGACGCGGCAACGACCGCGACCGCCCCACCCAAGCGACCGACGCCGGAAGATATGGAACTGTTGAAGTTCGCGCAGCAGATGGAACTCACGATCCGAAATCTGTACGACGTAGCGATCAACGCAAAACTGTTCAGCGACCTCGACGGCGAGACCGTGAAAGCCATCCGCGAGGCGCACGAGGGCTACGAGCAGGCGATCTCGGGTCTCATCGGCAGGTTCGCCCCGAATTCTCAGGTCGACAAGCTGTACGAAGCGATGAAAGCCGACTTCAGCGGCGATGCGAAGAAGGTTGCGGCAAAGGCTGCCGCGCTCGAGGACACCGCGGTCGCCACGCACACCGACATCGTCGGCAAGCTCATCGGCATCGACGCGGCGGCGCTGATCGCCTCGATGCTCGTGGTCGAGGCCCGCCATGCATCCGTGCTCCGCCACATCGGCGGGGCGACCAAACTCGCCGATCAACTCGTCAACGATGGCTCAGCGCTGTCGCCCTCCGACTACCCCGTGAAGTGACTGAGATGAACCAGCCCCAATCCCCAGACATCTCGCTCGCCGACGAGCCGATGAGCCGCCGTGGAATCCTCCGCACCGGTGGTATGACCATCGCATTCGGCGCGTTGATGGCAGCGTGCGTCGCCGACGTCACCGACAAAAAACCCGGTCGTGTCGGTGAGGCTCCTTCTCCAACGGCTCTCCCTGAGGCCGTCGTCAACGACGGCGTGTTGTTCCGCACCGCCACGTCGATGCATTACAGCTTCATCGACGCCTTCGGTATCGCGACCAAGCTCGGCCAGCTGAAGCCCGACCAGGCCGCCTTGGTCGAAGCATTCACCGCGGCCCATCGTGACGCGATCAAATCGATGCAGGAACAGAGCAAGGCAGCCGGCGCGAAACCGTGGACGTGTGCGAACCCCCGCTTCGACCGGGTCGTTCTCGGCCCGATCAGGGACCGCTTCACGGGCCGCCCCAAGATCGGCAACGAAGAGGTCGACGTCGCCAAGAGCGACAACCCCAACCGCGATGCCATGGCGCTGATCTACGCGATCGAGAATCTCGCAACCGCGATGCACCAGTCGCTCGTTCCGCAATTCTCCAAGCCCGAGTACCGGGCGGATTCGATGTTCCTCGGCCAAGCAGCGGCGCGTCGTTCGGCCGTCGTGGCGATATCGATCAACCCTGAGAACCTCGTCAACAAGGCCGCGTTGCGCAACGCCAACCTCGATCTGGCAACGACCACGACCGCAGCTGCGACGACAACCACGCAGAACATCGCCAAGGCCGCAGGGGTTACGGCGACAACCGTCGCGGCCGTGACGGACCCGCAGCAGTATTACGCGATCCCGAGTCAGTTCGGTACGCTGTCGGCGGTGCAATTGGCGGTCGGCGCCCCGAGTTCGGGCACCCAGTTCACGATCAACATCGAGACGCCGAGCCTCAACTCGTTCATCTACGACTATCAGTCCGACGCCGACTGCGTCGGACTGAAGTAGGGCCTATACTCCGGTTGACGACGAGCGGGCCGGGTGACCGCGGCGTCACATCCACCCTTTCGGGTTGGTGTGAGTCGAGGAAAGTCGGGACTCCGCAGAGCAGAATGCTGGCGCGAGCCAGGTGGGGGCGACCTCACGGACAGTGCAACAGAGAGAGACCGCCGATGGATCGGGCAGCCGATAACAGGTAAGGGTGCAACGGTGCGGTAAGAGCGCACCAGCGTGTCAGGTGACTGGCACGGCTCGGTAAACCCCATTCGGAGCAAGGCCGAGCAGAGGGGATGGGCGGCTCGTCTATCCTTAGGGATACCCCTCGGGTAGGCCGCACAGATGGATGGTCACCGCGCAACGCAAGTTGCGCACAGAATCCCGCTTATAGGCCCGCTCGCCGTCACCATAGAGTCTGACCAGCGATAATGCCCGATTCAGGCGGTCATTCTGAGCCGGCCGGGTACGTGTCGATCGGACACGCCATACAGTTTTCCCAACGGGCTCACGGCGCGGCGGGTGGTACCGCATCGTCGATCGGCGCCAAATGAGCGTCGCCCGACGACGTTTTCCTTTCCGGGATCCGGGGCGACGTCTACGCCGGCGTCCACACCCCGCATTTGTCGGTGGCGTGGAACCCGGCGTCACCTGGACTGATGGTCACGTATACGGGACCGGCGCTGCCCACAAAGTCATTGGCAATGATCGAAGAGGACTCGCCGTCGAACGACCTTAGACGTTCCCAATAACACCCCGAGCCCGCGTTCGCCGCATAGGTTCCGCTCGCGATGTGCGCGCCCACAACGTGTGCGCCCGGAACGATCGAACTCGCTGGCGTGCTCGGGGCGGTGTAGGACTTGAACGTCCCGCACGCAGCTGTGAACTTGAACGCTGTGTCCGTCGCGTTGACATCGACAATGACCCGACCGGCGAAGCCTTGGAAGTCGTTGGCCAAGATCTCAGCCAATGTCCCGCCCAGACCGCTGAGCCGCTCCCAATAACACCCTGACACCGCATTCGCAGCGACATACCTGCCGGGCGGAATAGCGCGCTCGACGACTATTTCGCGAAGCCTTCGGTGGTGCCCTTGGCCGATGACGCTGACAGCGGAGTCCGCCGCAGTCGGTGTCGTGCGACCGATCATGAGCAGGCAATGTCAGCCCCTACGAGACGTAGCACGCGCCAACGCGACCGAATGATCCACAGGACTCAGGGAGGACTCAGCTCGTCAGGAAACATTGCGAAACTGCGAGAACTAAAAGACGTGAAAGACCTGCTCAGGCCCCCGTCATCGATGCAGCCCTGACCGCCACGCAAGTCCGAGTATCCGGAATTCCTCGCGGATTGTTGAGCGCCACGCTGGAAGACGGGAAACGCTGGCGCGAAAGAGGGCGCCGGCCGACCGGCGCCCTCTCCGCAAAACCCTGCGGCTCGGCATCAATTCACAAGCCTTCACGGTTGATGTTCGATGTTGTACCCATCGTCAGCGACAATCAAACGCGCCGATCTCAGCTGGTGACGCTCGTCGGAGTCGTGTCGACCGTGCTGGTGTCGGTCCCAGTCGCGTCTCCAGCGGCAGGCCCGACGGCCGTACCCGCGATTTCGACCCGTGAAACCACGGGACCGGAGCCTGGGGTCACTGCCGGCGCCACCGTACCCCGTGATCGCTCAGCGGGTCCACAACACTTCGTTGAATGTCCGCAGAATCGGCCCGTTCGGTCCGAGACCGATCCGGCACACGGCCGCCTGTTCGAGGAAGCAGCGCCAGCTCATCAAAATGTCACCATCGAGCGCCCACGCGATCGCGGCCTTGATCGGTGTCACATGGCTGACGACGACGACGGTCTCGCTGCGGGCGAGTTCGAGCGCGTCGGCAGCGGCGGAACGCACACGTTGGTCGAGATGCGCCATCGACTCACCGTCGGGCAGGGCGAACGCGCGGTCCGTCCGCCATTGAGCCCACAGCTCGGGGGCAACGTCTCCGAGCGGGCGCCCGTCGTAGGTTCCATAGTCGAGCTCGATCCATCGATCGTCGATCGTGTACGCCGTGGAGAATGCGGCGGCAGTCTCGCGGGAGCGCAAGAGCGAGCTGGTGATGACGTGATCGACCGGCCCGATCGCCGTAGCGACATCACGCACCTGGGCCGCGCCGACCTCGTCGAGCGGAAGGTCGAGCCGGCCCTGGAGCAGGCCTGCGGCATTTGCCGAGGTTCGACCATGACGGAGCAGGATCAGCACGAGCCCAGTGAATCACACTCGGACTACCGGTCCACCGGCTGCAAATGGCCGGACCGCAGCAAGTCGTGACGGCGGGCCCGCGAGCGCAGCCCGAACGTGCGCCAGACCCACACCAGCAACACCAAGCCGAGCAGCTCGAACGGAATGTCGAGCCAGCCGCGGGCGACACTCGGCAACGGATCGTCGCGGAAGTGGAGACCACCGATCGGCCACCAGAACACGCGCGTGTTGGAGAACGCTCCGTCGAAGACGAGGTGCAGCATCATCCCGATCGGAACGGCGAGTACGCGCTTGCGCCACGATTTGCGACCGGCGCTGGCGACGACGACCAGCAGCAGCGCACTGATGCTCGCCGCCAGACTGTGGAACGCCCGCGCTCCACCGAACCAGATATCGATCACGTCCGGCAGGATCGCCCCCACGCACAGCAGCCTGTAGTCGAATCGCGGGTCGCGGAACACGAACCAGACCGACACGATCGCGGTGCCGAAGAACCAGAGCAACACGGTGCTATCGCACCAACAACCGACCGCAGTTCGGGCACTCCGCAAGCTCGTCATCCGGCAGCCGCTTGATCGTGTCGACTTCTCCACGGGACAGATCGAGGTGGCATCCCTCGCAGCGCAATCCGTTCAACTTGGCGATGGCCACGCCGTTGTGCTGGCCGCGCATCGCGTCGTAGGTCGCGAGCATCGCCGACTCGAGACGGGCGCGCAGCGCATCGTTAGCCGCGATCAGCTCGGCCAGTTCGGCCTCGCTCGCTGCCCGCGCCGTCGCCGCCGCTGCCGCCGCCGCCGCTGCGCCCGTGCGCAGCAGATCCTCGACCTCGGCGTGCTCGGTGAGCCCGGCCTCGGCCTGTGCCAAGCCGTCCATCGCCTCGAGTTCGTCATCGTCGAGCGCCGCCCTCTGTGCGTTCAGCCGTGCGATCTCGTGCATCAGCGCCTCCGCCTCGCGAGGCACGATGACCGTCTTGAGTTGCCTCTCCAGGCGATCGCGGTGGGTCGAAATCTCCTCGTTCGAGCGCTCTGACACGCTGATCGCGGCATCGAAGCCAGCGATCTCGCCGGCCAACTCCGTCGCCCTGCGCTCCCATGCGCTCACTTCGCCGGCCGCCGCAGCCGCCGCAACGGCCTCGGGCAGTCGCGGCATCCGATGACGGAGGAGGTCGATCGCGGTATCGGTCAGCTGCAATTCGAGCAACAATTGGGGGGTCATCTACTTACCACTGATGGTTGCGCCTGCGAGTCCACGCGTACAGTCATACACCACGAAGGCACTTGGATCGACGGTCGGTATGGGTGCGTGCGGGTCGAGGATGTCTGGTGCGATCGTCGTCCCGCTGTCCACCGGTTTGATCACCGGAGGCGGCACAGTCACTGCAACGACCGGTGTGGTGACTCCGGTGCCAGTCGGATCCGTCACCGGCGGCGCAGAAGCAGCAGTCGTCGTCGACGCATTCGGATTGGTGATGGTCCCGCTGACGAGCTTGCCGAGACACTCTTGGCCGGGCAGGTACAACCGGGCCGGCTTGCGAGCGAGCGCGGGCGGAGCCGGCCAGTCCTGGAACGGAGTTCCGTCGAGCGCCGCGTCGGTGTACAGCTTCCAGATCTTTTCTGGATAGGTGCCGCCCTGCACTTTGCGAACACCGTCGGCGATGAACTCGGGGACGTCGACCATCGCGATGTAGCCGTTCGGATTACCGACCCACACAGCGGTCGACAACTCCGGAGTCAGCCCGACGAACCACGAGTTCGTGTTGTCCTCCTGAGTCCCTGTCTTGCCGGCAGCCGGGCGCCCGTTGGCGAGGGGATAGTGCGAACCGGTGCCGTTCTTGATGACACCCTTCAAGACGCCGATCGTGGACAGCGCGACGCCCGGATCGAGCACCTGCACACCCGGATCCTGATGGGTGTAGAGCCGGGTACCGTCGCCCTTCTCGACGTACTCGACGAGATAGGGGTCGTGGTGCAAACCCTGATTGGCGATCGTCTGGCCGCCTGATGCCATGTCCAACGGGCTCATCTCGTTCGCGCCGGTCGCGAAGCTGGCGTAGGGCTGGATCGGGTCGACTCCCCCCCGTTGCGCCTTCGTCTGGCCCGCGAACAGATACGGCGACTTCGCCATCCGGTAGGTGGTGTCGACGACGCGGTGGAGCCCGACGATCTGCGACAGCCGGGCGAAGGCGCAGTTGATCGATGCCGCTGTCATCACGGCGAGCGTGCTCACCGACTTGCTGACCCCGTTCTTGATCACGAACGGGTTCTTCGGCTCACCGGGGTTCGGCAGCACACACGGCAAAATGCCGTCGATGACGTCGGTCGGCTGGGCGCCCGCTTCGATCGCAGCGGAGAGGATGAAAAGCTTGATGCTCGACCCCGTCTGGCGCGGAACCAGGGCCATGTTGATCTCGCTGACATTGCGCTTGAAACCCTTGCCACCGACCATCACCCGCACCGCGCCGGTCGATGTCTCGAGCGACACGATGGCGGCGTCGAAGCCCTGCGCCGTGTTCGGCAAGGCGCCTCGCGAGAACTCGGCCGTAGCCTGCAGCACCGGATCGAGCGTGGTGTAGATCTTCAGCCCGCCGCGCAGGAGGGTACTGCGTCGCTCCTGCGCGTCGGCGCCGAGCAGGCTTGATCTGTTGAGCAGGTAGTCCTGGAGCGCCTCTGTGAAGTAGGTGGGCGCCCGCACCCGGCCCGGCAGCACCTGGGCGACCTCGGGGATCTGCCAGGTTTTGAACAACTGATCTCGTTCAGGCGGGCTGATCATCCGCTCGGCAACGAGACGATCGAGTACCTGTGCGAAGCGCGCTCTGGCCCGCTCAGGCTTGTTGAACGGGTCGTAGCCGGACGGCGACCGGATCAGCCCGGCGAGGAACGCCCCCTGCACGAGCGAGAGATTCTCGACGTTCTCGCCGAAGTACGTCTCGGCTGCTGCCGCCAGCCCATAGGCGTTGTTGCCGAAGAAGATCGTGTTGAGATAGCGCTCAAGGATCTCGTCTTTGGTCATCGTCTTTTCGAGCATGAGTGCGTAGTGGACCTGGAGCAGCTTGTACCGGCCGTCGCGCGGCAATCCCGCCAGGAACTCGTTCTTCACGACCTGCTGAGTGATCGTCGATGCACCCTGGCGGGTTGCCCCCGCCGAGAAGTTGGACAGCGTCGCGCGGATCAGGCTGCGGACGTTGACGCCGTCGTGGACGTAGAACTCCTTGTCCTCCACGGCCAGGACGGCTTTGACGACATCGGGAGGAACCTGGGCGAGCCTGAATGGTTGGACGTTCTCCTTTTCGAAGATCGCGATCTCGTTGCCGCTGCGGTCGTAGACGTAACTGCGCTGAGCCAACGGTTCGAACGGGGGCAGCACGGTCGGCAATTCCTCGTGCGAGTTGGCGACGCCCCACATCCGGGGCGCGATCGCCAGAGTGATACCGGCGACGAACAGCGAGCCGGCCAGCACGACACCGGCGAGACGAAAGATCCACGAGACGCGACGCACAACGATGGTGACGTTAGTTGCCGGCCGGCCCGTCGGGACGTCGCGTCGACGCAAGGCCCGAAATCGGCAGCGGATAGTGTGCGCCCATGGCCTCTCGACACCCGTTCCGATTCGGCGTCCAAGCCTCCACTGCCGCTAACCGGGCGGAGTGGGTGGACCTTGCCAGGCGTACCGAGGACACGGGTTACGACGTGCTGACGATGCCCGATCACTTCGGCGAACAATTGGCGCCAGTTCCGGCGCTGATGACGGTCGCGGACGCAACATCGACGCTTCGTATCGGCGCCCTCGTGTGGGACAACGACTACAAGCACCCCGTTGTGCTTGCCAAGGAGTTGGCGACGATGGACGTTCTCTCCGAGGGCCGGCTCGAGATCGGAATCGGCGCGGGCTGGATGATCAGCGATTACGAGCAGGCGGGAATGTCCTACGATTCGCCGAAGGTACGCATCGACCGGTTCGTCGAAGGCCTCGCGATCATCAAGGGTGCGATGGCCGAAGGGCCATTCTCGCAGGCCGGCGGGCATTACACGATCACGGACTACAACGGCCTGCCCAAGCCGGTGCAGGCTCCGTGCCCGCCGATCCTGATCGGAGGAGGGGGCAAGCGGGTGCTCTCGATCGCGGCCCGCGAGGCCGATATCGTCGGCATCAATGGCACGATGACAGCTGGCGTCGTCGGCCCTGACGCGATCTCGACGATGACGGCCGAGGCCGTCGACGAAAAGATCGCGATCGTGCGTACCGCTGCCGGTGACCGGATGGCACAGATCGAGATGAACGTGCGTGTCTTCCTGGTCCGGGTCACCGACGACCGCATCGGTCGGATGGACTCGATGTCGAAAGCCATCGGGGTTCAGCGCTCGTTCATGGAGGAGTCGCCCTTCGCGCTGATCGGTACGCCGGAGCAGATGATCGACGACCTGCTGGCTCGACGCGAGAAGTGGGGTTTCAGTTACATCATCGTCGGAGCCGAAGACGTGGAGCCGTTCGCTCCGGTGGTCGCAGCACTCGCGGGCAAATGAGTGTGGAGACCCGGCCGAGCATCGCCCTGTGGGGGGCCGGCATGATCTCTGGCGCACACGGCGCAGCTGCGAGCTTCCTGCTGATGCCCATCACCGGCGTAGCATCGCGTACCGTCGAACGAGCGACGGCGCAAGCCGAACGGCTTCGAGCCGAAGCCGTGACCTACGACGACCTGCCCGGCGGCGCCGACATCGTGGTCGTGTCCACTCCCCCGCAATTCCACGCTGCGCACACGTTGCGGTTGCTCGATGCCGGAGCCGCCGTCGTGGTCGAAAAGCCGTTGTGCACGACGCTCGACGACGCCGACCGGATGGTGCAAGCAGCTCGCGCCCACGGCGAGCGGTTGCTGTACGCGGAGAACCTCGGATACGCCCCCGTCGTCGAACGACTACTCGGGATGACCGCCGGCATCGGTCCGCTGACGCACCTCGAGGTCCGCACGATGCAGGGCTTGCCGACGTGGGGAGACTTCACGAGTGACGAGTGGGGTGGTGGCGCGCTGTTCGATCTCGGCGTGCACGCGCTGGCAATCGCGGTTCTCGCTGCTGGTGCCGGCGGAGCCGGTCCGGTGACGTCGGTGAGCGCCGTGCTCCGAGGCGGTGACGGACACAACAGCGACGAACACGCCGAGGTCGCCCTCACGTTCCGTAGCGGTCTCGTCGGCCAGGTGGTGTCGAGCTGGCAGGGCGGGCCGGATCAGGTGTGGGACGTCCAGCTGAGTAGTGAGTCAGCCGTGTTGCGGGCCGACTTCTGGCCGCGACCGACGCTCGAGCACAACGGTGACCCGGTGCCGGTGCCCCCCAGCGCTCGCGTGATCCCGTTCATCGAGGAGCTCGGCTACTACGGCCAGCTCCAGGCCTTCGCCGCCGACATCCGCGACGCCACGACGCCCTTCATGGACGTCTCGTTCGGCCGGTTGATCCTCGACATCGTGTGCGCCGCCTATCAATCGGCGGGTCGCGGCGGTGCGGACGAGGCGGTGCCGTTCACAGGGCCGCGAGACAAGACACCGCTCCAGCTGTGGCACCGCGGCTGAGGCTACGCCCAGGCCGCATCGGGCCACATCAGTCGCCGTGCGGCACAACTGCGATGGTCCGGGTCGTGGAGTAGAAGTCCAGTCCCGCCGTACCCTGCTCGCGCTGGCCGTACGACGAGTCCTTGTCGCCCCCGAACGGAGCGTAGAAATCGACGCCACTGGTCGGCGCGTTGACCTTGACGAGGCCGGTTTGCAGGCGCGCGGACAGCGACAGGATCAGATCGAGATCGCGTCCGTGGACCGATCCGACGAGCCCGTAGCGGACCGAGTTGGCGAGGGCCACGGCCTCGTCGACATCGTCGACCCGCAACACGATCGCGAGCGGACCGAACACTTCCTCACGCGCGAGCTGATGGTCGCACGGCACGCCGTCGAGCAGGGTCGGGCGGACATACCACCCAGGTCCAGGAGGCGCCTCCGCCAGACCGCCTCCCGCCAGGACTCTTCCGCCGCCCGCGATGCCTGCTGCGATCGCGTCGAGCACCCGCTGCCGGGCGTGCTCGCTGATCATCGGGCCGACGACGTGGCCCGGCTCAGCGGGATCACGCGGCGCCATTGCCGCGACCGCCTCGGCGAGCGCCTCGACCATATCGCTACGGTCGCCGACCACGATGATCCGCCTGGTTGCGGTGCACTTCTGGCCGGCGTAGCCCATTGCAGCAGCGGCGATCATCGTGGCCGTGCGGCGCGCGTCCGCGTCCGGCAGGACGATAGCGGCGTTCTGGCCACCCATTTCGGCCTGTACCGGCACCCCGGCGGTCGCCGCGGCGACGATCACCTGGCGACCGACGGCCGACGACCCGGTGAATGACACCACATCGCACGACGAAACCACCGCCGCGCCGGTCTCGCCGTCGCCCGGCAAGACGTTGAACAAGCCGTGCGGCAACACCGTGCCGAGCACGTCCGCAAGCAGATCCGCTGCTCCCATCGCGTCTGGTGACGGCTTCAACAGGACCGCGTTTCCTGCGGCCAGAGCCGGCGCGGCCTTCCACATCGGGATCGCCAATGGGAAGTTCCACGGAGTGATCAACCCGGCGAGGCCGTGTGGGCGCCGCTGCGTGAACAGATACCCCGACATCGAGGGCGGGTACGTCGCGCCATCGGCGGAGAAGCCTGCCTGCGCGTAATAGCGAAGAATGGACACGGTCCGACCGACCTCGCCCCGAGCCTCGACGACGGGTTTGCCGACCTCGCGCACGATCAACGCCGTGGCTTCGTCAGCGCGCGATTCGAGCGCAGAGGCAGCAGCGTCCAGCGCAGTCGCCCGCTTCGCCGCGCCGACCGACCACCACTCGGCCTGCGCTGCCCGGGCACGCTCGGCGGCAGAGTGCACGTCGGCGGCCGTGGCTGCGCGATGGGCCGCCACGACGTCGGACGGATCATGAGGCGACGTCGATGTCAACGTGGCCGGATTCTTTGATCTTGTCATGGCTGAGTGGCTTCTCCTTGTGAGCACCTTCTCCGTAGCATCGCGCATGTTCGGTTCGATCCCCACCCGGAACCTGAGCGTGCCCTCTCGGCTGGCGGTCACGGTTGGCTAACCTGACGGATCGCGCCGATCGCTCAAGGGATCCACCACAATGTCCACCGAAGGAACACACGCCGTTGTCGTCGGACTCGATGTCGGCGGGACCAAGACCAACGCCACGATTCTCGATCAAGCTGGCACGTTCCTCATCGACCGCATGGTCGAAACGCCGAGTTGTGTACGCCAGGGGCCGACGGCCGCGATGGAGGCGATCAGCCGCGCGATGGACCTCGCGCTGAGCATCACCGGCACCCCGGCCGACGCAGTCCTGGCGGTCGGGCTCGACACGCCCGGTCCGGCCAGCGCCGACGGTGTGATCTCGACGCGGGGCGGCACCAACTTCCCCGAGCGGGAATGGTGGGGTTTCGACTTCCGTTCCGCCGTCGAGCAGCATCTCCATCTACCGGTCATCTACAACAACGATGGCAATGCCGCTGCCCTGTACGCGCACAAGCAGCATTTCGGCGCCGATGCCGGTCGCCGGTCCTCGGTCTCTGCCATCGTCGGCACCGGGCTCGGCGGCGGAGTGATCGAATCCGGTGAGGTCGTCCGCGGCGCCTCCGGGATGGCCGGCGAATTGGGCCACGTTCACATCCCGATGGATGGCCTGTTGGCGGTCGGACAGCCGACCCCGTTGTGCAACTGCGGATTCGTCGGCGATCTGGAGAGTCTCGCCTCGCTGAGCGGTATCGAGAACAACCTGCTGCCGTATTGGCTGACTCGATACCCGAATCATCCGCTGCACGTCGCCGAATCGATCAGCGCTGCCGCAAAGAGCGTGCGCGGGTTCGCAGAGCGTGGCGACGAAATGGCACTGCGGATCTTCGAGCAGCAGGCGATGGCCATCGGCCGGATGTTCACGATCGCAGCGAACTTCACCGACCCCGATGCCTATTTCGTCGGCGGCGGCGTCATCGAAGCCGATCCGCACTTTCGTGACTGGTTCATCGCCAAAGTCCGCAACAGCACCTCGCTGCGCGACGAGCAGGTACTCGTCGCCACGTTCGCGCTCGTCTCCGATCTCGACATGGCAGGAGCTCGCGGCTCGGCCGTCGCGGCACTACACGCGATCCGACGGCAAACATGATGGACCCGGCGACGAGGACTATCGTGACTGGCGCTGACCAACCGTTGGGCGCTGCCGCCGCGGTCGGCCTGCGCCGCCGTGGTGCAGCCGTCGTACCCATCGATGTCGCACCGATGGACCGCACTGCGGCTTGCGCCAGGATCGACGCTGCCATAGCCGAACTCGGCGGTCTCGATGTCCTTGTCATCTCCGGCTGGTATCCGCCGGCGCTTCAACCACGACCGTTCGAGATGCTCGATGACGCGGACTTCGAAGGCATTTGGGAACGGGGCATGCAGGGCATGCTGTGGAGCATGCAGGCAGCGATCCCTCACCTTCGCGAGAGCTGCGGCAACATCGTCGTCCTTGTGCCCACCACCGGCATGAGCGGTGGCAGCCAATTCGGCGCAGCCGCTGCGACATTCGAGGCGCAGCGGATTCTGATGAAAGCCGCAGCACGACAGCTCGGACCCGATGGCATCCGGGTCAACGCGGTTGCCGTCGCGCCTGAGCTCGTTCTCGCCGACGCCGAGAGCGCTGAGGTCCACTACCTCGCCCCGAGCGCGATCGCGCAGGAGGCGAGCGCCGACGATGTGTGCGACATCGTCGCGTTCGTCGTCGGCCACACCGGTCGCCACCTCTGCGGGCAGACGATCACCATCGATGGTGGGCGATGGCTCGCACCGTAGGGCGACTGAGCGGTCGCACGGCGATCATCACCGGAGCCGGTCAGGGTGTCGGTCTCGGCATTGCGACGCGTCTCGCAGCCGAAGGGGCGAACGTGGTGATCGCGGCCCGTCGCGCCGAAACCGGCGAGCCGGCCGCCGAAGGAATCAGGTCCGAAGGTGGCTCCGCGATCTGCGTCGTCACCGACGTGACCAGGCGGGAAGATGTTCAAGCGTGCGTCGCTGAAACGGTTCGTCAGTTCGGTGGGCTCGAGATCATGGTCCACAACGCCGTAGCCGGCGCAGCGGCGGTGCACCGTCTCGACGACGTCGGCCCGGGGGTCTGGGAGCGGCTGTCACGGACAGCCGTGTGGGGCAGCTTCTACTGCGCCCAGATCGCGTCACCGCATCTGCACGCCGCCGGCCGTCGTGGGCGGCTGATCTTCATCACCTCGCCGAGCGGTGTCGAAGGCAGCCACACGTTGCCGCTCTATTCCCCCGTCAAGGCGGCCCAGCGCGGCCTGGCCAAGAGCCTCGCCCGTGAGTGGGGCGCAGCCGGGATCACCGTCAACTGCATCGGTCCCGTCGCCGAGACGCCGGCGCTCGTGGCGGCCTTCCAATCGAATCCACAACTGAGGGATCGTCTCGCGGCGCGGACCCCGCTCGGACGGATCGGCGATGCCGTGCTCGACATCGGCGCCGCGGCAGCGTTCCTGGCCAGCGACGACGCTTCGTACGTCACGGGCCAGACGCTCATCGTCGACGGTGGCCATTTCATGGGGTTCTAGAGAATCGAATGGACGGATGCTCACGATGACCGAATTCACCGCACAGCCGCTCGCGCCCGGCTCGATATCACTGCGCCTCTACCCCCACGACCTCGCGCCGCACGAACAGGTCGACGAACTCCGCACCCAGGCCTGCCTCGGCGCCGAGGCCGGCTACGACGGAGTGATGGTGAGTGAGCACCACGCCGGTTTCCCCGGATACCTACCGAACCCGATCCAGCTCACCCAACTCCTCCTCGCCGCGATGCCGCGCGGTTGGGTCGCCCCGTGCCCGTTGCTGCTGGCGTTGCAGCCGTACGCGCTGATCGCCGAGCAACTTGCTTGGCTCGCTGCCGCGTATCCGGATCGCGTCGGGGCGGGATTCGCTGCAGGCGCGCTGCCGGTCGATTTCGACCTCGCCGAGGTTCCCTTCGACGAGATCAACGATCGCTTCAAAGCGGCGCTCCCGAGAATCGTCGGTGCATTGCGTGGCCACGACGAGACACCGCTCGGCAGGGACCGGGCGATCATCCGATGCGCAGAACATCCGGTGCCGATGGTCGTTGCCTCCCAGAGCGGGCCGGCGGTCCGCCGCGCCGCCGGCCTCGGAGCCGGCGTGCTCTACGACTCGCTGCAGACCACGGAGGTCTCCAAACGCCTGTCCGATGCCTATGACCAGGCCGGCGGCCAGGCCGCCAAGATCCTGATCCGGCGGGTGTGGATCGGCGAACCCCCGACCGAGGAGATGGCGGCACAGATGGCGCACTACCGCAGCTATGCACCGACACACGCGCTCGCGAACTGGGGCAGCGGCGACCAACTGATCCACGGCGCGACTGGCCGGGATGCAGCCGACGCGCTGGCGAGGACGCTGCGCGAGTCGAACTGTGACACGGTCAATATCCGCGTCCACCTGAAGGGCATCTCGCCAACGCAGGTCCGCGATCAGATCGCGCTGCACGGCAGCGATCTGCTCCCCCGTCTGAGGGCGCTACTGGCCGCCTAGCAACGAGCGAATCATCGGCTCGAAATGCTCGAGCGGTTCGCTCTTGTAGCCGGCATCGAACGCGACTTGGTCATATTTCGCGCAGAACTCGGCCGTGTAGTCGAAGTATGGCGAATCCCGATATGCCTCGCGAGCATTCTGGTCGAGACCGATGTGCTGCCAGAAGAAGTAACCCTGGAAGATTCCGTGGTGCTCGACCATCCAATGGTTCGCCGGGGAGACGAACGGCTTCACGATGGCCGCTCCGATCGCGGGGTGGTTGTACGGCGTGAGGGTGTCGCCGATGTCGTGCAGCAAGGCACAGAGCACGTATTCGATGTCGCGGCCATCACGCTCGGCTCGGGTGGCGGTCTGCAGCGAATGCTCCAGACGATCGACCGGAAAGCCACCATGATCGTTGCGTAAATGGCCCAACTGCTCAAGAATGCGGTCGGGCACGAGGCTCTGAGTGACCGCGAGTTGCGGCAGGATCAACGCCCAGTCCTCGACCGTTGACTCCTCGAAGCTCTTGAACGATGTACGAACGGAGGTGATACTCATCGGCCCCTCTTCCCTCGAATGATGGCGCTTTCGGCTCCACCGTATCAACCATGACGCTGCGGTACATCTCGGCGGTGAGAGAGCGCCTGACAGAATGATCGAGTGACGAAATTTGGTACGGAACATGACGGCCTCAAAGCCCTCATCGCTCGATTCGACCCGGGAGACGAAGCATTCATCGCGGACCCGTATCCAGTACTGAACGATCTACGCGAAGCGACGCCGCTCTTCTGGAACGAGCGATCCGGTCAGTGGACGATCACCCGCTTCAAGGACGTGTACGAGACACTGCGCGACCGCCGCCTGGGTCGCAGCTATACCCACCTCTTCAGTCACGAGCAGTTCGGCCGCCCGGAACCCGACTCGAGATGGGCGGCATTCCACCAGCACGAAAGCTGGTCCCTGTTGTGCCTCGAACCACCCGACCACACCCGGTTGCGGCGCCTGGTCGCGAAAGTGTTCACTCCCAAAGCCGTCGCCCGCCTGCGACCGGCGCTCGAACAGATCTCGGCCGACCTGCTCGACACATGCGCAGCGCTGGACGACTTCGATCTCCTCGGCGACTATGCCCAACCGTATTCGGTCGCGGTGATCTGCTCGATGCTCGGTGTGGCGTCCTCCGACACCCAACTGCTGCTCGAATGGTCGCACGCAATCGTGAAGATGTACGAACTGTCGACGACCGAGGCCGTGCGGGTGGCTGCCAACCAGGCAGCAGCCGAATACATCGACTACACCCGAGCGCTGATCGCCGACAAGCGTCGGAACCCCGACGGGCTGCTCGTCAGCGAACTCGTGCGGGTCGAGGACGAGGGCGATTGCCTCAGCGAGGACGAGATCATCTCGACGACCATGGTGTTGCTCGAGGCGGGGCACGAGGCCACGGTGAACACTCTCGGCAACGGCGTGCGGGCGTTCATGCACCGACCGGACGAGTGGCGTCGTGTCGTCGATCGAGCGGTCGAACCGCGTACAGCGGTCGAGGAGATGCTTCGCTGGGACTCACCGCTGCAACTGTTCGAGCGGTGGGTGCTCGAGCCCGGCGTCGAGATCGGCGGACAGGCGATCGAAGTCGGCCAGGAGGTGGCGATGCTGTTCGGAGCTGCGGCGCGGGATCCACGTCGGTTCATCGATCCCGAACGATTCGATGTCGCCCGTGGCGATCCTGCCCACATCGGGTTCGGCGGGGGCATCCACTTCTGTGTCGGCGCACCGCTCGCGCGCGAGGAGATCGAGGTGTCACTCGCGGGACTGACCGCCCGGTTCCCCGATCTTCGACTGGTCGAGGAGCCGGTCCGGCACCCGACCTTCGTCATTCGCGGCTTCACCGAAATCCGCCTCGCCGCTCGTTGATGTTGGACCACGTCGGGTGCAGGGGTGCACCAGCCGCATGACCCGAGCGCTGACCGACGTTGCGCGCAAAGAGCCATGTTTTGTGATCCAGGTGCCATGGGTACTGCCAAGGCATGAACGACGCCCTCGCCGGGAGAGACCATTCGCTGCACGCCACTTGGCCCCTTCACCGCCGCCAACTCCTCCAGCTACTCGGCTGGTACGCCGTCATCACGGCGACATGGATCGGGATCGGCAAGCTGATCACGGGTCCGCTGAAGGACTCCGCTGTCACACGAGCTGATCTGCGGGCAGCGAAGTGGTTCGTGGCGCATCGCACGCCGACGTGGGACCGCCTGACCGTGTGGGGCTCGGGGCTCGCCGAGACGCTGACGAAAATCATCGTCACAACCGTCTTGGCGCTCGTCTTGCTGAAGGTATGGAAACGATGGTTCGAGCCGCTGATTCTCGCGGTCACGCTGATCGTCGAAGCGTCCGCGTTCATCGTCGTCACCACGGTCGTGAACCGTCCGCGCCCCCCGGTGGCGCGGCTCGACAACTCCCCGGTGGGATCGAGTTTCCCGTCGGGTCATGTGGCGGCGGCCGTTGCCTATGTCGCGATCACCGTCATCATCTTCTGGCACACCCGCAAGATCTGGGCCCGCACCTTGGCCGTGATCGTCACGGCATTGATCCCGGTAGTCGTCGCCCTGTCGCGGATGTATCGAGGCATGCATTTCCTGAGCGATGTCATTGGTGGTGCTCTACTCGGCGCGGCAGCTGTCACGATCACCGTTCTCGTGATGCGTCGTGCGCCCGAAGCCCAGCAGGCGATCAGCGACACAGACACGTCGGCACTCGAGCGGGGCGCGGCAACGAGAGCTGACACCGACGGCAGCAGTGTTGCGCCTACAGCTCGACGCTGTCGAGTTCTGGCGTCGATGCCTCCGAGGGCGGTCGCCAGTCCACGGTCGCGATGAGCCACCACGCGGCGAGAAGCAGTGCGGCCGCGATGGAGAGGCCGATCACCAAGCGCGTGGGCGAGTAGCGCGGGGTTGGCAACGCCGAGAACTTCACGTCGACGAGCACCTCTCGGGCACCACTGATGACGGCGACGCCGCAGTCGTCGCAACGACTGGAGATGACGACCGAGGCAGCGGCTGTCCCGTCGGCACCTGCGACAGCGGTGGCGAACTTGCCACATCGGGGGTCACAGAACGCGACGGACATTTCCGCTCCAGGGACAAGCGATGCGACGGCGACCTGTACGGTCTCGCCCTGCGAATACGGTCCCACCGGCGACAGCGCGACCTCAGGCGGAGTCGGCGCCGACGCCCCGAAGACCATGAGCGCGTATGCCACTCCCCCGTCCGCATCGTCCACCACGAGCGCGCACGACCCGTTGACGCCGCAGATGCCCGGATCCTCGATTTGGTATTGGAAGGCAGCGCTGCCGTCGTGGCCGAACTGCACTTGGAATCCGTTGCTGCATGCGGTGAAGCGATCGTCGGTGCGAATGCACTGGTGGACAGCGCCGCTGGCCCCGGAGAGGCTGCCATCCACGAACACTCGCAGGACATCACCGTCCTCGAGCCGGTCGATCACGGGCGCCGGCGTCGAGAAGTTCGTGATGGGTCGGATGCGAAGGTGGACCTCTCGGGCTTCGTCCGCGCTCGCGACCGGCATCCCGAGCATGACAGCCGTGGCGGCCAGGCGCGCCAACATCTGGACGACGTCTCAGTCGTGCTCGGGCGGAGGGGACGTGGACTCCTCGAGCTGGCGGTTCAATGTGAGAAGACGGCCCATGACGGGCAGCGCGAGCAGGTTCGCGCTGTGGAGAACCCCGATGATGAGGAGAATGCCGCCGACGCGAGCTGTCTCGTGCTGCAGTTGGGCGGCATTGACTGTCTCCGCCCACGAGCCTTTCGGCTCGAAGCTCAGCGTGAACAAGATGTACGAGAAGAAGATCAGGTAGTAGGCGACATCGGTGAGCATGATGAAGCTCTTGCCCGTGCGTGGATTGGCACGGAAGACGTCGGCGGCGTAGCTGCGCCCAAACCTCTTGATCAACGGCCCGAGCCAGAACGCGATCGCGATCAGCAAGCCGACAGTGATGAGTTCCAGCACCCACCAGTCCATGAGAAGACCTCCTTGTTGTTGTACACCGGTGACGGCAATGACGATCGAGGCGATCGAGCAGGCAACGCACGCCAGCACACCAATGAGTGCGGTGTGCTGGCGACGCAGGAGCCGATCGTCTTCGATGCTGATCTCGACCCGGGCGAACAGGTCGTCGCTCTCGCCGACGGCGTCGGCGCTCTCGCGCAAGGCTTCGCGGAGTCGTTCCTCGATCGCGGTCATGGCTCTGCCATCTCCACCAGATGCGACTCGAGTGCTGCGAGGCCGCGCTGCAGATGAGTTTTCACGGAGTTGCGTGACAGGCCGAGCGATGCAGCAATCTCTTCGACGCCGAGCTCGTCGTAGTAGCGCAGTACGAGGCAGGTGCGCTGCCGTGCGGGGAGCTCGCGCAACGCGTCGAGCACACGACGTTGGTCGTCGCGGAGATCGAACTCGTCTTCCACTCCCTGCTGTGGGTGGGTCAACGGAAGGCGGTGGCGCATCGACACCAGGCCGCGCCGGTTGTGGTCGCGAGCAAGGTTGAGCACGATTGACCGTAAATAGGCCGGTGCCCGCTCGGGATCGGCGATGCGGTGGACGCTGCGGGCCAGGCGGATGAAGGACTCTTGCACGAGATCCTCGGCTGCGTTGCGATCGTCGACGAACAGCCGGGCGAGGCGCACGAGCGACGCGCTGTGGGCGCGGAACATGTCGGAGACGAATTCGTCGATGTCGGGCAGTGCCGCGACGTTCACCGCGTGGGCGGCCAGCGGTATCTCGACCACGAACACGGCAGGCGCGTTGCACCAGGCGAACAACGCGCTGCGAAGCCGCAACTCGACGGATCTCACGAGTGCCATGCTCGCACATCGTGCGATCAGGTCGTGACGACATCACGCCGGGCGAACAGCGTTGTAGCTGTCGCGACCACAGTGGCCAGGTAGGCCACGAGCGCGAGCAACGCGACGATCGGAGGACGTTCGAACTTGACGTCGCTCAATTTCGCCCACCGGACCACGATGGCAACGTTTTCAGCGATCATGAAACGGGCGAGTCTCGGCCAGAAGCCCGCGACCAAGCGTTCGATCACCAGCGCCCAGGCCGCGAGCACAACCAGCGCCGCGCTCGTGTTGCGTCCGATCGTGGCGATGCTGACGGCCAGAACGGCCACGAGCGAGGTGACGAGCGATATCCGCAGCATCGCGAGCGGCAGCGCAGCCCACCATGATGCGTCCGTCCCTGCAGTGCTTCCGTGGGCTGCCACGGCCGGCACGGCAGACGCGAGGTACAGCACTTGGATCAAGAAGCTGATGACGAACGCCAGGAGTGCAGCCGAACAGGTGCGCGCGCCGTGCAGGCGCACACGAGACGGAACCCACGTCAGCATCGTCGTCATGGTCCCAGCACGCCACTCGGCGCCTGCGACGGATGCGCCGCAGATGGCTGCACCCACGACGAGGAAGAGCGCGGCGACGGTGAGGAAATCGTCGCCGCCCGATCCCCACCAGTTCGCCATCCGCGCAGGATGACCCTCGTCTTGGGCGAACCGCACCGGGTCCGCGCTCGACAAGAACACAACGAGTCCAGTGACAGCGCAGCCGACGACGGCTATCACGACCATCCATCGCACCAACCGGCGGTGAAGTGCTCGCCGCATCTCCACAACCGTCAACCGTAGAAATGTCATGACAGGACCTCCTCGTGCGCTGTGATGCTCAAGAACAACTCTTCGAGGCTGACCGAATCCGGTCGAAGCTCGCTGACGTACAACCCCGCGTCCGCGAGCAGCCTGGTGACATGCGCTGCGTCAGATGCTGGCAATGCCACGCGGAGATGCCCGCCGTCGACAGCGACCGACAGCCCGGCGCTGCGCAGCGTCTCGGCACCGGCGTCCATGTCGTCGAGCACGACCAGCAGCGACGGACGGGAGGCCTCTGCCAAGACATCGTCGACGCGGCCGCTCAACACCAGCCTGCCGCGGTCGAGGATCGCCACCCGGTCACACGTCTGCTCGACCTCGGTCAGGAGATGACTCGATACGAAAACCGTCCGGCCTTCACGTCCCAACAGGCGGAGCAGCTCTCGGATCTCCCGCATCCCGGCCGGGTCGAGACCGTTCTCAGGCTCGTCCAGAATGAGCAGAGCGGGATCCTTCAGCAATGCGGCCGCGAGACCGAGACGCTGGCGCATGCCGAGCGAATACGTACGGACCTTGTGGTCGGCGCGCTCACCGAGCCCCACCGCGTCGAGGCTCTCCGCCACTCGCCGTCGGCCAATGCCGTCGATCGCACCGAGGAGATGAAGGTTCTCCCGCGCGGTCATCGTCGGGAACATCGCCGGGGTTTCGACAATCGCGCCGACGTTGGGCATCACCGTCGACAACTCGCCAGGCGTGACGCGGCCGAGCACCGCTGTGGTGCCCGACGTGGCGGAAACGAGTCCGAGCATGCAGCGAATGGTGGTGGTCTTGCCCGACCCGTTCGGTCCGAGGAACCCGAACACCCCACCCTCCGGCACCGTCAGGTCCAGACCGTCCACCGCGCAAAAGGGCCGACCACGTCGACGGCGGTACTCCTTGCGCAGACCCTCGATCTCGATGATTGCTGTCATGGAACAAACAGACGTGGAAGATGCCGGCGCGGGTGACAAGCAATCGGAACATCGTCGAGACCGGGCGCGGGAAAAGAAATAAGCGGGCTTGTCACCCGCAAGGCTGACGCAGACGTCTGTTCTTTCAGAATCCCGCACCGGCGCCGTCGGGTCGGCAACACAAGGAGACAGATCATGAGACTTCGAGCAACACATCTGGCCGGCGCAGTCATCGCCTCGGCGGGCCTCGGCATCGGGGCGGTAGCGATCAGTTCCGGCGCCGGTGCACACGAGAACGAAGCGCAGGCCACCCTGTACTCGACCACTGGCCTCAAGATCGGCAAGGTCGATTTCAGCACCGATGACGGACACACCAAGGTGCGTGTGCATCTGGACAGCGCACCCGGCGTCGACGCCTTCCATGGCTTTCACATTCATGCCAACAACAACTCATCCAATGGCGATGGCTGCATTGCGAGCGGCAACTTCGTCTCCGCCGACGGGCACTGGAAGCTGGCCGGCGAGACCCATGGGCACCATCAGGGCGATATGCCGAGCGTCTACGTCAACGGTGACGGCAGCGCGGACTCACGCTTCACCCTCGACCGCTTCGACCCGGCAGACCTACCTGGCAAGGTCGTCATCCTCCACGCCGGAGCGGACAACTTTGGCAACGTCCCCGTCGGGATCGCGCCCGATCAGTACACAGCGAACGGGCAGGCAGCACTCGATGCGACGGCTGCAACCGGTAACGCCGGCGCACGCGTTGCGTGCGGAGTGATCAGCGAGCGCTAGCGAGGTGCTGTTGTCGGACATGACAGCAGCGCGATCCGGACCCTGACGATGCAGGAATCAAATGTCCGTGTGCCGGTACCGCGAGCGGCGAGGTGAGTTCGCTCGCTAGATTGCGGCACATGCGTTTGCGGCACCTGGTCCGAGTGGTCGTCGAGAGCCGAGACTGATGACCGAATCCGTTGATGAGGAGGGATCGATGAGCCCTCCGGATTCCAAATCGACACGCCTTTGGGCAGCCATCGCCACTGACTTCAGGTTGGCGCGATGGCATCGCCGGCTGGCTCTCGTTGCCGTGGTCGGCTGGCTGGCGTACGAGTGGGGTGCCGGCAACGAGACCTTGACGCCATGGATCCTGGCCAAGGTGATCAGCGTCACGCACGGAGCCGTTGTGATACCGGTGACCGCCGCCGTCGGTTTTGCGTTCACCACGTTGCAGCAGCTCGTATCGGGGTTCACCGCGCTGATAGCCTTTTCGATCTTCGACCGGACGGCGAGGGCCGCCTGGCAGCGCCTACGAGGCCAGAAGGAAACCTTGCCTGGGGAGTGGTCGCGGCTCAAACCGCTCGGGCGGTGCGCATTGGTTTTCGGCCTCGGAACAACCGCTGTCGCCTTGATCCAGATCACGGCAACTGGCAAGGTCGGCGTCCGCCGCCATAGTCGCGTAGTCGTGCAGAGTGCGGCATTGTGTGGCTCGATCGTGGGATCAATCGGGGCCATTGCGGCGGCAGTAGCGGTCCTGGGTCGAAACGTTCGCGCTCTGTCCGGGGCGACGGAATGGATTATCCGAATTCTGGGAAACCCGTTGTTCTGGGTCGGGCTCTTGCTGCTCGGAGTCACGATCAACTTTCTGCGGCGTCGCGAACCCCCCCGAGCGCAGGCCTGACTCCGCGATCGATCCTCAAGTCTTGTCAACAGGTGCCGATGACCGAGAATGGAACATCAATGGTCTGAGGCACAGGCTGACATTCGCTTCGTTCCGCGTCGGCCATCGAAATGGTGAACGGCATGTGGTCGCCCAACGTAGAAATCCTTGATCGCGCCCGCCGCTCTACGGCAAGGGCCGAGGCCCCGATCGCCTTGACAACCCAGGGTAGCGACCGTAGGAAGCCGGTACCGGGATCTTCGCAATTGCCTCCCCCCGAAATCGACACACGCATGACCTGGGTGCTGCTCACGGCGTTCTTGGTGATCATCGCGACGCGCGCCTTCGGGATCCTCGGCGGTGCTGCCTACCCGGCTGTAACCATCGGCGGAGTGCTCTGCGCCATCATCGGCCTACGGCAGCACTCCCCGACACTGCGATGGCCCTGGTGGATGATGATCGCCACCGGCGTCTTGTGGACGGGCGCGGGCGTCGCGCGCGAGGCCACCCACGCCACCGGGAACTTCACGACAAGCCGTTCGCTGAGCCCCGACCTCTTCGCACTTCCCGGCTACGCGCTTTTCGGTATCGCCCTGTACGGCTTGCTCCGCTCGCGACGGGCGACGGGCGAACGAGGAGCTCTGCTCGACGGCATCATGCTCGGTGTCGGAGCACTTCTGCTGGTCAACGAATTGCTGATCGAGCCGACCCTCGACATCCAGGGAACGTGGGTGATGGCCCGGATCGCGGTTGCGGTTTACCCGGCGATATCGATGTGCCTTCTGGTCCTCGCAGCTCGCCTCGCGTTCGCCGCCGGTGACCGCTCGCCCGCGTTCCGACTGCTCCTTGTCGGCACGACGGCGCTCTTGGTCGGCGACGTCGTGTTCGCGCTGGGCGAGCTCGGCAAGCTCGTGGTCCCACAGTCCATTCTCGAGGTTCCTTACCTGCTCGTACCGGCCTGCATCGGTACAGCGGTCACCCATCCCTCGATCAGGTCGCTCGCACGCACGACAGGAATGAAAGGGTCATCGCTCGGTCGAGGTCGACTCGGCGCCGTCGCAGGCGCGCTGCTGGTACCGATCGTGTTGATCGCACGGCAGGATCTCACGCCGGGGCGCTTGGTCACGCTGGCGCTGTGCCTGATCCTGGCCATCGCCGCCATCATGCGGTTGGCCGGAGCGATGAACCAGCAAGCGGTGTCCGAAGCGCGCCTGGTTCATCAGGCCACCCACGACGAGCTGACCGGTCTGCCGAGCCGAGTTCTCATCGCCGAGCACACCGACAGAATGATCGCGATGTCAGAGCGGACCGGGCAGTCGGTCGCGTTGATGTTCATCGACCTCGATCAGTTCAAGCTCGTCAACGATTCGATGGGTCACGGCGTCGGTGACCAACTACTGGTGTTGGCCGCGCAGCGCATCATCGGTTGCGTCCGCCCCGAAGATGTCGTCGGCCGCATCTCTGGCGACGAGTTCATCCTCGTGGCCGTCGGTCTCCAAGCAGCCCAGGCATACGCGCTCGCCGAGCGTATTCGACATGTGCTCGGTGGCGGTTTCTACCTCGATGCCGGCGAGGTGTTCATCTCGGTCTCGATCGGGCTCACCCTCGCTAGCGGACCGAGCCAGAATACTTCAGCGTCGACACTGATCCAAGAAGCGGACACGGCGATGTACCGCTCGAAGGACGCCGGCAGAAACACAGTCACGATGTTCGATACATCGATGCGCGAGCGTGTTGCCAGGCGCATGAGCCTCGAGCGCCGGCTACGCCATGCCCTCAGCGAGGGCCGATTCGCGGCGTTCTATCAGCCGTTGGTGGCGTTGCCGAGCGGGCGGGTCCACGGCTTCGAAGCCCTCGCCCGATGGATGGACGACGGCCAGATGATCTCCCCTGCCGAGTTCATCCCGATCGCTGAAGAGTCAGGCCTCATCGTTCCACTCGGCAAGTTCATGCTCGACGACGCATGCAAACAACTCGCCCGGTGGCGAGCATCGATTCCCGACGGCGAGTACCTTTCCATGTCGGTCAACCTCTCGCCTCGTCAGGTGCGTCAGAGCGACATCGTCGACACCGTCGCTGACGCTCTCGATCGCTACAGGCTTCCCGGCGAGGCCCTGTGGCTGGAGATCACCGAGAGCCTGATGATGGAGGATTCGATCGCGACCGCTGGTGCGATGGCCGGCTTGCGCGCCCTGGGTGTGCGCCTGTCAGTCGATGATTTCGGCACCGGCTACTCTTCGCTGTCGTACCTGAAGCGGTTTCCAGTGTCGCGGGTCAAGATCGACAGAGCGTTCGTGACCGGTCTCGGCGAGGACACGTCGGATTCCTCACTCGTGGCGGCGATCATCGCTATGGCGACGGCGCTGGACCTGGATGCTGTGGCTGAGGGAGTAGAGACAAACCAGCAAGCCGAGCGGCTGTTCGACCTCGGCTGCCGGCAGGCCCAGGGCTACCTCTTCAGTCACGCGGTCCCTGCCGCCGAAGTGCCCGAGACACTTGCCCGCCTCGGCATCGCCGGTGCTCGGCGGCAGGTGATGCCTCGTCGTTGCGCCAAAGTGGTCAGCCGGTCCTGACATTCGACGTCGGGCCGAGCGACTACCGATGACTCGGTCGTGTCCCCAATGGATGATCGGGAATCGGCTTCGGCAAGTCGGCGACGTACCAGGTCTGGCGGTCGATGACGCGAACTGACGACTGCGGGAAGTTGTCAGCGATGCGCTGCGTCAACAGATCGGTATCGAACAACTGGTGATTGAAATCGCAGATGTCGAAGACGAGCACTCCTCCGGCGAGGGCCGGAACCTGCCAAAGCTCGAGGTACAGTCGGCTGAAAAGCGTGCGGCCGCGAAGATCTGGTACGACCAGGACGAGGATCCCGAAGTAGATCGTGTTGGTCTGGGCGTGCTCGGGATAGCTCGCTCGCAAGAACTCGGGCGAGATTTGGGGCACGTCCTCGAGGCTGTTGGTGACCATCGCTAGGCCTACCGGCTGACCGTCTTGCCAGCCGACGATCTTGAGGATGCGAGGGTTCGCCAACTCGGCGAGCACTTCGTCACGGCCATAGAAATGCCGCAGCATCGCGAGACTGGCCAGCGGCTCGAAGCTCGAGCGGTACGCCTCCCAGAGCGTCTCTGCCGTAGCGCCCGAGATGGATTTCTCATGAGTGATGTGAATCCGCGCGGCAGGAGGATGCTGCTCGATGATCGAACCGGAACTCGGCGCCGGAGGTTCGACGCGCGCCGCCTCGCCGAGGGCCGGCGGTGGCGCAGATGTCGCTGGCGGCAACAACTTGGCTCGTATCGGTCTGCGGTGCGGCACCGCCGGAGCCGAGGTCTGAGCGAGCGTTGGGAGTTGCTGCGTGATACGAGCGAACGTACCACGCAACCGGTTCGGTCAGCGGGATACCCATTGTTGAAGTCGGCTTTGACTCATCGACTCCGTACAACGCTGCAAAGGCACGGCTTTACGGCTCGGTCACGACAGGGTTCGACGCCGAACGGCCAAGCGAGTGAGCGGCCCGCTGTTCCGGGTCGCCTGTGCTCGGAACTGTCGGCTGAGCGGTCTTGAAGCAGAGCAAAGCAATCGAGACAGCCGCGGCGAGCACCGAAGCGATCAAGATCGCCAGCTTGGCGTTTGACTGCTGCGCAGGGTCGGTGAAGGCCAGCTCGGTGATGAACAGAGCGACCGTGAAGCCGATGCCAGCGGCGGCCCCAATGCCAAGAACCTGCCGACGTGTTGCACCTTCGGGCACGTCGGCGATGCCGGAGCGAGTGGCCAGGCGGGTCGCGAGCACGACCCCGATCGGCTTGCCCACTACCAGTCCTGCGAACACACCCCAAGTGATCGGTGAACGCAGGGCTGCGGAGACTCCGTTACCGGAGAGCTGGATACCACTGTTGGCGAGGGCGAAGGCCGGCACGATGAGGTAGCTCGTCCACGGGTGTAGCACGTGTTGGAGCCATTCGACAACGGAGACAGAGTGCTTGGCCAGCTCGCTCGTGGAGTGGGCGGCTACAACGTCGGACAGGTTCGTCAGCTCGTCGACATCGACCAGTTCGGCCCGCAGGCGTGGCACGGCCGGCGCCAGGAGTCCCATCGCTACGCCGGCGAGCGTGGGATGTATGCCAGCCTCAAGAAGTCCGTACCACACGACGACACCGAGGACGACGTAGACCGGAGTCGAGAACACACCGAACCAGCGCACCGCGGCCGTGACCGCCAGGCCCACGAGCGCGGCGGCGAGCCATCCCCACCGGACGCCCGTCGAGTAGACAGCCGCGATGATGACGATCGCCCCAATGTCATCGACGATCGCGAGACCGAGCAGGTAGGAGCGCAGGGACGCCGGGATACGGTTTCGCGCGACGGCCAGCACACCGACGGCGAGCGCAATGTCCGTGGCCATCGGGATCGCCCAGCCACGTGGTGCGGTTCCGCCGGCAATCGCTAGATAGATGAGGGCCGGCACGACCATGCCACCGATCGCGGCGGCAATGGGCAACATCGCAGCGCGGCGGCCGGCGAGGTGTCCTTGCGTCAACTCGCGTTTGATCTCCAGCCCGACAACCAGGAAGAAGACGGTCATGAGTCCGTCGTTGATCCAATGTCGCAGATCGAGATCGAGGCTGTGTCCGGCGACCGAGATGGCGGCGCAGCTCGTCCACAGTTGTTCATACGAATCACGCCACGGCGAGTTGGCCCAGACCAGCGCCGCGAGCGCCGCGACGGCAAGCAGGATAGCCCCAGAAGCCTCAGCCGCGAGAAAGTCGCGCAACGGCGAGAGTAAGCGGATGAAAGGTGAACGTCGACGTTTCGGGCTACGGTCCATGAGTCATCTCCTCGATGATCGCCGACCAGACTTCCCGGCACGCCTTGTTGAAAATTGGGGTTCGCTCCCGCTCCATGCGGACGCGAGAGTGTTGCGGGCAGCCTACGTCAAGCGACCCAGGCATTGCGATCGGCTCACATCACGGCAACGTCGTCGAGCTTTCTCTCTTGGCCTCGATGTGTCTCGTTCGGGTGACATCGTGGTCCAACCGAACGCAGGCCCCGCTAAGGATTCGGGCGGCCGGGCAGCGATGGCATCGTGATCGGCGGGAGGCTGTCGGCAACGGCCGGCGCCGCGATGCTGCTGGGCGTCGGCGGCAACGTGACCGGAGCACTCGGCAACGTGACCGGAGCACTCGGCAACGCGACCGGGATCGTCGGCGAAGTGACAGGGATCGGCGGCGGCGTGGCCGGTGGCGGCACCGGACTCGTCACGACCGGAATGGTCGGCGAGGGTGGCGCAGACGTGATAGCAGGCCCGACCGCCGTGGTGGTTGGATTCGAGGTGCTCGCAGACGGCGGCTCGGCCGGTGTGCTCGGCAGGGTCGTGAGTGGCGGCGTGGATCCCCCGAGGCTCGTCGATGGTGCAGCTCCCGCGGCCGTTGTCGATGCCGTCGATTCGTCCGACCGCGGAAGGGGGATCCGGGAATCGCCCGACGATCGGTCCCCGACAGACGACTGCGGGGCAGTCGACACGACCGGATCACTCGCGGAGGATGGGGCGGACTCCACCGAGTACTCCGTCCGGTTCCGATCAACAGGCGGTGACTCGTCGGCGCGTGCGATCGGGCTCGGGATGATTCCGACTGCGATGCCGGCGGTCACAATCGCCGCACCGGCCGCTGCGCCGCCGATCGTCGTTCCCTGGAGGGAACGACCGAGTGTCGCAAGCTGCAGGAACCACGACGTCGGACCCATCGCGCGGCGAAGCTTTCCGATCGAAATGTCGAGGAATGCGCGGACCATCTCGGGGTCGAACTGAGTACCCGAGCAGCGAGTCAACTCGATCCGTCCTTCCTGCGCCGTCATCGGCTTCTTGTACGAACGCGCAGCTGTGATCACGTCGAACACGTCTGCCACCGCCACCAGTCGTCCGGCCTTGGATATCTCGTGGCCGACAAGCCCCTTCGGATAGCCCGAACCGTCGAACTGCTCGTGGTGCTCGCCAATCGCAGGTGCCCAGGCGCCGAGCCAGTCCAGGATCGGGCCCTGGACCATGCGCATACCTTCGTCCGGATGTGTTTTGAGGATGGCCCACTCCTCCTCCGTCGGCTTCCCCGCCTTGTTGAGGATCTCCGCCGGTACGGCGAGCTTGCCAATGTCGTGCAACAACGCTGCCCAGTGCAGCCGCTCACGATCCTCTGCGTCGAGTGACAGCTGCTCAGCAAGCAGATCGGACAGGGCGCGAACCCGTTCGGAGTGCCCGCGGGTCCGTGGATCGTGCACGTTGAGCGCTGCCACGAGGGCCAGCAGCTCGCTTGCTGCCGTGGCTGCGGCACCCTCGTAACGAACTTCCGCGAGTCGTCGCTGGAGTTGGCGTGTCGTGCCGTTGCGCAGCGCGAACGAGAACCGCGGCGGCGCTCGATCAGGAAAGACGAGTGACAGCTTGAGCAGAGCGACGAGCGGCAGCAGTCGCCGTGCCAAACGATCTGTGACGACGAGAACCACCGTCGAGAGCGCTAGCAAACCGAGCCACCACAGCAAACTCGGCGCCAGGCCATGGGGACGAGACACTGCGCTGCGCGCCAGGGCCGACGCAAGCAAGGAGAGACCAACCGGAACCACGAATGTGGTCAACCTCAGCGCGAACGCGGCGAACGGATGTCCACGCCACTCACGTAGCTGCTCAGAACTAGCCACCGCGCCAAGAGTCATCGACCAGTCGCATCGGCAGCGACGGACCGATCTTGAACCGCGCGTAGCGATATTGACGAAATCAACACGATCGTCCGCTCCGCATCCGTCGAAGCCGGCTTGGCGATCAGCCGAGTGGCAGCCGATCGAGGACCCACCGGCTGAGGGCCTGCACCTGGTCGTCCCGCCACGACAGCCGGCCCGGGCGGTACGCGACCGACCCCAATGCCTTTTGCTGCCTCTCCAGAATGCCGGTGTCCTCCCGGCCGACCAGCTCCCACCGTTCGTAGTACGGCGCGGCGTTGCACTCGAAGTCGGCGGCGGCCACCACATCTGCTGGGAAGCAGCCACCGATCTCCAGTACTGAGTGATCGTGGGCGATCGGCGTGACGTTGAGCCACCACATGCAGTCCTGGGCAACCGCGAACTGCAGCGCGGGGTGCAGCACCGTGAAGTAGGTGCCCTGTCGGGCATCATCGTCGAGTCCGGCGATGACCGGAAACGGTGGCTCGGTGCCGGGCAGGGTGGCGATCGACCGGCCGGAGGTGACCTGGATGCACTTCCACTCGCCCCGGGTGGTCAGCGTGCGCGATTGCTGCGCTCCGACGGTCTGGCGGTGGACGAGCCCGGTGTGGTAGGTATCCATCGCGTTCTCCAAGATGAGCTTCCAGTTGCATCGCGGTTCCAGCGTGATGGTCCACGTGCAGCGCATCTCGTCCAGTCGGTGCGAGGCCAGCCGCTCGGGCAGATCGCCCAACGTGTCGATGAGGTGTGGCGCCAGCTCGTTGAAGGTGGTGAACACAAACCCGGCCCAGGACTCCATCCGCAACGGCACCAGGCCGTTGGCCGATCGATCGAAGTCCTCGGCCGATTTCATGTCCGGGCAACCGAGCAAAAGACCGTTCGTGCCATAACTCCAGGCGTGATATGGGCACACCAATCGGCTCGAGTTGCCCGTGCCTTCGGCCAGCAGCGACCCGCGGTGGCGGCAGTAGTTGGCGAAGCAGCGCAGCACGGCGTCGTGACCGCGCACCAACAAAACCGGCCCGCCGATGGTGTCGAACGACCGGTAGTCACCGGGCTGGGGCAACTGATCGTCGCGCGCCAGGAAGACCCAGTTGGCGAGCAGGATGTGCTCGCGCTCGGCCCGAAAGACCTCGGGATCGGTGTAGAAGCCGGCAGGCATCGACGATGCCTCGTTCAACGGCTGCGTCGCGGCACGGAGCTGATCGGCGATCATGCTCATCGCCTACATCGTCTTCGGATAGTACGCGCCTGCCTCGAGCAGCCACACGTCCGACCGGAAGTCGGACTCGAACGGCCAGTCGTCCTCCTCGCCCTCGAGCGGGCCTTGAACGAACCGGCCGAACTCACCGCCGACCCGCTCGTTGCCGACAAGCGACCAGGCCTGACGTTTGTACGTCCAGTTGTCCGGCTGGAGTCGGTGGCACTCCGCGAAGTGGGCGATGGCGAGGTCGCGTCGACCGGACCGCCACAGGTGGTTGGCGAGCTCGAAGTGCGCAGCACCTGCGGACTCCGCAATCGACCGCGGCTGGGACCGGGCGACGACCTCGGCCGGGCCGAGCGCATATTCGCTGCGGGCGCCGTTGTCGACCCAGTCGCGAATGGCGTCGGGGTACGTCTCGCGATCCTGGCCGGAGTTGATCACCGCCTGCTGCCCGGGGCTGTCATCGGGTCGGTTCGGGGCGCGCCTCGCTCGGCCCAGCTTCGGCCGGGACTGGAGCATGGCCACAGGGAGCTCCTGGCGCCCGCCCGGCCAGCCGGGTTCGGCGGGCCTTACGATCATGCCCTGCTCGTCGATCCACACCACGTTGGGGATGTTCACCACGCCGAAAAGCGCGTCCATCCGATGGGTGGGATCGAGCAATGAGGGGTGATCCGGGCGGGCCGCGTCGATGTACGGCCGAGAGGCCTCCGGGCCGCTCAGCTCGAGCGACACAGTCACCACCTCGAGGCCCTTCGAATGGAGTTCGCTGCGCAACACCTGCCACCCGGGCAGGTCGAACGCACAGCCTCAATAAGGGGCCCACGAGACGACGACGACCTTCTGGCCGTGCAGCGACGACAGGCGGAACTCGTTGCCGTTGACGTCGTCGAGGACCAGTTCGGGCGCCTCGGCGCTGACCAGGGCGCGGCCGCCGAGCGACTCGGGGCCGACGGCCCACAGTCCGGCCTGCTCGTCTCGGACCAGGCTCATGCCAAGACGGGCCACGGTCGCGACGAGGTCGAAGCCCTCCGACTGATCGAGCGGCACGCAGACCTCAGCCTTGCAGGCGCCCTCGGGCTTCATCTCCCAGCCGGTACCGGCGGCGAGCTGCTCGGCCGTGACGTCGAGCGAATCAAGGATCACGAGCGCCACCGTACCGCGCAAGCCGGTGAGCTCCCAACCCGTAGCCGCAATGCCACCCCTGAAGCCGCGACGGCGCCGTCTCGGCGTGACGGGCCGAACGACGGTCCCGGCGAGCCGATAGGTCGCTCACACTCGTGGCGAGAGTCTCATCCAGATCAAGACGGGGCAATCTCCTGCTTCTTTTGCACGGAGCGCGAAGGTGAACAGGATGGCGCAGCCGAGCCACGGGCTCCTCCGTTCATGCGATGACGCCCGGCTCATCTTCGATGCGGGTGGTGAGGCCTACCCCGGCCGCGATGACGAGAAGGACTGCGGCTGCGGCGTAGATCCACCGCACATCGAAACGGTCTGCGAGTATTCCTCCGATAGCGAGAGAGATGAGTCGGGCGGTGTTCCAGACGATGTCGAAGAACGCGAATGCCCGGCCGCGGGTGTCGGGTGCTATCGCTTGTTGCAGGGTCGACTGGTATGCGACCATGCCTGTCGAGGTGGACATGCCGTAGACGACGAGCGCAGATCCGGCCACGATCGGGCTGGCCACCGTTGCGATGGTCATGTCGACTCCGCCGCGCACGAGATATGGACAGAACAACCAACGGCGGTCGCCGGCTCGCACGAAGCGGCGCAGCAACACGGGGCCGATGACGGCGCCGATACCGATGGCGGCCAACAGCGCTGCGAAGCCACTCGGTCCGACGCCGAGCCATCGATCGGCAAGGACGACGAGGAGACCGCTGGTGGCACCTGCGGACATCGATGCAAGAGCCTGGACGATCGCGAGACGGCGCAGCATCGGGTGGGCCCTCACGGCGTGGAACCCGCCGAGCGCGCCGCGCCAGCCGCGCACGTCGATGGTGGCAGTGCATCGACCCGCGTTCAGGCCGATGAGCAGAAGTGCTGAGAAAACAAACGAGGTGGCGTTGATCGCGAATGCGACTCGGATGCCGCCAGACGCAATGACAACCCCGGCAATCGGGGCCACGGCGATCTGGGCGACGACGGCTGCGGTCCACAGTGCGCTGTTTGCGACGATCAGGTCGTCCTCGCCGACCACGTCGGGCAGCAACGACGCGGCTGCGGGGTTGAAGACTACGGCGCCTGCGCTGAGCGTGAACGCGACAGCAAACACGGCCGGTAGCGAGCCAGTCGCGACGACAAGACTTCCCGCGGCGATGGCACGAAGCACGTCTGCTCCGATCATGAGTCGACGGCGAGGCATCTTGTCGGCGGCCAAACCCGCGACGGGGCCGATCAGGAGGACCGGAAGCACTTCGAACATGACGGCACCCGCGACGCCACGACCCGAGCCGGTCAGCTTGAACGCGAGCACGACGAGCGCGATCGTGTTGAAAGCATCGCCGGACCGGGAGACCGCATGGGCCAGAAACAGGCGCCGAAACTCGGCGTTACACCGCAGAAGGCTCAACACCGCCGGGCCGGTTTCCGCCTGGCAGCGCTCAGCTTCGAGCGCAGACCGTTTCCAATGGTGTGTGCTCTCATGGTGTCGACCGTAGAACCTTGACCCACGGGTAAGGTCAAGCCCCCGAGCGACAAAGGGATGCGTATGAAGGATTACGACCTGGTGGTGATCGGTGGCGGCGCAGGAGGTCTCGTCGCCGCACGACAAGCGCGACGTCGAAAGGCGCGGGTGGTCATCGTTCAAGACGGTCCTGTCGGTGGGGACTGCACGTTCACGGGTTGTGTGCCGTCGAAGGCGTTGTTGGCTGCTGCTGCGCGTGGGTCGTCGTTCGACGAGGCGATGACGGCCGTGAATCGTGCGGTCGATCGAATTGCGGCAACCGAGGACGCCCCGGCGCTCGCTCGCGAGGGAATCGACGTGATCGCCGGCTACGCGCGATTCGTTGACCGGACCGCTGTGGAAGTCGACGGGCGCAGAGTCCGCGCACCGCGCTTCATCGTCGCCACCGGTGCACGCGCGCTCGTTCCGGCGATTCCCGGTCTGCGCGAGTTGCCGCCGTTGACGAACGACACCCTGTTCCGGCTCAACCGTCTCCCACCATCGATGGTTGTCCTCGGCGGCGGTCCGATCGGCTGCGAGATGGCGCAGGCCTTTGGTCGGCTCGGCACCCAGGTCACACTGATCGAAGCAGTCGAGCGGCTGTTACCTCGTGAGGAGTCAGAGGCGTCTGCGGTGATCGCCGACGCGCTGACAGCCGACGGCGTGACAGTGCGAACCGGCGCGAAAGTCATCCGCGTCGAACGAACCGCCGATGGGCGCGTGTGCGTGCACACCGAGTCCGGCGACCCGATCGTCGCTGAGCAACTGCTCGCCGCGATCGGTCGGGCACCGTCGGGACGCGGCTTCGGACTCGAGGAACTCGGTGTCGAGATCGACCGGAGCGGCGCGATCGTGGTCGACGACACCATGGCCACCAAGATCGACGGCATCTGGGCCGTCGGCGACGTCACCGGGCGACTGCAATTCACCCACGCCGCAGGCCGGATGGGATGGATCGCGGCAGCCAACGCATTGTCGAAGATCGCCCGGATCCGCAACTTCCGGTTCGACACGCGGGCGATGCCTTGGGCGACCTTCACCACTCCCGAGGTCGGCCGGGTCGGCCTGACCGAATCCGAGGCCGGCCAACAACACCCCAGGGCACGGGTGGCGCACCTGCCGATGAGTCACGTCGATCGTGCCGTCGCCGTCGGCGCCGAAGCCGGGTTCGTCAAACTCATCGCCGCGCCACGCACCGGCACCGGATACCTCGCGGGTGGCCGCCTCATCGGTGCCACCGTCGTCACACCCACCGGGGGCGAGTTGATCCATGAAGCCGCGCTCGCGATGCAGACCAACATGTTCGTCGGTCGGCTCGCCCAAACCACCCACGCCTACCCGACCTGGTCGATGGCGATCCAGCAAGCCGCGCTGCAGTTCTTCGGCGAGTCGTCCGGCCTTCGGGCGCGGCCCATCCAACCAGCCGCCGCCGGGAACGGCTGATGACCGACTCGGTTGATCCTGCGCCGCCGCCGGAGACGTTCCAGGCGTTCAAGGACTCGTTCTTCTACGGGTCGCGCAGCAACCTCGATTTCAAGTTCTTGGCCGATCTCTCCGAGACCGAGGCGGGCGAGTTCTTCACCGGGTTGCTCACCGAACTGAGTCAGACCATCAACGACGGCGACGGGTCGCGGCTTGTCGATCTTGCCCGGGTCTGGCAACAACGAGCCTACACGGCCCACCTCGATGCGAAAACGGCGTTCCGCTACGACGACATACCGTTCACAGCTCTCGACAAGCCCCTATCCGGGGCTCGCATCGCGCTCGTCACCTCCAGCGGTCACTTCGTTGCCGGCGACGACCCACAACCGTTGGGTGTCGCGAACATGAGCCAGGCCGAAGCCGAGGCACGCGTCGGCGAGTTCCTGCGCGCCCAACCAACACTGTCGACCATCCCCATCGGCACGCCTTCCGATCAGCTCGTCGTGCGCCACGGCGGCTACCCGACCGACGCCGCCAGGCTCGACCACAACGTCGTACTCCCCCTCCAACCCTTACGAGACCTCGCCACGATGGCCGTCATCGGCGAGCTTGCCCCACGCGCCTATTCCTTCGTCGGCGCCACATCACAGCTCCGTCTACGCGACACGATCGCAGCCGATTGGGCGGCGACCCTGCAAGCGGACGCGGTCGACGCCGTCCTCCTGGTACCCGTTTGACCTGTCTGCCACGTGTCCGTGGGGCACGTACAGCGAGCATTCGAGGCGGCCGGCATCCCAACCGTCGGCATCTACATCCGCGCCTTCGAACACGTGCCACACAACATGGGGGTAAGCCGAGCGTTGATCACGGATCACCCCATGGGTCGGCCCGTCGGCGCCCCCGGCGACATTGACCGTCAACGCTCAATCGTACGCGCCGCGCTCGAGCTGCTGCCCGGCTCCACCAGCCAGCAGATAGTTCGCTACCCACATCCCTATCGTCCGATGGATGTGATCGTCGGCGCTCAGCGTCGAGAGACCAGCAGGAATCCGACAGACACTGCACCGGGTTCCTGAATCGTTGATCCCGATTCGCGTGTGACGATCCCTCACTCGGAGCAGGAGATAGCCCGTTCGGGGCACCGAACCTGCGCGTTCCGAACGGCGTCTTCCAACCCTGCCGGCACCTCGTTCGAAACCAGGACCGAGAATCCCTGGTCGTCGAAATGGAACACCTCGCCAGCCGCCATCACACACTGCCCGTGCCCTTGACAGCGGTCCCCGTCGAGATGGACTCTCATCAGGCCTTGATCAACGGGAGCGACGCTAAGCCCTTCATGCCACCGAACGCCTCGGCCGACCGGTTCGGATCGAGCGTTTAGTCGGGGCACTCGCGGTGGAACGTCTGGAGCGCGACGCGCAGCTCGCGCCGGGCGAGGTGGATCCCGATGCAGCGGTGCGCGCCAAGGCCGAAACCGATGTGACGGTTCGGTACCCGGTCGAACACGAGCTCGTCAGGATTGTCGAACTCCTCCGGGTCGCGGTTTGCGGCCATCGTTGGGCACAGCACCCCTTCATCCTGGGCGAACTTGGCGCCGTGGAACTCGGTGTCAGCGGTGACCCGGCGCGGTAGCAGAACGATCGCGTGGTAGCGCACGAGCTCTTCGATCGCCGCATCGAGTCGCGTGGGATCGTCCATCAACTCGATGAACTCGTGCCGTTTGGCCGGATCGGTGGCGAATGTCTGCACGATCAGCCCGAGCGCTGAGGCAACCGTGTCCAGCCCTGCCATGTAGAACAGAAACAGCGTGTCCTCGAGCTCCTCCTCGGTGAGTGGCCGCTCACCTTCGTATTCCGCTGTGACCAGACGACTGATCATGTCGTCGCGCGGCTCGGCGCGACGTTGGGCGATGAGTCCGGCCAGGTAGCCATAGATACTGGCTCCCACCCGCCCGCGCACGGCCATCTCCTCGGCGGCCAAGAGCGGTCGCCCCCCGGAGACATCGAACCCGAGTTCTCGCGCAATACCTGCCGCAAGTTCGTAGCCGCGGCTGTGCCCGTCGGAGGCGTGCATCAGCGCGTTCTTCCAGTCCATGATCTGCTCGTAGTCGTCGCCGGGAAAGCCGGCGAGCTCACAGAAGATCTTGGTCGGGAACGGGTCGGCGAACTCGGCCACGAAGTCGAACGAGTCGTTGGCGAGCATCTCGCCGACGAGTTGGTCGGCGAACTCCTCGAGATGGGGTTCGAGTGGCCGCATCGCGTCGACCGTGAACCACGGGTTGAGTATTCGTCGGTATGCCGTTTGATGAGGCGGGTCGATGGCCTGCGGGATCCAAGGCCGCACCGGGTAGTCGTCGGAGCTCTGGTTGGAGAACGTGCGATGGTCCTGCAGGAACTCGCACGATTGGTCGTAGCGGGTCAACACCCACCCTTTCGACATGAGCGGGGAAGCCATCTCGTCGCTGTACGCAATCGGGCAGTGCTTGCGCATGAGGGCGTAGTCCTCGAACTCGTGCTCGAGGAACCGGTCTGGCGTGACACAACTGTCAAGTACGATCGAAGGCATGACTACACAGCGCCTCGCCGGCCGCACCGCCATCGTCACCGGCGGGAGCCGCGGCCTCGGCAAGGCGATCGCCGTCGCGTTCGCGCAGGAGGGCGCATCAGTCGCCGTCGTCGCCCGTACGGAGTCGCAGTGGAACGAGCGACTCCCCGGCACGATTCACGAGACCGTTGCCGAGATCGAGGCAGCCGGCGGCAGGGCCGTGGCAGTCGTAGCCGATCTCAGCCGGACGGACGAGGTCGAGCAGGGGTATCGCACGGCTCGCGAAGCGCTTGGACCAATCGGCATCTTGGTCAACAATGCTGCGCTCACCGTACCCGGCCGCCCTCCCCGCGACGACGAGGTGAGCCCTGCTCGGTCGTCACGAGCCACCAGCGGCTCGACCGCTACATCGACAAGCGGGTCCCCGCGACCGGCCGGCCCATTCGGATCGTTCCTCGACTTTCCGCTCGCAGGCTTTCAACGCCACTTCGCGGTCGGTCTGTTCGCGTCGTATCGCCTGATGCAGCTCGTGCTTGCCGACATGATCGCGGCGCGTCGCGGATCGATCGTCAACATCAGTTCCGTTGCAGGCCTCATGCCGGGCGAAGGGCCGTACCGGAACGCTGGCTCGCCGGGACCGATCGCGTACGGCGGCAACAAGGCCGCGTTGCATCACCTCACCCAGTGCGTGGCGCTCGAGACGCAGCGGCACGGCATCGCCGTCAACGTGCTGTCGCCGTCCGAGCCCGTCATCACACCCGGGAATCTCTATGCGGCGGCCAACGAGACCGACTGGGCGAGTCCGCAAGACTTCGCCGAGGCAACGGTTCGTGTCGCTTTGCTCGACCCGAATGTGACGACCGGCCAGCTGCTGTGGGACGCCGATGTGCTGCATCCCGAGCTGGGTCGCCGGGGTTGGCTCCGCTGACGCCAGCGGGATCAACCGGGCAGGGTGTCGTGCGTCGGACCAAGGTGCCGATGGTGACAGTTGTGTCAGAATGGGTCGTCGGGATCAACAGCAGGGCCGGGTGGACGATGATGGACGAACACGAGACAGTCACCAGGTCGATCATCGGCTGGATCGAGCGCAACGTCGGCGGATCGGTGACATCGCTCATCCGCCAGCCGAGATGGCGGCCCACCTGGTTCGCCGACGTCGAGCGCGACGGCGAGACGATCGGTGTTTGCGTACGAGGCGAACGCAGCGACACGGTCCTCACCTTCGCCCTCGCTCACGAGATGCGCTTCCAGGAGGTCCTGCATCAACACGGCATCCGCGTTCCGGGGATCCTCGGCTGGATGGACGAACTTCCCGCCGTGGTGATGGAGCGGGTGCCGGGCCGACCCGATTTCGCCGGTGTCGATCCGGCCGACCGCGCCACGATCGTTGACGAGTACTTTGCTGAACTCGCTCGCGTCCACACCCTTCCGATCGAGCCGTTCGTGGAAGCGGGGATCGAACGTGCGTCGACAGCCGACGAGTCGGGTTGGTTCGGCATCGCAAAGATGATCGACACGCTGTTCCGCGCCCAGAAGCTCGGGCCGGACCCGTTCTGCGAATGGGCGATCGGCTGGATCGAACGTCACCCGCCGCAGAGCCGCGGCCGCGAGGCCGCGATCGTGTGGGACTCGGGCCAGTTCCACCACGACGGCGCGCATCTGGTCAGCCTGATCGACCTCGAGATCGGCCACATCGGCGACCCGATGATGGATCTCGCCGCGCTGCGGATGCGCGACAGCGTCATCCCGTTCGGCGACTTCGACGACATCTATGCCCGGTACGAGGACCGCGTCGGAGCGCCAGTCGATCGGGAGGCGATCGAGCTCCACCACATCGCGTTCACCCTTTCGAACGAGTTGTCGTTCGGTCACACCCTGCGTGGGCTCGTCCCGAAGTCGGACTACGCGACGAACATGCAGTGGTGCAACGAGACGAACATCTACGTGACCGAGGCGATCGCCGACTACATGGGAATTGTCCTGCCGGAGGCTGAGATGCCGCCGGCGTCGGCGGCGCGCACGTCGATCGCCTCCGCCCACCTGGCGCAGACCTTGCGAGGCATCCGGGTGGACGATCCGGTGCAGCAGTACCGGTTACGCGGTGCGTTCCGTGTCGCTCAGCACCTCGCCAGGTTCGACGAGATCGGGGCCGCCGTCACCGATCAGGACCTCGACGAGGTGCACCAGGTGCTCGGCCATCGCCCCGACACCTGGCTCGACGCAGAGGCCGCGCTGGAGCAGTTCGTGCTCACTGATCGCCAGACCGGCCGCCATGACGATGTGCTGCTCGCGTTCTTCCACCGTCGCAATCTTCGCGCCCAGATGTTGAACGGACCGGAGGGTTCGGCGATGGCGCGGCACAACCCGATCCAGCGCTTTGCGAGACGTCAGGCCAGCGGCTCGTGACCACGCCACTCGGAGGAACCGACCGATGAACGGCGCCGAATGGTGGACGGAGCGCGCCGGGCTGGCGGGAACGGTGGCGATCATCACCGGCGGGGCCGGTGGGTTGGGCGAATCGATCAGCCTCGACCTCGCCGCGAACGGCGTGCAGGTGGCGCTCGTCGATCGCGACGAGGAGGCGGTGGCCACGATTACCGCCGAGCTCCAACGGCAAGGCGCGGACGCGATCGTGCACACCGGCGACGCCCGCGAGCCCGAGGTACTCGATGCGCTCTTCGACGCGGCCGCACAACGCTGGGGGCGACTCGACACGCTTGTCAACGTGGTTGGCGGCACGTTCCGCGCGCCGTTCAGCGAGCAGGGCCCGCGTGCCTGGGATGCGCTGATCCGCACGAACCTCACCCACGTCCTGCACGCCTCGTCGCGCGCGATCCCGGCGATGCGAGCCGGCGGCCGCGGCGGCAGCATCATCAACATCACCACGATCGAGGGCTACCGCGCTGCGCCGAACTTCGCGGTCTACTCGGCCGCGAAAGCGGCCGTCGCCCACTTCGCCCGCACGCTTGCGGTCGAGCTCGCCCCCGACGGTATCCGCGTCAACAGCGTCGCACCCGACCTCACTCCGACACCGAACATGCTCAGCATCGGCGGCAGCGGTGACGGTCCGCACCCGATGCTCGATCCGCTGAACGCAACCGTCTCGATCCCAATGGGCCGAGTCGGCATCCCCCGTGACATCTCCAACGTCGTGGTATTCCTCGCTTCCGGGCTGTCGTCGTACATCACCGGCAGCACGCTGCACCCCGACGGCGGCACGTTGGCTTCATCGGGCTGGTTCAATTGGCCGGGCGAGGGCTTCGCCAACACGCTGCCGGCGAGCGTGCTCGCGATGCTGCACGGCAACGCCCCGGCATGAACGTGGGCCCACAGCGCTGCGAGTTAAGTCCGGTTTACTCGGTGGGTGGAGATCCAGTCGAAGAATGATCGGTCCGAGCGCGGTACCGCTCCAGCACACCACTGATTTCGAGCACTCGTCTGACGGCGCCGCTCATACCTTCGATCAGCAGCTGTCCGCCGAGCGCCGACAAGCTGTTCCCGGCAGCAATGATCGCACGCAGCCCATATGAATCCAGGAACTCGACGTCGGTCGCGTCGAGCACGACCAACGTTGCGCCGTCGCCCACAAGCGTGGCGAATGCCTCCGACAAGATGGGCGCTGATGCCATGTCCAGATCCCCGCGCGCGACGAGTCGATACGCCTGTGCCTTCTCGTCGGCTCCGTCCGAGATCGCATGGCTCGCAACGTGAAGGATCGCATCGTTCATAGGGCAGCCACCCTACGCAGCTGATGACCCGCCGCGCTTCAGCGTGCCGACGTCGCCCCCGGCCGACGGCAAGACGGCACGACTGTACCGTGAAATCATGCTACGGTAGGTGTAGGGCTAACTCCCGGATTGGGTGCGACCGAGCCACTGGAACAAGCAACGAGGCTTGTTGATTGCGGCGCCAGTGACAACTACGATCGGCCCGCGCGTTGAAAAATTCACAACTGAGCGAACACATCTAAGGGGAGACCAATGACCGATTCCATCTTCGACCGGCTGCGTCGCGGCGCGAGCCCCGTCGAGCTCGAACTGACCGAAGCGTTCGCGCAAGGTCGCATCACGCGGCGCGCCTTCGTGCAGCGCGGAAGCGTGATCGGCCTCAGCGTCGCGTTCATGGGCAGCGTCATCGCAGCCTGCGGCAGCGACGGCAAGAGCAAGACCGCCACCTCGTCCAGTTCCACCTTGGCCAGCACCACGGCGGCCAGCACCACGGCGGCCGGAACCGCGGCGGCAGGCGCGATCAAGAAGGGCGGCACACTGCGCATCGCCGCGCAGAAGCCCGCCGGCCCTCTCGACCCCGTTGCAATGGCGGACCTGGGCACCTACACGCCGGTCGTCACGGCGTTCGAGTACCTGGTCGATATCCTCGGCGCCGAGGTCAAGCCGATGCTCGCCGAGTCGTGGAAGCCCAACGCCGACGGCAGCGTGTGGACCTTCAGCTTGCGCAAGGGCGTGAAGTGGCACGACGGCACGGCGTTCACCGCTGCCGATGTTGTCGCCACGATGGACCGCTTGTCGGCCAGCAACCTGAAGGCGTACATCAAGGCCGGCTCCACCAAGGCAATCGACGACTTCACTGTCGAGATCACGCTCAACAACCCTGATGGCCAGTTCCCCCAGCAGGTGGGCGCATACAACCCGCAGTCGGTCATCACGCCCAAGGACTACGTGCTCGGCACCACGCTCGACAAGCGGATGACGGGCACCGGTGCATTCAAGATGACCAAGTACGACCCGGCCATCGGCGCCACCTTCGAGGCCAACACCGACTGGTGGGGCGGCAAGCCGTACCTCGACAAGCTCGAGTTCCTCTTCAGCGAAGACATCGCGACGCAGATTGCGGGTCTTCAGGGTGGTGCTGCCGATGCGATCGTGCAGTTCTCGGTCCTCGGTGGCGACGCCCTGCTCAGCGACAGCAACATGGTCGTCGAGACCATCCACGGCTCGGCGCATCGCCAGATCTGGATGAACACCCGCGAGGGCAACTACACCGACGTGAAGGTACGTCAGGCGATTGCCCTCGGCATCGACCGCCCGGCCCTGATCGACACGGTGCTGAAGGGCAAGGGCGACATCGGCAACGATCACCCGATCTCGCCGATCTACCCGTTCTTCGATGCCACCCTGCCCCAGCGCAAGCGTGATGTCGAGAAGGCCAAGCAGTTGCTGAAGGACGCCGGTAAGGAAGGCCTCGAGGCAACGATGTACTTCCCCAACCTGCAAGAGATCCCGCAGCTCGCCCAGTTGGTGCAGAGCCAGCTGAAGGACATCGGCATGAAGGTCACGCTGCAGCAGGAGAAGAACGTCGACGGCGACGAGTGGTGCAAGGTCTACGACTCCAAGGTCGAGCCGGCCGGCTGCGACGGCGGCATGGACTTCGGCATCGTCGACTACGGCCCGCGTGGTGTTCCTGACGTCTATCTGGTCAAGGCCTACGCAACGGGTGAGTGGAACTCGGCGCACTACATTTCGGAGCCCTTCAGAGCAGCGGTCAAGAAGTACCAGTCGTCGCTCGACCTCGACGGTCAGAAGGCAGCGATCAAGGACATCCAGAAGATCGCCAACACGGATGTCCCGTACGCGATCCCGTACTTCTACAACACGCTGTTCGCCCATACGAAAAAGGTGACGGGCATCGTGGCCACGGGCCTCGGTCACTTCTACTGCGGCAAGGCCGGATTCACGGCCTGATCCCCGCTCCATCTCGAGCAACGTCTGGCCTGTGCCGCCGCCGCCCCTGTGCGGTGTCGTCACAGGCCAGTTGCTGAGATCTCTCCGTTCTTCTTCGATCGAATCGAAAAAAGGAGCCTCCATGGTTCGCTACCTGCTGCGGCGCCTGGCGTCGGCAGTGGTCACGCTGTGGTTGCTGGCCACGATCGTGTTCCTGATCGTCAGTGTGCTGCCCGGCGATGTCGGTCGCCGGGTCCTCGGCCCGTTCGCGCTGAAGGAGGACGTGGCCCGGTACAACCACCAGATCGGCACCGACCGACCGCTGATCCGCCAGTATCTCACCACCATCCGGCGCTTGTTCACGCTGGACTTCGGCAACTCGTACCAGACCGCCAGTTCCGTGAACAAGATCATCTTCCCGGCGCTGTTCCGATCGGGGAAGCTGGCCCTGCTGGCTTTCGTCATCACCATCCCCATTTCCATCGCGGCCGGCATCTTCGCCGCCCGCCGTCAGGACAAGCCGTCCGACCGCATCGTCGTCACCACCGGCCTGGCGTCGTCGTCGATCCCTGAGTTCGTCACGGCCGCCGTGTTGCTTTCCGTCTTCTCTGTGCACTGGCGGCTGGGCAAGGTGTTCGCCAACCCTCCTGACGGCACCTCGGTGATCGGCCAGTTCCGATATCTCATCATGCCCGCGCTGGCGATGGTGGTGGCCTACTTCGGCTACATCACCCGGATGTCGAGAGCGGGCGTCATCCACGGTCTGCAGTCCGACTATGCGCGCACCGCGACGATGAAGGGGTTGTCCAAGGGTGAGGTGATGCGCAGGCACATCCTGCGCAACGCACTGGCGCCCACCATCACGGTGATCAGCGTGCAGATCGGCTACCTGTTCGGTGGCATCATCGGTGTCGAGAAGGTGTTCAACTATGCCGGGCTTGGTTCCACGATGCTCAACGCAGTGACGCACAAGGACATCCCCGTGTTGCAGGCCGCCGTGCTGCTCGTCGGCGTGGTCTACATGAGCTCCACGCTGCTCGCCGACGTGCTCATCGCCTTCCTCAACCCCCGCGTACGGCTGGAGACGACACGATGAGCGAGTTCGACGAACCCGTCCCCGCACCCGGGGAGATCGTGTCCACCCCGGGCGCCGACGTGCTGGTGCCCAGCACAACGATCAGAGCCACGGCGATCCCCCCAACCACGCCGGCGGAGACCGAATTGAGCGGTGTCGTGCAGTTCAGCGAGCGCAAGCAGGCGCGGCGCGAGAACTGGCGGCTGATCCGGCGCCGGCCCGCGTTCATCGTCGGCGTGTTCATCGTGCTGGTGTGGACGTCCTGCGCGATGCTCGGCGACAAGATCACACCGCACGACCCGTTCAAACCGTCTTCGAGCACCCATCTGTCGCCGAGCGCCAAGTACCCGTTCGGCACCGACAGCATCGGGCGCGATGTTCTCTCGCGCGTGATGGTCGGCGCCCGCGACGTGATCAAGGTCGCCCCGCTGGGCGCCCTGCTCGGCGTGCTCTTCGGCGTGATCATCGGCATGGTCATGGGCTACTTCGGCGGCTGGCTCGACAACGTGTTGAGCCGCATCGTCGAGGCGTTCCTGTCGCTGCCCGTGGTGCTGGTCGCATTGCTGGCCATCACCACGCTGGGCAGTTCCACGTGGGTGGTGATCGGCGTGGTCTCGGCGCTGTTCACGCCCGTCGTCGCCCGCACCGTGCGTTCGGCGGTACTGGCCGAACGCGACCTCGACTACGTCACGTCGGCCAAGCTGCGCGGCGAATCGTCTGCGTTCGTGATGTTCAAGGAGATCCTGCCGAACGTCAGCGGACCGATCATCGTCGAACTGACGGTGCGCGTCGGCTACGCAGTGTTCACCGTGGCGACGCTGTCGTTCCTCGGCGCGGGCCCGCAGCCGCCCTCGCCCGACTGGGGCGTCCAGGTCAGTGATGGCTTCCGCGTGATCAGCGCGAGCATCTGGTGGACCACGTTCTTCCCTGCGGCCGCGATCGCCAGCCTGGTCATCGCGGTCAACCTCATTGCTGACTCCGTGCAATCGGTGCTGGAGGCGTCATGAGCGCCGTATCCGCCTCCAGAACGACTGCCGCACTCGCGGTCGAAAACCTCGAGGTGGCCTACACCGTGCGCGGCATCGATCGCGCTGTACTGCGCGGCGTGTCGTTCAGCATCGCCCCGGGTGAGGCATACGGTCTCGTCGGCGAGAGCGGCTGCGGAAAATCCACCACTGCCTACGCGGCGCTGCGCTACCTGCCGCGCAACGGCAAGATCGTGCGCGGTCGAGTGCTGGTGGGCGGCGACGACGTCACCGGCATGAACACCTCGCAGTTGCAGCGCTTCCGGGCCACCGAGGCATCCATGGTGTACCAGGACCCGGCGCAAGCGATGAACCCGTCGGTCAAGATCGGCCGCCAGCTGATCGAGAGCTTCACGCTGCTCGGCCAGTCCAAGCCCGTTGCCGCGAAGTCGGCGCTGGATGCGCTTCGGCGGGTGCGAATCGCGGATCCGGTGCGGGTGATGGACCGGTACCCATTCCAGCTCTCCGGTGGAATGCAGCAGCGCGTGGTCATCGCGATGGCCCTGGCCTGCGACCCGAAGCTCCTCGTGCTCGACGAGCCGACCACCGGCCTCGACGCAACGGTGGAGGCGGAGGTGCTCGATCTTGTTCGGGTGCTGCGCGAGGAGAGCAACGCGGCCGTGCTGCTGATCGCGCACAACCTTGGCATCATCCGCTCGCTGTGCGACCGGGTTGGTGTGATGTACGCAGGGCGCATCGTCGAGGAAGGCCCCAGCCATCAGGTGTTCGACGACCCGCAGCACCCGTACACGGTGGGTCTGCTCCGCTCGCTGCCCCGGCACGGTGTGCGCAAGACCGAACGTGCCCTTGCCACCATCCCGGGCATCCTGCCGCTCATCGGCACCGACCTGCCGACCTGCGTGTTCGTCGATCGCTGCCCTCTGGCCGACGACCTGTGCCGCGACGAGGTGCCCCCGGCGGCTCCGGTGGGCACCGAGGGCCTCCGCTTCACCCGCTGTCATCACCCCGACCGCATCCACGAGTTGGTGCAAGCACCGCCGGACGTGCCGATCGGCATCCTCTCGTCGTCGGGGGCGAACCCCGAGGTGCTCGAGCTGACTCACGTGTCGAAGACGTTCCGCCAACGCAACGTCAACATTCCGGCGCTGGTCGACGTCAATCTCCAACTCGCGGAGGGTGAGACGCTCGGCATCGTGGGCGAGTCAGGTTCAGGCAAGTCCACCCTGGCGAAGACGATACTCGGCATCGAGTCAGCGGACAGCGGCGGCGCGGTTTCGCTCGACGGCCACACTGTCGCGCCGAATACGACAGGGCGCAGCGCCAACGACAAGCGCGCCATGCAGATGGTGTTTCAGAACCCGGACTCGGCCCTCAACCGCAGCTGGTCCGTTCGCCGCATCTTGATGCGCAGTGTCGAGAAGCTCACCGGCATCAAGGGCGACGAGGCCAACGCGCGTGTCGAGGCTCTCGCTGCTCATCTGCGGCTCACGCCCCGTCACCTCGACCTCAAGCCGCGCCAACTCTCGGGTGGGCTGAAGCAGCGCGTTGCGATTGCCCGCGCCTTCGCGGGCGATCCGCGCATCGTGGTGTGTGATGAGCCCACGAGCGCACTCGACGTCTCGGTGCAGGCGGCCATCCTCAACCTGCTGGCTGACCTGCAGAGCGAGGAGAAGACCAGCTACGTGTTCATCACCCATGACATGGGTGTCGTGCGCTACCTGGCCGACCGCATTGCGGTGATGTACCTCGGCCGAATCCAGGAGGTGGGGCCCACCGACGACGTGTTCAACGGACCCAACCACCCATACACCGAAGCTCTGTTGTCCGCCATTCCCAGCGTCGATGGCGAGCCCACGTCGCGTATTCGCCTCGAGGGCGAGATTCCCTCGCCGGCCAACCCGCCATCAGGCTGCGTGTTTCATCCTCGCTGCCCGCGGGTGATCCCGGGCGTCTGCGAGGTCAGCGAGCCGCCGTTGCGCGAGGTGGCGCCAGGTCACGCGATGCGCTGCCACATCCCGATCGAGCAGCTGGTCGAACTCCAGCGCAAGCCTCTCACGGTCTGATCCACCCCGACGGGTTTTCAACGGGGGATGATCGTGCCCATGTTCATGATGCCGTTCGGGTCGAAGGCGCGCTTGAGCGTCTCGAGCATCGGGTACGACGACCCGTACTCGTCCTTCACCCAACGAGCACGCGCCTTGCCGATGCCGTGGTGGTGCACGATCGAGCCGCCGAGGCGCAGAGTCTCCTCACAGATGATGGAGATGATCGGCAGGTAGTACTTCGCCGGCTCGTCCTCCGGGGCACAGTCGATGAGGTCGTAGAAGTAGTTGAAGTACATGTTGGTGCCGTTGATGTAGCTGTGCGACGAATGACCACCGAGCAGCGTGATGCCCGTGATCTCACGGCGGATGCGCGCGATCGCGCTCTCGTAGATGTCGTTGACCGAACTCCAGTCGGCGGAGATCTCGGTGGTGCGGTTGACGTTGCGCGTCGCGCGGATGCGCTCGTTCTCGCGCCAGATCTTCTCGGGACCCCACACGAGGTCGTCGAACCATGTCGCGATCAGCTGGCTGTCGACCGGTTGACATTCGTCGTGGCGGGCGACGATCTCGGCGATACCGGCTGCGGTCGCCTTCGTGATGCCTGCCGCTCCCTCGGCCATGAACAACAACACACAGTCGTCGGCTGACGCGAAGTGGGAGAAGTGCAGGGCGCCGTCCTGCGGATCGTAGAGACGAGCGACCGAGGGCTTGTACCCGGCGACCATCACCTCGCGCAGCACCTCAAAGCCCGTCCGCATGCTCTTCAGCGTCCAACCGAGGAACGTGTTGTTCTCGGGCATGTAGGGGAACAGCTTCACCGTCACCTCGGCGATGAAACAGAGCGCACCCTCGTTGCCGATCACGATGTGGCGGATGTCTGGGCCCGCTGCGCGGCGTGGCACGTTCTTGATGCGCGCCACCTTCCCGCCGGGGAACACCACTTCGAGGCCCACCACCATGTCCTCGATACCGCCGTAGAGGGTGGAGAACTGGCCGATGCTGCGGGTCGCGACCAGGCCCCCCATGCGGGCCACCGGCTTCGACTGCGGCGAGTGACCCGTCGTCAGGCCCAGCGTGCGGGCGTGATCTTCGAGCGCCTGGAGCGGAACACCGCATTGGACGGTGGCCTGCATGTTGTATGCATCGACGCTGATGATCCGGTCCATCGGCGAGCCGTCGAGGACGATCGAGTCCTCGACCACCGTCTCCAAACCACCCTCAGTGGCCGTGCCGCCGGTGCGCGACACCACGTTGATGCCGTGCTCGTCGGCGAACGCAAGAACAGCTGATGCTTCCTGCGTGCTGCGCACCATCGCCACTGCGGCAGGGGCGGGCAGTGTGTACACGCCGAAGATGTTCTCGAGCTTGCGGAAGTTGTCGATGCTGCTCTGCTGCAGGACGTGTTCGTCGGTGACGACTTGCTCGACGCCGAGGATTTGCTGCAGATGCTCGACGATGGCGGCTCGGCTGAGAGACATGGTTTCAATCCTGTTCAGATGGGTTCGGGTTGCGAGGTCGGGTCAGGGATCAGTGGAAGATCGGGTACGAGCGCTTGAACAGCGCATCGGTGGCGCCGCGGATGTCGTGGTAGACGCTCTCGCCCACGCGCCGATAGACGGACTCGTTGGCTCGATCCGGGGCGAACGATTCGCGGCCCTTCGTCATCGCCGCCGCCGCGACCTCGATGTCGGGGTGAACCCCGGTCGCTGCGGCCGCACAGATCGCAGCGCCGAGGCTCGCGCCGCCGGCATCGACGCTGCGAGACGCGGGGATGCCGAACACGTCGGCGAAGATACGCATGAAGAGCGAACTGTGCGAGCCACCGCCCGACACGACGATCTCGTCGGGCGTGATGCCGAGCTCGCCGCACATCGCGTCGACGTGGTGCTTCATCGTCAGCGCGATCGCTTCCAGGATCGACCGGTAGATGTGTCCGCGGGTGTGCCGTGCGTCGAAGCCCACCATCATGCCCTTGCGGAACGGTTTGTCGGTGGGTGCGAGCCAGTCGAGCACCGTCATCAGTCCGTCGCTGCCGGCCGGCGCCTGTACCGCTTCACGTTCGATGTACTCCTCGCGCGGCAGGCCGAGCGACGTTGCCCGCTCCGCCATCTCGTCGCCGAGCAGGTCGAGGAACCAGGTGAGCGTCCACATCCCGCGGCGCACCCCGTTGCTCTCGTAGAGGTACCGGTTCGGCATGCACGCGAAGTTCGTCCAGAAGTTGGTGGGATTCTTGTGGTTCTCGCGGCCGTGCACCATCGCCGCGATGTAGGTGCCAAGGGACACGAGCAGCGTCGTCTCGCCGAGCGACCCCGCGCCAAGCATCTCCACCGCCTTGTCGTTCGCGGTGGCCACCACCGGAATGCCAGCGGGCATGCCGGTCGCCGCGGCAGCGTCGGGCGTGAGGCGCCCGATGACATCGCCCGGCATCTGCAGCTCGAGCAGCATGTCCCGCCTGACACGGAACCGCTCGTACAGGGCCGGGTCATCGCTCCACCGCCAGCTGTCGGTGTCGATCGGCCATTGCAACAGAATGTTGTTCGCGGCGGTGTCGCGGAACTCGCCCGTGAAGCGATGGGCCAGGTACCCCGACGACGTGGTGGCATACACCACCTCGGGGTCGTCCGGAACGTAGGGCTGGTAGGCGCGATCGTCCATCCAGCTGATCACCGGTTCGACGAGCGAGCCATCGGCTTTCAGGAATGCCTTGCAGCAGCGGATCGGGCAGAGCCCGACGCCTTTGATCGCGCTCACGTCGCCGGTGAAGGCCGCCATCGCGTCGCGGCTCGCGGCACCGATCGATTCCCAGAGGTCGTCGTCGGGATGGATCGCCACCCCGTGGCGGGGTCGGCTCATCGGCCGCAGGGCCCGCTGGCCCCGCGCCACAGCGTTCCCGGCCGCGTCGTAGAGGACGACCTTCGCGCTCTGCGTGCCGCAATCCACGCCGATGAGGTAGGAGTCAGTCATTGCTGTCGGGGCGCTCGCCCTAGCGGACGAGGTAGCCGCCGTCCACCGAGAGGACGTGTCCGTTGACGTAGTCCGACGCCCGGCTGGCGAGAAAGACGACCGTGCCCATCAGGTCGGCCGGCTCGCCCCAACGGTCGGCTGGGATGTGGTCGAGCACACGCCGGCTGCTCTCCGGATTGCTCCTCGTGTTCGCTGTGATCGCCGTCGCATAGTACCCCGGCGCAATGCCGTTGACCTGAATGTTGTACTGCGCGAGTTCGTCGCAGTAGGCCTTGGTGAGGCCCGCGATGCCGTGCTTCGTCGCCGCGTAGGCTGGTGAAAGCCGACCGCCGAGGAAGGTGAAGACCGAGCAGATGTTGATGATCTTGCCGCTGCGTTGCGGCACCATCCGCTGCGCAGCCTCGTAGCTCATCTCGAAGGCGGCCGTCAGATTGACGTTCACCGTGGCGTCCCATTGCGGCCGGCCGAAGTCCAGCACCTCGGCCAGCGGGCACACGCCGGCGCTGTTGATCAGGATGTCGACCGAGCCGAGCCGCTCTGCGCACGTGTCAACGATGTGCTTCGGCGTGCCTGCGGCGGTGATGTCGCCTTGCAGGAACTCGTAGCGAACACCTTCGGCCTCGACCATCGCCCGTGTGCTGCCGTCGTCGTCGATGATGCTGGGAACGAAGACGTTGGCGCCGCCCTTGGCGAGAGCGAGTGTGAAGGCCTGGCCAAGACCGGTGTTGCCACCGGTCACGATGGCGTTCTTGCCACCGAGGCCAAAGCAGTCCATGTTGAAGTCCCTGATCGTCACTCGTGCTCACTGTCGTGCCAGCCGTGTATGCGCGCGAGATCCCGCACCTGAGCGGGCCGACCACGTTCGTGCTCGCGCGCCAAATGTTACCACGGCGCCCCGGCCCACGCGGAACACGCGTACCGGAAAAGGCACCACGCACAACCCGGTGGCGCCCCGTCCCGTTCTCAGTCACAGCAGCGAGCCACCTCGGGCCTGTGCCACAGCGGGCTCCTGCGGTGACCCAGAAGCCATAGAGATGTCGAGTGCGACGTCGCGTTCTACGGTCTCCCCAGGGCACCGAGGTTCAAAGCGGTCTGGATCCCGGCCCCGAAGACGTCGAGAACACTGTTGCCGGCGCTCGGCACCTGCGGTGACTGCAGATGGCCGAGGGCATCGAACATTGCCGCAACCATGTTGTCGACGAAACCCTTTACTTCTGCACGCTCCGACCGCCAGTGGGCGCGAAGACCCGATTGTTCGGGGCCGTGGTCCAGTACGGTCGCCCATCATCCGGTGTGCCAGCTCGGCTCCCGTGCTACCACTACCGCTCACCCAACCGGCGAGGAGAAGACGGAGGCGGCAAGCCCGGGTCGGCGGCGATCACGACGTCGAGATCGGAGCCGAGCACCCCCTCGCCGTCTTCGTTTCCAACAGGTCGGCATCCAACGGCGACTTCAGTGGACGAATCGGCGTCGCACCTGCCGCTGTGGACACGGCGACGATCAGATCGCGCTGACCCGCATCGGCATACACGCCCACACCAACGGCAGCACGCTCGGCGACGCTGATGGACGATCCGGACGAGTTGACACTGTTCGCTGGCGACACGGTCGCGTTTGCTGTCTTCGTGCCGCCCGGAGACGCCTTGGCGATCTGGGACGTCGGCGCGCTCGGCAGCCCAGATCCCGCAGCGGTCGAGCGGCAACGGCATCGTGTGCCGCTCAGGAAGTCGGCGCGCACATGGGTTTCGATCACGCGCCCGATCGCCAACCCCCGAGCCGCGCGTCGTGCACGTAGCCGCTCACGTCACGCTGCGGATCGACCACGACGGCCCGGCCCGTCGCCTCATCCCCGGTCAAGAATCACGCATGGGATAGACAAGCGAGGAAGTACCGGCGAAAGATCATTGCGGTTTCGATCGGCCGAGAGGCACCAGGTGGCCCTCTCGTTTGGACCCCCGAGAGGCCGATCACCCTCACATCCAATACGGATATCGGCCACAACCGTAGCGCCATCACGTACAGCGCGAGTTCGGCGCGGATGTTTCGCGCGGCGGTTTGGCGGGTACGAATACCTGGGCGGCCGTTTACAGGAGGTTTCCCATGGATTCCAATGAGCCAACGATGTACACCCACTGCGATGTCGTCGACGATGCCGGCCACAAGCTTGGCACGGTTTCCGACGTGGTGTCAGACCCGACGACTCTGGAACCGAGGTGGTTGGTGGTTGATGTTGGTGCCCTGAGATCGTCGCACTACGTCCCGGTGACCGGTTCATTCCGCACAGCTGACGGGCGGATTGTCGTTCCGTTCACGAAAGAGAGCGTGAAGCACGCGCCAAAAGCCCACGGCGCTCACGTGCTCACGATGGAGGACGATCGCGAAATGCTGGAGTACTACAGCCTGCTGAATTGAGGGCCTGCTGAATTGAGGATCGTGACCGGATCGGGGGCTGACGGAATGATCGGCACTGAGGCTCAGCTCGCGGTCCGGACGACTGCGTGACCGCTTCGGACCAGCTTGGCGATCGACCGGTTGTCACTCAACCGCGCACCGACCTGCGTCAGGTGCGCCTCGATACCGAGTCGGTACACCAACTCCCGGAACTCCGTCAACCTCACTCATCGTCTGCTCCTGTCATAACGTGTCGGCCAACAGTTCCGTCATACATCGCTGCAACACTGACTTCGCTCATTCCACCTCGCAGCGCTCATTCGGTCGGGTCTCGGCGAACACCGACAGATCGACATGAAACCCGACACGAACCTGATCCGCCTCCTCCAACTCGACCTCGCCTCACGACATAGCGCCCACGGTATATCGTCAAAATCAAACGACGCAACCCAAACGAGTCCGGGGCGGCCCGATATGTCGTGCCTACCGCGATCGTCGTGCGACTCGGAGTGACCAACCATCGGGGATGACCATCTACTTGCCGCCCCACTCGTCTGCCGGTCAAGAAATGTCGGCGCGAAGTAACCGGCGAGCGCGTGGTGTGGCCGGCCAATGACCCTCCGAGGCCACGGTCAGCGTTCGACTCAAGGAGGCGTGCTCAGCATGCTGAGCGGCAGCAGGTGAGAGATTCCGCTCCCGGTATGCACGAGCAGGCACTCGGTCCGCTGCCCCGCCAC
>JANYKS010000058.1 GCA_025358125.1 Actinomycetes bacterium
CCGAAAACTTGGATTTGTCTTGGAAAACTTGGATGGACCCATCTTGCGGTCACCACAAATCCATCATCATCCCAGCTCAGCGATAGTGGGGCGGGTGGGTATCGAACCCACGACCCAGGGATTATGAGTCCCCTGCTCTAACCACTGAGCTACCACCCCGTGCACCGGGCCATTACAAAGATGATCCGGATACGCAAACAGGGTCCGCGCGAACGGACCCCGAATCGCTCCGAGAGCAGGGCTCGAACCTGCGACCCGCTGATTAACAGTCAGCTGCTCTGCCAACTGAGCTATCTCGGAAAGGCACGCAGAGATTAGCAGCGCGAGCCCGAAGTTCCACGGGCTATTCGGCGTCGAGGAACTCCTTCAGCTTCTGACTGCGCTGCGGATGACGCAGCTTGGCGAGTGTCTTGGCCTCGATCTGGCGAACACGCTCGCGGGTCACGCCGAACTCCTTGCCGACCTCTTCCAGCGTGCGGGCCTGGCCGTCGTCGAGCCCAAAACGCATCCGCACGATCTCCTGTTCGCGCTCTGACAACTCGCCCAGCGCTTCATCGACGGCTGCGACCAGCATCTTCTTGGCCGCGGCATCGTCGGGTGCATCGACCGAACCATCCTGGATGAAGTCGCCAAGGTTGGAGTCGTCTTCCTCGCCGACCGGAGAATCGAGTGACAGCGGATCCAGGGAGATGCGCAGGATGTCGTGCACCCGCTCGACGGGGATCTCACACCGGGCAGCGAGCTCCTCCAGCGACGGCTCGCGCTCGAGTTCTTGATGCATCTGGCGCTGCATTCGCAGCACCCGGTTCATGCTCTCGACCATATGCACCGGAATTCGGATCGTGCGGGCCTGATCGGCGATCGAGCGGGTGATCGCCTGGCGGATCCACCATGTGGCATAGGTGCTGAACTTGAAGCCCTTGGTGTAGTCGAACTTGTCGACGGCTCGCATCAGCCCGAGGTTGCCCTCCTGGATCAAGTCGAGCAGTTGCATGCCCCGGCCGCTGTAGCGCTTGGCGATGCTGACGACGAGGCGCAGGTTGGCCTGGATCAGGTTGCTCTTCGCGCTCTGGCCGGCCTGAACCGTGCGCAGTAACCGGCGCTGCTCCGTGGCGGTCAGTGAGTCGCCACCGTCGTCGAGCGCGGTCGCCGCGAGGTGGCCGGACTCGATCTGTTGGGCCATCAGCCGTTCCTCGTCACCGCTGAGCAGGCCGACCCGGCCGATCTCTTTGAGATACATCCGAACAGTGTCACCGGTCGGGACGGTCTCGTACTTCTCGGCCATCCGCTCGGCGCGCCGGCCCCGGCGGCGGGTCAAGGTTCCGGCGGCATCGTCGTCCGGTTCGACGAGCGGCGTAGCGGCGCCGTGCGGTGGAGTGCCGCCATCCTCCGCCGCCTCATCTTCTGCCGCGTCATCTTCTGCCACCTCGTCCACTGTGTCGTCGATGTCGATGCCGAGCACATCCAGCGACGAAGTAAGTTTCACGATCACGTCGCCCGTGAGCTCTAGGTCGAGGACAGCCATTGCCACATCGTCGGCATGCACCGAGCCGAGCTTGGTGCCCGTGAGAACGAGGGCATGCCACTTCTGAGCATCGACCCCGGGAAGCGGGGGATGCAGAGGGGTCGTCTCGCTTTCGGTGTTGACTTCGCTCGGGATCAACAGCGCTCCTCACTGCGTCGATGGAGCCACCCTAGCAACCACTCGGCTGCCACCTGAGGCGACTCCCGAGTGAGCAGTTGCTCGAGCCGGACGCGCGCTTCGCTGTCCTCGCGGATCTCCACCGGCTCCGTGATGCGCAGCCGGCGCGACAACTCACGGCGCACCGCAGCCGAAATCAGATTCATCGCTTCGATTTCAGGGTCAGCATCGAGATCAGCCACCGCAGCGCGCTCCAGCACCTCTCGCGCCTCGGGATCGGCGGCCTCGATCGCTGTCTCGATCGCGCCGCTGGTAGACGCGAGCGCGAGGAAGGCCCGGCGGTTGACATCCGCTGCGAACAGATCTTCCACCAGCCACGGCGCAATATCGTCCCAGCGCTGCAACAACAGCGCGACGGCCACGAACTCCCCATTCTCCGCAGCGCCACGCTGGCGGGTTGGTGCCACCTGCAGCGCCGGATTGCGATTGCGTTGGGTCGCGACCCGGATGAGATCGTTGACGGGTAATCCGGTGTGCGCCGCCACCTGGCCCGCGTACAGCTTGCGGACATCGAGGTCGGGATGCTCGTTGATGACACCCATCGCCCGCCCGGCAAGACGGGCACGCTCTTCCGGCGAGCGGATCGCCTGGCCGGCGAGCGTGCGCTGAACACGAAACCCGAGGAACGGCAACGTGTCGTGAACCGCCTTCGCCAACGCTTGCGGATCGCTCAGGCTGAGATCACCGGGATCCTTGCCCTGCGGGAACTGCGCGACAAGCACTTGCACCTGGTACTTCTGTTCCCACTCGTAGAAGCGTTCGGCGGCGCCTTGGCCAGCCTTGTCGGCGTCGAAGGCCAGAACCACCCTGCTCGCGAAGCGTTTGAGGATCTGGACATGCTGCTCGGTCAGCGCTGTGCCACAGGTAGCAACCGCCCGCTTCACCCCGGCGCGGTGGAATCCGATCACGTCGGTGTAGCCCTCGCACACGATGACCTGGTCGTGGGTGACGATGTCAGCCTTGGCCCAGTTGAGCCCGTACAGCGTCCGGCTCTTCGCGTAGACGACGGTCTCGGGTGAGTTCTTGTACTTGGCCGGATCGGCGGATCCGGGGAGGATCCGCCCGCCGAACGCGACGGGTTCGCCCGCATCGGTGAAGATCGGGAACAACACCCGCGCCCTGAACGAATCCTGCAATCGGTTGCGCTTGTTCGTGAACGCAAGACCGGTGTCTCGCAGCAGGTCGGCGGCGACACCGAGCTCGGTGCTCATCACATCCCAGTCATCGGGAGCCCAGCCGAGCCGGAATGTGCGCGCGATGTCACCGGCCAGCCCACGCCGGCGAAGGTACTCGCGCGCTTGGCGGGCGTCGGGCGACGTCAGCAAGCGGTTGTGATACCAGTCGACCGCCTTCTCCATCGCCTCGATCAGTTGCTTACGCCGAAGACGCTCCTTGTTCTCGCCGCCGCTGGTGTAGCGGAGCTGGATGCCGGCCTTGTTGGCGAGGTGCTCGACCGCGCCGACGAAGTCGGTGTGCTCGATCTCCTGCACGAACTTGAAGACATCGCCGGCCGCCCCGCAACCGAAGCACCGGTAACGACCCATTTCCTCGCGGACGTTGAAGGATGCGCTCTTCTCCGCGTGGAACGGGCACAGACCGACCCAATTGCGCCCGACCCGGCGCAACGCGACATAGGTCTGGATCACATCGACGACCGATACACCGGCGCGAATCCGCTCGATGTCTTCGTCGACGATGGCCATTCGGGGAGGCTACCGGAGTCGGCGCGACGTCGTCAGGGCTCGTCGGGCGGCGGCGGTTGCTCGAGCCCGTACAACTCGATGTCGTCGTCAACGTTGTCGCGTACACCGAATTTCAGCGATGCGAACACCGAGACGACGAGCACCGACGCGATGACACCGAGCGAGACTCCCCCAGCAATCTCGTACCAGTGCGACACGATCATCTTGATGCCGACGAATGCCAGGATGACCGCCAATCCCTGCTGCAGATACGTGAACCGGGCGTGGAGATCGGCGAGGAGGAAGTACAGCGCGCGAAGTCCGAGAATCGCGAAGGCGTTGGACGTGAACACGATGAACTGCTCGCGGCTGACCGCCAACACCGCTGGCACGGAATCGACGGCGAACAACACGTCGGTCGTCTCGACGAGGACGAGTACCGCGAACAGCGGCGTCGCCAGGCGGCGACCGTTGACGCGGGTGAACAGCCTCTGTCCGTCCAGGTCGGGTGTCGACGGCACGGTCTTGCGCACTACCCGCAAGGCGATGTTCTCCTCCGGATTCACCTCTCCCCCGCCCCTGATCAGCTTGAACGCCGTGTACAGCAGGAAGGCACCGAACACGTACAGGAGCCATGCGAAACTGCGGATCAGGGCGACGCCCGAGAAGATGAAGAGGGCGCGGAGCACGAGCGCTCCGAAGATCCCCCAGAACAACACCCGATGTTGATACAACGCGGGTACGGCGAACATCGTGAAGATCAGCGCCCACACGAAGACGTTGTCGATCGACAGGCTGTATTCGATGAGATACCCGCTGAAGTATTCGCCACCCGCCTTGCCCCCGAAGCCGACGATGACAGCCGCGCCGAACGAGACGCCGACGGCCACCCACATCAGGGTCTCCAACGCGGCGCGACGCGTCCTCAGTATTTTCGGAGTGCGATGCAGGACCAGAATGTCGAGCAGCAACAGCACGAGGATCAGAACGAGCGTTGCCAACCACGCCCAGATCGGCACCGACAGGTCAGCGAAACCGGATACCGCCCTCTCCGAAACGACCTCTGCGGCTGCGGGATGGACGATCAATCAGGTGCTACTTGGTGTCGCTCTTCTTGGAGCCCGATGAGGCAATGACCGCTTGTGCCGCCGCCAGGCGTGCGATCGGCACACGGAACGGGCTGCAGCTCACGTAGTCGAGACCCGCCTCATAGAACAGGGCGATGCTCTCGGGGTCGCCGCCGTGCTCGCCGCAGACGCCGATCTTGAGGCCCTTCTTCGTGGCGCGGCCGCGCTCCACACCGATCTTGACGAGTTCGCCGACGCCGCCTTTGTCGATGGTCTCGAATGGGTTGCGCTTGAGCAGGCCCTGCTCGAGATACACCGGCATCATTCTGCTCTCGACATCGTCGCGGCTGAACCCGAACGCCATCTGGGTCAGGTCGTTCGTGCCGAAGCTGAAGAAGTCGGCCTCCTCGGCGATTTCGTCGGCGCGCAGGGCCGCGCGCGGTGTTTCGATCATCGTTCCGATGGTGACGTCCGGCTTGTTCTTGATGCCCTTCACCGCGGCATCGATCTCAGTCTGGACCCAACTGCGTGCGAGCGCCAGTTCTTCACGAGTGACGGTGAGCGGGATCATCACTTCCACGATCGGGTTCTTGCCCTTCTTGCGCAGCGCCGCAGCGGCGGCCATCAGAGCCTTGACCTGCATCGCGTACAGTCCTGGTTTGACGACGCCGAGGCGAACACCGCGGGTGCCGAGCATCGGGTTGTGCTCGGCCCAGTCCTCGGCCGCCTTGAGCTCTGCTTTCTCGCGTGGGCTCAGCCCGCCTGTTGCCTGCTTGATCCGCAGTTCTTCGACAGACGGAAGGAACTCGTGCAGTGGCGGGTCGAGCAACCGGACGGTGACGGGCAAGCCGTCCATCGCCTCGAGGATCTCCTCGAAGTCGATCTGCTGAACCCGGCCGAGCTCGGCGAGCGCGGCGGTCTCCTCGGCGGCGGTATCGGCGAGAATCATCTCGCGCACGACAGGCAACCGGTCCGGTGCGAGGAACATGTGCTCGGTCCGGCACAGCCCGATGCCCTCCGCCCCGAGGTTGCGGGCGTTCGTCGCGTCTTCGCCGGTGTCGGCGTTGGCGCGCACGCCGAGCTTGCCCTTGCGGACCTGATCGGACCATTGCAAGATGGTGTGGAACTCGGCCGGCGGCTCGGCCGCGGCGAGCTTCATCTCGCCCACCATGACCTCACCGGTGGAGCCGTCGAGGCTGATGACGTCGCCCTCCTTGACGGTGACGGCGCCAACGCTGAATTGCTTGCCGGCGATCTTGATCGCGTCGGCGCCGACGATGGCGGGTGTGCCCCAGCCTCTCGCGACGACTGCCGCATGGCTGACCAGACCGCCGCGAGCGGTGAGGATGCCCTCGCTGATCATCATCCCGTGAACGTCTTCCGGGCTCGTCTCGTTGCGGACGAGAATAACCTTCTCGCCGCGCTCGGAGGCATCGACCGCTTCGTCGGCGGTGAAGTAGACCCTGCCAACGGCAGCGCCTGGCGACGCCGCGAGACCCTTGGCCAACACCTTGCCCTTGCCCGCGAACTGGGGATGAAGGACTTGATCGAGGTGCTCGGCGGCGACGCGCATGATTGCCTCGCTCCTGCCGATCTTCCAGCGCGCCGCGCCGTTGCCGGTGCCCTTGGTCATGTCGACGGCCATCCGCAGCGCGGCGGCGCCGGTGCGCTTGCCGACGCGGGTCTGGAGCATCCACAACTTGCCCTGTTCGATGGTGAACTCGGTGTCGCACATGTCGGTGTAATGACGCTCGAGCCGATCGAAGATGCCGATCAGTTCCTTGTGGATCAGCGGGAACTTGGCCTTCAACGCATCGAGGTCTTCGGTATTGCGGATGCCGGCAACGACGTCTTCCCCCTGCGCGTTGACGAGGAAGTCGCCGTACGGCTTTTTCTCGCCGGTGGCGGCGTTGCGGGTGAAACCGACGCCGGTGCCGCTGTTGTCGTCTCGGTTGCCGAACACCATCGTCTGCACGTTGACGGCCGTACCGAGATCGTGGCCGATCCGCTCACGGACGCGGTACGCGATCGCGCGAGCGCCGTTCCAGCTGCGGAACACGGCTTCGACCGCGCCGCGCAGCTGCTTCACCGGATCCTGTGGGAACGGCTTGCCGGTCGCTGTCTTGACGATGCCCTGATAGGTCTCGCACAACTTCTTGAGCGCGCTGGCCGGGATCTCTGCGTCCGACTTCGCTCCGGCCGATTTCTTGGCGGCTTCGAACTCGTGCTCGAACGGCTCGCCGGGGGCATCGAGCACGATCCGGCCGTACATCGCGATGAAACGGCGATAGCTGTCGTACGCGAACCGCTCGTCGTTGGTGACGGCGGCGAGGCCCTTGACGCTCTTGTCGTTGAGCCCAAGGTTGAGGACGGTGTCCATCATGCCCGGCATGCTGAACTTGGCGCCCGAGCGCACGCTCACGAGCAATGGATCCGAGCGATCGCCAAGGCCGCGCTGCATCGTCTTTTCGAGCTGAGCAATCTGTGCGGCGATCTCGTCATCCAAACCTGTCGGCCAGCCACCGTGCATGTAGTCCCGGCAGGCATCGGTGCTGATGGTGAAACCGGGGGGAACCGGCAGCTTCAACACGCTCGTCATCTCGGCGAGGTTCGCACCTTTTCCACCGAGGAGATCCTTGTACTCCATCGGGGGGCGGCGGTGCTTGTGGGAGAAGGAATAGACGTATGACACGTCGGTCGAGTCTAAGGCACGCAATGCGTTTGGCGCAGCTCGTGCAGGAAAGCAACGCTCGCTGCGACGCGCAACGTCGGGCCGACTTGGCACGTGAGCCGCGATCCGGTCAATGCAGTCGTAGGATCAGATCATGACCGCCACACCCGGTTTGCGCATCTTTGGTTTCCCCGTCGATATCCGCCCGGGATTCGTGATGTTGCTCGCCCTGTTCGCGATCATCTACTCGGGTCAGGGTCGGGGCGAACTCGGGCTGTGGCTCGCCGGCTGCGTCGGTCTCTTCACGCTGATCCACGAACTCGGGCATGCCTTCGCCGCCCGCGCCACCGGCGCCGAGGCGAGTATCGCCCTCGACTTCCTCGCCGGCTACGCGTCGTTCGAGCCGACCCGCCCGCTCAAGCGCTGGGAGCACGCCGGCATCTCGCTCGCAGGCCCCGCGGTACAGATTATCCTCGGCGTCACCGTGCTGGCTTTGATGGGGGTCAATCCGCTCGACACCGATCAGGTCTACCGGTCCGCGCCGGCGATCGCCGTTTGGTGGGCCGGGCCCCTCCTCGGCGCGATCAACCTCGCACCGATCCTGCCACTCGACGGCGGCAACATCGTCATGTCCGGGCTCGATGTGTTCCTGCCGGGGCGTTCGCGGACGGTGATGATCTACTTCAGCATCGTGTTGACGCTCGTCGGCCTCGTCGTGGTCGCCCGCGGCAACTACGTGATCTCGCCGCTGTTTTTGATCTTCCCCCTCGTCGTTCAGTTCCAGATGCTGCAGCACCGCCGCACTCAGTCGGCCATCGACCAGCACGGCTCGTGGCAACAGTGGGCAACGACTGCCGAAGCCGATGCCTGGAGCACCGGCAAGACGAACGACTTCCCGACCGGGATGGCCGCTTCGCCATGGTTCCGTGCTGCGCAACTGCAAAGAGCCGGCCGGACCACCGACGCCCAGGTCGTGCTGATCGGCGAGTTCGCCAGCGATCAGCCGCCGAACTGGCTGCCGCCCGACGCGGCCAGTACCACCGAGCTGGCAGTGCTCGTCGCGCTGCTCCCGCGCCCGCTACCCAGCGGCAACCCGTACAGCGAGTACGTCCTCGCCTCCGTTCTCGTGCGGCTCGCCCGGTTCGACGAGGCAGGCCGCTATGCGGCGGCCTCCTTCGGCCGCAACCCCGGAACGATGCCGGCCGTCGTCGTCGCCCAGTGCGCGGCAGCGCTCAACGACGACTCACTGGCGATCAACTGGCTGAAAGCCGCGTTCGACTCCGGCACCAACCTCGCCGGCCTCGCCGAAGCCATCGATCGCCGGCCCGAGTTCAGCGGCCTGCGGACGAGGCCCGAGGTCGTCGAGTTGCGCTACGCCCTCGCGTCCGCAACCTGAGTCGCCGGTGTCGCTTGTAGATCCATGAGGATCCGGCGGCGAGTTGCCTGGGTGTCCACACCTTCGACATCCGCTAGTTCTCGCGCACCGAGACGTCTTCGAGCGCCGACTCTGCGCTGCCGACGATGACAGCGTCGCCCGGCTGCGCGGCACGGGCAACCTTGGCGAGCGCAACCCAACCGGTACCGGTGCAAGCAACAGAGGTGACGGCGCCGACATCGTTGCCGTGGTGCAACACACGGTCGCCAACGGTCGTGTTGCCCACGCCACGAAGGCGGCGCACGAAGCGAGGCGCCGACGAGCCACGACTGTCCATCCGCTCGACCAACTCCTGCCCTGGGTAGCAACCCTTGGTGAAGCTGACGGCCAGAGATACCACACCTGTTTCGCCCGGGATCGACGCCTCTGTTATCTCCGAACCCATAGCCGGCCAGCCGGCCTCGATCCTGCTCAGGGTCAACTCTTCGAGCGAGCCGGCGCGGATGCCGGCTGGCGGCTGCGGGTCTCCACCGAACAGGTCGAACGCATCGCTGCGCCCCCATGCCGGCACGCCGCCGCCGACGTCGGTTTGCGAGCCTCGTACCGCGATGCACCTCCAGTCGACCGCCTCGATATCGACCTTGACCCTGATCTTGAACCGGTTGAGTCGGTTGCGCAATGACTCGCCGGAGCCCTGATCGGTGTCGACGAAGAACTCGTCGCTAGAGCGGCGAACGATGCGCACGAGAGCCTCGATCTTGCCCGCCGGCTGGAGCACGAAGCTGTGGGTCGCCTCGCCGTCGCCGAGGTTGCGGATGTCCTGGCTGATCTGGCTGTCGAGGTAGGCGAGCGCATCGCTGCCACTGATCCGGAGCACATCGCGGGGATTGTCACACCAGAAAGCAGTCACGGCTCCAGTGTGGCGGCCCGAACTGTTCGTGCAACACTTTCGCGTTGGCTGGACGGTGAGGACCGGGCAAGCCGGCTGGCGGTCATCCGCCGCGCCGCCGGGACCGCTGCGAGCAGTGCGGCTGCCTTGTTGTGGCACTCGAGGTCTTCGTCCTCGGCATCGGAGTCGGCGACGATGCCGGCGCCGGCTTGGAAGTGGGCGCCGTGTTCACTGACGAACATCGTCCGGATCGCCAACGCCGTATCCAGGTTGCCGGCGAAATCGACGTAGCCCACGACGCCCGCGTACGGACCCCGCTTGACCGGTTCGAGTTCGTCGATGATCTCCATCGCGCGCACCTTCGGGGCGCCGCTCACCGTGCCCGCCGGCAGCGTGGCACGCAGCACATCGATCGGTCCCTTGCCGTCGACGAGCACTCCCGACACCTGGGAGGTGAGGTGCATCACGTGGCTGTAACGCTCGAGAGTCATCAGTTCGTCGACGTGCATTGTGGCGAACTTGGCAACCCGGCCGACGTCGTTGCGGGCGAGGTCGACGAGCATGATGTGCTCGGCTACTTCCTTCGGGTTCTCCTTCAACTCGCCGGCCAGGCGGCGATCGTGGTCGTCGTCACGCCCACGCTTGCGCGTGCCTGCGATCGGCCGCGAGGTCACCTTGCCGTCGCGGAGCACGACCATCGGCTCGGGAGAAGAACCGACGATGGTGACGTCGGGATGGCGGAGGAAGTACATGTAGGGACTCGGGTTGATCTGGCGCAGTACCCGATACACGTCGAACGGATCGGCCTCCAGCTCGACATCGAAGCGCTGGGCCAGAACGACCTGGAAGATGTCGCCGGCGCGGATGTACTCCTTGGCCACCTCAACGGCTCGTTGATACATACCGTTTGGCATCGAGGACTTCGTCGGAGGCAGCTCATCGCTCGGGTCCGGAGGAGCAACCGGCGCGTACGACAGTGGCTGGGCGAGATCGACGATCGCCTGCTCGACGCGCTCGCACGCTTCGCGGTATGCGCGGTCGACGCCGTCTGCGGACATGCCCAGGACCGGGACGCTCTCGACGAGGTAGATTCGCTGGGCCCAGTGATCGAACGCGGCGAGCGAGCCGATCACGCTGATCACCGCGTCGGGCATACCGACGTCGTCGGTCGGCACATTCGGCAGGTGCTCCACCTCGCGGATTACGTCGTATCCGAGGAATCCCATCAAACCGCCCTGTAACGGTGGCAGGTCGGGATGCAATGGAGCCCGGTAGGACTCGAGGATCACCTCCATCGCCGCGAGAACACCTCGATCAAGCGGCACGTTGTCGGGGAGTTGTCCTTCCACGCTCAAGTGGCCGCGTCGCGACACGATCGTTGCCCTGGGAAGCCGGCCGACGAAGGAATACCGACCCCAACGTTGCGCATGCTCGACCGATTCGAGCAGGAACCCGTTGCCGTCGCCGACCAGCTTCAGGTATGCGGCGACCGGTGTTTCGAGGTCCGCGAGGAGCTCGGTCCAGACCGGGACCACGGTGTGCTCGGCGGCGAGGGCGTGGAACTCGTCGAGCGTCGGACGAAACCTGAATTCGGACACTCTGGGTTCAGCTCGAAGCGCCGAAGCGTCGGTAGAAGCATGAAAACTCGCCGGTATGGCAGGCGCCGTTACCCTCTTGCTCGACGATGAACAACAACGCGTCTGCGTCACAGTCGTAGTACGCCTCGCGCACGAACTGCCGATCGCCGCTGGTGTCGCCCTTGCGCCACACCTCCTCGCGGCTGCGGCTCCAGTACACCATCCGCCCCTCCGCAAGAGTCATCTGCAGGGTCTCGGCGTTCATCCACGCCATCATCAAGACGTCCTTGGTGGCGACATCCTGGGCGATGGCCGGAACGAGACCATTGGCGTCGAAGCGGACTGCTGCGAGTTGTTCGGGCGTCACGTCGGTGCGGACTCCTGTAGTCATGGGCCTCATGCTAGGGGCGCCGCCCGCCCTCGACCTGATCGATTACAGGTACAGACCCGTGCTGCCCTCGTTGCGCGACGCGGCCACGGCGTGCAGGTCGCGCTCGCGCAGCATGATGTAGTCGTTGCCGCCGACGTCGACCTCGTAGCGGTCCTCGGGGCTGAACAGCACCCGGTCGCCGACTTCTGCGCTGCGGACGTTTTGACCGAGGGCAACAACTTCGGCCCAGACGAGACGCTTGGAGATCTGCGCCGTTGCGGGGATCACGATGCCGCCCGTAGATCGGCGCTCACCCTCTCGATCAGGGATGTGGACGAGCAGTCGGTCGTTCAACATCTTGATCGGCAGCTTCTTGTCGGTCGTCACCACGACACCGCACGGTACCGTCTGAGATAGGCCGATTGAAACCGTGATGGTCGACGCGCTCGACGACGTGGCTTCGAACGTGCCAGTGGCGCCGATCGGCTATGCGATAGCGGCATCGATGCGAGTCATCACCTCTTGCGTCAGCTTGTCGATGACATCGAGCGCACCGAAGTTGTCGACGACCTGAGATGCCTTGCTCGCGCCGGTGATCACGCTGGTGACGTGGGGGTTCGCTGCGCACCACGCAATGGAGAGCTGGGCCAACGTGCAACCGAGTTCCTCGGCGATCGGGCGCAGCCGCTCGACCCTGTCGATCTCGGACTGGGCCGTGATCCGTTTGGCCAGCCAGCCGTAGCCCGCCAGCGCGGCCCGGCTGTCTTCGGGCACACCATCGCGGTACTTGCCGGTCAGGAGGCCACTTGCGAGCGGGCTCCACGTCGTGGTGCCGATGCCGATGTCTTGATAGAGCCGGGCAAACTCGACCTCGACCTTGTTGCGCTCGAACATGTTATACTGCGGCTGCTCGACCACCGGCTTGTGGAGATGGTGGCGGTCGGCGATCTGCCAGGCCGCCCTGATCTCATCGGCGGTCCACTCACTGGTGCCCCAATACAACACCTTGCCGCGTTCGATCAGGTCGTGCATCGCCCAGACGGTCTCCTCGATCGGCGTGTTGGGGTCGGCGCGATGGCAGTAGAGCAAGTCGACGAAGTCCGCCCGCAACCGATCGAGACACCCCTCGATCGCGTGGTGGACGTACTTGCGGTTGAGGGTGTTGACCATGTTTGCCGTTTTTGCGTCGAGGCCCCAGAAGATCTTGGTCGACAACACGTAGCTCTGCCTCTTCCAGCCAAGCTGTTCGATCACACGGCCCATGATCGCTTCGCTTTCGCCGCCTGCGTATGCCTCGGCATTGTCGTAGAAGTTGCAGCCGGCGTCGTGGGCGGCCTGCATGCACTCGAGTGCGAGATCGTCCTTGAGCTGGTTGTCGAACGTGACCCACGATCCGAACGAGAGGACGGAGAGCTGTAGGCCGGATCGTCCCATTTGGCGATAAATCATCTTTGACTGAGGCATACCCCGACGGTACCGCGCTAGCAGGCTGGAGGACGAACAGTGACCCCGGCGGCCATCAGCGCCCGCTTCGCGTCTGCGATCGTGTACTCGCCGAAGTGGAAGATCGATGCTGCGAGCACTGCGTCCGCGCGGCCCTCCACGATCCCCTTGACGAGGTGATCGAGGCTGCCGACCCCGCCACTCGCGATGACCGGAACGTTGACAGCGTCCACGATCGCGTTGGTGAGTTCGATCTCGAAGCCCTCGCGCGTTCCGTCGCGGTCCATCGACGTCAGCAAGATCTCACCAACGCCGAGCGCGACGGCCTGCACGGCCCACTCGAGCACGTCACGACCGGTCGGCGTGCGTCCCCCGTGTAGGAAGACCTCCCACGTTCCGGACCGGCCCGCGACGCCACGGGCATCGATCGCGCACACCACGCACTGAGCTCCGAACTCGGCCGCGATCTCGGCGATCAACTCCGGACGGTCGAACGCGGCGGTGTTGACGCTCACCTTGTCAGCACCGGCGCGAAGCATTCGGCGCGCGTCCTCGACGCTGCGGATCCCGCCCCCAACGGTGAACGGGATGAAGACTTGCTCGGCGACACGATGCACGACGTCGACCATCGTGTCGCGGCCGTCGGACGACGCGGTGATATCGAGCAGGACCAACTCGTCGGCGCTCTCGGCGTCATAGCGAACGGCGAGTTCGACCGGGTCCCCGGCGTCGCGCAGCCCGACGAAGTTGATGCCCTTGACGACGCGACCGTTGGTGACGTCGAGGCACGGAATGACGCGGGCGACCTGCATCATCGGGCCCGTTCGCAAGCCGCGGCGGTCACGAAGTTGGCGAGCAACGCGAGGCCTGATAGGCCGGACTTCTCCGGGTGGAACTGCGTGGCGAACACATTCCCGACACGAAACGCGACGTTGAGCGTGCCGCCGTACTCGCACGTCGCCACGACGGTGGACGGATCGAGCGGGACGCCGTGCAGCGAATGCACGAAGTACATCCACGGCGCCGGCCCGAGTCCGGCCAACATCGGATCGGACGCAGCCGTGATCGCAAGCTGATTCCACTGCATCTGCGGGCGCTTCACGCCGGGTGGGATCCACCGGACCGTCCCGGGGATCACGCCGATGCCCCGCGCCGCAGCGTTCTCCTCGCTCGCGTCGAAGAGCATTTGCATCCCGACGCAGATACCGAGGAACGGTCGGCGCGATCCGACGGCGTCGTGCACAGAGCTCTCGAGACCAGCGGTGACCAGCGCGGTCATGCATGCGCCGAACGCTCCGACGCCCGGCAGCACGACAGCGTCGGCATCGCGGATGAAGCCCCGATCACTGCTCAGCGCGGCCTTTGCGCCCACACGTTGCAGCGCTTTTTCGGCCGAGCGCAGGTTGCCGATGCCGTAGTCGATCACTGCGATGACCGGCTGCGGTTCCGTCACAGTACGCCCTTGGTCGACGGCAGCGACACACCCTCGACGCGGACCGCATCACGCAGGCAGCGGGCAAGACCCTTGAATGTCGCCTCGATGATGTGATGCGCGTTTCGGCCCCGCTTGAGGGTGACGTGCAGGGTGATGCCGGCGGCCGTCGCGAAGCTGCTCACGGCGTGCTCGGCGAGTTGCGGATCGAACGCCGGACTGCCGAGCGGGAGGCTCTCGGGGATCTCGACCGCCCAGACGACGAAAGGACGCCCGGAGAGATCGAGCGCAACTTCGACGAGCGCTTCGTCGAGTGGGTAGAGCCCGCTCGCGAAGCGACGAACGCCGATCTTGTCCCCGAGCGCTTCGCGGAACGTTTCACCGAGCGTGATCGCCACATCCTCGACGGTGTGATGGGTATCGATCTGCAGATCGCCCTCGGCGTCGATCGTCAGGTCGAATCCACCGTGGCGACCGAGCTGGTCGAGCATGTGGTCGTAGAACGGAATGCCGGTCGAGACCGAAGTGATACCCGTTCCGTCGAGATCGATCGACATCGAGATCGAGGTTTCCTTCGTGATCCGCGAGCGGCTGGCCGTGCGACTCATGACAGGATCTCTTCCAACGCGCGGAGGAAGACTTCGTTCTCCTCTGTCGTGCCGACGGTGACCCGCAGACAGTTCTCGAGGCGGGGCCATCCACTGCAGTCACGAACGAGCACGCTGTAGTCGAGCAGCGCCTTCCAGACGTGCGCGCCGGCTACCGTTCGCGGCCGGAACAGCACGAAATTCGCACCGCTGCGCCAGAAGTCGACCGGCAGGTGGCCGAACGCCTCCTGGATCCGCTCACGCTCGGCCACGATGTGGCCGACCCTGGCTTCCATGTCGTCGACGAACCCCAGCGCGAGTCGACCGGCGATCTGCTTGGCGGCATCGAGATGATACGGCAGCGTCACCTTCTCCATCTCGGCCACGACCCACGACGGCCCGATCAGATAGCCGAGCCGGGCGCCGGCCATCGACCATGTCTTGCTGAACGTGCGGGTGACGACGAGTGGCGTGTCGTCGTCGACGAGTCCGATGGCCGACCAGTCGGAGAATTGGGCATAGGCCTCGTCGACCACGACGAGGCCGGGAGCGGCGTCTTGGACCGCGCCGAGATTCGTCTCCGGCTCGACGAGGCCGGTCGGGTTGTTCGGGGAACACAGGAACGTGATGATCGGATCGGCAGATCCACACACCCGCTGGACCTCGGCGAGATCGAGCGTGAAGTCCTCGCGTCGCCCGCCCTCGGCAACGGTGGCACCGGTCAGCCGGGCGATGTGGCCGTGGAGCTGATACGTCGGCTCGAACGTGGCGACGGTACGTCCCGGGCCGGCATAGGTCAACAGCAGAGTCTGGAGGACCTCGTTCGACCCGTTCCCGGCGAAGACCTGCGCAGGATCGACATGATGCAGATCGGCGATCGCCGCACGAAGCGACGTTGCCGACCGGTCGGGGTAGCGATGCCAGTCAAGCCGCGACAGCTCGGCCGCGACAGCGTGCTGCCAGGCAACGGGTGGCGGCGTCGGCGACTCGTTGGTGTTGAGCCGGACCCGCACCGATACCTGCGGTGAGTGATATCCGTCGAGTTGTTTCAGGTCATCTCGAACAGCAACACGCGCCATGTGGGCAGGCTAGCGATGATGCCCGAGTTGTCGCGGCTCCTTTCCATCGCGCGGTGGTGCAATCGGTCGCCGACCGGGCGAGAATCTGGCCATGAGCACAGCTTCAACGGCAGAGATCGGCGCAATCGCCGACGGGGTCGACAGGTATCGTTCGCGGGTGGCCGGTCTGGCCGAACCGCTGGCGGGGACGACCAAGGATGACCTGATAGCGGTGCTCTACGAGGCCGAACGTTCATTGCTGAGCGCCCATCGTGCGTTGCAACGTGCTGTCAAACTCGCGAGGTGAGAGCGCGCTGAGCCGATTGAAAAAATGGCAACGGCCCCTAAAAATGGCAACGGCCCCTTGCGGGGCCGTCGCTCTGCGATGCCAGGCGGCGGATCCCGGCATCGCCCGCAAACCAGGTGGCGGGAACCTGGTTGGTGCCATCTATCGTACACCCGTTTACGGGCAAAGCAAGAGGTCACCGGGGCGGCATCTTCCCAGTCCCTGTGTGCTTTTCGGGCAGTAGCGAGGACGGGCAGATGTCTTCGAGGACGCATGCTCCGCACAGCGGCTTCTTGGCATCGCAGACTCGCCTGCCGTGCAGTATTGTACGCAGGCTGAAGGGTCCCCATTCGGCCGGCCGAAGAAATCCGTTGAGTTCTTGCTCGACTTTTTCGGGGTCCTCCTGGGTGGTCAGGCCGAGCCGCCTGCTGAGCCGGCCGACGTGCGTGTCGACGGCGAGGCCTGGCAGGGAGAACGCGACGCTGCGCACGACGTTGGCAGTCTTGCGGCCGACGCCTGGCAGCGTCACGAGGTCCTCGAGTGCGGTCGGCACCTCGGAGCCGAATCGGTCGACGAGTGCTGTCGCCATCCCGATCAGGCTCTTGGTTTTGTTCTGGTAGAAGCCGGTCGAGCGGATGATCTGCTCGAGGTCGTCGGGATTGGCAGCGGCCAGCGCCTCCGGGCTCGGATAGCGGGCAAACAGCTTCGGCGTCACGAGGTTGACCCTGGCGTCGGTGGTCTGCGCCGAAAGGATCGTCGCGGCGAGCAACTCGAACGCAGTGGTGTGGTCCAGCTCGCACAGCGCTACGGGGTAGAGCTCGCTCAATCGCCGGGCAACTTCACGAGTTCGCCCCTTCGGGGTCCGAGGTCCGGCCACGAGGCCAATCTACGCAGGCGGCGAGCCAGTAGCCTCAACACGATGCAATCTGTCGTGGTGTCCAAGCGGCTGGCGCCGGCTGAGGTCTCGAGGGTTCGAGGACTCGTCGAAGACACCGAGCGGATCGACGGATACCGGCCGCTGTCGGACCAGTCGTGGTCCGATCTCGTGCACGGCACCGACGACTCGTTCGTCGCGGCGATGGTGATCGAACAGCACGACGGCCAGCTTGTGGCATACGCACAGGCCGTCGGCCATGCCAACGCGTGGACCCTCGAGCTCGTCATCCGTCCGAGTGCACGGGTGCTCCTCGGCAACGTCGCGAGACAGGCTCTGGCAGCAGTGATCGAAGCAATCCGAGCCGCGGGTGGCGGCGAGCTCAGCTGGCTGATCCAGGATCCCTCGCCGATCCACGACTCGCTGGCCGACGAGTTCGGCCTCGTCCCCAAACGGCGCCTGCAGCAGATGCGCCGGTCGCTGCCGACCAACATCGCGTTCGATCTCCGGACCCGGCCGTTCGATCCGGCGCGCGACATCGACGAGTGGGTGCTGGTCAACTCACGAGCGTTCGCGTGGAACCCGGAGCAGGGCGGATGGACCGCCGCCAACGTGCGGGCGCGAATGGTCGAGCCCTGGTTCGATGCGGACGGCTTCCTCATCCATGAACGCGATGGGAGGATGGCCGGATTCTGCTGGACCAAGGTCCACGCCGGCTCCACGCCTGCGATCGGTGAGATCTACATCATCGCCGTCGATCCCGACTTCCACGGTCTCGGGCTCGGACGGGACCTGACCCTCGCTGGGTTGGCGAGCCTGGCCGAGCGCGACATCCAGCTCGGTATGCTGTTCGTCGATGCCGACAACGTCGCAGCCGTCCGGCTGTACGACACGATGGGATTCGTCGTGCACCGCACCGATTGCTTGTATCAGGGAGCGATCCTGAGCGCGCATTCGACGCCAACGGACGAACTGCCACGGTGGAGCGTCGCCGACGTGCACGAGTCGTTCACAGCGCGCACATTCCTCGCGGCCATGGATCGAGCCGGCGCCGACACCGATCGGCTGGAAGCGCTGTTCGACGAGTACGCGATCCGCGCGATCGATTCGCGACCGGTGACAGCGGGCGACGGTGCTGCCGCGGAGGCGATCATCCAGGGATACAACGCGTGGGAACGGCAGGTCAACGAATTGGTCGCCTACGTCTACGCCACCGTTGCGACGAACAGCTTCGACGAACCCGCTCAGGCGTTGGCAAGCGAACTCGCCAACCTCGATTCCCGCGGGCGGCCGTTGCTGACACGGCTCGCCGATTGGGTCGCGGCTCTTGGGCCTGCGCAGCTCGCAACCGTCAGCGCCGAGGCCCGCGATCACATCGGCCCGTTGCTGCACCTCGCCGAGCGGTCAAAACATCAGATGAGCGAGGTCGCCGAAGGGCTGTACGCCGAGCTGGGGGCGTCCAGCTCCGACGCGTGGTACCGGCTACACGGTGATGTGACGTCACAACTCCACGCCGAAGTCAACTGGCCGCACGAGCAGGCACGCCGTCTCCCGATGTCTGCTGTCCGCGGGCTCGCTTCGCACGCCGACCCTGATGTGCGCCGCGCGGCATACGAAGCCGAGCTCGCTGCCTGGCCGACCATCGCCGTGGTCTGCGCAGCGGCGATCAACGGCGTCAAGGGCAGCGCCAACGTGGTCAACCGGCGCCGCGACTGGGCGTCGCCGCTCGACGCGTCATTATACGCGAACAGCGTCGGTCGCCCGGCATTCGATGCGATGCAAGCAGCCGTGCAATCCTCGCTTGCCGACTTCCGCGGCTGGATGCATACCAAGGCCGGCCTGCACGGCTACCAGGGCCCCCTTCGCTGGAGCGACCTCGTCGCGCCACTGCCCATTGCGCCAGCCGAAATCAGTTGGGAACGAGGGCTCGAGATCGTGCAAACGGCATTCGATTCGTACGGCGGCACGCTCGCGGGTCTCCCCGAGCGGGCCATCGCTGAGCAATGGATCGATGCCGAGCCGCGGGGCGCCAAGCGTGGTGGTGCGTTCTGCATGCCGCTCGTGAACGACCGTTCGCTCGTTTTCCTCAATTGGAACGGCAGTGTCGATTCGGCCCAGACGACGGCCCACGAGCTCGGCCACGCCTACCACAACACCCAGCTCGCCCACCGCACTCCCCTGCAGCGCCGGCTACCTATGGCGCTGGCCGAGACGGCGAGCATCTTCTGCGAGACGCTCATCGTCGAGGAGGGCCTGCAACGGCTCGAGGGCCACGAGCGTCTTGGCCTGCTCGACGTGGACCTCCAAGGTTCTGCCCAGGTCGTCGTCGACATCCACAGCCGGTTCCTGTTCGAGACGGAACTGTTCGCCCGCCGCCAGCGCCGTACCCTCGGTGTCACCGAACTGAACGAGATGATGCTCGCCGCGCAGGGCACAGCCTACGGGGCCGGTCTCGATCAGTCGACCGCACACCCGTACATGTGGGCGGTGAAGTCGCACTACTACGGCAGCCATTTCTACAACTGGCCATACACCTATGGTCTGCTGTTCGGTCTCGGTCTCTTCGCCCGTTACCGGGCAGACCCCGATCATTTCCGTCATCGTTACGACGACGTGTTGTCGCGGGTCGGGATGAACACTGCGGAGGAACTCGGGGCGGCCTTCGACCTCGATGTCACCGACGAAGCGTTCTGGATCGCGAGCATCGACATCCTGCGTGGGCGGATGGCCGAATACTCTCGGCTCGCCGCCGAGTTGACGCCGTGAGCACGGCAACGAAGCCGAGTCGTTACGACGTGACACGGGCCGAGCTCGGCCAGATCCTTGCCGACGAGCCCCGCTTCCGCGTCGACCAGCTTTGGAACGGGCTCTACCAACAACTTGCCGATCCATCAGGGCTGACGTCGTTGCCCAAGAGCCTGCGTTCGACACTCGAGACAGAGCTCCCGCCAGCGCTCACAACAGTCGTCGAGCGCATCAGCGATGGCGGCGACACCGTCAAGTATCTGTTCGAACTCGCCGGTGGGAGCCGGATCGAGACCGTGCTGATGGTATATCCGGACCGGGTGACGGCGTGTGTCAGCAGCCAGGCGGGATGTGCGATGGGCTGCGGTTTCTGCGCCACCGGTCAGGCCGGGTTCACCCGTCACCTCACCACCGGCGAGATCGTCGAGCAGGTGATCCGCGCCGCCCGGAAGGCCCGCGACCTGGATCGGCGTCTCGCCAACGTGGTGTTCATGGGGATGGGCGAGCCGCTCGCCAACGAGGCCAACGTGTGGGCCGCGATCGAGCGCATCCACGACGACATCGGCCTCGGCGCGCGGCACCTCACGGTCTCCACCGTCGGGCTGGTGCCCGGCATCAAGCGGCTGACCGAATGGCCGATGCAGGTCAACCTCGCCGTCTCGCTCCACGCCGCGAACGACGATCTCCGAAACGTTCTCGTTCCGATCAACCGCCGCTACCCGCTCGATGCGTTGATGTCGGCGTGCGCCGACTACCTCCGCGCGAAAGGCCGCCGGCTCAGCTTCGAATGGGCGCTGATCGATGGTGTCAACGATCGTGATATCGATGCAAGAGAACTCGCAGGGCTGTGCCGGGCGCTGCCGCTGGCAGCTCACGTCAACATCATTCCGCTCAATCCGACCCCCGGCTACCTCACGCGGGGCACATCGCTGACGCGCGTCCACGAGTTCCGAGACCGGCTCATCGGATTGGGCGTCAATGCCACCGTTCGCCGTAATCGGGGCACCGACATCGACGCAGCATGCGGGCAGCTCGCGGCCGGCCAGCCGGTGCAACCGGTCAGCCTCGGTCGGCGTCGAGATACTTCGGATTAGCAACAGCGAGCTTGTCGCGAACACTCGCCCACACCGCGGCGCGCAGCGCGATTGCCTCGTCGCCGCTTTCGCCGACGCCGCCCGACCGGATCGCCGCCGCGAGCTCCTCATCACTCTCGAAGCCGAGCACCCGAAGCCGCTCTCGGTGTCGATCGGCCTGACCGGGACCGATCTCCAGCTCTCGTTCGACCAATGCCAAGACGTTAATTGCAACCCTGGCGTGGAAGTGCAGCCTTCCGGTGGTCTCCGTCAGGACATCGCGTTCGATCCACTCGCGAACGGACTCGACGAGCTGACGTGCTGTCGGCACGTCGTGGGGAATCACCAGCGACCGTCCAGGGCGAGGAAGAGGTCGTGTTCGTTCTCGCACACCCGCCGGCCGATCGCAGCGAGCTCGTGGCTCCTCATGGCACCGCTGATGTGCGACTCAGCCTGCATAATGCACATGATGCCCCATTTCAACGTGCCGAGCACTTCCCACCAACGCACGATGTCGGCATCCACCTCGACACCGGACTCCGTCCGGTAGGCGGCGAAGAGGGTGTCGTAATCGCCGACGCCGGCAACAGGCTTCGTAGATCCGAACCGCCACGCCTTCACGCAGATCCAACCGAGATCCTCCATCGGGTCGCCGATGTGGGCCAGTTCCCAGTCGAGCACGGCTCGCAGACCGTCGGGTCCGACCATCAGATTGCCGAGCCGGAAGTCGCCGTGCACGACGCACGACCGAGTGGGCGCTGGCTTGTTGGCCGCAAGCCACCGAAACGCTAGTTCGAACGTCGGGTGCGGGTATCCGACGGTGTCGAGCACCTCCCGGTACAGCTGGAGCTGGTCGGTCGCGACGAGCGACGGCACGGCTGCCGGGTCGATCGCGTGCAGTCTCGCGGCGGCGATGGCGCAATCAGTCGTGAGCTGCTCGCGCGCGTGCGAATACGTGTCGTCGCGGAGGATCTTGCGGGCGATGGTCTCGCCCTCGACATGGCTGAGCACCATGAAGGCGGCACCGAGTGCGCCGGGATCGGTGGCTGCGGCCAACACCTCGGGCACCGCTACGCCAGCGCCGTGGGCTGCGCGCAGGACAGCGACTTCAGAGCCCATGTCGCGCCCGTCGCCGACGCGTTGGCGCTGCAGGATCAGCTGTCGACCGTCGGCGCTGAACTGCCACGTCTCACGCGAGGCGCCGCCCGACAGCCGTCGCACGTCGGTCACGCTTGCGCCGCTGAGCAGTGACGACAACGATGCTGCGAAATCGTCGTGGCTCACGGGCCGTGGCTCATCGTAAGAGGCTGACAAAGGACCGCGAGCGGCGAGGGGCGGCGCACCAGCGGATCAGCAGCTGGCCGCCACCGTCGGCGTCGGATTCACAGCAGGACCCCCGCCGGGGTGGATCTCGAAGTGCAGGTGGGGCGTCGAGAACCTTGCGTCGCCGGTGTCGCCCACGTACCCGATCACCGTCCCCTTGGTGACAGCACCGGTCGCGGCAAAGCTGTCGAGGTGGGCGTAGTAGTACCGGTTGCCGTCGTTGCCCGCAAACGAGATTGCGTTGCCGCCGAGCTCGTTCTGCCCTGGCTTGGAGACGCCATCGACGACGGCGACGATCTGGGTCCCGCGTGCGGCAATCATGTCGACACCTTGATGGAGCCGACCGCCCGATCGGGGTGCGCCGTACGTGTCACTGAAGGAATAGGGCGCGCCCTGCAACGGACAGACCCATGCGTCGCCCTGGCCGTAGATCGCGAACGTCGCCGCTACCGGACGACCGCCTGCTCCGCCCCCCCCGGTCGTGCCCCCAGACGAACTGCCTGAGGCGACGTTGCCTGTCGGCGGAGCCAGGCCGGCGTCGCCACCGTCGGAAGCACCACCTTGCACAACCGCTGCCGCAGCAGCGGCCTGGTCTTTCTTCAGCTTCTCGTCGGCCGCCTTCTGCGCCGCCTCGGCGGCCTTTTGGCGTTGGGCCTCGAGGGCTCGCTTCACGGCGTCGTCCTGCAGCCGGCCCGCTTCGACGATCTTCAGCTTCTCGACCTCGGCGAGTGCAGCCTTCTCCTTGGCCATGAAGTCCTGCTGGGCCGTCTCGTAGGCCTTCGATACTCGATCCGCCTCGTCCTTCTTGGCGTCGAACCGTTTGTGGAGTTCGGCATAGTCGTCGAGGCTGCTCGCCGACGCGTCGTTGACGATGCCGATCAATACCGCAGCGGCGGCCTGTTCGGTCGGGCCGACATTGCCGCTCAGCAGGGCGATGCCGGTCGTGCCGGCACCGATGTAACGATTGACCGCGACGGCTTCGACGGTCTTTTGCAGCGCGTCGATCCGTGCTTGGAGCGCGACGACTTCGGTATCGAGCTTGGCCTTTTCGTCGGTGAGCAGATCCAGGTGCGACTGGGCTTCGAAGTACGCGGCGTTGGCGGCGTTGGCGCGCTCGCGTGCGGCGGCGATCTGTCGGGCAGCGTCCTGCGCGGTGCCGTCGTCAGCACGCGCAAGGGAGGCGGGCAGCACAGGCGCCAGGGCACAGATCAGCGCGAAGCTGAGCGCCAACCCCGGAAATTTCGCCATGATGTTTACAAAGCTACCAGTGGTCACAGTTTCGTCACTGTCATAGCCGTAGCGTGACCGCCCGATGGAACCCACTCCCGCGGCACCCTCGCTGCACCTCGATCGAGTCTCGTTCGTCCGTGACGGACGGCAGATCCTCGATGACATCACGTGGTTGGTCCAGGCCGACGAGCGGTGGCTGATCCTCGGCGCGAACGGGTCGGGCAAGACCACGTTGGTGCGGATCGCGTCGATGTACGAGCACCCCTCGTCTGGCACCGTGACCGTGCTCGGCGAGACCCTCGGCAGCACCGACGTTCGCGTCCTGAGGCGGCGGATCGGCGTGATGTCGGCGGCTATCGGGGCACAACTCCGTCCGGGCCTGAGCGCGCAGGACGTCGTCGTGACCGCCAAATTCGCAGCGCTCGAGCCGTGGTGGCACAAATATTCCGAGGGCGACCACAGGCGCGCCCGCGAATGCCTCGATCGGATGGGCGTCGGTCAGTACGCGGGGCGCAGCTTCGGCACGCTGTCGTCGGGCGAACAGCAACGCGTGCTGCTGGCAAGGGCGCTGATGAACGAGCCGGGACTCGTGGTGCTCGACGAGCCGAGCGCCCGCCTCGACCTCGGTGGCCGCGAACAACTGGTCAACGCCCTGGCGGAACTCACCGCCGACCCCGATGCTCCCCCGCTGCTCCTCGTCACCCACCACGTCGACGAAGTACCGCCGGGTATGACCCACGCGATGTTGCTCCGCGACGGCAAAGTCCTCACGGCCGGGCTGTTCGGCGACGTGCTCACCGCGGAGGCCCTGAGCGAGTGCTTCTCGATGCCGCTGACCCTCGAACGGCGAGACGACGGTCGGCTCACCGCCTGGTCTCGGCAATCAGTCTGATCAGCCGGTCACGGCTGCGGGTGATCTCCTCGTGGAGAACACGCTCGACGAGCCCGCCGGTCCACAGCCCGCCGCCGTAGTGGAGTCGCATCACGAGATGCGAGCCCGAACCGACCGCCGTGGTCTGGGCCGAGAGCCGCCACATGCTGTGCAAGCGGCCATCGGATTCGTCGCGCTCGAACACCACCTCGGTATTCGGCGTGCACACGGTACGCGCCATGATCAGCCGTTTCGACCGGGCGAAGGGGCCGATGCGGGCGCGGAGTTCGACATTCCAGCGTTGCAGGCCGTCGCGCTCGGCCACAGGCTCGGCACGGTGCACGAGAGTCATCCACTCCGGATAGTTCGACAGGTCGTCGATCCATCCGAACAGTTCGCCGGGCGCACACGGAGCAGAGAGATCCGCTGAGAGTTCCACGACTCGCAGTCTCGCTCTCATGATCACCTGCTCACAATTTGCTCACATCTCCGACCGAAGATGTGACCCGTCAAGGCATCGGATCACGGATCCAGAAACGGAGAAGACAATCATGAACATCAAGCACAAGGTCGGCGCCATTGCCCTCACTGCGGCCATCGCGCTCGGCGGCACCAGCGCCGTCCTGGCCGGCGGCAACGGCGACGGCACTGGAAGCGGGGACCGCGACGCGAGGATCGCCAAGATCTGCGCCCACAAAGACGAGATCGTCACCAAGCTCACCGAGCGTCAGACGAAGCTGACGGCCCGGATCGCCAAGCTCACCGAGGCCGCCAAGACGGCGACTGCGGCCGGGCACCAACAGCTGGCCGACAAGCTCAACGCTCGGGTCGCCCGCCTCGAAAAGGCGCTCGAACGTGTCACCACCCGCATCGCCGGGGCACCCGCTTTCATTGCGGCCCACTGCTCCTGAGCTGCTGACCCCCCGCTCACGTGGCGCCTCGACCGGATCGGTCGGGGCGCCCGGCGCGCGTCGCGCTACGGGCTCGGTCGCGGTGTCGGGGGTCGACTGCTTCCCCGAAAGGCGCGCGACAGTAACGGGCTGTCGGCGTTCAGCACGCCGCCGAGGTCGTCCGCGTCGTCGAACTGCGGCCGCCACGGCATCGACTTCGTCTCATCTGCCAGCGGCGCCCCCAACGGTCGGATGTCGCCGACCGTGAGTTCGTCGGAGAGATCAGGCATCTCTGGCCGATCGAAGGAGAACTGTGGCTGCTCGTCGGCCGGTAACCGCCGTTGGCGTGGCTGCGACGGGCTCTTGGGCGAGGGCGGCGCCGACAGAGGCGTCTCCGAGACCCGGAAAAGACGCGGGCGAACCTCGCGACGGTCATCGAGCGTCCAGCCTCGCGGCACGACCATCGCATCGGCGTGGCGGCGGCAGACGACACCGGCGCGCATCGCTGTGCCACCATCGGGCACGACCTCCAGCCAGACCAACAGCCGGTCGCTCTCCATCCCGTAGGCAACGGCCGCCGGAGCTGAGCATCCAGGGCGTTCGCACAGACGGGCCATGTCGCCAAACGTACTCCACCGGACACCGCCACCCACCCGTTCGCGAGGGGCGGCCGGCGCGGCACCGGTGCGTTTTGGTGCTAGACCGGCTGCGGTTCGGTCGGGAGCGCGACGGTGTCGTAGCGGCGCACTTGGCGCCACAATTCGCCGTCCCCGCGGACGAAGCGCCTGGCCGAGCGCAGGCTCACCCAGAGCAGCAATGGTCGCCACACCAGCCGAAGGGGTGGGCCGAGCAGGAGCAGTCGCCACCGTTCTCTGTCGGCACGGATCGCGATCGCGGCCATGACCATTTCTCCGACCAGGCTGATCAGCAGCATCCCGACGACGAGGCCGAACTGGCCGTTCAACAGTTGCAGGATCAGGAAGGCGTCCGCGACGGGGCCGAGCACCGGGAGGATGACCTGGGTGGTCAACATCCAGGGCAGCCCGAGTACCCCGAACCGCCCCGCTGCTGGTTCGAGGATTGCATGACGATGCTTGGCGACCACCTGGATCGTTCCGTATGACCACCGTCGTCGCTGGCGTACGACATCGGCGATCGTTTCGGGGGCCTCGGTCCATGCGACGGCACGTGACTCGTACGGAATCCGCCAACCGGCTCGTAGCAGCACGGCGGTGAAGTCAGCATCCTCGACCAGCGTGTCGGACGGGTAACCGCCGCACTCGATGGCCACGGTGCGGCGGAACGCTCCCGCTGCACCGGGCACTACCGCCATCACCCCGGCCACGTCTTGAGCTCGGCGATCGAGATTGATAGCGACGATGTATTCGAGCGCTTGCATTCCCGGCAGCAATCGCTTTCGGTTGCCGACCTTCACGTTCCCTGCAACTGCGCCGACGCGCTGATCGACGAAATGTGGTGCAAAGGCCCCGATGATGCCGGGGTCGACAACGGTGTCGGCATCCACGACGACGACGACCTCGCCGGTCGCCTCCGCGAACCCTCGGTTGAGCGCGGCCGCCTTGCCTGCATTCGGTTGGCGATGGATTTGCACGAGCGCGTCGAGACCAAGGTTGTCGACGGCAGCCTGTGCCGTCGCGAACGTCTCGTCGGTCGAACCGTCGTCGATGATGATCACTTCGAGCGGCAGCGGGTCGCATCGAGCGATCGCAGCGATCGTCTTTGCGATCACGTTGGCTTCGTTGTACGCGGGGATGACCACACTCACCGACGGCAACGGACCGCTGAAGGCAAGCGGGGGCTTTCGGGTGCGCCACCACTGCCGGATCGCAAGCGGACCGGCACCCAGCACGCGCACAAGCGACAGCACGGCAGTGAGGACGACGAGCCAAAACAACAGTTTGCGCCCGGCGGCCTGCAGCCGGAACGTGGCCACGATGGCTACTCCGCGGGCTTTGGACCCGAAGCCGTCCCGCATGACGTAGGGACTTTGAACGCTGGCGTCGAGGGCATCGACCGTCGTGAAGACGTAGCCTTTCGCCCGGAGCGCCTCGATCAGCTTCGGAAGGGCGGCGAGCGTCTGGCTCCGGTCGCCGCCGCCGTCGTGGAGCAGGACCACGGTCCGCTCGGTGGCTTGCGCCATGACTCGTGAAACGATCTCGTCGACGCCGGGGTTCGACCAGTCCAGCGGATCGTCGTTCCAGTTGACCGGGACCATGCCGAGTTCGACTGCCAGTTCGTCGGCGCCCTTGTGGCCAGTGTGGCTGTCACCCGATCCGTACGGTGCGCGGAACAGGCGCGGCTTGAGGTTGGTGATGCCTTCGATGACCACCTGTCCGGCCAACATATCGAGTCGGCTGCGCCAGACCGGGTTGGTAGCCGTGTCCTCATGGCTGTACGTGTGGTTGCCGATCACATGTCCTGCTGCGACCTCGGCCTGCAGCAACCCCGGATGATCTTCGGCATTGCTGCCGATCACGAAGAATGTTGCCGGAACTTGCTCTTGGCGGAGCACCGCGAGCACTCGTGGCGTCCACGTCGGGTCGGGACCGTCATCGAACGTCAGCGCCACGACCCCATTGCTGCTGATGTGTTCCACCGGCCGATCCGGCGAGATGGGTTCATCCTTGGCCGTGGTGAACGGAAGCGACGTCAGCGTGTGCGGGTCCTGTGATCCCACTCGCCAGAGCGCTACGCCACCCAGCCCGTATTCGTTGACCAGCGCTGCCCGCAGCCTGTTCGCGTACGCGTCCTCGAACCACAACTCCCGACCGTCAGCGGTGACACCGTGGAGCTCCGCCTGCACCGGATCCCACCCGATGGAGGCGCCCGGTTCGCCTGCAAGGCGCGCCGCCTCGGGAATAGTGCACTCATCGGCCTGTGTCGGTTGGTCGGTCGCCGCTCCGTAGTCGGTCGCGCAGAGCCGATTCGTGGTCAGCGGCTTGATGCCGGGCCATGCGTAGCCATATCCGGCGAGACCCAGCAAGATCTTGGCCGGGTCGACGAGCTTGGCCACCACGTCGAGCGTGGCCCGCACCCACGGCAGCCCTGCTATCGGTCCTGCTGCCTCGGAGGGATCGTGCTGGTCGTAGGCCATCCACACGATCGAATCCGCTGAACGGCCGAGCGCTGCCAGATCGAACGCCTGTACGGCGGGATCGGTGGCGTCGAGGAATGCGGGGACGGCAACAACCAGCTTGCGGCCCGCGAGCGCCGACGACAAGTCCGAAACGAGCCGGGTGAACGGGTCGCGCTGGCCGGGAACGAGTTGCTCGAAGTCGATCACGATCCCGTCCCAACCGTCTTTCGCAACGAGCTTGGTCAACGCGTTCACCAGTCGGCTCGACGATGCCGCATCATCGAGCACCGTCGCCGCGAGCTCAGGGCTGAACGTGGAGCCGTCGTAGTTGGTGAGCACCGCGTAACCGGCAGCGCCATTGAGATGCGCTCTGACCAGGCTGTCGTTGATCGGTGCAACCTCGACCGTGCCCGGGGTGCTGCCCAGTGTCAAGCCTGTGGCGGCGAGCACCGAGAGCTTCGCCGAGTACTGGTCGACGCCGGCCCCGTTGTTGTCGATGTCGCTCTCGGCGAAGCCCAGCACCGTCTTTCCCGGCGTCGCGTGGCCCTCGTAGAGCGACGACGCACCCGTCGGTCCGCTTCCTTGAGCTCGCACGTCGACGAGCAGCGGAGTCGTTCGCTGGCGAAGTACCGGTAAAGAGATAGCAGCCACCAGTCCGGCGATGCTCACACAACAGCCCAGGACGATCGCTGCTCGCCGAGCGACTCGACGCCGTCGATAGCGGACAACGACGCCAGTAGCGACCAGCGCCAACACTGCCGCAGCGGCGGCAACGGCATCCACCCGGCCCGCCGCGAGCAGCAACCCGGCGAATCCGACAAATGCCATGATCCGGACGAGATGAAGCCCCCCGAATGCCCGAGGATCGCGCGCGATGAGTGCAGACGACCTGCTCATGTCAGACCTGCGCTGGCTACGTCTCGGTTGCTGTTGGTCGAGCCTACTCGACGCCTATCAATCACGACGCATCAATCCTAGCGGTACCCAACCGCGCCGCGGCGCCCACGGTCGAAGGTGGCAGACCTCCTCGCCGACAGGTCTTGGACCAGGGGTTTGCCCCGCCGTCGATGATTCAGCTCAGCGACGTCAGTGCTCAGGGCAAGTCGGCACACTGCTTTCCGTCCAAAAACTCCAATCCTTCAAGGACAGGAAGGCTGCGAGAACCCGACGATGACGTTGTTGACGCCGCTCGGCCCGAACCGGTTCTACCGGCTCGGCAACGAGTGGCAACTCGCCGGCTTCGACGCGAGTCAACTGTTCTTCGTGCGCACCACCACACAGGGACTCGACATCGGCGTCTTGGCAGACCTCGCACCAAGCAACTGAATACGTGCGTTTGCCGCCGTACCAAGCGTGCTTCGGCGAAGACATGCAACGGCGATCAACGCAGAGGCGGCGGTTGGCAGGACGCGTTTCATCCTGCGTGACGGTTCCGCGACCGTGTCCCACCACGTGGATGTGTCGGCTCGATCTATGGTTGGTCCCATGGATTTCGGAGCTCTCATCTTCCCGACCGACCTGTCGATTCGTCCCGACGTGCTCGCCCGTGAGCTCGAGGATCGCGGGTTCGAGTCGCTGTGGGTGACCGAGCACACCCACATTCCGACGAGCCGCACCAGCCCGTGGCCCGGCGGGCCGAACCTACCGGAAGAGTACAAGCGCACGCTCGATCCCTTCGTCGCCCTCACGAGCGCTGCGTCTGTCACGACGAAACTGAAGCTGGCAACGGGTATCTGTCTCGTTGCCCAGCACGATCCGATCGTGCTCGCCAAGACGATCGCGTCACTGGACCTCGTCAGCAACGGCCGCTTCATCTTCGGTATCGGCGTCGGCTGGAACATCGAAGAGATGTCCGACCACGGTGTTGATCCATCGCGGCGACGCTCCATCGCACGCGACAAGGTGCTGGCGATGAAGGAACTGTGGACCAACGATGAATCGAGCTACAGCGGAGAGTTCGTCAACTTCGAATCGACGTGGTCATGGCCGAAGCCGGTTCAACAGCCACATCCGCCGGTTGTGATGGGTGGTGCGGGCGGCCCGATCACGTTCCGCCACATCATCGAGTACTGCGACGGCTGGATGCCGATCCACGGCCGCCGAGCAGTCCTCGGCGCGATCAAGCAACTGCGGGCGGCCGCTGACGCTGCCGGCCGCGATCCCGCCACACTGGAACTCGGCGTGTTCGGAGTGCCATCCGACCAGGCAATCATCGACACGTACGGCGAGGCTGGGGTTTCGCGCTGCGTACTGAGCCTGCCCTCTGCACCGGCGGACACCGTGCTGGCGTTGCTCGACAGCTATGCGAGCGTGCTCGACAAGACCTGACGGGCGGACGGGTTGAGACACACGTCTAAAAGATGGGTCGGTCGCGAGTTTCGCACCACCATCTCCACGGCACGAACGGAACCCCGGAACATCGTGGGTGGTGAAGAACGAGGGGCTCGGTCGCGCAGCAACGGTAGGATGGTCGAGGCTCAGTCGGCCGAGGGCCCTGTCTGCGGTCACCGGCTGCCGGCGATCAAGGACAGGAAGGCTGCGAGAACCCGACGATGACGAACCATGCAGAGCAGACGAGCGCGTCCGACGCTGCAGGGGCGGTGGGCTTGTTGGGCTTGGTGTCGCGACGCCAACTCCTTGCCCTCGCAGGTGGAGCGGCACTGGTGAGCGCGTGCAGCAGTTCATCGCCGAACAAGTCGGCCACCACCACGGTCGACACGACGACGGTCACCGTCGCGCCGTCCACCACCGCGACGGTCGCCAAGACGACGACTACGACGACCATCGCGGCCACGACGACGACGGCCGTTCCCGCGCCCGTGGAGCCATTGACCGGGCTGCCGCTCGGCGATCCGGCACTATTGTCCAAGGTTGCGCTGGTCGTCAAGATCAGCAACGACCCCGGCGCCCGCCCGCAGACCGGCCTCAACGACCCGGACATCATCTTCGAGGCGTGGGGGGCCGGGCCGACACGTTTCGCCACCATCTGGCACAGCCGGGACCTCGACTTCGTCGGGCCGATCCGGTCGTGCCGCGAACAGGACGTCAACCTCGTCGGCGCGTTCAACCGTGCCGTGTTCGCCTGCTCCGGCGGCAACCCGGGCAACATCGCGCTGCTCCGCTCGTCGGACCTGTTGCTGATCACCGAGGGCCAGGGCCCGGGCTGGGAACTCGACCCGCGCCGCATTCGCCCACACAAGACGCACGCCCACACTGCGTTCCTGCGATCAAACGCTGGCCCGGACCGCACCGGCCCGTCGCAGCAGTTCCACTACCGCACCGTCGGGGAGGCAGCGGTCGCCGGCGATCCGATGACCGGGTTCGACCTGCAGATTCAGCAGGTCTTTGTGCAGTGGCGCTACGACGCAGCGACGGGCACCTACCTGAGGTCGCAGGACGGCCATCCGCATATCCTCACCGACACCCGGCAGGTGTCCACGGAGAACGTCGTCATCGCGTTTCTCGACTACGACCCCAGTCACAACGACGGGCGAGCGCCGGACGGGATCACCACCGGCACCAATCCGGCACTGGTGTTCACCGGCGGCCGGCTGATCAACGCAACCTGGGCGCGAGCGGATCGGCTCAATCCGTTCGCGTTCACCGACGCCTCTGGAGCACCGATCCTGCTGACGCCGGGAAGGACCTTCATCGAGCTGCCCAACAGCGGCAAGGGCACCGTCCCCGGCACCGACAAGTTCACTCCCGTGCCCTGAGGAGCGGCGAGGGGTTACGTCGAGCGGTGGCGGTGCCACGCCTGCGGGGGTGGGCGTTCCCGGCCACGACATGCTGGTCGCACGGCGGAGCCTTGAGTTTCCCGCTGGTCTGCCTTGGCTACTCGCAAGGACCGCACCGCTCCGGCGCGGCCACGCATAGTCGTCCGAAAGCACACGGTCTGCTCGCCGACGCGCCTACCTGGCATCGCCGGTGTCCGGCGCACCTACCTGCATCGCCGGCGGAGGAGCGCACCTACCTGGCATCGCCGGTGTCCGGCGCACCTACGCGATTCGGTTCGCGCGCTTTGTGCAGATCGCGCTTTCGCAGCATCGCTCAGAACCGCAGTTATTCTGGTGTAGCGACCACTTGCAAACCTGTGTGAGCGACTATCGATACGTATGGCTAATCGCTCACACAAACCACAATCGGGGCGCTGCCGACGTGGGGTCACCGAAGTCTGAGCCGAGCAGCCGGTCCATCGCGCGGGTGGGCCGAGCCCGGAGAGCAACGTGAACCACGGGCGCGTGAGCTGGCATTGACGGGCGTTACGCGGATGCCGGGACCCCTGACTTCAGTCGGGTGCTCATGCCGTTGCGATCCCGGCGCGTTCGTCGTCGGAGAACTCGATCGTCCATTACGTCTACGACGCGCTGTCAGCCAGTGTCCACAGCGGTTCGAACGCTGGGACCTGACGCAGCGGACCAGTGTCGTCAGCAGCAGCTTTGACCGGCGGGCGCCCGGTCTTGGACTGGCGATTCCGTCGCATCGCTGGCCCTACCCGTCGAACCGCCGACGCCGCACGCCATCGACGGAGCATCGGCGAGCACGGTGTAGAACTCCCAATCATTCTCGGGCCCCTTGATCCAGGTCTTGTCTTGGACGGCGAAACAACATGAGGTGTTCTCTTGGACCTCCTGCTCCATGCCGATTGCCTGGGTGCGTGCGATCACGGCGGCCACCTCGTCGGTGGATTCGACTTCGACTCCGACGTGGTTGAGGGTGCCCGGCTCACCGGCGTTGGCGAACAGGACGAGCTTGAGCGGCGGGGTTTCGATCGCGAAGTTCGCGTAGTTCTCGCGGATCTTGGCGGGTGGGGTTTGGAACAGCTTGGTGTAGAACTCGATCGATGCTTCGAGGTCGGCCACGTTGAGGGCGAGCTGGACACGGGACATATGGGGTTTCCTCCTGGAAGGGTCGAGAACTACACATTGAAGTTCATCGATGCAGTTAGGCTACGGACTAGATCGACGAAAGTCAATGGACTTCTTCGATGTTTGTCGATACAGTGTCCGTGGTTTCACGACGGGTGATCGCGTACATCCATGGTCCGTCGTGGTAACGGTGCACGATCTCCTCAGCCTGCGAGCCAGGAGGAGGCCGTTCTCGTCGACGAACCAGGTGACCGGGTCAGGCGGCGAGGCGCCGTGCCATCTCCTCGTACGCGCAAGTGTTCCTCAGCAACTCAACGCTGATGTCGCATCCACTGACGACCTCAGACAGCGACTCTCCAGCAACGACCAGTTCATACCAACGCTCGGTGGAAATGCCATAGACGTTCGGCACACGGGGAGCCACAGGGCGTCCGGCGAACGTGAGGGCAATTGAGGTAGCTGCGGATGACCTGGGTAGAGGATTCTCGGCTGCCGTTCGGCGAGCCTGCGCGCGAGGAGCAAGCTGTTCTCGTCGACGAACCAGGTGATCCG
>JANYKS010000084.1 GCA_025358125.1 Actinomycetes bacterium
CAGCACGGTCGCGTCCACCCGGTGCCGGGCCTGCGGCGCTTCGACGGGCGCATCGTCGAGACTGTCGACGGCGCCCGCCACGACGTCGACACGATCTTGTGGGCGACGGGCTTCGAGGCCGCGCTGCCGTTCCTTCCCGACGCGCTCATCGTTCGACGAGACGGCATTCCGCTGCGCGTCGCCGGCTGCATCCTTCCGGCCGGCGGACCGGCTCGTCTGTATTTCGTCGGGTTATGTGCGCCGCGAGGCCCACAGCTGCCGGTGTACAGCGACCAATCGGTCGTCATCGTCGACATGCTCGAACAACAGGAGCGGATGCAGACGCCGCTGGCCGACACGTTCAGCGCGACGGACGAGCCGGAGGGCCGGATCGATATCGTCCGCTCGATCTGGAACGATCAGATGGCCGCGACTCGCAAGCGTCTCGGAGAACTCGCGAGATTGAATCCACCAGCGGCGAATCCACCAGCGGCGACGCCAAGCAAGTCCGCACCGTTTGCGGCGCAGCGGTGAGCCGCGTCGCGATCATCACCGGTGCTGCCAAGGGGCTCGGTTACGCCTGCGCCGAGCGGCTCGCCCGCGACGGCACCTCGCTGATGTTGATCGATGTGGATCAGGCAAGCCTCGCGGCGGCAGCCGCCCAGCTCGGATCGGCCGGCGCCGTGGTCTGCACCGCGCTTGCCGACATCCGCAGCCAGGACGCGTGCAGGGGTGCGGTGGCCGCTGCGGTCGAACGCTTCGGGCGCCTCGATGTGCTCGTCAACTCCGCTGGCGTCTACCCGCGCCGGCCGGTGCTGGAGATCACCGCCGAGGACTGGCGGTTCGTGTTCGAGGTCAACGTGCTCGGCACCTACTTCATGATGGTCGAGGCCATCGCGGCGATGCGCACGAGCGGGCATGGCCACATCGTCAACGTTTCCTCGATCGACGGTTTCAAAGCCCACCCGGCGAACGCTCACTACGCAGCGACGAAGGCAGCGGTGATCAGCCTGACCCGTTCGCTCGCGCTCGAAGTTGCGCCGCTCGGGATTCTCGTCAACTCGGTCGCCCCGGGTCCGATGGCGACCGAGGCCGCCAAGCTGACCGATTGGTACGAGCCAATGGTGGCGGCGTTGCCGACGCGTCAACCGATCGAGCCGAGCGAGATCGCCAATCTCGTGGCCTATCTCAGCCACCCCGACAACATCAGCATCGCCGGCGAGAACATCGTCGTCAGCGGCGCCGGTGTGATCGTCTGAAACGGATCGATACCATGGACTTCAACACCGCGCTGGTCACGGGAGCCTCCCGGGGTATCGGTCAAGCAATCGTGCGTAAGTTCCGGGCGCGCGGGATGCACGTGCACGCGGTGGCCCTCGCTGATCAGTCCCTGATCGACATGGCAGCCGAGACCGGCGCGGTACCGCACGGGCTCGATCTGCGCGACACGGGCGCGCTGGCCGCGCTCGTCGAGGGGCTCGACATCGATGTGCTCGTCAACAACGCCGGCGTCCTGCCCCAGCTGCAGCCGTTCGCGGCGAGCACCCCCTCGACGATCGACGCGCTGATCGATGTCAACCTGCGCGCAGCGCTCCACGTCACCAGCCTCGTGCTGCCCGGCATGATCGCCAGGGATCGGGGCCACATCTTCTTCATGGGTTCGATCGCCGGCAAGCACCCGACACCGAACACCGCGACCTACGGCGCAACCAAAGCCGCCCTGCATGCATTCGCAGAGGGTCTGCGCTGCGACCTGCTCGGATCGTCGGTGCGCGTCACCGTCCTGATGCCGGGGCGGGTGCAGACGAGGCTCTACGACGACATCTTCGGTGGCCACGACAAGGCCTCCGAGGCCCTCTACGACGACTTCGAAGCGATCCAGCCGGGCGACATCGCGACGGTGATCGCGAATGCGATGGACCTCCCGGCCCACGTCGATCTGACCACGATCGAGGTCCTTCCGACCCGTCAGACCTTCGGCGGCAGTCAGATCGCACGGAGACGGGAGTCAGCCGGTTCGGCCGCAGAGCCAACCTGAAGTTGCCCGGTTGGCGGGATTTGGGGCCTGATGTAACGCCGAGGCAGTAGGGCTGCCGCGGCGTGACATCAAGCGATGGCGTGAACCCGCGGCAAGGTGGTTCTGGTGCGCGTTCTGGCTGAGGGCCTCGGTGACGAGCCGAGAGTAGAGTTGGCGGCCGGCTGGGTGACGACGAATGCTCAGGACAGCAAGTCCGACGGAGAGGATTCCGAATGAAGATTGCCCGTGTCGAGGTCTTCGACTTCGAACTGACATACGTGCATGGTGACTATGTGATGTCTGGAGGGCGGATCAACCGATCGCTCGCCTCCACGATCGTGCGGGTGAGCACCGATACCGGCATCGAGGGTTGGGGTGAGGTCTGCCCGCTCGGCACCACCTATCTCGCGTCACACGTCGGAGGTGCACGCGCTGCGCTCGCAGTGCTTGCGCCAGCCGTCGTCGGGCTGGATCCGACGAACCTCGCAGCCGTGAACGACGCGATGGACGAAGCGCTGATGGGCCACGAGTACGCGAAGAGCCCGATCGACGTCGCCTGCTGGGATGTGACCGGGCGAGCGCTCGGCGTGAGCGTGACCACGTTGCTCGGGGGCCTGCGTCAGGAGCGCTTCCCGCTGTACATCGCCGTGCCGTTCGGCTCACCGGAGGAGATGACGGAGTACGTCCTCGCCCGCCGCGCCGAAGGCATCCACCGCTTTCAGCTGAAGGTCGGCGGTGACCCGGCTGTCGACGGCGCGCGTGCCCGCCAGGTCGTCGAGGCAACAGGACCCGAGGATCTCGTCGTCGCCGACGCCAACTGCGGCTGGCGGCTCAACGACGCGATCATGGCGGCGAGGTTGATGGAAGGTCTCCCGCGGCTCTACCTCGAGCAGCCGTGCCCGACGATGGAGGAGTGCATCGAGGTCCGCAAGCGCACGACTTTGCCGATGGTCTACGACGAGGTCGTGCACGACGTGCCCACGTTGTTGCGCGCTGTGCGCGATGGTGGAGCCGGTGCGTTCAACCTCAAGGTCTCCAAGGTCGGCGGGTTGACCAAGGCCAAGCTGATGCGTGATCTCGCCCAGGATCTCGGCATCCAGGTGACGATCGAGGACACATGGGGTGGCGACATCGTGTCGGCGACGTCGGCTCATCTCGCCGCGAGCACCCGCGCCGATGCACTGCTCACCGTGTCGTTCATGAACGACTGGACCAACGAGCACGTCGCCGGCTACCAGCCCCGCAGCGTGAAGGGCTTCGGAACGGCCCCGACCGGACCTGGCCTCGGGATCACGGTGGACCCCAGCCGACTCGGCGAGCCCCTCATAACGGCGGTCGGTCGGCCGGGCGGCTGAGGCGCCGCGACGATGCCGGCCCCCGCGGGGAGACCGGCAACGGATCATTGCCAGCGCCGTGATCAGCTCTCGTATTCGGTGTCTTCCTTGCCGATCTCGGTGAAGGTCTTCGACGCCTCATTCCACTGCAGCACGGTGAGCGACTGGAACGTGAAGCCGTCCTTTTCGCCGTTCATCTTGTACTTGGTGCCTTCCCGGGCGAGCGACGGGACGTATTCCAGGTCGCGGGCCGCCTCGATGATCGACTTGCGGCTGAGCGTGCCTGATATTTGGGCGGCGATGAGGATCTTCACCGTTGACTCGGCGATGCTCCAGCCGACGCCGGTGGTGCCGAGGTCACCCTTGAGCCCGGCTGCGTTGTAGGTGTCGGTGAACAACTTCACACCAGGCAGAGCGGCGAACTTTGGATCCGCCGGGTCGACCAGGTTGCCGGATGTGTAGACGCCGTCACCGGCGCCGGCAGCGAGCAGCGAGATCAGTAGGCGGGAGGCGCAGGTGTTGGTCAGGAACACGACTGGCTTCCAGTCTGGGTTGGCGGCCTTGGCATTGACCAGTTCCTTCAAGAACGTCGGGCACTGGGTACCGAGCGGAACGGCCATCACGGCCATCGGCTTGGCGCTGGCGAGCGCTCCGATCTGGTTGGTCGGCGGCGTCTGGTCGGTCGGCTCGATGGTCTTCTCGACGACGATCTTCAGGCCGGCGTCCTTCGCGGCCGCCTTGAACGCGTCGGCGTACGTCTTGCCGAACTCGCTGTTCACCGTGAACATTCCAACGGTGCCACCGTCGCCGATGAGACCCTTCAACGATTTGGCGTAGATCTTGGCCTCGATGTCGTACGGCACCAGCGCGCCGGTGGTCCACGGGAACTCCTTGGCGTTACCCCATTCCGGAGCACCGGTGAGGTTCAGCAACTGGGGGATGCACTCCTGGTTCAACGTGTCGCGGACGGCGAGGTTGTTCGGTGTACCGATGATGCCCGAGAAGATGTTGACGCCGCCGTCGATCAACGACGAGACCACACCGGGGGTCTGGGTTGCGTCGTACTGATCGTCGCGGATGTCGGTCTTGAGGGTGATGCCAGGAACCAGCTTCTGGTCGTTGGCGTACTTGATGTACAACTCGAAGCCGTCCTTCACCGGGGCGAAGGCCACCGCAGGGGTGCCGGACAACGGCTGGGCGGACCCGATCGTGAGCGTGCCAGCGATCGGCGCCGACGCCACCGCGGGATCTGGGCAGTTGTCGGTTTTCACGGTCCACCCCGCCGACGATGTGCCGGTCGCTGCTGTCGTGGTGTCGGAGACTCCGGTTGTTGCGGTGCTGCTCGCCGTGGTAGAGCCGGCGGTCGAGGTGGCCGGAGCCGCGGTGGTGCCGCCAGAACCACCACCAGCAGTCGTGGCAGTCGTGCCAGGAGTACCAGGAGTCGAGGCCTTCGTCGTCGTGGGCCCCTTGCTGTCGCTGCCGCAGGCGACCAACAGCAACGCGCCAACAGCGGCGAGTGCTACGAAGTGCTTGCCCTGTCGAATCATTGTGTAACTCCCCTTCAATCCTGTGCCGAGCTCTCGGCAGCGGTGGCATCCGAGGTGTGCTCGATGAGTTCTGGTGAGGCCACGGCTTGTTTGAGCGGGCGTGGTGTGACGACGAACACTCTACGCACTTGGTCCTTGATGAACCCCACCAGTCCGAATGGTGCGATGAAGACGAAGATGATCACGATCGTGCCGAGCAGGAACGACGCGACGGGTCCCTTGCTGATCGGCCCCGGCAGCCAGTGCCACGTCGGAGCGTGGGTCTTGAGGTAGTCGTCGACGAAGTAGTAGACGAACGCGCCGACGATCGGACCGGCGAGCGTTGCCGCTCCGCCGAGGAACAGCGCGAGCAGATACTTGATCGAGTTCAAGATCGTGAACGAATTCTCGTCGAGCCGGTCCAGGCGGGCAGCGGTCAGCCATCCCGATGCGCCGGCGATCGCGGCCGAGATGCCGAACGTGACGGTCTTGGTGAACTTGAGGTTGACGCCCATCACGGCTGCTGCGGTTTCGTTGTCGCGCACGGCCACGAGCGCACGACCGATACGGCTCTTGCGGAGGTTGCGGACGATCACGTACGCCAGCACGAGGATCACGACGGCCAGCCAGTACAGGAACACCGCACGGTCCGGGCGGCTGTTGGTGAGCCCGGTCCATGTCGGCGGCTGGAGCTTGGTGCCCTTGAGTGTCGAGGCCTTGACCTTCTTGTCGAGGAACTTCGCGGCGATGGTCGGCCACACGAATGCAACCGCCAGCGTGACGAGCGCGAGGTACGGGCCCTTGAGGCGCAGCGCGGGGAGACCGAGCGCGAGGCCGAGGACGAAACAGAGGACGAGTCCGACCGCGAGCGAGACGTACGGGTTCCATCGCCAGAAGTTCACGGAGTAGCCGGCGGTAAAAGCGGCCAGACCGGCGAAGGTCGAGTGACCGATCGAGATCTGGCCGTTGAAGCCGAGCAACAGGTTGAGCGCGACGGCCGCGACGGCCAACGTGCACGCTTCGGTGATGTTGCCGAGCGTCGACGGTTTGGCGCTGGACGCGATGTACAGCGCCAACGCTGCCAGGACGGCAACGGCGAGAATTCTCGCGAGCCAATGCGGTGGGCTTGATTCCTTGATCGCGGTCGGCATGACTTACACCCGTTCCACTCGTGAGCTGCCGAACAGCCCGGCGGGTCGGACCAGCAAGACCACCAGGATGATGAGGAAGGCAACGGCGACCGATGTGTCGGCTCCGACATAGGAGCTGGCCCACCAGTCCTTCGGGTAGTTGGACACGAGGCTCTCCACGACGCCGAGCGACAGGCCCCCGACCACGGCGCCGAGCGGGCTGTCGAGCCCGCCGAGGGTGGCAGCCGCCGAAGCGAGAAGGAACACCCCGAACATCGTTGCGAGGTTGACGTTGGTGTTGATGCCGGCGACGAGCGCACCGCCGATCGCCCCGATCAACGCCGAGATACCCCAGCTCAGCATCAGGATCCGGGTGGTGGAAACCCCCGACAGCTTGGCCGAGTCGGGGTTGTTGGCGACCATCCGCATCGCCAGCCCGACCTTGGTCTTTTGGAACAGCGCGAACAGGATGCCGGTGATGGCGAGCACACTCGCGAGTACGCCGACGTTCTCGTAGCGCCAGATGGCATCACCGGGCAGGCGGAAGAAGTCGTTTGGTTTGTTGGGGAAGAGGGTGCCGAACGGCAGGCCTGTGCCGGCGCCCTGGAACAGCAGCCCGGAGAGCGAGTTCAGCGCTTGGAACAAGCCGATGGTCACCACGACGACGGCGAACGGTGATTTCTTGCCCGCCGGTCTGATCAGCCCGAACTCGATGACGCCACCTCCGACGAACGCGAGCGCGGCGGCGAGCGTGATCGCGAACAACAGCGGTACACCGTGGTCATGGATCCACCACGCCCCGAACGTGGCGAATAGCGCCATCTCGCCCTGGGCGAAGTTGAGGTGTCCGGTGCCGCGATAGATGACCACGAGACCGAGGGCGATGAGCGAGTAGATGGACCCTTTGGCGAGACCGTTCAGGATGTATTGCAGAAGCTGGCCCATGTGTTCTCCTCCGATTTCCTCGTCAGTACCCGAGGTAGGCCTTGCGGACGGCGTCGTCGTTGGCGATTTCGTCTGCGGTTCCCGAGGCAACGATCGATCCGGTCTCCAACACGAACACGCTGTGAGCGATCTTCACGGCGAGGTTCGCGTTCTGCTCGACGACCAGGATCGTCAAGCCGTTCTCGGTGTTCAGGCGCTGCAGGATTGCGAACAACTCTTGGGTGATGATCGGCGCCAGGCCGAGGCTCGGCTCATCGCACAGCAACAGCCTCGGTTTGCTCATCAGCGCTCTCGCGATCGCGAGCATCTGCTGCTCGCCACCGGACAGGCTGCCGGCTTTTTGCTCCCGCCGTTCGCTGAGGCGAGGGAACACGTCGTACCACTCGCGCATGTCGGACTCGATGTGGATGCCCTTGTGGACATAGGCGCCGGCGCGAAGGTTGTCGGCCACGCTGAGATCGGTGAACGTTCCGCGGCCCTGTGGAACCTGGGCGATCCCCATCCGCACGATCTCGTGGGGGGGAGTCCTGGTGATCGGCTCGCCGTCGAAGACGATCGAGCCTTTGCGCTGGATCATGCCCGAGATGGCACGCATCGTGGTGGTCTTGCCGGCCCCGTTTGCACCGAGGATCACGGCGACTTCGCCCTCGTTGACCCGCATGTCGAAACCGTGCAGCACCTGGACGGCCCCGTAGCCGGCACGGAGCGAGCGGACTTCCAACAGTGCGTTCATGCCGACGTCCCGAGGTAGGCCGCGATGACGCGTTCGTTGTTCTGCACCTCGGCCGGTCGACCCTCGGCGATCTTTCGCCCGAACTCCATCGCGACCACCTTGTCCGAGATCCCCATCACCATCGCCATATGGTGCTCGACGAGCATGACCGACAATTTGAAGTCGTCGCGGACCCGCCTGATCGTCTCGCTCAATTCGTCGACCTCGCCGTGGGTCAGTCCTGACGCCGGCTCGTCCATCAGCAAGAAGGTGGGTCTGGCTGCAAGCGCACGGGCGATCTCGAGCCGCTTCAGGGTGCCGAACGGCAGCCCGGAAGCCGGGCGGAAGGCGAGGTGATCGAGTTGCAGGCTGCGCAGTAGATCGCCGGCCTCGTCGCGCAGATCGCGCTCGGCCTTGGCCGTCCCGATCCGAAACGTGGATTTCATGAAGCCGCCCCTGCCCTGACTGTGGGCCCCGACCATCACGTTCTCGAGCAGGGTCATCGTCGGGAAGAGTGCGAGATTCTGAAACGTTCTGGCGATCCCGAGGCGGGCGATGCCGTGGGCTTGCGCGGCGAGGAGGTCTTTGCCGTGGAACGAGACGCGCCCGCTCGTTGCGTCGTAGATCCGGCTGATGACGTTGAACATCGTGGTCTTGCCGGCGCCGTTTGGGCCGATCAAACCACAGATCTGACCCTCGTCGATCGTGAACGAAAGCCCGTCGAGCGCGACGATTCCACCGAAACGAACGGATACGTCCTGTACGTCGAGCATCGCCATGGTTCTCCCATCCCCGATTGGATGCCACGTTAGCCCAGTCGTGATCAGCCGCGGGTCGATCGACCGGCCAGTTCGGCGCGCAGGACGTCGATCTCGGCCGCGATCGCGTCACGCGCCTTGTCGCGAAGGAGGTAGATGTCCTTGATCGTCATGCCCTCGACCTCGATCGGATCGAGGACACGGACCTCGGCGGTGCTGTAGCCGAGCCGCCAGTCCTTCGGGCGCAATGCGGTGTGACAACCGCTCACGGCCACGGGCAGGATCGGCACGCCGGTCTCGATCGCGAGGCGAAACGCGCCGTTCTTGAACTTGCCGAGTTCGCCGGTCTTGCTCCGCGTGCCCTCCGGGAAGATCATGACGCTGACCTTGTTCTCCAGCCGATCGGCGCACTGCTTCATCGCGTCGGTGGCGCTGCTGATCTCACCGCGAGTCAGTTTGATGTCGCCGGCCAACGACATCAACCAGCCGACGACGGGGATCTTGAACATCTCGGCCTTGCTCAGCCACTTCATCTCGAACGGGAGGTGGCTGATGAGCAAGATGTCGACGAACGACTCGTGGTTGGAGACCACGATGTACGGCCGCCGCGGATCGGTCGGGATCTTGCCGCTGACCCGGAATGTCCAGAGCGGATTGATGTGCTGGTGCACCACCGGCAGCTTGCGGAACAGATAGCCGGCCCAGTAGTGGCCCTTGTCGAACGGCGTGACGAGGCGCACGATCGCGACCATCGGCAGCCACAGCAACATGCCGAAGCCGAACGTGAACCACGACCAGACGGACAGGATCGTCCTGGCAACCTCGCCTCCGATCAGACGTTGGCGAAGTGATCGGATGGGCTGCTTCGACGCTGTCACGCCGTCCATGGTGCCATGGTGCGACGAGAAAGCCCTATCGGTGGGAGTTGCCGGCGTGTGCCTGCACCCGGGCGAACATGGTCTTGAGGTATGGTCCCTCTGCGAATCCGATCGGGTGATCAGCCCCGTGACCCGTCCGCAGCATCTCGCTGAGCCGATGCGGTGTGCTCTGCGCGGCGGAATGGATGCCTGCGAAGAACTCGTCGCTGCTGACACGGCTGGAGCACGACGATTGCACCAGGATTCCGCCGTTTCCGACGAGATCCAGCGCCAGGCGGGTGAGCCGCCGGTAGGCGTGCAGGGCACGGTCGTGGTCGTTCTGTTTGCGCGCGAACGACGGCGGATCGACGATGACCATGTCGAACTGCCGCCGCTGCTGGACCATCGTCTTCATCACTTCGAACGCGTCGCCGGCCTGCACGGTGTGCTTGCTGTTGCGGACGTTGGCGATGAAGTCGTTGTGCGCCATGTTGCGCCGCGACGTCTCCAGCGCAACGCCGCTGAGATCCACGCTGTGCACCGATGTCGCGCCGCCGGCAGCGGCGAACACGGAGAATCCGCCGGTGCACGAGAACACGTCGAGCACGTTCATGCCCTTGGCCAGCGAGCGAACCTTGTTGCGGTTGTCGCGCTGGTCGAGGAAGTGGCCGGTCTTTTGTCCGTGAACGACATCGGCCTCGAACGTCAGCCCGTGTTCGCGGAACAGCACAGGAGCCGTTGGCGCCTCGCCGATGAGCGCGGCGCCTTCACGTAACCCGAACGGCAGCGTGGCGCCGAGGCCGCGACTGAACCGGAGCACGAGCGCGTCCGGCTGGAGGAGTTCGCCGATCAGCGCCACGAGCGTGCTCAGATGGGGGATCCACGCGGGCGTGTACAGCTTCAAGACCAGCGTCGAGCCGTACCGATCGAGCACCAAACCGGACAGCCCGTCGTTCTCGCCGTGGATCAATCGGTAGCCGGTCGTGTCGCCGGCGGCGAGCACCGGTTGGCGGCGCTCGATCGCCGCTGCGAGGCGCGCCGTCCACCATGCGTCGTCGATCGTGAGCGGTTTGCCCTGATGCAGGATGCGGATCCGGATCGGGGACTGCGGGTCGTACAAGCCGATGGCGACGAATTGGCGATCCGAATCGAAGACGACCGCCATGTCGCCGGCGGCTCCTTGGTGGTTGACGGACACGATCGATCCGTCGAACACCCATGGGTGACCGCCGCGGATCTGGCGGATCGCATCGTTGGTGACGCGCACTGCAAGCCGCCGGGTCGGGTGGGGCACGGCCTCGAGCGGATTCATGTCAAGAGTATGGTCGTCTCGTCGAAAAGGAGGCTCACATGGCGGAGCGATTTTCGAACGGTCATCGAGTTCGACAACTGAGAGAATTCGCCAGCGACGACTACAGTCGGATCACAGATCGTCATCACAGAGGGACACTTCCATGGCACATTCAGTACAGGGCGTCATTGCGCGGGGTAAGGGTCGTCCGGTCGAGCTGACCACCATCATCGTGCCCGATCCCGGACCGGGTGAGGCCTTGGTGAAGGTGCAGGCTTGCGGGGTGTGCCATACCGACCTCCACTACCGCGAGGGTGGTATCAACGACGACTTCCCGTTCCTGCTCGGCCATGAGGCCGCCGGCGTCGTCGAAGCGGTCGGACCCGACGTCACGAACGTCGAGCCGGGCGACTTCGTCGTGCTCAACTGGCGCGCGGTCTGCGGCAACTGCCGGTCGTGTCTGCGCGGCAAGCCGCATCTGTGCTTCAGCACCCACAACGCCAAACAGAAGATGACGCTCGCCGACGGCACGCAGTTGTCGCCCGCGTTGGGCATCGGCGCCTTCGCCGAAAAGACCCTGGTCGCGGCCGGCCAGTGCACTCCGGTCAATCCGGCAGCAAAGCCGGAGGTTGCGGGCCTACTCGGTTGCGGCGTGATGGCCGGCATCGGCGCGTCGCTACTGACCGGTGAGGTGCAGCGCGGCCACAGCGTTGCGGTGTTCGGCTGCGGTGGCGTCGGCAACGCCGCTATCGCGGGTGCCCGGCTTGCGGGGGCAGCGACGATCATCGGTGTCGACCTCGACGATCGTAAGCTCGAATGGGCGAAGCAGTTCGGCGCGACCCACACAGTGAACGCGAGCAACACCGAGCCGATCGCGGCGATCCGGGCTGCCACCAACGGCAACGGCGCCGACGTGTGCATCGAGGCCGTCGGTCATCCGGAGGTGTTACGCCAGGCGTTCTACGCCCGCGATCTGGCCGGAACAGTGGTGCAGGTCGGCGTGCCGACTCCGACGATGACGATGCCCGATATCCCGATGATCGACTTCTTCGGTCGTGGCGGCGCACTCAAGCCGAGTTGGTACGGCGACTGCCTGCCGAGCCGCGACTTCCCGCTGCTGGTCGATCTGCACCTCCAGGGCAGGCTGCCTCTGGAGGACTTCGTATCGGAAACGATCGGACTCGGCGACATCGAAGAGGCGTTCCACCGGCTGCAGCGCGGCGAGGTGTTGCGCAGCGTGGTGGTGCTGTGACGGGTGCCCGGATCGAACTCGTCAACACCACCGGCATCTTCGCCCTCGACGGCGGAGAGTGGGAGGTCACCAACAACATCTGGCTGCTCGGCGACGATAGCGAAGTTCTCATCATCGACGCCGCCCACGACGCGGCGCCGATCGTCGACGCTGTCAACGGTCGCCGGGTCAGCGCGATCGCGTTGACCCACGGCCACAACGATCACATCAACGCGGCGGTCGCGTTGCAGGATGCCGTCGACGCGCCGATCCTGCTCCACCCCGACGACTTGATGTTGTGGCATATGGTCTACCCCGACCGCGATCCCGACGGCTCACTCGCCGACGGTGGGGTCCTGACCGCAGGGGGTGCGCGAGGCAGTGCACGGGTCGGTGTGCTGCACACGCCTGGTCACGCGCCGGGCTGTTGCTGTTTCTACCTCGTCGGCGCGGCCGCCGACGGCAGCGACGTGTTGTTCAGCGGCGACACCCTGTTCTGCGGCGGGCCCGGTGCGACCGGTCGCAGCTACAGCGACTACGACACCATCGTCGAGTCGATCCGCACCAAGCTGTTCGCACTGCCTCCCCAGACCATCGTGCACACCGGCCATGGCGAGAGCACCACGATCGGCGCAGAGGCGGCAGCGCTCGGCCGGTAGCGTCGGCCGGCAGCGCTCGGCCGGTAGCGCTCGGCCGGCAGCGGCGGGATCTACAGCTCCAGTGCACGGTGACGGTGCCGCGCAGATGTACCTCGCGCGACTGATCCCCTGACCACGCCGTCTGTTCCTGGTTCATGTGAGCGAATATCGATACGTCGCGGTAAGTCCTCGCTGAAATCGGTGGAGCGTGTGATCAGCGTGATCAGAGGCCGATTACTGATCCGGCAAATGTGATCAAGGACAGTTTCACGGTGAGTCACCATGACCTGGCGGGCGACACTGGCGGTCACCGGGGATTGACGAAATGCGGGCGCGGTTGCACGACCCCTGGGCGCGTGAGCTTCTGCGCCAGCGTTGGGCCCGCGGCGGACTGGTCTGGAAACGAGCATCTTCGCGCGTTTCGAGGCGCTCTTTCACCCGGGCAAATGCGATGGCCTCACATCAACGCTCGCGCAAAACCATTAGCGTCGCCGGTGTGGATCGTGTCGCAGAACTCTTCGAAGCCGCCCTTGCCGTGCAAAAGAACTCGTATTCGCCGTACTCCGGCTACCGCGTCGGCGCTGCGGTCCTGACGACGAGCGGCGCCATCTTCGCCGGTTGCAACGTCGAGAACGCGGCCTTCCCGCAGGGGGCCTGCGCCGAGGCGGGTGCGATCTCTGCGATGTGCGCTGCCGGCGAGCGCAAGATCGCCGCCGTGCTCACGGTCTGCGACGGCGACGAGTTGGGCACGTGCTGCGGCGGCTGCCGCCAGCGGATTCGCGAATTCGCCGAGTCCGACACCCCGATCTTCGCAGCCGACGGCAACGGCGTTCGGGCGACGTTCACCCTCGACCAACTGCTGCCGCACGCCTTCGGACCACAACAGCTCCGCTGAGCGACTGCGGATGTGGGCGGCGTTTGTTCGTGCTCTACGATCTGAGTGATGTCTGATCGTCTCCCTCATCTGTCGGCCAAGCTCCAGGGCTTCGGGACCACGATCTTCGGGGAGATGTCGGCGCTCGCCGTCGCCACCAACTCGGTCAACCTCGGCCAGGGATTTCCCGACACCGACGGCCCACGCGAGGTGCTCGACGCCGCGATCGCGGCGATCAACAGCGGGCACAATCAGTACCCGCCGCTGATCGGCATGCCGACACTTCGACACGCAATCGTCGAGCATCAGTTGCGGTTCTACGGCATGGAATTCGATCCCGACACCGAGGTGCTGGTCACCGCCGGAGCGAGCGAAGCACTCGCAAGCACTCTGATCGGGCTGCTCGACACCGGCGACGAAGTGATCATGTTCGAGCCGAGCTACGACATGTACCAGGCGTGCGCGGCGATGGCCGGAGCAACCGTTCGCCCGGTGACCCTGCACCCGCCGTCGTACGCAGCCGAGATCGACGAACTCCGCCAGGCCGTCTCGGCGCGCACGAAGCTGATCCTGCTCAATACGCCGCACAACCCGACCGGGAAGGTGTTCAGCCGCGAGGAAATGCAGGCGATCGCCGACGTCGCGATCGAGCACGACCTGATCGTCGTCACCGACGAGGTGTACGAACACCTCATCTTCGACGGGTTGGAGCACATCCCGATGGCGACCCTGCCGGGGATGCGCGAGCGCACGCTCACTATTTCCTCCGGCGGCAAGACGTTCAACACCACTGGCTGGAAAGTCGGCTGGGTCATCGGCCCGGCCGCGCTGGTCGCTGCTGCGCGTACCGCCAAGCAGTACCTGACCTACGTCAGCAGCGGACCGTTCCAACCGGCGATCGCGGCCGGCCTGCGCCTGCCCGACTCGTTCTTCGCGGAGATCGCACTCGATCTGCAGCACAAACGCGACCGGCTGTGTGCCGGGCTGGTCGAGGCCGGGTTCGATGTCTTCCATCCCCACGGCACGTACTTCGTCACCGTCGACATTCGGCCGCTGCGCAGCGACGGCGACGGGTACGCGTTCTGTCGCGATCTGCCCCATCGCTGCGGCGTGGTTGCGATACCGAACGAGGTGTTCTACACCGACGCTCGCCGCGGCCGCCACCTCGTCCGGTTTGCGTTCAGCAAGCGGTTCGAAGTGCTCGACGAAGCGGTGTCGCGCCTCAAGGGCATCAACGCGTGAGCGAGGTCACCGTCAAGGTTGCGGCGATTCAACACGACATCGTGTGGGGCGACCGGGACGCGAACTTCGCCCACCTCGCGCCGATGATCCGCGCTGCGGCCGGCTCCGGTGCGCGTCTCGCACTCCTGACGGAAACCTTCAGCACGGGCTTCGTGACGGATCGCGCGATCGGCGAGCCCGAAGGCGGGCCGTCGTCGCAGTTCATCATCGAGCAGGCGATCACGAACGGGTTGTGGGTCGGCGGTACGTGCCCTGAGATTCCCGAAGATGCGCCGGCCGACGATCAACGGCCGTTCAACAGCTTCGTGCTCGCCGGCCCTGACGGCGCCGTGCATCGCTATCGCAAGATCCATCCATTCACCTACGGTGGCGAGGACGAGCACTTCCGGGCGGGCGATCAGCTGTTGACCCTCGATATCGAGGGCCTGCGGGTCAGCCCGCTCGTGTGCTACGACCTCCGGTTCGCCGACGAGTTCTGGCAACTCGCGAAGGACACCGACCTCTACCTCGTGCCGGCCAACTGGCCCGAGGCTCGGCGGTTGCACTGGCAGGCCCTGCTCCAGGCGCGGGCGATCGAGAACCAGGCCTACGTCGTCGGCTGCAACCGGGTCGGCGAAGGTGGCAAACTCACCTACAGCGGCGACAGCCGCATCATCGATCCACTCGGCGAGCTGCTGGCGACGGCCGCCAGAACCGAGTCGATCCTGCTCGCCGACATCAGCGCGGCCCAGGTCGCCGCGACTCGCGACCGGTTCCAGTTCCTACGCGACCGCCGCACGTTCTGACCCGAACGCGCCGGATCAGCCCGTCCTACCGGATGAATCCGGCGCGGCGCAGCACGTCCCGAACCGAAGGCGTCAGCGGAGATCTTTGGCGAGCATGCTGACGAGCACGCCGTACGGTGTTTCCTGCTGGCCGACTTCGACGAATCCGATCCGATCGTGGAACCGCAACGAGCCGTCGTTGCGCGGCCGCAAGTTCACCTCGCACAGCAGCCACGGGATTCCGGCGACGTGCTCCTCGACTGCCGCATACATCGCTGTGCCGATACCGGTGTTGCGTGCATCAGGTGAGACGACGATGCGGTCGAGGTAGGCGAAGTCGTCGTAGCGCTCGCAGAACCAGAGGTAGTTGACGCTGGTGTACGAAGCGCCGGGGCCGAAGTTGACGCAGAAGCCGACGATCTCGCCCTCCTGCTCGGCCACCAGCGACAGTAGCGATTCGTCGAGCAACGTCTGCATCTTGGCCAGATCAGCCTCGCTCACGGCAGGCACTGCACCGTTGTTCAGCGCGACGCACGCCGGCAGGTCGTCGGTGAGCAGGCGCCGGATATCCATGGGCAGCCACACTATGCGTGCCGATAGTGTCGAAGGGCTATGTCGCCAGAACCACTCATCCATGCGACCGGACTGAGGAAGCAGTTCGGGGACTTCACCGCCGTCGACGGCATCGATTTCAACGTGCAACCGGGGGAGGCGTTCGGCTTCCTCGGGCCGAACGGCGCCGGCAAATCCTCGACGATGCGGATGATCGGCTGCACCTCGCCGATCAGCGGCGGCACGCTGCGCCTGTTCGGTCTCGACCCGGCCACGCACGGCCGCGACATTCGCCGCCGACTCGGCGTCGTGCCCCAACTCGATTCGCTCGACCAGGAGTTGACGGTCGAGGAGAACCTGATCATCTACGGCCGCTATTTCGATCTGAGCCGCGCCGAGGCCCGTCGGCGCGCCGTCGAACTTCTCGACTTCGTCCAGCTCACGGACCGGGCCAAGAGCCGGGTCGAGCCGCTCAGCGGTGGCATGAAGCGGCGAGTCACGATTGCCCGTTCGTTGATCAACGAGCCCGACCTGTTGTTGCTCGATGAGCCGACCACGGGCCTCGATCCGCAAGCCCGCCACATCCTGTGGGACCGCCTGTACCGGCTGAAGCAGCAGGGCGTCACGCTCGTGCTGACGACGCACTACATGGATGAAGCCGAGCAGTTGTGCGACCGCCTGGTCGTGATGGATGCGGGTCGCATCGTTGCCGAGGGTTCGCCGCGCCAGCTCATCGAGCAGCACGCGACGCGCGAGGTGCTCGAGCTGCGATTCCCCGCCGGGACAAACGCTGACAACGAGGCCTACGCACTCGGCATCGGCGATCGCCACGAGGTCCTTCCCGACCGCATCCTCGTCTACGCACACAACGGCGACGAGGCGCTTGCCAAGGCCATCGGCGCCGGCGCCAAACCGGAGAGTGCGCTCGTGCGGCGGAGCACCCTCGAAGACGTGTTCCTCCGCCTGACCGGGCGCACGCTGGTCGAGTGAGGCCGCGATGAGCACGCCGGCGCCGCTGCGGATCCTCGAATGGAACGTCGCCGTCTACCGGCGCGTCTGGCGTTCCAGCCTGCTCACGTCGTTCCTGCAGCCGATCCTGTACCTGCTCGCGATGGGCCTCGGGGTCGGGGCGCTGGTCAATCGCAACACCGGCAGCGGGCACATCCTCGGTGGCGTTTCGTACATCGCGTTCGTCGCGCCCGGGCTGCTGGCGACGACAGCGATGATGGTCGGCGCGATCGAGAGCCTGTGGCCTGTCTATGACGCGCTCAAGTGGGGCCGCCAGTACGAGGCGATGTCGGCGACCCCGCTGGAGCCGGGCGACATCGTTGCCGCGCATGCGTTGTGGATGCTGTTTCGCACCGGCATTGCTGCTGCCACGGTCGCGGCCGTGATGGCGCTGTTCCCCGACGTGCGGTCGTTGGGTCTGATCGCCGCGGTGCCGGCCGCGATGCTGAGCGGAATCGCGTTCGCGATGCCACTCGGCGCATGGGCGATCACCCGCGATCGCGAGATGAGCTTCCCGCTGATCCAGCGCTTCGTCATCGTTCCGCTGTTCCTCTTCGGCGGCGCGTTCTTCCCGCTGTCACAGCTGCCGCTCCTGATCCGCTACATCGGCTATTCAACACCGCTGTGGCACGGGGTCCAGCTGTGCCGGTCGTTGACGAATGGCACCTCGCTGAGCGCGCTCGCGGCGCTCGGCCACATCGGCTATCTCGTGATCTGGGCACTCGCCGGCGGCCTGCTGATGCGTCGGTTCGCGAAAAGGCGGTTGTTCGCATGAACAGCATGCCGCTCCTTCGCATCGTGCCACCCGTCGTGCGGATCGCCCGCCGCCCGCAGCGGATGGTCGAGCGCCAACTGATGTGCTATCGCCGCACGTGGCCGATCCTGCTCTCCGGTTTCTTCGAGCCATTGTTCTATCTGCTCTCGATCCGCGTCGGCCTCGGCAAACTCGTCGGCGACGTGAAGGTCGGCGGCCGCATCCTCGGCTACGCCGAGTTCGTCGCACCCGCGATGATGGCGTCGAGCGCGATGAACGGCGCCGTCTACGACAGCACGATGAACGTGTTCCACAAGCTGAAGTACGCGCGGGTCTACGACGCCGTGCTCGCGACCCCGATGGGCATCGGCGATGTCGCCCTCGGCGAGATCACGTGGGCGCTGATCCGCGGCCTGCTGTACTCATGTGCTTTCCTGCTGACGATGATCGTGCTCGGGTTGGCGAGTTCGCCGTGGATCGTGCTGTCACTGCCGATCTGCGTGCTCATCGGCTTCGCGTTCGCGGCAGTGGGGATGGCTTCGACCACCTACATGCGCGGCTGGACCGACTTCGAGTTCGTGCCGACAGCCACGATGCCACTCTTCCTTTTCTCGGCCACGTTCTACCCGATCAGTTCCTACGGAAGCTGGGCGTGGGTGGTGCAACTCTCACCGCTGTACCACGGTGTCGCCCTCGTCCGTGCCGCAAATGCCGGCCAGTCGTCGTGGGGGAATGTCGGACACGTCGGATTCCTCCTTACGATGGCATTCGCAGGTTTGTGGGTCGTGTCCCGCCGGCTGCAGTCACTCCTCGTGAAATAGCCCATGACCTCACCTTTCGACACTGTCATCTTCGACCTCGACGGCACCATCTCGGATTCCGCTCCGGGCATCCTCGCGTCGCTCGACCATGCCTTCAACGAGACCGGATTCGCGCCGCCGCCAGATCTCGTCCGCTTCATCGGGCCGCCGTTCGAGACCGCGTTCCGATCGGAGGGCTTCACGCCGGAGGAGATCAAGGTGCTGATCGCCACGTATCGCGATCACTACTGGGAGATCGGTGCGTTCCTGAACACGGTGTATCCCGGCATGGAGCAGGTGCTCGACGGTCTCGCCGCCGAGGGTTTCCGGCTCGCCATCGCGACGTCCAAGCCCGAGGAGACCGCGCTGCGGATTCTCGAACACTTCGACTACATCGACCGGTTCGAGGTGATCGGCGGCGCAACGTACGATTCGGTCCGCAATACCAAGAGCGCCGTTCTCGACTACACGCTCGATCGGCTCGGCCCGTCGAACCCGGTGATGATCGGCGACCGTTACCACGATGTCGAGGGGGCCGCCGCGCACGACATCGACTGCGTCGGTGTGCGCTGGGGATACTCGGCCAAGGATGAACTCGAACGCGCCGGTGCACGGTGGATCATCGACGAGCCGGGCCGGATCTTCGACATCGTCCGCGGGCAGGTGATCCTGTGAACAGTTCCGTGACGGCGCAAGCCGAACGGCGGCGCACGTTCGCGATCATCAGCCACCCGGATGCCGGCAAGACCACGCTGACGGAGAAGTTCCTGCTCTACGCGGGCGCCGTCGTCGAGGCCGGCTCGGTCAAGGCCAAGGGCCAGAACCGCAGCGCCACCAGCGACTGGATGGAACTCGAGCAGAAACGAGGCATCTCGATCACCTCCGCGGTGATGCAGTTCGATTATCGCGGCCACACGATCAACCTGCTCGACACCCCTGGCCACCGGGACTTCAGCGAGGACACCTACCGGGTGCTCGCCGCCGTCGACGCGGTCGTCATGGTGTTGGACTCTGCCAAGGGCATCGAGCCGCAGACCTTGAAGCTGTTCGAGGTGTGCCGGGCGCGCCGGCTGCCGGTGTTGACGTTCCTCAACAAGTTCGACCGCCCGGGCCTCGATCCGCTCGAACTGCTCGACGAGATCGAGTCCAAGATCAACCTCCGCCCGACGCCGGTGACGTGGCCGGTCGGCGACGCGAACGACTTCCACGGTGTCATCGACCGCAGGCGTAAGAAGTTCATCCGCTTCACCCGCGTCGCCCGCGGCAGCACCATCGCGCCGGAGGAGGAGCTGTCGTTCGAGCAGGCGGCCGCCGACGAGGGCATTCTCTGGCAGCGCGCGATCGACGGCTGCGGGCTACTCGACGCGGTCGGCGCGGACCTCGACATGCAGTCGTTCCTGGCCGGTGAGTCGACACCGTTGTTCGTCGGTTCGGCGCTGACCGATTTCGGGGTGCGCGCGTTGCTCGACGCGGTGGTCGATCTCGTGCCGCCGCCACCGCCGCGTCCCGACATCGCCGGTGTGCGTCGCCCGATCGACGCGCCGTGCTCGGCGTTCGTGTTCAAAGTCCAGGCCAACATGGACAGGTCGCACCGCGACCGGATCGCGTTCGTGCGCATCTGTAGTGGCAAGTTCGAGCGCGGGATGACGATGACCGTCTCCCGCACCGGCAAGCCGTTCGCGACCAAGTACGCGTCGACGGTGTTCGGCGCCGAGCGGAGCACCGTCGACGAGGCATACCCCGGCGACGTCGTCGGCCTCGTCAACGCGAACGGGCTGCAACTCGGTGACACGTTGTACGACGACGTGCCGGTCACGTTTCCCGGCATCCCCCGCTTCGCCCCCGAACTGTTCACGAACGCTCGGCCCAAGGACACCAACCGGGTCAAGCAATTCCGCCGCGGGATCGAGGTGCTCGAGGAGGAGGGCGTCGTGCAAGTGCTCCGCGATCCCGCCATGGGCGACGCGGCCCTTGTGCTCGCGGCCGTCGGCCAGCTCCAGTTCGAGGTGTTCGCCTATCGGCTCGACAGCGAATTCAACGCACCGGTCGAGTTGACCGGTTCTCCGTATCAGGCGATCCGTGGCACCGACGAGGCCAGTGCCGACCGGCTCCGCGAGATCGGCGGGATCCGCATCCTGTGCCGCGCCGACGGCTCGCTGGTCGCGCTGTTCGAGAACATCTACCGGCTCCAGCGGCTGTTGAACGATGAGCCGAAGCTGACCCTGAACTCGCTCAGCGTGGAGTAGACGTCAGGACTCGCGCTGCAGGTGGCGCATCGCGACGCCGGTGTACAGCGCCATGCCCGGCACCATCGCCTGCTCGTCGAAATAGACCCGGTTGCTGTGATTCGCCGAGGCAGTCCTCGGGTTGCGTTCGGCTGGCGTGGCGCCGAGGAACATCATCGAGCCGGGCACGGCTTCGAGCACGTAGCTGAAGTCCTCTGCGCCCATTGCCGGATGCGGCATCTGCAGGACATGGTCGGCGCCGATGATCTCACCGGCGACACCCGTCGCGAATGCAGCAAAACCGTTGTGGTTCGACGTGACCGGATAGCCGAGCGTGATTGCGATGTCAACCGATGCGCCGTGCGCGGATGCGATGCCGTCGGCGACGCGTCGGATCCCTTCGTGCACCTTGCTACGAGTCGCCGCGCTGACCGCGCGGACAGTGCCCTCGATCTGGGCATTCTCGGGGATCACGTTGTGCGTCGTGCCGGCGGTGATCCGCCCGACGGTGATGATCGTCGGGTCGAAGACGTCGATGCTCCTGGTCACCATCATCTGCATCGCCTGCACTATCTCGCACGCAATCGGGATGGGGTCGAGCGCGCGGTGTGGTTCGCTGGCGTGCCCGCCGCGGCCGTGCACGGTGATCAGCAGGTGATCGCTCGATGCCATCAGCGCGCCACCACGGGTGGTCGCGGTCCCCGTCGGGAGCGAAGATGTGATGTGCAGTGCGAACGCACCGGTCACCGGCGATGGCGTGCCGTCGGCGAAGGGCGCGAGATCGAGCAGACCTTCGTCGAGCATGTACCGCGCCCCGTAGTGGCCCTCCTCGCCTGGCTGGAACATGAACAGCACCCTGCCGGCCAGCTCGCTGCGGTGGCTGGACAGCATCCTCGCCGCGCCGACGAGCATTGCCGTGTGGGTGTCATGACCGCACGCATGCATCGTGTTCTCGACCTTGGACGAGAAGTCGAGGCCGGTGTCTTCGGGCATCGGGAGGGCATCCATGTCGCCGCGCAGCAGGATGGTCGGACCTGGACTGTCGCCGGTCAGCACAGCCGCGATACCCGATGTCGACGAGTGCAGGGTGATGTCGAGCGGCAGGCCCTCGAGCGCCTCGAGCACCGCGTCGCGGGTGATCGGCAGGTGGTTGCCGGTCTCTGGCCACTCGTGCAACCGGCGACGCAGATCGACCGCGGCCGCGATCTGGTCGTTTGCTTCTTCGGCCAGCGTCGAGATGGTCATGTACGCATGCTAATTACGTGCCCCCGACTCCTGGTGCGTCGTCAAGGTCATCGGGAGAGGCTGCGAGCTTGGGCAGCCAGGCGGCGAACGCACCGAGCATCTGGTAGCCGGGGTCGAGCCGCGCCGCGAGCCCTTCGCACATCAGGAGCGTCTTGGTCAAGAGGGCGAGTTCGGGGGGCAGGCGCAGATGGTGGATCCGGGCCACGGTGAGGTGATCCTGCAGCAACGCGCCGAACCTCAGGGTACCGAGGGGCTGCTCCAGATAGCGTCGCATCAGCGAGCGGAGATCGCGCCTCAGAGCTTCACGATCAGTGCGCTCGGCGGCTATTCCAAGCTGGATGAAGCGGTCGACGACGCCGTCGATGTTGTCGCTCACCATCGCGGACAAGAGTCCGGCGAGCGTCTGACGCAGTTGTGGTGTGAGTTCTCCAACCATCCCGAAATCGATCAGCCCGATGCGGCCGTTCTCGTCGACCAGGATGTTCCCTGGATGCGGATCGGCGTGGAAGAAGCCGTCGTTGAAGACCATCTGGAGGAACAGGTCGGTAACCCTGGCTGCGATGTCCTGAGGCGAAACGCCTGCTGCGCGAAGAGCTTCCAAGTCGTCGACTCGGGCCCCGCGCACGAAGTCGAGCGTGATGACGGAGCCGGTAGATACCTCATCGTAGATCTTTGGGACAACGACCGAGGGTGTGCCAGCGAGGTTGTGCGCGAAGCGGGCGGCGTTGATCGCCTCCACCGTGTAGTCGAGCTCTCGGCGGAGCATCGATCCGAACTCGTCGACCAGCACCGAAAGGCCGATTCGGCGCGCCGGACGCCACCACCGATCGAGGCGATGGGCCAGTCGGGCGAGAACGAAGAGGTCGATCTCGACCTGCTCCACGACACCCGAGCGTCGAACCTTGACGACCACCTCGGTGCCATCGCAGAGTCGAGCGCAATACGCCTGCCCGATCGAGGCCGCGGCAATCGGCGTCCGTCCGAACTCGGCGAAGTCATCGTGCAAGGGACGAGCGAGCTGCCGCTCGACCTCGTCGAGAGCGTTCCACGAGTGGTTGAGTGGCGCAGCATCTTGGAGGTGTGCCAGCTCGGACCGGTACCTCTCGCCGAGGAGATCGGCCCTGGCCGACAGGATCTGGCCGATCTTGATGTACGTCGCGCCGAGATCCTCGAAGAGCATCCGCAGGTGCTCGTGCCCCTCGTACGGCTCATCGCGAATCTCATGGTGGAACCAGCCGCGATGGAACGGGACGAGGCGACCGATCCCCGCCTTTCCGATCAGCATACCCAGGCCGTGGCGCGTCACGATCCGCGCGATCTGTACTCGCCGGATCCACAACCGACGCCGAGAGAAGCGGACGCGACCAAGGCCGTGCCGCGTCGAACTCGACGATGACTGACCTCGACGCGGTCCGCTCGCTGCCGACAGACGCGTCATCCTGGTCCCGCTCCACTCATACCAAGCCTCCTCCTACGACAGTATGTCGTAGTATATCGGCCGTGCCGCATCTGCCAGATGCTGGCGAGGGAGTGGGGAGTTTGTGCACCTGGATCGACGAGTCGATCTCGAACCAGCAGCGCGAGCCCGTCACCCGACGGGATGACATGATCAACGGGCGTTGTCGACAGTCACCGTCACGATAAAGGCCGCTCGGCGCGTAGCAGCACCGCAAGGGAGCTGAGCGCCGTACGAATGATCGACTTCGCCGTTCCTTCGGGAATGCCCATCTCGATCGCGGCAGCACGGTAGGTCAGACCACCAAAGAAGGTGAGTTCGATGGCTCTTCGCTGTCGAACCGGCAGTCCGCTCAGAGCATCTCTTACTCTCTGCTGAAGCCCGCTCACATCTGCCGACGGATCGTCATGGCAGACCTCCGACGATGCGTAGGCGACTTCTCTTTTCTGACGGGCGACGTTGCGGCGCACCTCATCGACAGCTCGCCCCCGGGCGTTCATCAAGAGCCACGAGGACAAGCTGCCCCGCACAGGATCGAAGGTCGCAGATTCGGCCCACAGGCGATGAAAGACGGTCTGGACGACGTCCTCGGCAACCCCCCGGTCGCGCGTGACCCGAAGCGCAGTCTGGAACACGTTCGAGGAGTGACGGGCGAACGCATCGCTGAGAGCTGCGGAGTTCTGCCGGTCCAGAGCCCCAGTACCTATCTCTTGCAAAATCATTCCTGCCGATCCTCCTCGACCGTCGAACACGTCCCTCTCAGCAGGTCATGTACCCGGAGGGCGACGCCACCAAACACGGTCTCCGAACGACACGCTCGGCGCCGAACCCCTCGAACGGGATCGGAGCAGGTCACGTTCTGCCGGCAAGTCCGATCGAACAGTACTCAGCTCACGCGGTTTCGGGGTGGCCCGACTGCTTCGGTTTGGGGTCGGCCCTTGTAGTCGATGAGGAGCAGTGAGGCATCGTCGGCGAGTGGGCCGTTGACGTGGGTCAGCACGTCGTTGGCGAGTTGCCTCACGGTTTCGGCGGCACTCATCTCCTTGGTTGTGGCGGTGATGAGTCTGGCCAGGAGCGAGTCGGATCCGAACTGGACACCCCCTACCGGACGGGACTCGATGACGCCGTCGGTGTGGAACAGAATCCGGTCGTCTGGCTCGAGTTGGTCGACGGCGACCTCGGCGATGGCGCCGCCAAGACCCATCGGCATCGAGGCTCGACAGGTCAATTCGCTGGCGATGCCGTCACGGATCCGAATTGGAAGTGGGTGCCCGGCGTTGATCCAGTACATCGTTCCGGTCGTCACGTCGATCGACGCGACCTGGCCCGTCACGAAGTTGCTGTTCCCGAATTGGGATGCGATGACGGTGCCGGTGTCGAGATAAGCGGTTTCCAGGCTGTGGCCCTGGCGGCGGGCGTTGCGCAGACTGTTGATCGCAGAGGTGGACATCAACATCGCCGCCATGCCGTGCCCGACGGCGTCGATCACGGCGATGTGCACCGTGTGGTGGTTCAGTGCATAGTCGAACGAATCGCCACCGGCCTCGTATGCAGGTTCGAGAATCCCGCTGATCGAGATATGGGAGGTCTCACAACTCAGCGGAGGAAGCAGCCCCCACTGCATCTCCGCAGTCCTGGACAGTGGTCTCGCTCTGCGGCAGCGTTCGATGAGGTCGCTGAAGCGCCGCTGGCTGGTCAGGACGAGGCCAACGACCCTGGTCACACGTTCGAGCCTTCGGAACTCGGCTCTGGTGGTTGCGTCGGCAACGATTTCGAGAACGCCGGTACGGTCGGAGCCGTCGGCCAGCGGCATCCACACCGTTCCGGGATGGTCGGGGTCGATGACGGGTCTCTGGTCGATGAAGGCTCTGCCGGCCGATGTGCTCGCGAGTGGCAAAGCATTGCCGTCAGGACCATCGACACCGACCCGTTGGAGCCACGTCAATCCGTAGTCGGCGACGTAGAGCGAGGCTGATCGGGCACCCGCGGTGGCCGCAACGAGCGACATCAGGTTGACAACGTCGCAGGCCTCGATCGTGATGGTGGCGTCGATGAACCCCTCGAAGTCGTCGAGGGAACCGGGAGTCGGTGTGAGCGGCGAGTCGCGTTCGTGAGTGGCGTTGCTGTCCATATGCCTCCGGAAACAGGATTGGACCAGCAACATATATCGGGCCGGCCGTCGACACGTCGTGCTGGCCGGTGTGAAGACCTACGATCACCGGATGAGCTCGGCTGTCGGCGACGAATTGGTCGACATCGTCGATGAGTCGGACCGCGTCATTGCCGTCGTCTCCCGCCGCGAGATGCGCGCCCGACGTCTTCGCCACCGGGCCGTCTACATCGCCGTCCAGGGCAGCGATGGCCGGTTGCTCGTACATCAGCGAAGTTTCGACAAGGACGTCCGCCCCGGCGCGTGGGATATCGCTGTTGGGGGGGTCGTCGGCTCCGGAGAGTCATACGATGCGGCGGCGGTGCGCGAGATGGCCGAGGAGATCGGAGTGATTGCTATCACGCCGACACCGATCGGTGGTGGCACGTTCGGCGACGAGTCGTTCGAACTCATCGGCCGCTGCTACCACGTCGTCCACGACGGGCCGTTCACGTTCGCCGACGGCGAGGTGATCCAGGCAAAGTGGGTCGACCGCGGCGAACTCGATGCGTTGCTCGCCACCGAGGAGGTGATGCACGACAGCGTCGCCTTACTGCTCGGTCATCTCGATGTCGGCGAGTGATGTCCCAAGAGAGCTGGTTTTTCCATTTGGGTGATCTCGGAGCACTCAGTGGCGGTAACGACACCCACTACGATCCGAGGAGTTCGCGATGAGCATGTACGGAGCAAACCCGGAGCAATTGGCCCAACTCGGCAGGACGCTCAAGCAGCAGATGCAACCGATCGACTCGCTGGTCTCGACCGTGACATCGATGCTCGCCGGCACGATGTGGGAGGGCCCGGCACGCAGGCGGTTCGAGGACGACTGGCACGGCACGTTTCGTACGGCCCTAGAGCGTTTGAAGACCGCCTTCGAGTCGGCCGGCAACGATTGCGTAGTGCGTTCACAGGACCTGGAGCGGGTCATGGGCACCGGCGGCTGATTTCGTTCCGGTCGATTACGGCGTAGATTCGAAGGGTGCTGCAACTCGAGTTCACCGTCGAGCCCTTCGTCGAAGGACTCCCAGGGCCTCACGTGACGGCGGCCGTCGAGGCGGCCGAGGCGGTCGGGGGCACCGTGGAGTTCGGGCCGTTCGGCTCGATTTGTAGCGCCCCGGTAGACTCGATGCCAGAGCTTGTCGCGGCGCTCGTGAGGGCAGCGTTCGCGAACGGCGCAACGCATGTCACCATGCACGTTGCCCGGAGCGGGTCATGACGTTGCCCCGCCATCCGCTCGTGCTCGCGGTGCGGCCGATCGCGGAGGCGCTCGGTGCAACCTTGATGCCCGTCAGCGAGCGCGAGGCGAGCGACATCCCTTTGATGTGGGAGGGCAACGTGATCGCGGTCGTGCGCCCGGCGCCGCTGCATGGAGCGCTCGATCGGTTGATCGAGTCCGTCGAGCGCGAGTTCGGCAACCGACTCAGAGACCTCAACCGAGAAGACAAGCAGCGGGCGATCCGCATCCTCGACGAGCGCGGCGCGTTCACCCTGCGCAGGGCTGTCGAAGACGTCAGCGACTCGATGGGGGTGTCGCGCATCACCGTCTACAACTACCTCAACGCAATCCACCGATAGGTGATGATGTCAGCGGTCTCGCCCACCACTTCGAGCAAGACGCCGGAACCTACGCCCGCATCATTCGTTCACTGGGAGTTCCCACGCCGCGGTTCTGCATGGTCGGCAATTCGGTGCGCAGTGACATCCTGCCGGTCCTCGCGCTCGGTGCGAGCGCGGTGCACGTGCCATATCACCTGCTCTGGGACCTCGAGCAGGCTCCAAACGACCACGGTCACACGTTCGCGGAACTCGAGTCGTTGACCGAACTCCGCGCATGGCTCACGGAGTCCACCACTGTTCGAGACGGGTGACCTTGCCGCCCGACACCGTCACCAGGTAACCGAATCCGGCGTAGGCATAGTCCTGCGGAGCCTGCGCCGACGGTGCGGCGCCTTGGATCAGTTTGTACAGCTCGGGGCCGCTGACCGTGTAGCCGCGCTGGGTCGCGGCGTCGACGACCGTGATGGACTGGTCCTTCAGCGGAACCTCGATCGTCTGCGTCGGATCGGTCTCGACGCCGTAGTCGTTGACGCACGCGTCCGGGTTCGCGGTCCCGAAATGGGCTGCGCAGTCAGCGCCCCTGAACAGTTGCACGATCTCGAACACGACCGAGCCGGCTGCCGGCGGCGGATCGCCACTCACCGCTACCGTCGCGTAGTACACGCCGTTGGGATGGCTGTTGTCGGCCGGGACCGGATGGGTCTTGCCGGGCACGGTCGGTGGGGGCGCAGGCGCGTACTCCTTGATCGCCGTGCCCGTGGTCGCGGTTGGCGCGGTCGTGGTCGCGGCCCGCGCGGTGGTGCTGGTGGTTGCAACCGGCCGCTTGGCCGTGGTGGTCGTGGCGGCGGCGGTGACCGGGGTGGTGGGCGCGGGCGCCGCTGTGGTCGGCGCTGGAGTCGTACCGGCAACGGTTGGCGTGGTCGACGCGGGGGCAGTCGGGACGCTGGTGGCCGTGGTCGAGGGCGTGGTGCCGATGACCTGTCTCGTGTCGGACCCGCATCCGGACACCAGCAACATTGCGCAACTCCCGAGCGCGGCGGCGATCTTCATCTTGCCAATATAGGTCTGTCACAAGCGCAGGAGATGCACGTCGGTGACCCGATGGTCAGCCGCTTTGCGCAGGATCAGCGATGCTCGGGCCTTTGTCGGCGCGATATTTTCGCGCAGGTTCCGACCGTTGATCTCGCGCCAGATGTACCTCGCCGTTTCCACGGCCTGCTCGGTGGTGAGGTGTGCGTAGTGGCGGAAGAAGCTGTTCGGATCTTGGAACACGGTCTTGCACAGGGTCAGAAAACGGTCCACATACCACTGCTCGATGTCGTTCTCGTCGGCGTCGATGTAGATGCTGAAGTCGAAATAATCGCTGACGAACTCGTTCGCCTCACTGCCGACCTGAAGCACGTTGAGACCCTCGATGATGAGGATGTCCGGTTGTTCCACGACGACGCTCTCGCCCTCGATGATGTCGTACACCACGTGGCTGTAGATCGGCGCGGACACCTCGCTCGCGCCGCTCTTCACTGCGCGCAGGAACTCCAACAACCGCTTCGTGTCGTAGCTCTCGGGGAAGCCCTTGCGGTTCATCAGGTCGCGCTCTTCGAGCACCCGGTTCGGGTAGAGGAAACCGTCGGTCGTGATCAGACCGACTTTGGGATGATCGGGCCAACGGGCGAGGAGGGCCTGGAGGATGCGGGCGAAAGTGCTCTTGCCGACGGCGACGCTTCCGGCGACGCCGATGATGTACGGAACCTTCGGTGCCATCTTGCCCAGGAACGTGGACGACACCTTCTGCAGGTTTTGGGTCGCGGCGACGTAGAGATTGAGCAGACGGGTCAGCGACAGGTAGACGGTTGCGACCTCATCGAGGTCGATCCGCTCGTTGATACCGCGCAGTTCATCGAGGCCTGCCTGGCGCAGGGTGAGTGGGGTGGCCGCACGCAGCAAGGCCCATTCGTCGCGACTGAAGGAGAGATAACGGCCCGATTCGGTTCCCAGTGCCACCGCTGAACCATAGATCCCGAGGCACAGCCGGTGGCATTCCGCGGCGCCTCGTAACCTGTCCGCATCGACCCGGTGCCTGACCCTCTGCCCGACCCTCTGCCTGACCCTCTGTCTGACCCTCTGCCAGACCCCCTGCCTGATTACGACGCAACGCTGTCGGCGCAGGAACGCAAGCGGCTCGGCGCGTGGTACACGCCGATGTCGCTGGTCGAGCACGTGGTCGGCCGCACGATCGCAGACAACGTGGCGGGCTCGACCGTGCGAGTGCTCGATCCTGCGTGTGGCGACGGGCGGTTCCTGGCCGCCGCCGCCCGACTGATCAGAAATCGCGGTGGCGTGCCGCTGTTGACGGGCGTCGATATCGATCTCGGCGGGCTCGACGGCGCTGACGGACTTCGCGAGCCCGTCGAGGCGATCGAGGCCGATGCCCTCGCCTACGACTGGGGCAACCGCCGCTTCGATGTCATCGTCGGCAATCCTCCGTTCCTGTCGCAGATGGCGACCGCGACCGTGCGCCAGGGCGGCTCCCGATTCGGCGGCGGTCCGTACGCTGACGCGGCCGCCGACTTCCTCGCGCTATCGGTCCGGTTGGCGAGGCCCGACGGCGGTCGCGTCGGACTTGTCCTGCCGGGCTCGTTGCTGACGGCACGAGACGCCGGCCCGATCCGCGCCGAGGTCGATCGCGCCGCGGCGTTGCGCTGGTTCTGGTGGTCGCCCGAACCCGTCTTCGAGGCGCTGGTTCGCACATGCGCGATGGGCTTCGAACTCGGCGCGGCGGCGGATTCCGTGGCGTGCTCGACCGGGCGGTCGTTCGAACCGGCCGGGCTGCAGGCAGCGCCGGCGTCGGCCGCGAACCACCACTGGGGCTCGTTGATCGCCGGCGCGCTCGGCGTGCCCGAGCTGCCAACGCTCTCGTCGGCCGCCACGTTGGCCGACTACGCGCTCGTGACCGCGAACTTCCGCGATCAGTACTACGGCCTGGTCGGCGCGGTCAGCGACGAGGCCACGGGACCACCGCTGATCACCACCGGCCTGATCGACCCGGCCCGGTGCCACTGGGGCGCTCGGCCGACGCGCTTCGCGAAGCAGGTGTTCGCCGCGCCGCGAGTCGATCTGTCACAGCTCGTGCCGTTCATGCAGCGTTGGGCCACCCGCTGCCTCGTGTCGAAGGTGCTCGTGGCCACCCAGACCAGGGTGCTCGAAGCCGTCGTCGACGAACACGGCGAATGGTTGCCTGCCGTTCCGGTGATTCGGCTCGTGCCGAATTTGTTCGGCGACGTGTGGTCGATCGCGGCGGTGCTGACGTCACCCGTCGCGTCGGCGGTCATCGCCGGCCAGTCGGCGGGGAGCGGCCTTTCCGCGGCGACGGTTCGGGTCAGCCAGCGAACACTCGGCGATCTGGCTTGGCCGGCTGGCGATCTCGCGACGGCGGTTGCGGCATTTCGCTCTGGCGACCTCGAGACCTGCGGGCGAGCGGTCGATGCCGCCTACGGAGTGGCCGACGCCGATCTGTTTCGGTGGTGGCAAGTTGGCTTGTCGGGTCGGCGCCGGTAGGAGCAACTCTCAGCGGTGCCAGGGGGCGAACGGCGATACGGCGCCCTCGCCGCCGGTGAGCACATCGAAGCCGTCATCGGTGACGAGGATGGTGTGCTCGAACTGCGCGGTGCGTTTGCCGTCGGCGGTGACCGCTGTCCAATCGTCGTCCCACATCCGGTGCTGCCACGTGCCGAGCGTGATCATCGGCTCGATCGTGAACGTCATGCCCGGGCGCATGATGGTGGTGGTGCCGCGGGTGTCGTAGTAGTGCAGGATCTGGATGTCGGTGTGGAATTGCTCGCCGATGCCATGGCCGACGAACGCCTTGACGACGCCGTAGTGATGGGCCTTCGCGTGCGCCTCGATGGCCTTGCCGATGTCGCTCACCGGGCGGTCGGCGCGGACCGCCTCGATCCCCTTCCACATGCATTCCTCCGTCACCCGGACGAGGTCGTGGCTGACTGGATCAACGTTGCCGACGAAGAACGTGGCGTTGGTGTCGCCGTGCACGCCGCCGACGTAGGTGGTGACATCGATGTTGATGATGTCACCCTCTTGCAGCGGGCGGGAGTCGGGGATGCCGTGGCAGATCACCTCGTTGACGCTCGTGCACACGCTCTTGCGGTAGCCGTTGTAGTTGAGCGGGCTCGGGTAGGCGTCGCGCTCGAGGCAGAGCTGATGGACGTAGATGTCGATCTCGTCGGTGGTGACGCCTGGGCGCACCATCTCGCCCGCGAGGCGCAACACGTCTGCGGCGATCTTGCCGGCGTGGCGCATGCGCTCGATGATCTCCGCCGACTTCACCCTTGGCTCGTTCCAGCGGACCACCTTGCCTGTGTCGGCGTACGACGGGCGGTTGATGTGGTCGGGCACGGGGCGGTAGGGACTGATCTCGCCCTGGACGACCCGTCCCTCGAGCGGCTTGTGACAGCGCTTGTACTTCCGGCCGCTGCCGCACCAGCACAGGTCGTTTGCTTGCGGGGGAGTCTGAGGCGGGGCCACGATCGACATTCGATAAATGCTATTGGGTCTCGACCGGGTTGGTGCCAGCGGCCTCCGGGGCCGTCGACTGGGTATGCCTGTCTGGGCTAGGAATGGTCATGGCGCATCGTCGGCTCAGGCTCAGTCTGAAGCTGGTCGTGTTCGCGCTGGTGATCTACCTCGTCGGTGGCATCGTCATCAGTGGCGCGCGCAAAGCGATCCGCGAGATCCGCCATGTCGATCCGCTCCTGCTCGCGCTCGGCCTCGTCCTCGAAATGGCCGCGCTGTTCTCGTATTCGTTGCTGACGAGGGCCGCGCTCGAGCAGGCTTCCGCGGAGGTGTCGAAATGGCGGATGTTTCGGATCCAGATGAGCTCGAAGTCGTTGTCGAGCATCGTGCCGGGCGGCAGTGCCGCCGGCTCCGCTCTCGCCTATCGGCTGATGACGCTGTCTGGTGTCCCGGGCCCCGACGCAGGTTTTGCCCTGGCGAGCGCCGGGCTCGGTTCCGCAGTCGTGTTGAACCTGATCTTTTGGCTCGCGCTGATCGTCTCGATCCCGATCCGGGGCGTGAACCCCGCATACGCGTCCGGCGCGATCGCCGGTGTCGTCGCGATGGCGTTCGCAGCGATGCTCGTGTTCGGTCTGCTCGAGGGATCCGGTCGGGCCGAGCGATTCGTGCGTGCGATAGCCAGACGGATACACCTCGACCAGGACCGCGCCTCCGACGCGCTGCGCCAGATCGGCCGGCGTCTGACAGCACTCGCAGCCGATCGTGCGCTACTGGCCCGGGTGGTGGGTTGGGCGAGCGCGAACTGGTTGCTCGACGCGGCGGCGCTGTGGGTCTTCCTGCGCGCGTTCGGCGCGTCGGTCGACGTTGACGCGCTGCTGGTTTCGTTCGGTCTCGTCAACGTCCTCGCCGTCGTGCCGCTCACCCCTGGGGGCGTCGGCGTGATCGAGGTCGCGATGACGACGACACTCGTCGGGTTCGGTCTGGCGAGATCGACGGCCACCCTCGGCGTCGCGATGTGGCGATTGGCCCAATACTTCTTCCCGATCCTGCTCGGCGCGATCCTGTACGCAAGTCTGCGCGTCGGGCCGTGGAGCATCAAGCGCCGGGCCGAGCTGATACGCCTGCGCGAGCTCGCCGACGAGACCAAGTTCGACCACGAGAACCCGCTCGACTTCGCCGAGCGGGTCGCCGACAAACGAACCCGGGATGTGTGAGCCGTCTCGTCACCAAAGGGAGCGCCCGAAACGGGAACGTGTCGATGGAGCGATCGGTAGCGGTGAACTTTCCGAGACGGTGCGTCGAGAGTTCAAGTCCCCCTCGCCCACGGTAAAGGCGCAGGTCAGCAGGGACTTTTTAGGTCTCTGGAACCTCTTCTTCTACCGGACCTCTGCCCTTGCGCGGCAACGTTTGCGCGGCTGACGGCTGTCGTGAGTCGATCTTGCCCAAAGGTCGACTTCCTCGTGTTCGGGGGCTACACGAGGGTCTCGCCGCCAGGAACGAGAGTGGCCTCAACTTTCCGGAGGAACTCGATGACCTCGCTGGCCGATGCCTCAAACGCCGCCTTGGCCCTGCCATCGTCTTCGTCGGCCAAGAGCCGGACCTCCTCAAGTAGCTCACGCTTGGCGTCCCGCTTGGCCTTGCCGTCCTGTGCCAACGCAGCCGTTGCCTTTTGCTCAAACTCTGCCGGGCAATAGTGCTCGAAGTCATGCTCCTTCAAAGCCACGAAGTGGTGAGCATCTGGCGTGGTGACCGGCGCCGGCGGCAGAGGAGAGCTGCACGCGACGATGGAATTGTTGAACGACGCGCAGGTGGTTGTCGTGGCGAGGTTCGTTGATGCCGTAACGGGCGCAACAGACGTCGAGCTCCTCGAAACCTCCTGGTTCGCCACGTCGATCTGGGCTGAGGACTTCACAGCGCGTCTTCGCGCCTATCACGCGAACGCTGACGATCCCCTTTCGAGTACGGCGTTCGAGGCAGTATTCGTCGGTGCCTGCCGTACGGCTGGATGGGCGGTCGACAGGGCGGCTTCCGCGACGCATCGCTTCTTTGACGTGACGTTGGTCCGACCGGGCGCAGCCGCACGGACCTTGTCACTCAAGGCGTCATCCTCGAAGGACATGACCCGTCAGACGGTGCACATCTCGAAGCTGACCGAGGCCGCTTGGATCCAGGATGCGAGACGGGCTCGCGACCGAAAACCGCTCACGGTCCAATTGTTCGACGACTATCGCGCCGCTACATCGTCGATCCTCATGCTTCGCGCCTTTCGGTCCTCGAGCCCACCGATGCTGGAGTATCAACTTCTTGAGATTCCCACAGAGATCTTCGCTCGCGTTGCTGGCGTATCGACGCTCGACTTCCAAGGCGGAACTGTTCCAGTACGCGGATTGACCGGCGAGGTCGATTTCAAGATCAGACTTGACCGAAGCGATGCGTAGATTACGCTCACGGGAATTCGCCTCGGGGTGTGCACCGTTCACGGCAGCTGGAAACTACCTACTGAAGGCAGGTAGAGGCCCGATGACTGGTGAACCACCGGGCATCCCAACTGCCGATTGTCGCCTCGGAATCTTCGATGGCTTTGAGGGATACGAGCGCAGTACATCCACTGGACGGCAACCGATCGGAACGAGTTCGTCGCTATCAACCAGTTCTGGGTGACCGGTCCGCTTCATCCGCCGACGCACCGACATCGTGCTGTTCGTCAATGGCATCCCGCCTGTCGCCTTCAAGAACTCCGGCGGGCGAGGTCTTGCGGCGTCCAGAACCCGGGCTGAGGGTCATCGCCGAAGCCGCCTTTGGCATAGAGCTTGAGCCGGTCGAGGGCCTCGGTGGAAAGCATCTCGATCGCGTCGAAGAACGCGTCGGGTCCCGCCGCCCTGAGCGCAGTGTCGCCGTCACTGGGGCGATGCGGAAGATGCGACGTCAGTAACACCAGTGACATCCCGCCGAGAGAGCCCTTCAATGCGCAGGCCCTGCCGAGTGATTTCCACACGGTGTCCATTCGCAGCAATCCACCCCGATAGCTCGTAAAGGCGCCGGCGATATCGAAGACCCACGGAGCACCGTCGCCGTCCGTCGCCACGAAGTTGACCGTCACACCCGTCTTACGGATGCGCTGGTTTCTCTCCGCAATCGTGAAGCCGGCCTCATCGAGAACTTGTTCTGCAAGTTTCTGCGCGGCCTTGCCTTGCTTCGTTGCGCGACTCCGAAAGTCCTCGACGTCGTCCACGTCGTCTACGTCGATCGGCGCAACGACTTCGCTCCAAAGACGCCCGATCTCCGCGACCGGGTGAGGCGGAGCGAGAGCCTCGCCCACCCGGCGACGGGCGATGTCGACGTAGCTCGGATCGAGGTCGTAGCCGACGTATCGGCGACCGAGCCGGGCTGCCGCGACGAGAGCGGAACCGCTTCCCATGAAGGGATCGAGAACCAGGTCGTCCTTGAACGTGTACAGCCGGATCAGCTGCTCGGGAAGCTCGACCGGGAATGGCGCAGGATGACCAACCCGCCGCGCGCTCTCGGGTGGGATCGACCAGATGTCGAGTGTCATCGCCATGAAGTCCTCGGTCATCAGCGTACTCTCGTGCGGCAGGCCCTCCGCGGCGCGCTGCTTCACCGAGCGTGCGCGATCGAAGCGGCCCTTGCTCGCAACGATCACGCGCTCGCTGATGTCACGCAAGACCGGGTTCGCCGCGCTGCGGAACGAACCCCACGCGCACGACCCGCTCGCGCCCTCAGCCTTCTGCCAGATCAGTTCGCCGCGGAGCAGCAAACCGAGGTCATGCTCGAGAATGCGGATCACGTCGGCCGACAGGCTGCGGTACGGCTTGCGTCCGAGGTTGGCGACATTGACCGCGATGCGTCCGCCGGGTTCGAGCTTGCGCACGCATTCGGCGAAGACGCCGGTGAGCATCTCGAGATACTCGAGGTACGACGACGGTACGCCATCGCGTTCGAGTTCCTCCTCGTATTGCTTGCCGGCGAAGTACGGCGGCGAGGTGACCACGAGCGCCACCGACCCGTCCGCCACCGAATCCATGTGTCGCGCGTCGCCCGTGACAAAGGGGTTCTCGATCGGCAAGGGAAGCGGGACGTCTTGATCGTCGGACAGCTCTGGTGCGCGGAACCGGTCGTAGAACGGTGTGGAGTCGTGACTCTCGCGAGCCCCTACCCCGAAGTTCGACGTCGTGGTCTTGCGCCGCTCTTTCATCGTGCCCCCTCGTGACTCTCGCCCGAATGCTAGCCGACATTCGCGAATCAAACGAACATACGCGCGATTGACATCAGGCGCCGTGGCATCAAGCGGCATGTTCGCGCCGCTCGGGGACGCAGCGACCTTGTCCGCCGTGCCATATTGGTAGGCACCACGGATGAAGCGAGATTCGATGACGCCAACAACACAACCCCGATTCGTCCGCGCCGACGGCCCGGACAAGGTGACCGGCAGCGGCCGCTACACCGCGGACCTCACCCTGACGGGCATGCTCGCCGCGAAGTTCCGCTATGCCGACGTGTCCCACGCCCGGATCACCAAGCTCGACACCACGGCGGCGCTGGCGATCCCCGGGGTGTTCGCGGTGCTGACGGCAGCCGACGTCCCGGATGTGCACTTCGGACCGTTCGTGGCCGACCGCACCCTCTTCGCCCGCGACGTCGTTCGGTTCGAGGGCGAGGTCGTCGCCGCGGTCGCGGCCATCACACCCGAGGTCGCCCAGCGCGCCGCCGACGCGATCGTCGTCGAGTACGAAGCTCTGCCGGTGATCACCGATATCGAGGACGCGCTCGGCGCTGGCTCGCCGCTCGTGCACACCGGATGGTCCGACTACGGCGCCGCCGACCCGGTCGTTCGCGATCGCAACGATGCTTCGTTCTCATCGATCACAAAGGGCGATGTCGACGCCGGCCTGGCCGAGGCCGATCACATCGTCGAGAGTCGCTACGTCGCCGACGGCTGCCATGCCGCACCGATCGAGCCGCGAGCCGTCCTCGCCCAGTGGGAGGGCGACAAGGTCACGATCTGGACGTCGACCCAGGTTCCCTTCGATGCCCGCGCCGGCGTGTGCGAGACGCTGGAACTCCCCGCGAACAGGGTCCGCATCATCGTGGCGCACCTCGGCGGGGGCTTCGGCGGCAAGTGCGGCTTCCACTACGAAGCACACGTCGCCGCGCTCGCCAAGGCCACGAAGCGGCCGGTGAGACTGTTGTTCTCGCGTCGTGAGGAGTTCCTCGCACCAGACCGCCGCCGCGAAGGCATGGTCATCGACATCACGACCGGCGTTCGTAACGACGGCACGATCACGGCCCGCAAGGCGTGGATCGCGATCGACAACGGCGCCTACACCGCCGACGCCGGCTTCTTCCCCCAGCTCGCGGCGATGCACGTCGCCGGACCGTACAAGATCCCCAACGTGCACGTCGATGCCCACCTCGTCTACACAAACCATCAGCCGTCGGGTTCCGTGCGCGCTCCAACAGCACCGCAGACGTGTTGGGCGCTCGAATCGCACACCGACGAGGTTGCGGCAGCGGTCGGCATGGATCCGGTCGCGTTCCGCCGACTGAACGCGGTCGACACCGGTGCGGTGGGACCGAGTGGTCAGACCTACGGCGAGATCGGCGTGCAGCAATGCATCGAAGAGGCGACCAAGCTGGTCGGCTACGGCCAGACCTTGCCGGACGACGAAGCGATCGGCGTGGCCATCGGCTGGTGGCCGAGCTTCGCGGTGCCGTCTGGCGCCTACCTCAAGCTCGACGGCGACGGCTCCGGCCAGATCATCACCGGCGCGCAGGAGTGCGGCACCGGGGCGGTGATGACGTTGCGCCAATTGGCCGCCGACGAACTCGGGATGGACCCGGAGAACTTCGAGCTCGTGTATCAGGACACGAGCGTTGCTCCCTACGACATGGGCGCGACAGGTTCGCAGACATTGTTCAACAACGGCCGCGCCGTCGTCGCCGCTGCCGGCCAGGTGGCCGAGCAGCTCCGCAAACTCGCGGCCGAGTTCCTGGAGGCAGCTCCGGGCGACATCGTGCTGGCCGATGGGCACGCACATGTTGCCGGCTCGCCGAGCTCGACGGTGTCCATCGCCGAGCTGGCCGGCATCGCCGCGGGTGGCGAACTACTCATCGGCCATGGCTCGGGGGCCCCGCCGGCGGCACCCCCGCTCGCCGGGTCCAGCTGCGTCGGCGATCTCGGGATGGCCTCGTTCGTCGCCCCCCAGTTCTCGTGTCACGCCGTTCGCGTCCGGCTCGACCGCGACACGGGCGTCGTCCGCGTGCTCGAGGTCGGCGCTGCCCATGACTCGGGCACCATCATCAACGAACTCGGTGCGCTCGGACAGGTCGAGGGAGGCGTGATGATGGGCGTCGGCCAGGCGCTCACCGAGGGCACGCAATACGACGATCAGGGGCGGCAACGCAACGCTGGCCTGCTGGAGTACAAGCTGCAGACGTGCGCCGACACACCCGTGATCCGCACCCATTTCGTGCAGATCAACACGCCCGACGCCGGACCGCGCGGCGCCAAAGGACTCGCCGAGGCCCCCAACGTCGCAACGGCCGCCGCGATCTCGAACGCGCTCGCCAAGCTCGTCGGCAAACCGGTGCGCCGACTGCCGATGACGGCCGAGCGGGTGTGGGAGGCGATGCAGTCATGAGCTTCACCATCGCCACATCCATCGAAGACGCGCTCGCCGCGCTCGCGGCCGGCGCTCGTCCCGTCGCCGGCGGCAGCGATCTCGTCGTCGGCGCACGCCACGGCAAGGCCCCGCTACCCGATTCGATCGTCGCGATCGACCGTCTCAGCGAGCTGAGCACGATCACGCTGACCGACGATGGGCTGCGGATCGGCGCCCTCGCGACGCACGCGGCGATGATGCTCGATGCCACCATCGTGGCGAGCTACTCCGCTCTCGCCGATGCCAGCGCGCTGGTGGGCTCACCCGCCACGCGCAACGTCGGAACGCTCGGCGGAAACGTGATGAACGCGTCCCCGGCGATGGACACGGGCGCTCCGCTGCTCGTGTTCGGGGCGATGGTCGAACTCCGTTCGACGAGCGGCACCCGGTCCGTGAGCCTGCCCGACCTGTGGGTCGGTCCTGGAAGCACGAGCGCGGCGGCCGACGAGTTGTGCATCGCACTGGTGCTCGCGAAGCGCCCGGCGCGATCCGGCAGTGCGTACGTCAGACTCGAGTACCGGCGGGCGATGGAGATCGCGGTCGTCGGCGCCGCCGCGTCGGTCACCCTGAACGACGACGGAACGGCTGGACATGTTGCGGTCGCGTTGACGGCGGTCGCGCCGACGATCGTGGCGGTCGGCGGTCTCGACGCTGCACTGATCGGACGACCGGTCGACGAGGACACGCTCGCTGCCGTCGCCCGTGCCGCAGCCGAACAGTCGGCACCGATCAGCGACCTGCGCGCGAGCGACAGCTACAGGCGACATTGCGTCGGTGTGATGGCCCGCCGCGCGGTCGAGGCCGCCGGGCGCCGCGCCGGTGGCGAAGCGATCGCGATCCCCGTCAACCGGGCCTATGGGATAGGAGCATCACGATGAGCATGCCAATCAAGCTGAGCATCGATCTGAACGTCAACGGGGTCGACTATCCCGTCACGATCGAACCCGGCCGCAACCTCGTCAGCGTGCTTCGCAGCGAGGTCGGCCTGACCGGCACCAAGGAGGGCTGCGACGACTGCGAATGCGGCGCCTGTATGGTGCTGCTCGACGGCCAACCGGTGAACTCGTGCTCGTACCTCGCCGCGCAAGCACAGGGGCGGGCCATCACCACGGTCGAGGGTGTGATGCGCGGTGCAGAGATGCATCCGCTGCAACGCAATCTCCTCGAAGCGGGCGGTGTGCAATGCGGTTTCTGCACCCCCGGCATGATCATGTCCGCCACGGCGCTGCTGGCCCGCAATCCCTCGCCGACCGAGGAGGAGATCCGAATCGGGCTGTCCGGCAACCTTTGTCGCTGCACCGGTTACGCCAAGATCGTCGCCGCGGTTCAGGCCACTGCTGCGGGCCGCTACTGACGCTTCTCGCAGTACTGCGACGGCCGCCACTGCGTTCCGGCGAAGGGAGTCCGGGCGAACGATCCGACGTCGTTGGTGTGGTCTATGGTGGACGCTGCTGACGGACATGGCAGGAGCACGACATGGGTTTGATGAACAAGATCCGCGGAGAGATCGTCGACATCATCGAGTGGATCGACGACTCGCGATCCACGCTTGCGTGGCGGTTCCCGCGCTACCAGAACGAGATCAAGAACGGCGCCCAACTGATCGTGCGAGAGGGCCAAAAGGCTGCGTTCGTCTATCAGGGCAAGCTGGCCGACACCTTCGATCCCGGTACCTATGAGTTGAAGACCGAGAACCTGCCGATCCTCAGCACGCTGCAGGGCTGGAAGTACGGCTTCAACAGCCCGTTCCGCAGCGAGGTGTACTACATCAACACCCGCCCGGTGACGAGCCTGCGGTGGGGCACCCCCACACCGGTCACGGTCCGCGACCCCGACTTCAAGATGGTGCAGGTCCGCGCCAATGGCCTCTGCGTCGTCAAGATCGCCAATGTCGAGGTGTTCCTCCGCGAGGTGATCGGCACCGACAGCGCTGTCGACGTCGAGGAGATCTCCGAACTGCTGCGGCGGGTCATCAGCCTCGCCTTCTCCGACATGGTGCTGGCCACCGGATTGGGCGTCATCGACCTGCAGGGCCGTCAGGTCGAGTTGTCAGCCAAGCTGCGTGAATTCGTGCAGGAACGCGTCGACGACGAGTACGGCATCGAAATCCCCGACATCACGATGAACATCTCGCTCCCCGATGAGATCACCCAAGCGATGACCCGCGGTGTCGCTCGTGGTGTCGAGGAGGGCGGCTTCCTCGACAACATCGGCTCGATGGACCGTTATCAACAGGCCAAGGCCGCCGAGGCGATGGTGGCCGCCGCAGGAAACCCCGGTGGCGGCGCCGCGGGAGCCGCGATGCAACTCGGACTCGGCGTGACCATGGGCGCCCAGATGGCCCAGACGATGGCGGGCGCGATGGCGCCTGCCGCGGCGGCTCCGGCACCCGCACCCGCTGCGGCCGCACCACCTCCGCTGCCGGGCCAGGTGCTGTACCACGTCGACGCGGGCGGCCAACCGAGTGGTCCGTACAACCTGGCCCAGATGCAGGCCGGCATCGCCAACGGTCAGGTCGTCGGGACCACACTCGTGTGGTCACCCGGTCTGGCGGCCTGGTCGTCGGCGCAGAGCGTGCCGGCCCTGCAGGTGTTGTTCTCGACGCCACCGCCGTTGCCACCGACCTCGGCAACGCCGCCGCCCGTACCACCGAGTGCTGGAGCCTGATCGTGATCGACGACGGCGAAGGGGCGCAGCCTCCTCCACTGCCGACATCACCACCACCACCACCGGACATGGCACCACCGACATCACCACCACCACCGGCAACGGACATGGCACCGGACATGGCGCCACCGGTCACGGCGCCACCGGTCACGGGCGAAGTGCCCCGCGAAACGCCCCGCGAGGCGCCCCGCGACCTGGCCGCGCTGCACGGCACCGAGCAGACCCGCACCTACCCGTGCAACTCGTGCGGCGCCGAACTGCATTTCGACATCAAGCTCCAAAAACTCGCCTGCGCTCACTGCGGAGCCGTTCACGACCTGAGTGTCGACCTCACCCAGTCGGCGGTCGAGCAGGATCTCCGGACCGCGCTGGAGGCATTGCAGAACGGCCGGCTCCATGGCCAGCGGTCGATCAGCGCGGAGCACAAAGAGATCGTCTGCCAGAACTGCGGCGGCCGCTCCACGTTCTCCGGAAGCCTGACGGCAGAGCGTTGCCCGTACTGTGCAACGCCAATCCAGCGAGACGATGTGCACAACGCACCGGACCGACTCGCAGTCGATGGAGTCGTGCCGTTCCAGATCGATGCGAAGTCGGCGACATCCGTGATCGACGAGTGGATCAACAGCCGACGCTTCGCCCCGACCGAGTTCAAGACCTACAACCGAACGGGCTCGTTCTCCAGCGTCTACACCGCCTATTTCACCTACGATGCCGACACGGAGGCGACCTACACGGGGCGCCGTGGTGACGACTACACGGTCACCGTCGGCAGCGGCGACGACGAGCGGACGGAGACCCGCACCAACTGGTTCCCGGTGTCGGGCGTGGTCACGAACAGTTTCGACGACATCACGGTGTTCGCCAACGACGGTTTCGATCGGGCCCGGGTCGCGAAGCTCGAACCGTGGCCGACGCAGACGGCCAAGTCGTACTCGCCGGAGTTCGTCGCCGGACACCTCTGTCGGACATACGACAACGACGTCGAGCAGTGCATGGGCGAGGCGACCACGAAGATGGAAGCGGAGATCGATCAGACGATCCGGCGTGACATCGGCGGCGACCATCAAGACGTCGATTCGCGTAGCATCGACTGGCGCAAGATGACCTACAAGCACCTTCTGCTCCCGATCTGGCTGCTCACCGTGATCTACCAGGACAAGCCGTTCCAGGTGTACATCAATGGTGTCACCGGCGAAGTTCAAGGCGCCCGGCCGTGGAGCAAGGTCAAGATCATCGCGGCCGCGGTGATCATCCTGGTCGTGATCATCGTCCTGATCGTCCTGCTCAAGTCACGAAAGTCATGATTTTCGTGGCGTTTGCCGTCCTCATCGTCGTCGCAGTGATCGCCGGCGCAGCCGCCATCGCCTTTCGCTCGAAGCGTTCGTTCGTCGAGTCCAACGAGATCGTGCCCGGTACAGCGACGAGGGCGCCGACGTCGTGGGCCGGCGCCCACTCACCGGAGGCCAAACTGCACCGGCGGCTCCGCGACGCCGTCCTGGCCGTCCGGGCCGAGCCGACGCTCACCGACCCCGGATCGCCCGGATCGCGAGCGATTCTCGAGCAGGCCGCGCTCGACATCGACGATCGGCTGATCGCTGCTGCAGCGCTGCCTGCAACGCATCGCGACGCTGCGATCGGCGCGGTGGAACCGGCCGTCGTCGCGCTCGAGGACGCAATCGCCAAACTCGCGGCCCCGGCCGGAGCCGCCACATCGCAGCAGGCGCTCGACGATGCGATTGGCGCGGTGCAGAGCCGCCTCATTGCCTTGGCCGAGGCGCGAGCCGAGCTCGATCAGTTCGATGTGACATCGAAGGGCACGCCGCTCCCGGTGGCCCGAACCGATCCGTCGGCGGTCGTCGAGACCGCCTCGCCAGAGACCAAAACACCGGAAGTCACGGCCACAGAAGGTGGCACGACCCACCCGAACTGACCGGACGAGCCGATGAGGCGCCGGTAACGGTGAAAAGTTCCTCCAGTTGTGCTGCGGTTGATGCTTCGTTGGGTTGTAGTGTTGCAGCGTTGTCCCGCGTGGTGAAGCGGTTGAGTTGGTTGTCCGAACCTCTCGAAGATGACTCGGCGGATGGGCCTTCGTCACCATGACGGGATCCACGGCGCAGGGAGCGCTGCAGCAACGATGCTCGATACTTCACATCAGCTCGAAATGGCAGTCTGGTCGGTAGCCGATGGCCGCGCCGCGGCCGAACAACTCGCGTTGTTCGAAGCCGACACGAGAGCGACGCTGCGCGTGCTCGAACGGCTCATCGACGAGACCGAGGAGAACCTCGATTCCGTCAGCGGACTGCAGGGTCTGGAGCGCGAACAGGTCGTGGCCGATTTCGAGGATGTGCTCGACGGTCTGTGGGACGCCCACGACCTCCTCGTCGGCCCGCCGACCGAGCTCCCAGCCGGTGTGGATCAGCCGATCGGTGAGGCCAGGCTGCAGGCATCGTGGGAGGCCGGCAAGCTCGTCGTGTGGGCGGCGGGGCCGCGCGCCGAGCCGGAGAACAACGAGGAGCTCGCCAATCGACTCGAAGCGATCGGGGGTCCGTCGCTCGGTTGGGCCGTGCACCCCAGCGTGCAACTGCCAGGCGGTGGCCGTGCAGAAGCGTTGGCGATTCCGATCAAGGACGCGCTCGGCTGGCTCGTCGCCGTAGGAGGCGGTTTGGGGCGCAGGGGCGTCGGGCTGAGTGTGGTCTGGCTCGGGCGCGTCGCGCTCGAGGCAGTGCGCCTCGTGGCCCGCGGAGCGTGCGTGCCGACACTGCGTTTCGACAAGCGGCCGAACGACCGTCTCGTCGATGCCGCCGTGCGTTGGGTACCGGCAACCGTCGACGAAGCACTCGTGAAGGATCTCGCGGCAGCGATGCCGGGTCCAGTCGTGGTCCTCGTCCCCGCCGATTCCCGCCACACCACACTTGCGGTGCTCGGCGCCGTGATCGAAGCGATCGTGACCGACGCTGCCCGCCGGCTCGAACTCCCTGCGCCCCCCCCGACCACGAACTCGGCAGGCGATCTCGCCGAGGCCTTCATCGCCCGGCTCGACGGTTCGTCGTTCACTGTTCCGCTCGGCATCGCCGGCGACATCTCGAGGCGGCTCGACCAGTGGTCACGGCCGGTCACCTCGCTCGGCCGGCCCAAGCTCGTCGTCCAATTGGCGCCACCCGACACGAGCGACGCGTGGTTCTTGTCGGTGCTCGGTCCCGGCGCCAAGGCCAGGCTGCTCTCGATCGAGGTCGCACTCGCCGACAGCCGGATGACGAAGCCGCTCGCCGACGAGATGACCCGTCTGGAACGGATCTTTCCGGTGCTGCTCCGACCGGGTGGTCTGCGCCGCGGCCAGGTCGTGCTCAGCCAGGCAGAGGCGTGGGAGCTGATGACGGTCACCGGGCCGATGCTGGAAGCCGTCGGCTTCGAAGTGCGCGTGCCGGCTCTCTCGCGGCGCAAGCCGACGCCGTCGCTTCGCCTCTTCACCGAGATCGCCGGCAACTCCGTCGTTGGTGCCCATCAGCTCAGCAACGTCCGCTGGTCGGTGCTGTTCGACGATGTCGAGCTGTCGGCTGCCGACGTCGCCCGGCTCGCGACGCAGGCTCGCCCGCTCGTGCAGTCGCACGGTCGCTGGATCGAGCTCGACCGCGTCGATCTCAAAGAAGCCGCAGCCGCACTCGCCGAGCGCGCGAACACTACCCAGCTCACCGGCGCCGAGATCCTCCGGCACGGCATCGGGCTCGAGGGTTCACCGCTCCTCGGCGGCGTGACGGTCGAGGGCAGCGGCTGGGCGACCGACCTGCTGCAGCGCGCCGATCAGATCTCGACCGAGCCGGTCACCCGGCCGCCAGGCTTCGTCGGCGAGCTGCGCAGCTATCAGGCCCAGGCGTTGGCGTGGCTCGGCTTCCTCGATGCTGCCGGCCTGGGCGGCTGCCTCGCGCTCGACATGGGTCTCGGCAAGACACCGACGATGCTCGCCCACCTCGCCCGGACGCAGGGCAACGGCCCGGCACTCGTCGTCGCCCCACCGGCGGTCGTTGGCAACTGGGCGGCCGAGGCTGCCCGGTTCACGCCCGGCCTGCGGGTCTTGGTGCATCACGGTGCATCGCGTTCGTCGGCAGAGGAGCTCGCGACAGAGATCGCCGGCGCCGATGTCGTCATCACCACCTATGGCACGGCTGTTCGCGACGTCGAAGCGCTCGCGGCTCAGGCGTGGAAACGGCTCGTACTCGACGAGGCTCAGGCGATCAAGAACCCGGCCAACGAGACGGCTCAGCTACTGCGCCGGATCCCGGCCGAAAGCCGGGTCGCGCTCACCGGAACGCCGGTCGAGAACGGGCTCGGCGACCTGTGGGCCATCCTCGATTTCGCGAATCCGGGTCTGGTCGGCGCGCGGCCCGCCTTCATCGCCCAGATGTCGGGGGAGGGTGAAGCCGCGCTGCGCGCGCTCAACGGCATTCTCGTGTTCCGGCGCACCAAGAGCGAGCCGGAGGTTGCCGCCGAATTGCCGGACAAGATCGACGAACTCGACCATTGCAGCATGACGCCCGAGCAGATCGGGCTGTACCAAGCGGTGCTCGACGGCCTTGTCGCGGGCGTCGCCAACGCCGATGTCGAGCCGAAGCAGGGAGCCATCCTCGCCGCGATCACCGCGCTCAAGCAGATCTGCAATCACCCGGCCGCCTACAACGACGACGGCTTGGCCCTCACCGGCCGTTCCGGAAAGCTGGCCCGGTTGGAGGAGATCATCGACTCGGTCTTTGCAGCCGGCGAGCGGATCTTGATCTTCACCCACTTCGCATCATGGGGACGTCGTCTCGCCGTTCACCTCAGCGAGGTCACCGGCCAACCGATCGCGTGCTACGACGGCAGCCTCGCGCGCGGTACACGCGACCGCATCGTCCACGAGTTCCAGCAGGGTTCGGGTCCCGGCGCGCTGGTGCTGTCGCTGAAGGCCGGAGGTACCGGCCTCAACCTCACCGCCGCCAGCCATGTCGTGCTGTTCGACCGTTGGTGGAATCCGGCGGTCGAGGATCAGGCTCGTGATCGCGCCTGGCGGATCGGCCAGACTCGCACCGTCGTTTCGCACCGGCTGGTCTGCCCCGGTACCGTCGACGAACGGGTCGAGGAGGTCGTTGCCGGCAAGCGCCACATCGCCGAACTGGTACTGCCCAAGTCGAGCTCGTTGTCGGATCTCAGCACCGAGCAACTGCGGGTTGCGCTCGGGCTCCGATCCGACTCACTCCTCACCGGGGACGACGACTGATGAATACTCCACAGCGCAAGCGAACGAACCAACGCCGCCCGGCCCGGCCGAAGGAACACAAGCCGGTCAACATCTGGCGGGCCGTCCCGGCACTGCCCGAACCCGCGCCCATCGTTGCCGCCGACGAGCCGGCTGCGCTGGTGCGTTCGCTCGGCGATCCGCCATTGTCGGGGAAGAGCGTCGTGTCCGGGCACTATGTGGCCGCGGTGATCGAACGGGCGGCGGCCCTCGCCACGGCGCTGGCGACGAGCGCTGACCTGCTGCAACAGCCAAACCCGGACTGACGCTCGCCGTCGAGCCCGAAAAGTGCGGCCGGAAACTGTGGCCGGATCCGGGTAGCCGGAAATGTGTGGCCGGATCCGGCAGCCGTCAGGTGACGGGTTCCTTCTCACGGAGGCCGACAAGGATCGCGAGCACGGCCAGCCCGAGCATTGCGATGATGCCGATCGTGGTGACGATATGCGGCTTGGGCTCGGCCGCCCCGGGGTTGAAGAACGCTGGTGGCGCAGGATGGTCACCCAACTTGGCGAGCGAGGAAATCCACTGCCAGATGTACAGCGACGCGCCACCGATTGCGAGCCCGATGCCCCACCGGTTCCTGCGGATGAAGCCGATCACTCCGACGAGCGCGACGAGCCCCATGATCCCGAGCCGGGCGTAGAGCAAGGCGGTCGAGCCGCCGTCCCTGCTCATGTTGTCGGTGAAGGAGGCGTTGTTCTCGGGAACGAGCGGCCCGGCCGCGGCGGCGATGGCCGCCAGCGCTCCGGCTGCGCAGATGCCGATGTTCAATCGTGCCCGGCCGTCGTTGCCCGACTGGGCGAGCGCGATCAACAGCCCGATCACGCCGAGACCTGCCGCGCCGACGAGGACCCAGAAGCCGATCCCGGGCTTGCCTTCGTAGAACGTGCCGCCTGCGCCACTGCTCGCGGAGACTCGGGCGACGGCTTCGGCACCCTTGGAAATTGCGTCCGTCACTGCCCAGATCGCGGCGATGAACGCAGCGAGCCCGAGCGCCGCGCCGCCGGCGAGACCGGCGCCGAATCGCTGGCCGAGCTTGGCGAGCACGCCTCCGATCAGGATGCAGGCCCCTGCAACGATGATGGCCACCTGGAGGTTCGTCCCGGCCAGGTCGTTGAGCTTGTAGTCACCGAGGGCGTCGATCGGGGCATCGGACTTGATCGTGAGCATCGGTAGGAACGAGGCGACGATCGCAGCGACTCCGGCCAGCACGGCAACGGCGGCGAGCACAGCGGATCCCCTGCCGACCGCCGGCACGGCGGGGACGTACGCTGGTGCGATCACATACCCCGGCTGGCCATCCACCACCGGGTAGGCAGCGGTGGGCGCCGGGTGAGCCTCGGGGATGTCCCATGCCGGGCCCGTTGGCGCGGGCTGCGGCTGCGGGAATTGGGTGGTCGGGGCGTCGCCGGCCTGGTGCTCGGCCGGCCAACCACCGCCGGTCCACCCTTGCTGGCCGTTCACCGGAACCGTCTGTTCCACGATGTTGAAGGAGGCTGCAGAGGCGGAGGTAGGTGCGCCGACATCTGCGACGGTCGGCGGATCGAACGACGGTGGCGCGAAGGCGCCGGCCCGGGCAGGAGGCGGGGACGGAGGAAGCGGAGGTGGAGGAGGTGTCACCGCCACCTCGGAGGTGACGACAGCGCCGCACTTCTGGCAGACCCGCTGACCCGGTTGCAGCTCTGTATCGCAGCTTGGACAGTTCATGCCAACCCCTCACGGACTGATTCGGTGTACCGAATAGATGGAATCGCGGAGATCCTATTCCAAGTCGGGGGTTGGCCACTGCGCAAAGTCGGCAGCGTCGTCGGCCGGGCCGGTCGCGTATCGTTGGACCATTGCGCGGGCAAGGTAGCTGTCGAACTCCGATGCCGGCAGCGCCCGTGAGTACAGGTGGCCCTGATGGCGAATGCAGCCGAGCGCAATCAACACATCGGCCTGCGCCCCGGTCTCGACCCCGTCAGCCGTCGCGGTCAGGCCGATCTCGCGAACGAGACCGATGATCGAGCGTACGATCGCGCGGTCGTGAGGATGCGCCGTGATCGTGTCGATCGACGTCCGATCGATACGGACCTCGTCGAGCGGCAGTTTGCGGAGCAGGCTCAGCGAGGAGACACCGCGGGCGAAATCGTCGAGGCAGATGCGCACGCCACGCACGCGCAGCGAAGCGAGGATGGCAGCGGCGGCGGGGAGGTCGTCGATGACGGCGGACTCGGTGACGTCGACCGTCAGCAGCGACGGGTCGATGCCCTGCAGCAACGAATCGAGCGGGTTCTCGCGCCATGACCGTTCCGTCGCGCGCGGGGCAAGGTTGAGCCGGAAGCGGAAGCCCTCTGGCAGACCCAGCATGCTGAGCCGACGCACGAGTGGCCGCGCCTGCTGCATCACATGATCCGTGAGTCGCTCGAGCAGGCCGGCCTGAGCCGCGACACCGATGAATTCGTTGGCGTTGACGACCGTGCCGTCGCGACGGATCCAGCGGGCAAGCAACTCGGCGCCGACGACCTGACCCGTCGTCGCATCGACCTCCGGTTGGAAATAGGCAACGATGTCGTCACCGTCGAGCGCTCGCCGCAACGCCTGCTCGCTGTCGACACGCTGATTGAGTTCTGTCCTGACCGAGCCGTCGAAGACATCGACTCGATTCCTGCCGCCCGACTTGGCCCGGTGCAGGGCCGCATTGGCGTGGCGGAGCAACTCGCTGGAACCCATGCCGTGACTCGGACCGACGGCGACGCCGATACTGACCGACGACGGCATTTCGCGCCCCTCGGCGTGCACCGGTTGGGCGAGCACCGACGTGATCCTGCTCGCAACGGCCAAACTCGCACCGACGTCGCATCCGGGGAGCACCGCGATGAACTCGTCGCCGCCGATCCGCCCGGCGGTTGCCCCTGGATCGATGCTGCGTGCCAATCGATCGGCAATGACAGCGATGAATTGATCGCCGCCGCGGTGGCCGAGCGTGTCGTTGATGTGCTTGAACCGATCGAGGTCGATATAGAGCAGCCCGACCGGAGTCTGGGTGGTCGCGACCGCGAGTGCGCTGTCGAGCGCATCAAGGGCTCCGCGCCGGTTGTACAGGGCCGTGAGGTGGTCGTGGGTCGCCTGGTGGGTGAGCTGACTGTTCAGTTCGGCAAAGGACTCGTTCGCTCCCTGCAGCAATTCGTGCTCCGCTGCGAGACCATCGATGAGCTGCCGTGTGCGCCACGTCGATTCGATCGCTTCGATCACGCTGCGGTTGGAGACCCGATGGATGACCGTCGCGAACACGAGGTAGCCGATTGCCAGCGCGCCGAGGCTGACGAGTCCGACGTTGTGGGTGAGTGCCAGGGCCACGCTTCCGAGCGTGAACAGAGGCACCTGGAACGCTATGAACAGATCGGTGCGCGCGTTCGTCAGCAGCATCGCGAACGCGCTGGCGCCATATGCGAACAACGCGAACAACAGCATCGTCTCGGTGTCCTTGGAGTCGGGGACGAAAAGCGCGGCGCCCCACGCCCCCCCGACGCACACAGTCGCGAGTCGGATCAGCAAAAGTGTCCGCAGGCCACTGCCACCACAGCGGCGCTCCGCTCGGTACCGCCACCACGCGATCACCGAAATGATCTCGGCGATCAGCCCGATTGCAAACCAGTCGACCAGCCGCTCGCGAGAGACACGGTCGTTGAAGGCGGCTCCCGTCACCAGCAGGACGGGCAACACGGCCATGTGATTGGGAAGCAGAAGCCGCGCCGCGAGAGCGAGGGACTGTTCGGAGACGCGTTCCAACGGCGCTGCCGCCAAGAGCAGGTCGTCGCCGGCCGCATCGCTCATAGTCCCACGATTCGTGTCAAGTTCACCACAGTCCGTCGAAATCGTAGCCGATCGACGCCGGACCGTCGAGAGTGTCGGCACAATAATCCCGTGAGTACCGGGCTCGTGGGTTCTGGGGCGGGCCGATTCGCACCGTCGCCGACTGGCGAACTGCATCTCGGCAACCTGCGCACCGCCTTGGTGGCCTGGCTGTCGGCGAGATCGCAGCGGATGGACTTTGTCGTGCGGATGGAGGACCTCGACCGGGTCACGTCGTCCCGCGACCATGAGGCCGGCCAACTGCACGCCCTCGAATTGCTCGGTCTCGACTGGGATGCCACGGTGGTGCGCCAGAGCGAGCGATTCGATCGCTACGACGCGGCGATCGAGGAACTGCACGGTCTCGGTCGAACATATGAGTGTTTCTGTACCCGTCGTGAGATCCGCGAGGCGGTGCGCGCACCGCAGTCGCCCACAGCGCCGGACGGCGCCTATCCCGGCACCTGCCGCGGCCTCACCGATTCCGATCGCGCCGCGTTGCGGCGCGAGGGTCGGCTGCCGGCGCTGCGGCTCCGTGCGGACCGCGCAGTGATCGAGATAGATGACGAGATCCGGGGGACCTTTGCCGGCGTCGTCGACGACGTGGTCCTGCGCCGCAACGACGGTGTGCCCGCATACAACCTCGCGGTCGTCGTCGACGACGCCGCACAAGGCGTCGCCGAAGTCGTCCGCGGCGACGATCTGCTGTCGTCCACGCCGCGCCAGGTCATGCTGCAGCGCCTGCTCGGCCTGGCGACACCGCGTTACCGCCACGTGCCGCTCGTGCTCGGTGCTGACGGCGTTCGTCTCGCCAAGCGCCACGGCTCGGTCACCCTCGCCCAACTGAGCCACAAGGGGATCGACGCCTCGGCTGTCCTGTCGCTGATCGCCGAGAGCCTGGGACTCTGCGTGATCGGCGAGTCGGTGGGCGCGGCCGAACTGATCGATCGTTTCGACCTCCGATCCTTGCCCCGCGGACCGTGGGTGCTCGCGCCGGACCTGCAACGATCACAACCATGAGCGACGTGGACGACTTGGCGCGGGTACTCGGCTATGCCGACGCGGTCGACAACTCTGGTTCCATCGCGGCCATCGGGCCAGACCTCTTCGTCACCTCGTTCTGGACACCGCAATTCTGCGCGGCGGTCATCCGGGCGGCCGAGGCGGTCGGCGGATTCGAACACCAGCCCGACGACCCGGTTCCCGGCAACGAGGTGTCGCTCGCGGTCATCAGCCCCCGACTGTTCGAGAACGTTCAGATCGATATCGGCGAACGACTGTGGCCGCAGCTACGCCAGGCTTGGCCGTACATCGACTATCACGGCCTACGCGATGTGTTCGTCATCCGCTACGCGCTGGGCGAGCAGGAGAGCCTCCGCATCCACCATGATGTCGCCCAAGTCTCGGCCTCGGTCAAACTCAACGATGGGTACGAAGGCGGCGAGCTCGAGTTCCCGCTGCAGGGCGTCACCAACACCGATCTTGCGGTCGGTTCGGTGCTGGCGTGGCCGTCGCTCGTCACCCATCCTCACCAGACGAATCAACTGCACTCCGGCGTGAAGTACGCGCTCACGATTTGGTGCGAACTGCCGACCTATCTGTCGTAGCGACTCCTCGTTCAGATGAGGACTCCGCCGAGTGGCCTGTACGAAAAGTTGTCGAAATGTTACTCGAAGTGCGCTTGGTCGACCGATGTCGAGCGGAGTAGCGGGGTAACCTGGACACCCAATGAACCCGAGCGGCGGATCGGCAAACCACGGATCTCGACAATCATGAACCGGTCACTCACACGACGAAATCGTCTCGTCTGCACGGCTGCCTGTCTTGCCACGGTCGTGTTCGCTGCAGGCGGATGCACGACCAATCAGACGATCGCCCAGCCGCGCACTACCGACACCGTTAAGATTTCTCCGGTCGTGGCAGGGACCGCGGCACCTGCGGTCACCGTCGGGCCGACCACGGCTGAAGCGCCGCCCGTCGTCGCCCCGGTCGCCGTCGCCCCGGTCGCCACCGAGGCTCCGACGACCACCGAGGCGCCGACGACCACCGAGGCGCCGACCACGACCACGGAACCTCCGACGACGACCAGCACACTGCCGGCAAACATCGAGATCGTCGGATCCTTCCCGACGCCGATCGCGGCGGTCGGCTCGAGTAGTGGCCCGGACACCGCAGTCGTCCAGCTCCGTCTGCTCCAGCTCGGATTCTGGAACGGCGGTGCCGACGGCAAGTTCGGCCTCACCACCAAACAGGCCGTGATGGCCTTCCAGAAGTATCTCAACCTCCCCGCCACCGGCTCGGTCGACAACGACACGGCGACATACCTGACGGCAATCGACACCAAAGCCCACGGGCAGGCCGACACCGGCAACCTGATCGAGATCGACAAGGGCAAGCAGCTGCTGTTCGTCGTCGTCGACGGCAAGACGCAGTGGGTGTTCAACACCTCGACGGGAACAGGAAACGCGTACACGGCGGTCGACAAGAAGACTCCCGGTGGCCCGCCCCTCACCGGTGTTTCGATCACGGCCGACGGATTGTGGAAGGTGGACCGCGAGCGGCCAGACGGCTGGTGGGACGGCGACCTCGGCAGGATCTACCGTCCGAAGTACTTCCATGGAGGTCAGGCTGTTCACGGCTCCAACGACGTTCCCAACTATCCGGCCTCCCACGGCTGTGTCCGTGTCTCGACCCAGGCGATGGATTTCATCTGGGACAACAACCTCATGCCGCTGAAGTCGGTCGTCTGGGTGCACGTCTGAGCTCAGCTACGGGCTGTCGGCGCCCCATCCGCACGGCGGACGCGGAGACACCGGTCGGACGCAGTGAGGCACTGACCGGTGTTGAGATCGAAGCGCCAACCGTGGAGGGTGCAGATCAACACGTCGCCCTCGATCTCACCGAACACGCTCAGGTCCGCCTGGCGATGCGGGCAAGCCCGCTCCATGATGAACCCGCCGAGCTCGATCTCTTGATGCGCGTCGGGAGGATCCAGCTTCCGGCGCGCCTCGCTCTCGGCCCGGCGCATCCGCTCCACTGACAGGCTCTTGAAGAAGTTGTAGAGGTACTCGTTGAACGCGCCGGCTCGCCACGCGGTGAATCGGCACGACAGGAACAGGGCGTTGCTCCAGTCGACGGCGCGGTCAGCGACAACGGTTTCGACCAGCTCGCGCTGGATCTGAAAGCGGAAGTCGTGCTCGTCGCCGCGGAACTCGCGCACTTCGCCGGCGGGGAAGTCGATGACGATTGCCAGCTCGCCGAACCGCATCAGGCAGTTGGCGCCAACGGCTGCGCGCAGCGTCGGCGCCATCGCGAGCAGGGGTTCCCACCACGCCTTGAGGGTCTGGAGGAGATCCGACGTCGGCACATGCCAGCCGGCCTTGTGACGCAGCAGCCACGGCATCCAGTCGCGCTGATACGCGGCGAGGTAATCGGCCTTGGCGGCGAAGATCGCGTCCACTTCTGAATCGGGAAGTGGATGGCGCACGGTGCAACCCGCCGGCGAGATCTCTATCTGCGTGCCGGGGATGGCGAGTATGCCCGTACGCCCGGCTTTGTCGAGCAGGTCGATGAACGACGGCTGATCGGGAAAGATGGAGAGTTCGTCACCCGTGATCCGATTGAGGTGGAACAACGCTGGGTCGAGGAAGCACGGCGGTCCGGCGCTCGGCACCACGGCGCGGGCGTCGATCACGTCGACGTACTTCAATGCGCGCCTCGATTGACTCTCCACCTTCGCGTCGACGAGTTCGCGCATGCGCTCGGGCGGCTCGTCGTACACCATTGGATACCAGATCGCCCCGCTGTATTGCAGCCAGTGCAGATCGACCGGACCATGGGCCCGCAGCGCGTCGAGGTCGGCCGTGCGACAGTCGTTCTGATTCACGAGCCGCGTCTCACCATCACTGACGACGAGCGCCGAGTCGCCACCTGGGCCGTCGGTGATCGAGGTTTCGACGTGGATCGCGACCCGCAGCCCGCCGAGATCGATCTCCTCGCCGTCCATGGTGCGGATGATTTTCGTGAAGCCGAGGCCGCGCAAACGGCGCTCGAGCTCGTGCGTCGGAAAGCCTGGGATCAAGACGGTGATGTCGCGGCTGATGTGATCAGCGAGCCAGACCTCGTCGAGGTGATCGCTGTGGAGATGGGACACATAGAGGTAGTCGGCATGCTCGATTCGATCGAGCAGACCATCCGCGAGCTGATCGTTTCGCGGGAAGACGAACCAACTCCCGAAAAACGCGGGCTCAAACCAAGGATCGCAGACGATTGACCCGAATCGGGTCTCGATCAGGATGCCGGCATGACCGAGTGAGGTTGCCAGCACGGGCTTGGAGGGTCAGGCCGTCGGTGGGTTGGTGGTCTGCTGACCGCCCGTCGAGACGTGCTCGGTCCATCCGCCACCGTCCCAGTAGCGCAGCTCGAACCGGCCGGCCGGGTCGGCGTACCAGCCAGCGGGAACCGACGGTGTGGCAACCGCGGCCGGTGCTGTCGCCGGCGCCGGCTGATAGGCAGCGGCTGGTTGTTGTTGCTGGCCGTACGACGCGGTATCTCCGATCTGTGCCATCGGCGTCGCGATGACCGTGGCTGGCGCCGACGAGGCGCTCGGGGTACTGGCCACGGGCTCGGGCGCGACTGCCCAACCAGCCGGTTCGCTGACCGCGGGCTCTCGCTCCGGCTCCGGGGCCGCTGCAGCCGGCTCGGGAATGCCGGCCGAGCCCGTCTCGTGCATCTCGGCGGCCGGCGACGACGACTCTGCCTCTCCGGAACCCGAGCCGGCGACAGCGGACGCCGAACGACTCAGGAACGCGGTGACATCGCCGCCTGTTGGGACGATGGCCACGACGGTCCAACCTTGTGTTGACTTCTCGGTGAGCTTGGTGGCAAGGCTCGCCGGGTCGTAGGACGATGAGCTGACGGTGACGTACTCGTTCATGGAACGAGACTGTAGCCAGCGCTGAGCGCCCCTGCGTCCGTCATCTGAAATTGTCGCGTACCGCCGTTCAGGCGGGTGGCGCGACGAGTGCTGCCACGTCGGTGCCGGTCGGATCGCCGTCGTGCACGATCTCGCCGTCGCGCAGCGCGATGAGTCTCGAGACTTTCTCGACGTATCCGAGTTCGTGAGTGGCGACAACGAGAGTCGCGCCATCCTCTTCGGCCTGATCGAGCAGTTCGAGCAGTGCCGTCCGGCCGGCCGCGTCGAGGCCGACGAACGGCTCGTCGACGAGCAACAGGTCGAACGGGCGCACGAACGCGAGCGCGACCGCTGCCTTCTGGCGCAGCCCGCGACTGAACGTGTTCGGTAGGTCGTCGGCGCGTTCGTACAGGCCGAGGTGGCCGAGCAGATCGGCAGCGATCTGATCCCACTCCTCGACGCCATGAAGGCGGGAAATGTATTCGAGGTGTTCCCAGAGCGACAGGTCGTCGTAGAACGCAGGGGTGTCGGACAGGTAGGCGAGCGCACTGCGCGCCTGTGAGGTCCCCGATGCGTGGCCCATCACGTGGACGGTTCCGCCACTCGGGTCGAGCAATCCGGCGGCCATCCGGATGAACGTGGTCTTGCCGCTGCCATTGTGGCCGACGACGGCGACGCGCTGGCCGATCGGCACCAGCAGCGTGAGCGGCGCGAGCGCTGGGCGGTCACCGTAGTTCTTGGTCAAGTCGTTCGCAGCGAGCGCGCCACCGGTGACGGGCGCCGGCGAGCGAACCTCGATCGTGCGATCCGGCGCAGTCGTGTTCCGCTCGCGTGGGCTCATGGCGGGCGACTTCGTACGTGATGCCGCTAAGGCGGTCGTCGTCGCGAGGTCCGGCTTCGGATGGCGGCTCGCTGGCTTGGGGTGGCGACTCGGTTCGCTCACGACGTACTCCTCGGCGATTGCGCCCGTGTGGCGCGCTGCTGCGCCGTGGCATCGCGCCCTTCGGCCATGATGCCCTTGATCTTCACCCGCCACTGATCGCGGCGGCGCACCCACCACCCGACCAGCGCGCAGAGGATCAACTGGGCGACGGCGAGGCGGATCGCGGCACCGAGTTCGGACGAGCCGGCGCGGTGGGCGCTGCGAACGAGGAGCACCCCGGCGCTCCCGATCACCGAGACCACGAGCGGCAGGAGCATTCTGACGATGGTGGTGAGTCCGCTCATCTCCGGCGGCAGCATCGTCTGCTCGACGGCCGCGCTGGTGATGTCGGGTGCGTCCTTGACGATGCTGACGACCGCGCCTCCGGCGCCGAGCCACACGGTCGGCAACGCGAGAACGGCCGCCACCGCCGCCGCCCCTGCCGACTTCTCTATCACTCCGACGGCTGCGACTGCGATGGCTGCGAACGGAACCAGGGCGACCATCGGGGCGATGGTGTGGCGGAGCAGCAGGTCGCCGCGTTCGTGGGGCAGCGACGACATCAGGTCCGGTTGATCGATCTCTTGCGAGAGCGGCTCCATCGACTCCATGCCGAGCAGGAACAGCAGGGCCCCGCTGACGAGGAACATCGCGGTGGTGCCCTTGTACGCGGCCACCTCGCTCGCCGCGGCACCGACAGCGAGAACCGACATCCGCAGCAGGCGCGACGCTGGGAAGCGCAGCAGGCTGTGCCAACCGCGGCGCCAGGTGACCGCCGAGCGTCCCGACCGGCGGATGCGGATCCATGGTCGGCTGCGGGTGTTCTCCTGGCTGAGCGCGCGGCGGAGCAACATCACTGTGCGCAGATCCTGCATCGTCACTGCGAACCGCAGTTGAGCGACGAGGCCGCTGCGGCGCGCGAGCGCGTCGAGCGATGTGCGACGCAGCAGCATCAACCCGACGACGACGAGCACCAACGTGAAGGCCGGCCCGGCGATATCGGCGCCGCGCTGACGCATACCCCACAGGGCGAAGCTGCCGTCGAGATTCGCCGGGCCGACGACGTGCTTCGCGATCGCCGCTCCCTGCCACGCCAACAAGACCACGCCGGTCGCGGTCGCCGCCCAGCGCGGTACGCGCAGCGCATGGGCGACGAGCGCCCCGCCGATGAACAGCCCTGCGAGATTTGCGCCGACGGCCGCTCCGACGAGCGCCCATGATGCGACGCTGCCCGGAAGGCGCCGCCCGGCCAACTCGCCGGCCAACGCTCCGACCAGGGCACCACCGAAAGCTGCCGATCGTGCCCGCTGGACAGCCGGACGAAGCAGCGCGTGGCGCCTGTCGACGGGGGAAAGCAGCACGTGGCGGACATCTGCCTCCTCGATCGCCAGCGGCCCACCGCGACTTCCGCTGCGCAGACCCGCTGCGAGGGCCACGACCGCCGTCATCCCGACAATGGCAGGGCCGTGACGGAACATGTCGGCGATCGTGCCGCCGGAAACCTTCGAATCCTTGACGAAGCCCGACGCCCACAGTGCAGTGCCACCGAACGCAAACGCGACGAGGTAGACCCGGTACGCGGCTTCGAACCAATCGAGATCGGCCAACCTGTTCTTGCGCCGGGCGCGGCGGAGATCGCCGAGAGCGTCGTGTCCGATGGCTGATTCCATGCCGAAGCGACGCTACCGCCCGGTACCGAGTTCCACGTCCCGCCGCGGGTCCCCCGACCAGCCGCTGAAGCTCGCGACGTACAACCGCGCAGGTGGGAGGCCGGCCTGCTCCATTGCAAGAATGTTCATGCATGCCGACACACCACTGCCGCAATAGGTGACGACGCTCGAGCTGTCGCTGACACCCAAGTTGTTGAAATGCTGGCGCAGTTCGGCGGCGTCGGCGAACTTCGCGGTGGACGGGTCCAGCGTCGCCGACCACGGGGCGCTCACGGCCCCTGGTATGTGGCCGGGTCGGGGGTCGATGATCGTCGCTTGGCCGGTGAAGCGCTGATGCGCCCGCGCGTCGAGGACGAGGCCGTCGGCGGATATCGCCAGTGCCGCGACCTGGTCGGCGTCGGCGAAGCGATCCACCGGCCACTCGCACGGCGTGAAAATGAGGTGCTCCGCGATCGCACCGCTGCCGGTCATCAATTCGCCGTGCCACAGTTGAATCCCGCCGTCGAGCACCGCTGCGTTGCGGCCGATCATCCGCAACATCACGGCCAGGCGGCCAGCGGTCATCCCGCCCGTGTCGTCATAGGCGATGACCGTGGAGTCGTCGCCGATGCCGAGTGATCCCATCGCCGTCGCGAAGTCCTCCGGCTCCGGGAACGGATGGCGCCCGGCCTCGGGTGCGAGACCGTGTGCAGCCAAGTCTCGTTCGAGATCGACGAAAACAGCCCCGGGGAGATGCCCCGACTCGTACACGTCGCGGCCGCTGTGTCCGTCGAGATACCACCGCACGTCGGCGAGGACTGCGTCGGGATACCGGGCGAGGTCATCGATTGAAACGATCGGGGGCATTGTGGTCATGTGTTTCTCCAAGACGTTGTGTACCCAAAGTATCGTCCGGGCATACGGTGTCGTCGGGAACATCCGGAGCGGAGGTTGCAATGCTTGGCGATGCCGGCCAGTTGATGGCAGCGAGATATCAGATGGCGGTTTCGCTCGGGTTCCACATCGTCTTGTCGTGCTTCGGGATGGCCTTCCCGGCGCTCATCTACCTGATCCACCGGCGTGGCCTGCGCGGCGATGCCGATGCGCTCGTCCTCGCCAAGCGGTGGTCGAAGGCGGCTGCGGTGCTGTTCGCCGTCGGCGCAGTGTCGGGCACGGTGTTGAGCTTCGAGATGGGTCTGCTGTGGCCAGGCATGATGTCGAGATACGGCGACGTGATCGGTCTCCCGTTCGCGCTCGAGGGAATCGCGTTCTTCATCGAGGCGATCTTCATCGGCATCTATCTCTTCGGCTGGGGCCGGATGTCGCCCAAGGTGCATCTCATGACCCTGATCCCGATGATCGCCGCCGGAGTCGTCGGCAGCTTCTGCATCGTCTCCGTCAACGCGTGGATGAACTCGCCCTCGGGCTTCCGGGTCGTCGGCGGCAGAGTCGTCGATATCGATCCGCTCGCGGCGATGTTCAACAACGCAGTCTGGCTGCAGTTCCTGCACATGTTCGTCGCCGCGTACATGGTCGTCGGATTCGTCGTCGCCGGCGTGTACGCGAGCGGCATGATCAAAGGTCGCCGCGACCGACTGCACCGGCTCGGCTTCACGGCCGCATTCGCGATGGCGACCGTCGCCGCGCTCGTCCAACCGTTGATCGGTCATGTGGCCGGGATGCGTCTCGCCGAGCATCAGCCGGCGAAACTGGCTGCTATGGAGTTGGCGCCGGTGACGGAGAAGAACGCGCCGCTCGTGATCGGGGGGATCCTCATCGACGGCGAGGTCCGGTATGGGATCGAAATCCCCGGTCTGTCGTCGCTGCTCGCCCGCGGTTGGTTCAACCGGCCGGTTCCCGGTCTCGATCAGGTCCCCAAGGCCGATCGGCCACCGGCCAATGTGGTCCACAACTCGTTCCAGATCATGGTCGGGATCGGGACCGCGTTGGCACTGCTTCCGCCGTGGTTCTGGTGGCGCCGCCGTCGTGGCCGGAGACCGATCGACTCGAACCGGTTCCTGCGGATTGCGGTGGTGGCCGGTCCGGCCGCGGTGCTCGCGTTGGAAGCAGGGTGGACCACCACCGAGGTCGGGCGACAACCGTGGATCGTGCAGGATGTGTTGCGTGTCAAGGACGCCGTCACACCGAACGGCGGGATCTGGATCAGCCTCTCGGTCATCGTCGTGCTCTACCTCGCGCTCGGCATGATCACCGGCGCAACGTTGCGCTCGATGAGCCGCCGCTGGCGTGACAACGGCGAGATCGATCTGCCGACACCGTACGGACCACCCGCGCCGCCTGGGACGATGGCGGCGGCGGCGCAGAGAGTTTCCGGGCGATGAAGCTCGCCGACCTCTGCGCGGCGCTGATGTTCTTCGGTGTCGTCGCGTATGCGATCTTCGCTGGGGCCGACTTCGGTAGTGGGGTCTGGGACCTCCTCGCCGGCAATGCCGACAGGGGGGGCGAACTGCGCGCCCAGATCGACGAGAGCATCGGCCCGGTGTGGGAGGCCAATCACGTCTGGCTGATCTACGTGCTCGTGTTCATGTGGACCGCGTTCCCGACGGCGTTCGCGGCGATGATCACAACCCTTTTCATCCCGTTCATGTTCGTCGCTCTCGGTATCGTCATCCGCGGGTCGGGCTTCGCGTTCCGTAAGTTCGCGGCAACAATGACCCAGGCCAGGTTGTACGGAGTGGCGTTCGCGGCGTCGTCGCTGATCACTCCGTTCTTCCTCGGGATGATCGCGGGCGCGATCGCCGCCGGCCGGGTGCCTCTCACCGGCGGCGACCTGTGGAGCAGTTGGACCGGGCCGACATCGTGGATCGGCGGCGTGCTCGCCGTGCTGACATGCTCGTTCCTCGCCGCGACGTTCCTCGCAGCCGACGCCGCGCGGGGCGGCAACCACGCGCTGGGGGCGCAGTGTGGCCGCAAGGCGCTCGTGTCCGGGGTGTTGTCAGGCGCCGTCGCGATGATCGCGATCCTGCCGATCGAGCGCGATGCCAACACGCTCGCCGATGGCTTGCAGGGAAGGGCCGCGCCACTCGTCGTCGTCTCTGCGATCGCGGGGCTGTTCGCCCTCTGGCGGCTGCGGTTGCAGCGGTACGCGCGAGCACGAGTCGGTGCTGTGATCGCGGTGGCGTCCGTGGTCATCGGCTGGGGTGTTGCCCAGTATCCCTGGGTCCTCGTCGATCATGCCAAGATCGCTGATGTTGCCGGCGCTCGCCCGACCCTTGTGGGCCTGCTGATCGTCTTCGCCATCGCGGCGGTGACGGCGGTGCCGTCGATGGTGTGGCTGTATCTGCTGGTCAACAGGCGTGAGTCGGATCATCGCATCACCGGGTCGAGCTGAAGGCCATACGATCGTGCCCGTGGCCAACGCAACTCCTTCTCCGACACCCAACCCCGACGCGATGAAGTTCACCCTGGACGTCAAGCTGCCGGCAATGTTCAACGTCGCCACTGCCGAGGCGGCCGCGGACATCCCGTTCGCCGCGGCGGTGTTCGCCGGCGGTGGCGTTGCCACCGTGTTCGGCGTCAACGACTTCGTGACGATCACCCGCCAGCCAGGCGCCGACTGGGCGCCGATCGTGGCCACGGTGCAAAGCGCTGCCGCTACTCACCTGTAGGCGGGGGTCGCTGTGGCTTTGAGACCAACAGCTACCACCTTTGTTTGCCGGATTCAGCGGAGGATGATCGGGTGCCGCAGCAAATTCGCAAATTGTTCGGGTGAATCTGTTGGGTGTCGGATCGAACGGGTGTACGATTAGGTTATGTCGATGGTGGACGCGGAACACGCCCAAAGGGTGTTGGAGGACCGTCTCGGCGATGTGTGCGGGCAGTTGAACGTGCACCACGCCGTGCTGGT
>JANYKS010000107.1 GCA_025358125.1 Actinomycetes bacterium
GGTTGCGGGCGACGCCGGACCAGTTACACCTCCTCAAGTGCGCTCGTGGGCCTCCTGATCGAAATCCTCGGGATCTTGCTCTCACCGATCATCTTCGGAGAGAGCCCGACGCCCAGGGAGCGACGGCGAGCCCGCCGTGACGCTGCGATGCGCGCGGTGCTGGGCGTGGGCCTGAGCGAGGACATTACGCAGGCCGAGCACCGGAACCGCCTCCGCGAGCTCGGCTACGACGTCGACAGCTGAAGCGCGCCCGGCACGTTCCGAACGCTAGCTGACGCTGTTGCCGGTGCCGTTGCAGATGCCGTTGCTGATGCCGTTGCCGTTGCCGTTGCCGCTGCCGCTGCCGGTGCCGGTGCCGGTGCCGGTGCCGGTGCCTACGTCGCTGCCGCCGCCGACGTCGCTGCCGCTGCCGCTGCCGCGCCTGACCGGGGATCAGCGGACGAGCAGCTCGGCGATCTGGACCGCGTTGAGCGCTGCGCCTTTGCGGAGGTTGTCGTTGCTGACGAACAGCGCAAGGCCACGTCCGCCGTCGACCGTCGGGTCGACCCGGATCCGGCCGACATAGGTCGGGTCCTTGCCGGCCGCCTCGAGCGGTGTCGGCACATCGAGCAACTTGACGCCGGGCGCCGATCCGAGCAGTTCGAGCGCGCGTGCGACTGAGATCGGCCGCTCGAACTCCGCGTTGATGCTGATCGAGTGGCCGGTGAAGACCGGCACCCGCACGCAGGTACCGCTGACGAGCAAACCGGGGATGTCGAGGATCTTGCGGCTCTCGTTGCGCAGCTTCTGCTCCTCATCGGTCTCGAACGAGCCGTCGTCGACGAACTGGCCGGCCAGCGGCAACACGTTGAACGCGATCGGCTTGGAGAACTTCGAAGGCGTCGGCATGGCAACGGCGGAGCCGTCGTGAGTGAAAGCGCGAGCCTGATCGGCGACCTCGCGGGCCTGCTTGTCGAGTTCGTCGACACCGGCGAGTCCGCCACCGCTCACGGCCTGATAGGTGCTCGCGACGAGGCGCACCAACCCGGCTTCGTCGTGCAACGGCTTGAGCACCGGCATCGCCGCCATCGTCGTGCAGTTGGGGTTGGCGATGATGCCCTTGCGGGCGTTGTGGATCTCGCCCGGATTGACTTCGCTGACGATGAGCGGAACGTCGGGGTCCATCCGGAACGCGGAGGAGTTGTCGATCACGATCACGCCGGCCGCTACGAATCGCGGCGCCAACTCCTTCGACGACGTGGCCCCCGAGGAGAACAGGGCAACATCGAGTCCGGTCGGATCGGCGGTGGCGGCATCTTCGACGGTGATCTCGCCGTCGCCCCACGCCAGCTTCGTGCCGGCAGAGCGCGACGACGCGAAGAACCGCATCTCGCTGACGGGGAACTTCCGCTCGGCCAGGATGGCGCGCATGACGGTGCCGACCTGACCGGTTGCACCAACGATTCCGACCTTCATCGCGACTGACCGTTGTTCATACCGGTCAGGCTAACGGCGCGCAGTTTGGCTGCCGACGGAATTGTCGATCCACGCCGGCAACGCCACGATGGCCAACGCTCCATCCGGTGCCGGCGTGATGGCTGATCGATCACCGCTCGACGACTACAGCCGTTCGGCGACGAGCCACCAGTGGCTGCGATGCACGCCTTCGAACGTGCGCAGTTCGGCATCGCTGCGCTCGGCCAGCTTGCGGTGCGGCGAGTGATAGATGGTCCGCGTCGCGAACCGCTCGGTGAGACCGTCCAGGTAGTTCGAGACCTTGTCCGGCGACAATCGGTTGGCCTGCCAGCCCAGGCGCGATGCGAGGCGCCGACGCGCCAGCCACGGGCCCAAACCCGGTACCCGCCACAGCGCACGCGTGATCTTGCCCAACGGCCAGAGAAACACGTCGATCGGTGTCCACGTGCGGAAATTGAGCGCGATGTGGCCGCCCGGCTTGGTGACCCGGGCGGCCTCTCCGACCAACGACAGCGCATCGTCGCGCTGGCAGTGCTGCAGCGTGATGTAGCTGAACGTGAGGTCGGCTTGGTTGTCGGCGACGGGGAGCATGCGGCCGTCGGCGACGTGGCAGGTGCGCAGGTGTTCGACGATGCCGAGTTTGGCCACCGTCTGACGACAGCGTTCGAGAAAAGCCGCGTCGAGGTCGCATGCGATGACGTGGCCGAACACCTTGGTGAAGCCACTCGTCATCCGTCCGATACCGGATCCGATCTCGACGAGCGTCTGCTGGGCGAGGTCGTCGGTCGGCAGTTCGAACGCGTTCAGGTAGGCGAAGATCTCATGATCACCGGTGCTGGTGAATTGCTCGAGATGCAGTCGATTGCCGGTCTCGTTGTTGAACACCCAGCCGATCTCGCGCACGACGTCGTCGGCCGACGCCTGCTCCTCACTGACGCGTCCGGCGGTGCGCCACGGAATGAGCTGCGGTCGGCGAACCATCAGGAGAGTGTGTCAGCTCGGTGTACGCAGTTCATGTCATCAGCCAGGTGTCACAAACGTTCTGGAAGCGGCGCGGCGTAGGCCTGCCCGCTGTCGAGACCGAACGCCGTGTGCAGGCTGCGGGCGGCGCGCTCGAGATCCGACGCCGCACAGACAACACTGATCCGGATCGTGCTGGTCGAGATCATCTCGATGTTGACACCTTCGTCGGCGAGGACGCGGAACATCTTCGCCGCGATCCCCGGGCTGGTTTTCATGCCGGCGCCGACGATGCTGATCTTGGAGATGCCCGCGTCGTGATTCACACCGACCGCGCCGATCTCGGCCGCAACGCGGGCCACGATCTGTTCGGCGACGGCCATGTCGGCTTTCGGCATCGTGAAGCTGATGTCGGTGAGACCTTCCTTCGACGTGTTCTGCACGATCATGTCGACGTTGACGTTGGCCGCGGCGAGCGGCTCGAACAGTGCGGCAGAGATGCCGGGACGGTCGGGGACTCCGACGATCGTGACCTTGGCATCGTTGGTGTCCGTGACGACACCGGAGATGATCGGATCTTCCATACTGGGCTCCTTGGCGCTGACCCACGTGCCCGGCTCCCACGTGAAGCTGGAGCGGACGTGGAGGGGAACGTTGTGATTGCGGGCGAACTCGACGCTGCGCAGTGCGAGCACCCGGCTGCCGGCGCCGGCCATCTCGAGCATCTCGTCGAAGTTGACGTGGGTCAGCTTTCGGGCCTGGGGCACGATCCGCGGGTCGGCAGTGAACACGCCGGTGACATCGGTGTAGATCTCGCAGGCGTCAGCCTTGAGCGCCTGGGCGAGCGCCGATGCGGTGAGGTCGCTCGCGCCGCGGCCGAGCGTGGTGATCTCCTTGTCCGTGCTCACCCCCTGGAAGCCGGCGACGACACAGACTTTGCCGAGTGCGAGTGCGGCGCGGACCCGGTCACCCTTGACCTCGAGGATCTTGGCCTTGCCGTGCACGGTATCGGTGATGATGCCGACCTGGCTGCCGGTGAAGCTGATCGCATCGATGCCGAGGTCGGTGAGCGCCATGCAGACGAGGGCCGCCGACATCCGCTCACCCGTGGTCAGCAGCATGTCCATCTCTCGACCGGAGCGCGTGTTGGAGACCTGGGTCGCCAACGAGATGAGGTTGTCGGTGGTCTTGCCCATTGCACTGACGACGACGACGACATCGTTGCCGTGGCGCTTGGTGAAGGCGACGTGTTCGGCCACCGCGCGCATGCGATCGGGGTCGGCCACAGAGGTACCACCAAATTTCTGAACGATCAGAGCCAAGGGCCAAATCCTTTCGAGGGCCGGGCAAGGCTATCGGGGCGTCGGCCCACCGCTACGGTGGACAATCGTGTTGGCCGGCCGTCTCGACGATTCCTACACCGTCGAGGTCCGTCGGGCGCTGACGCCGTTCACGGTCGCCAAGGTCGGCGCGAACAGCGCGATCCGATTCGCGCCGCCGTTCATCGCAACGATCGGGAGCGGGTTGGGCGTTCGCCTGGCGACGATCGGCGGAGCAATTGCGGTCGGTGAACTCGCCGGTCTCAGCGCTCCGCTGCTGATCCGCTTCGCCGGTCGGTTCACGAGACGAACGTCCATCTGCTACGGCCTGCTCGGCATCGCGCTCGGCGCCGGGGTCTGTGCGACGAGCCGCAGCGCAGTCCAGTTCGCGATCGGTCTCGCGCTGATGACGATGACCAAGATCGTGTTCGATCTCGGAGTGATCGCGTGGATGACGGACCGCGTCACCTATGCCCGGTTGGGGCGCGCGATCGGGCTGACCGAGACCGCGTGGGCCGGCGGACTCTTCATCGGCGTCGTGCTGATGGGGCTGCTCACCGGCGTCACTTCGTGGCGGTGGGGCTACGTACTCGCGATCGTCGCGATCGTCGTCCTCGCTGCTCTTCTCCGTCAGCGCCTGCCGGACGAACCGGCCGTCGTCCGGGTCGTGAAGGCGGCCGATCATGTCAAGGCGACGCTCGGGGCGGGCTGGTGGGTGATCATCGCAACGATGGCTCTGACCGCCTCGGCCCAAGGTCTGTTCGTCACGTTCGGCACGTGGCTGCACGACGAATTCGGTTTCACCGATACTCAACTGGCGATCGTGATCTTCGGCCTCGGAGCGGTGGAACTGATCGCCGCCTCCTCGACCGTGCGATTCATCGACCACTGGGGCAAGCAGGCATCGGTGACCTTGGGTGCTGCTCTCATCGTCCCCGCTGGGCTCGGTCTTGCAGTGCTGCACGGCCACCTCGTCGGCCTGGCACTGCTTGCGCTGTTCATCGCCGGATTCGAGTTCTCGATCCTCGCCATGCTGTCGCTCGCGAGCAGCCTCGTTCCGAATCACCCGTCGACCGGCCTCGGCTTGATGGTCGGTGCTGGGACGCTCGGCCGGGCGATCATGGCGCCGCTGGCGACGGCCGCTTTCAGCAGCCAGGGGATGTGGCTACCCGCCGTCATGGGTTCGGGCTGCGCGAGCCTCACGGTGCTGTGCCAGTGGCGCTACCGGCTTTTCCGCCGACGCGTTGGCATACCGGGTTCGGCGGACCTGTACACCTGAACGGTCGCGAATGCGCCACAGCTTGCTCAGCCGTTGTAGCCGCTCGTGATCGGCAGCCGGCGATCCTTGCCGAATGCCTTGATGCTCACCCGCACTCCTGGAGGGCATTGGCGGCGCTTGTACTCGTTGACGTCGACGAGCCGCGCGATCCGGCGAACCAACGCTTCGTCATGGCCGGCCGCGATGATCTCAGTCGCCGTGCGGTCGTCCTCGACATACATCTCCAGGATCGGGTCGAGCACCTCGTACGGCGGCAGCGACTGATCATCGCGCTGGTCGGGACGCAGTTCGGCCGACGGCGGCTTGGTGATCACCGCCTCCGGGATGACCTCGCGGCCCTCGCGCCGGTTGTAGTAGCGGCACAGGTCGTATACCCGCGTCTTGAGTACGTCCTTGATCACCGCGTAGCCGCCGACGCTGTCGCCGTAGATCGTGAAATAACCGACGGCCATCTCGCTCTTGTTGCCGGTGGTCAGCACCATCCAGGCGAACTTGTTGGACAGCGCCATCAGCGTCGTCCCGCGGATCCGGCTCTGCAGGTTCTCCTCGGTCAGATCGGCCGGCTTGCCCGTGAACGACGGGGTCAGCATGTCGAGGTAGGCGCGGAACGCGGGCTCGATCGGGACGCTGCGATAATCGATGCCGAGGTTATCGGCCAGGGCCTCGGCGTCGATTTTGGAGCCATCGCTGCTGTAGCGCGACGGCATCGAAACGCCGTGCACGTGGTCGGCGCCGAGCGCGTCGACCGCAATGCAGGCAACGATCGTCGAGTCGATACCGCCGGAGAGTCCGATGACCACATCGCTGAAACGGTTCTTGCGCACGTAGTCCCGGGTGCCCAGCACCAACGCCTCGTAGACCTCGGCGACCGGGTCGAGCAACGGCGCGATACGTGCCGGCACGCGTTCGGCGTGATCGACGGCAACGCCTCCGACCTCGACGAGCGGCAGCAGTGTTTCCGTGACGCGCCCGCGAGGATCGAGCAACCGCTTGCGGTACACCGGTTCGATGTCGATGTCGACGATGAGTAGTTCCTCCTCGAACTGCGCGGCACGCGCGAGCAGATTGCCGTCGGCGTCGAACGCCATCGACGCTCCGTCGAAGACGAGCTCGTCCTGCCCGCCGACCTGATTCACGTACACGAGCGCGCAGCTCGCGTCGGCCGCGCGGGTGGCGAGCATCCGCTCGCGGCCGGCGACCTTGTTGCGGTGATACGGCGAGCCGTTGATGTTGATGTTCAGCTCGGCGCCACCGGCCGCCTGATTCGCGAGCGGGCCGTTCGGGCTCCAGATGTCCTCGCAGATGCTGATGCCGACCTTGACCCCGCGGACGATGTACAGCTCGAGCGGATCGCTCTCGCTGCCCGGCGTGAAATACCGCGCCTCGTCGAACACCGCGTAGTTCGGGAGTAGACGCTTGCGGTAGGTCCCCTTGACCTCACCGCCGGCACACACTGCAGCCGCGTTGTAGAGATCGCGGTCGGTTTGGACGAAGCCGAGCACCGCAACACAGCGACGGGTGCGGGCCGCGATCGTCGCGAGCATCTCGTTGTTGTCACTGACGAAGCCCGGCTTGAGGACGAGGTCTTCCGGAGGATAACCCGTGATCGACAACTCCGGGAACGCGACGATGTCGCAACCGGCAGACTCGGCCTGGTCGTAGTACTCGACGATCTTGGTGAAGTTGCCCTTGAGGTCGCCAACCGTCGGGTTGATCTGCGCGAGCGCGATGCGAAGCCGTGTCACACCCGAAGGTTACCGACCGATGCCACCCCATCCCGCCGATCACGCTGCGACCGTGTTCGCGGTGGGGAGTCAGTCGAAATACCCGGTGATGTCGACGACGAGGTCGGTGCCGCCTGACGAATAGTACGCGATCGAGCCGGTGCCGCCGGCCTTGGTCAAGCTGAGCGAGGCACGATCCTGGTTCGGCCCGGACACGTTGGCGTTGCTCGCCAACGGACGGGGCTCGTCGCTCGGATAGGCGCTGAGGTAGCCGGCGCCGAGCGTCTGCGTCATCGTCGCGTTCTGCGAGATCGCCGTGGCCGTTCCCGGCACGGAACCGGCTGGGGCGAGCGTCGATGTCGAGCCGATCGCAAGTGCACCGAAGCCGATCGACTGACGGGTATCGACCTGGCGGCTCGGAGCGACCACGTGATACAACCCTGTCGGCGAGATGGTGTTCGTGAAGTAGCCGGCGACGTCGACGACGACATCGTCGACGCTGGCGAGGTAAAGCGCAATCGATCCGTCGGCGCCGAGTGGAACGATGACGAGATTGGGGCGGACGTCGCCGTCGCCGTTGACGTTGAGGTTCGATGTCGGCGGCTGAATGGCGCCAGCCGGAAAGACGGTGACGAAGCCTGCAACGGACCCCGGCTTGGAGACACCCGTGACGATGAAAGCGACTGCCGTTGTGCCCGATGGTACGCCCAGCAGGCCGGCCACCGGGACGACGACATCCGAGACCGCACTCGTCGCCAGGCTGGACGCGGGTCGGCTGTACTTGTTGCCGGTCGAGTTCGCGGGTAGGCGAGTATCGATCAACCGCTGCGGTGACAGCGATCTGAACCGCCCACCACCGGCGGATGGCGCCACCTCCTTGAACGTGCCCATCACGTCGATGACGAGGTCGGTGGTGACAGACGTGTAGACAAGGATGTTCCCAGCGGCGTCGACGGGTACGATCGATGCATTGGCAACGAACTCGCCAGGTCCTGCGTTGATGTTCGACGTCGTCGGATGCTCGCTTCGCCCCGGTGACGCGACGACGAATCCCTGGCCCTCCGGCTGGACCATCGTGAGGTTGACGAGCACCGCCTTGACGGAGGGGTCCGTGATGCCGAGATCCACGTACCGCGTCGTTGCGTCGCGGATCCGGCCGGCCGGGACGCCGGTGTTGTCACGAGTGTCGTACGGCCTCGTCGACGCCGGCGACGGCGAATAGGCGAGGGTCGACGAGTTGTTGGCGGCCGGTGCGTCGTAGGTGATCTTGCGCAACTGCGAGCCGGAGTTCGTGACGTAGTACAGCGCCGGATCGGCGCCCTGGACCACGAACGCCATGTCCGCGATGACGCCGCTCGTCTGCGCGAACGGATTCGCGTAGTCGACAGTTCCGGCCCCGGTGCGCTGCCACACCTTGCCGCAGCCGCCGTCGGCGAACAGGTAGGAGTTGTCGTACTGAGCCGGCCACACACCATTTGGCACGAAGGCGCCGGCCGTGATGTAGGTGCAGCCCGAGCTGTGCGGATACGACGTCAACGGGTCCGTGAAGCCGGCGGGAGTCGGCGGGCAGTTGGTCTCCGAACCCGTGTTGCACGCGCCCTCGCGGCTGTTCCAGCCGTAGTCGAGTCCCTTGCCACCTTCGTCGACCTCCTCCCAGGTGTTCTGGCCGACGTCGTTGATGAAGAAGCGCGTTGCGCCTGTGTTGGGGTCGAACGCGAAGCGGTATGGATTGCGGAGGCCGTACGAGAAGATCTCGGTGCACTTCTTCGTCGTCGGCACGGAGGTTCCGGCACTTGCGCACGAGGCAGCGTTGGGATCGGCGACGAACGGGTTGTCAGTAGGGACGCCACCCGTCGTCGTGATCCGGACGATCTTGCCGTTGAGCAGGCTGAGATCCCCGGCAGCCGTGCCCGCGAGACCACGCGGGTTCGTACCGGCGTCGCCGATGGACACGTAGAGGTAGCCGTCCTGGCCGACCTCGAGGTCGCCACCGTCGTGGTTGCCGCCGGTTGCGGCGATGTTATCGAGCAGCACCGTCTCCGAGCCTGGGATGATCGTGTTGGCGCTCATCGTGAACCGGCTGACGCGGTTGAAGCGGCCCGTGGCGCCGGAGCAATTGCCGGCATTGCGGGTGTAGTAGAGGTAGACGAAGCCGTTGAGGATGAAGCCCGGATCGACGGCGGCGCCGAGCAGGCCCATCTCGCTGCCGGAGCAGACCGGCAACGACAGCGCATTGCTGGACCACAGCGTGCCGTCTGCCTGCAGGACCCGGACCGCGCCACCCTTTTCCAAGATCAGCGCCCTACCGCCGGGGAGCGCTGTGATGCTCGTCGGCGACATCAGCGGATTGGTCGACGGGTTCGGCACCGCCGTGTCGCTGAAGCCGACCGGCAAGGCGGCGGCCGACGAAACGCTCGCGCTGAGCCCAACGGTGGCAGACGCCGCAGCGACAGCAACAACAGCCAATATTCGACGCATCGACAAACCCCTTGCTTTGGTCCCGCTCGCTGAAGCCTAAATGACGACCGCCAACCCGACGCTGTCACCGGTCGGCACGATTCACACTGCGTTCACAAAGACGCAACGGCATCGAAATCCCCAGCTGACAGAGTTTCCCAGCCCCCAACCACTCGGAAGGACCTTCAGTGGCCTATCAAGCTGAATACATCTGGATCGACGGCAACGAACCGACGCCGTTGCTTCGTTCGAAGACCAAGATCATCAAAGACGAGGTGACGACGCTTCCGATCTGGGGCTTCGACGGTTCTTCGACGAATCAGGCCGATGGTGCACACAGCGACTGCGTGCTCAAGCCCATCTTCTCGTGTCCCGATCCGATTCGTGGCGGCGCGAATGTGCTCGTGCTGTGCGAAGTGCTGCTGGCCGCGGACATGAAGCCGCACGCCACCAACACCCGCGCCGGATTGGAGAAGACCTACAAGAAGTACGCCAAGCAGGGCATGATCTTCGGCATCGAGCAGGAGTACACGATGCTCAAGCTCGACCGCACACCGCTCGGCTTCCCCGACAACGGCTTCCCCGCAGCGCAGGGGCCGTACTACTGCGGCGTCGGCGCCGGCCGCGTCGTCGGCCGCGAGATCATCGAAGAGCACACCCAGGCGTGCATCGACGCCGGTCTGCTGATCGAGGGCACCAACGCCGAGGTCATGCCCGGCCAGTGGGAGTTCCAGATCGGCGCAGCCGACCCGCTGACCGTCAGCGACCATCTCTATGTCGCCCGCTGGCTGCTGCACCGCATCGCCGAGGACTACGACGTGATCATCTCCTTCGACGCCAAGCCGGTCAAAGGCGACTGGAACGGCGCCGGCGCACACACCAACTTCAGCACCGCTGCGATGCGCGAGGGCTACACCGCGATCGAGCAGGCGTGCGTAGCGATCGGCAAGAAGATCGAGCACCACGTCAAGGGCTACGGCCACGACATCGAGAGCCGCCTCACCGGCAACCACGAGACCGCGCCCTACAACAAGTTCAGCTACGGCGTCAGCAACCGCGGCGCCTCGATCCGCATCCCGTGGCAGGTTGCCAAAGACGCCAAGGGCTACGCGGAGGATCGCCGCCCGAACGCCAACGCGGATCCATACACGGTGACCCGCCTGATCACCGACACGGTTTGCAGCGCGGCTTCATGATTCGATGATTGCTCCGCTTCGGCCGCTGCCTCCCGGCGGCTCGTCGCTAGCGCTTCCCTCGCCGTACTAGTGGGTCGGCACTAGCCTCCGCTCCGCTTCGGCCGCTGCCTCCCGGCGGCTCGTCGCTAGCGCTTCCCTCGCCGTA
>JANYKS010000063.1 GCA_025358125.1 Actinomycetes bacterium
TCGAGCACACAGACGTGCTCCGCGACGCGCTCGAGGTGGTGACCGCCGGGTTCGCCCAGCGGCCTGCGAGGCTGCGCGCACTCGACGCCGCGCGGGAAGTGGAGCCGCATTGGTTCCAGCGCAACACCCAGATCGGGTACACGGCGTATGCCGACCGCTTCGGCGGCACCCTGGCCGGTGTCGGCGAACACCTGCATCACCTCGAAACGCTCGACGTCACCTACCTCCATCTGATGCACGTGCTGCGCGCCCGCGAGGGTGACAACGACGGCGGCTTCGCGGTGATCGGCTATGGCGAAGTCGAACCGGCGCTGGGCACCCGGCACGACCTGGTCGCGCTGGCCGACGAGTTGCACGGCCGCGGCATCGCGCTGTGCCTCGACCTGGGTGTTGCGCTGGAACCAATGCGGCTCCACTTCCCGCGCGGCGTCGAGTGCGCGCAGCCTCGCAGGCCGCTGGGCGAACCCGGCGGTCACCACCTCGAGCGCGTCGCGGAGCACGTCTGTGTGCTCGACATGGGGGTACAGCGCGGCAAGTAGGTCGTGCGCGAGCGGCATGACGTGATCGACCCGGAGCCAGAACCGCCGACGCTCGTCGGCGTCGAATGCCGACCCGAGAGCGGCATCGGTGGCCGCCTGCGCCGCGACCGTATGGTCGTCGGCAACCGTCATGCGAACCCTTTGACGGTTCCGGTGACGAAACCGCCAATCCCGAGGCCCATCACGTTCAGTGCGTCGAAGATTCGTCCCACGTCTCGTCCTTTCACTCGAGCCTCGGCTCGAGGGCATTCGCTATTGCACGACGTTCCCCAACCGACAACGTAGCCCGGTGAGCGGAGGTCTACGACGTTGCCGTCAACCGACCGGGCGGATCCAGACACACGTATCGGGCGGCACCACGCCGGGGTCACTGTGCCCGCGGCGCGACGACAGCACCACCTCGCGCTCGGGACCACCCAGCCTGTCGAGCTGCACCTCCACGCCGGTGGCGTTGAGGACGACAAGCACCCCGGCGCGGCTGAACGCGACGAGTTGCGTGAGCTCGGGCAGTTGCCACGTCAGGGTCTCGTCACCTGCCGGCAACGCCGCGCGGGCGGCGAGGACCGTGCGATAGAGCGCCAACATCGCATCGTCGTCAGCCGCCTCGACGGCCACTGCTTGGCGACCCCAGCCTTCCGGCTGGGGCAGCCACGGTCGCGACGGCCCGGCGGAGAATCCGTAGCCGGTGACCGGATCGGTCGTCCACGGCAACGGCACGCGGCACCCGTCGCGGCCGAGCTCGCGGCCTTCCGTGCGCAGGTAGATCGGGTCGGTGCGCGCCTCAGCGGGCAGATCGAGCACCTCCTGGAGGCCGAGCTCCTCGCCCTGGTAGAGGTAGATCGAACCCGGCAGACCGGCAAGTAGCACGCTCGCGGCGCGGGCCCGCGCGGTGCCCACGACGACGTCTACCGCAACGTCGTGGTAAACGAGGTTGTTGCCGGTCCAGCTGTCGGGATCGGTGGCATCGGCGCGGCCGTAGCGGGTGACCGAGCGCTGCGAGTCGTGGTTGTTCAGCGCCCACGTCATCGACGCTCCCACGCTGCCGAGCGCGGTGTACGTCTGGTCGATGGCCCGGCGCAGAGTGCTGGGATGCCAGGGCGCGAGCATCAGATCGAACGAGAACACCTGGTGGAACTCGTCGGGGCGCACGTACTGGAGCAGCACGTCGGGCCGGTTGGCGGTGTAGGCCTCGGCAACCGTTGCCAAATGCCGGCCAGGATGGTCGCGCTCGTAACGATCGGTGACCTGTCGCCAGTGACGCCAGACGTCGTGACCCGACGGCCAGTACAAAGAGTACGGATTGCGGCCGGCGGCGTCGGTCTCACGCGTCCCGGGCGGCAGCGGTGGCGCGTCGGGCAACCCGGGAGCCTTGCCGAGATGTGTGACAGCATCGACGCGGAAGCCATCGATGCCGCGATCGAACCAGAAGCGGAGCACCGTGTCGAACATCTCGACGACGTCGGCGTTGTCCCAGTTGAAGTCGGGCTGCCAGGTTGTGAACGTGTGCAGGTACCACTGGCCATCGCAGACTCGCGTCCACGCCGGACCGCCGAACGCCGCCAGCCAGTTGTTCGGCGGCAGTTCGCCGTTCTCGCCGCGGCCGTCGCGGAAGTAGAACCTCGCTCGTTCGGCACTTCCCGGCCCGGCGGACAAGGCGTCGCGGAACCATTGGTGCTCGTCGCTGCAGTGGTTCGGAACGATGTCGCCCAGCACTCGTAGGCCGTGCCGGTGGCACTCGGCGACAAGCCGATCGAAGTCGTCCAGTGTGCCGTACGCCGGTTCGACGCCGAAGTAGTCGGCGACGTCGTAACCGTGGTCGCGCTGCGGCGACGGGTAGAACGGCGTCAACCAGATCGCGTCGACTCCGAGCGCTGCAACGTAGCCCAGGCGACCGGTGATCCCGGCGAGATCACCGATGCCATCCGTGTTGGCGTCGGCGAACGATCGCACGTACATCTGGTACACGACTGCGTCGCGCCACCACAACGGATCCTCGGGCAGGGTCATGGTTCCGAGCCCGCGTGTGCGGCAACTTCGACAAGCGCGGACACGCTCGGAAACATTACTCTCGAGGTTGCACCGCCAGCACATCGGCCGCCTCGGTCGTTGAATCGTCCACGTTCTCATCGCCGATCGCGATCACCGGGATCTCCTCCGTCGGTGTGTTGAGCAGGGTGACTTGCTCGCTGCGCGCGTGCTGGAGCACAGCCGCCACATAGGAGACGACCGCTTGCGTCAGACCGACATCGATCGTTGCGGCCTCGGAAAGGAACCATCGGTGTTCCAACACCTGGTGGTACAGCTCTGCCGGTTCCAGCTTGCCCACCAACTCCGGCGGGATCGCGTCGATGGTCGGCTCGAACCGGTCCTCCATCCACCGCGCCGCCACCACCGGCTCACGCAGCCGTTTGCCGGTGCGGCTCTCCAACGTGGTGCCATAGCGGCGGATATCGTGCAGCAACCGTCTCGCTTGGTTCTCCCCCGCATGGATGCCGGTCATCGACCGCAGCCGCTGGGCGTGGAAGCCGTGCTCCACCACACGGGGCACGAGCCGGAGGTTGCGGCCCTCCGCCGTGCTGACCAGTTCGAGTTCCGAGGCGTCGAAGCCGAGGTCGTGCAGCCGGCGCAACCGCTGATCCACACGGAAGGTCTCGTCGGCGCTGAACTCTTCCACCACTGTCAACTCGGCCCACAACCGCTCGTAGCTGCTGGCGATGGCCAGCGCGGTGTCGATCGGATCGATGCCCGCGGCCAGCATGCCACCCACCTGGAGATCGGTCAGATCGCCGGCAATGTTTTCGGTGGCGATCTGCAGATCCAACGCCCGCTGGCCCGTGCTCAGCACGGGATGCCATTCTGCGGTCTCGACATCGATGATGTAGGCCGACAGCGCGTCGGCGTCACGCCGAAAAAGCGTGTTCGACAACGAGCAGTCACCCCAGTAGAACCCGGCGAGGTGCAACCGGACCAGCAGCCCCGCCAACGCGTCGAGCAGCCGCTCGCCGAGATAAGGGATCCGCAAGCCGCGCCCTGAGAGCAGCACGCGGTAGGGCAACGAGTAGTCGATGTGCCGGGTGATGAGCAGCCCATCGGCACGGTCATCGCGACTGGTGACCACACCGACCACTTTCGCCGTCGGGAGCTCGTGCTCGGCGAGGGAGCGCAGCAATCGGTACTCGCGTTCGGCGAGGTCGTCCGGAAGCTCCTTCACCACATACGTGGCCTCATCTGTCTCCACCATTCGCACGACATGGCGGTGCAGACCGAGCACCTCGTGCATCGACGGCAGATCCCAATCGGCGAGCCGCTGGGCCAACGGCCAGTTCACCACGTCGCCGTGTTCGGTTGGGTTGGCGAGCTGCAGGCGCATGACGCTTGCGAGCGTAGACCCGCCGACGCCGGCTCTCTCGCCGCTGGAAGGCCTTGGCCACGCAGCGATGGCGCAGTTGCCTGCGGCCGGGCGCATTCATGCCAGCCGCCAGAATTCGCCCGTCAGACCAAGACGGTCGAGGATCGCCTGGTTCTCATCGCGTGTCCGCGGCCGCCACTCGGCTGATACCCGGGTGTCCCACCAGGCGTGCGCCAATTCGCTCAGACGGGTCACCGAAATCGTTGCTCCTGGTTCTCGCCTGTCGAGCCACTTCTCGATGTGCTCTTCCGACCGGAAGAGGTTCATGGTGCTTCAGGTGAAGACGATGTCTTTCCACCACGACGATGCGGGCACGAGACAGTGGAACAACAGGCTCGCATCGGTCGGGTGCTCGTCACGAACCTCGACCCCAAGGATTTCACCGCAATCGGGGCATGACGCCTCGATTCGCCCATCGACATGCAGGGCAGCGCAGATTCCGAAGGCGTCCCACGCGCAGTTGGCGTACCACCAGCGCCCGGCCGCGTTCACGCGATGATCAGTAGGAACGGCCGAGAACGGATTGGCCATTCGGATCTCGGTCGTTCCTGGCTGGAGTACGAGCGCGTGCGCTTCGTGCGAGCGGCGCCAGCTTGCCTCTGTCTCGTCGACCGTCGATCCAGTGATCCGGCTGATTTCGCGCGCCGTCGGCGCGCGCCCGAGTTCGACGAACGCCCGATACGTTGCGTTGCGAAGCACGAGGTCATGTTCGTCCACCTGCAGATGATCGCATACTTGGCGGTGGTGGATGATTCGATCAAACGAGTGGCGGGGCATCTGCCCGAACCGGACTGCCGTGGTGGTCCGGCCGGGAACTGCTAGTAGACGTGGCCCGCGGCGTTGGCGTCGACCAAGCGGCCGTAGAGGGTGCTGCGTTGGGCCAGGGGGCGGCCGAGGGGCGCGACGATCGTGGCGAAGTCGCCGGGTTCGAGGCCTTGGCCGTGGGTCGCGCCGGCGGCACGGGAGATGTTTTCGTTCATAAGCGTGCCGCCGAGGTCGTTCACGCCTGCCCGCAGGAGTTGGCGCACGCCCTCGATGCCGATCTTGACCCATGAGGCTTGGATGTTGTCGATGTGGCCGCGATACGCAAGGCGGGCGACCGCGTGCATCAGGAGCGTCTCTCTGAACGTCGGTCCGCGCCGGGACTTGCGTTGGAGGTAGATGGGCGATGCCATGTGCACGAATGGCAGCGGCACGAATTCAGTGAAACCTCCGGTGCGATTGTGAAGGTCTCGGGTGGCGACGATGTGGCGGGCCCAGTGGAGGGGTTGCTCGACGGAGCCGAACATGATCGTCACGTTCGATGCGAGACCGACGCTGTGGGCGGTTTCGTGTGCGTCGAGCCATTCCTGAGTCGAGATCTTGTCGGGACAGATGATCGCGCGGATGCCGTCGTCGAGGATCTCCGCCGCTGTACCTGGGAGAGATCGCAGACCGACCTCCATCAGTCGGCGAAGGTAGTCCTCCAACGGTTCGCCGAGGCGTTTGGCTCCCTCTGTCACCTCGAGCGCAGTGAAACCGTGGATGTGAATCCCGGGTGCTGCTTCGGCGACCGCACGGCAGACGTCGATGTAATAGTCCCCATCGAAGTTCGGGTGGATGCCGCCCTGCAACGTCACCTCGGTCGCGCCGAGGGCCTGTGCCTCGGCTGCGCGGCCCGCGATGTCTTCGAGGGTGAGCAGGTACGGCTTTCCTCGCAAGTTGAGCGAGAGCGGGCCTTTGGAGAAGCCGCAGAATCGACATTTGAACGTGCAGACGTTGGTGTAGTTGATGTTGCGGTTGTGAACCCACGTGACCGTCTCGCCCACCGTCGACACTCGTAACGCGTCGGCTGCTTCGGCGACGGCGGCGACCTCGCGGCCGCGGGCTTCGAACAGAGTGACGAGTTCGGCCACGCCCGGCTCTTGGCCGAGGTCGAGCCCGGCCAGGACCTCGCCGACTGGCCCGCTGATCACTCGTGACGGTGCAGGGAGCAGAACTGGTGGCGCCGTGGATGCGCCCGAATACCAGGCAGTCGAGCGGTGCCCGACGAGGATGACCTCCGCCCCGTCACCGGTGTCGCGCGTGCCCGACACCTTTTCGGGGAAGTGGGCGCCCGGGTCGTCGCGACCGAGAAACTCGGCGTCGGCCCGATCGAGCACCGCGAAGCTCATCGCTGCGTCGAGCCAGCGGTCGGGTTCGCGAGCGAATTCCGGGTAGATGGTGAGCCGAGGAGCGAGCACGTGTCCGCCGGCCTCGGTGACTTGGGACAGACGGTCGAGGTCGGGCCATGGCCGTTCAGGGTTGACGTGATCGGCCGTCACCGGGGAAACGCCGCCCCAGTCGTCGATCCCCGCCGACAAGAGTGCCCCGAAGTCGTCCGTCAGGTTCGGTGGCGCCTGCAGGTGCACATCTTGCGGCAGCACGAGGCGGGCGACCGCGATCGACCAGAGCAGATCGTCCGGCGGGCAGGCCGGTGTGTGACGCATGCCTGACACGAGCTTCGGCAGGAAGTTCTGCACGATCACCTCCTGGACGTGCCCGTGGCGGGCCTGGCTCGCGGCAATCGCGCGGAGGGCGTCGAGCCGGTCCTGTCGGCTCTCACCGATGCCGACAAGGATGCCGGTCGTGAACGGAATCGAGAGTTCTCCGGCGGCTTCCAAGGTTGCGAGCCTCCGTGCCGGTTCCTTGTCGGGTGCGCCCCGATGACAGTCGAGTTCACCGTTGAGGGTCTCGATCATCATCCCCTGGCCAGCCGACACCGGCCGCAGCAGGGCCAATTCGTCCGGGTACAGCGCTCCAGCGTTGGCGTGAGGGAGCAGACCCGTCTCGTCGAGCACTCGCTTCGCGGCGGCGGCGAGATACTCGATGGTGGTGGCATAGCCATGCTTGGTCAGCCACTCTCTGGCTTGGTCGTAGCGCAACTCGGGTCGTTCCCCAAGCGTGAACAATGCCTCGTGACAGCCCGCCGCTGCTCCTGCGATGGCGATCGCGACGACCTGGTCGAGCGACAGATATGGCGATTCGACCCGGGCTGGTGGTTGCGCGAATGCGCAGTAGTCGCACGTGTCACGACAGAGCTGAGTCAATGGGATGAAGACCTTCGGCGAGTACGTGACCCGAGTCCCGAAGCGCGAATCTCGCAGTGCGCGAGCGATCGACATCAACTCATCGAGAGGGGTGGAGAGCAGTTCATCGTCTGTCCATTGCGAGCGCATCCGCCGACCATAACAGAGTGAGTTCTGTTTTGATACTCGCAATGACCGCTTCGGGACCCGAAAAGGAGAGAAACTGTGTGCCGTGGGTCAATATCGCAAGCAACGAACGGACGGCCGATCGGTAACGCTCGAGGTATCCGCGGGATTAGCCGCCGCCAACGACCGCTTCCGGGAAGCGAGCACGATCGAACGGACGCTCGCTCTCGTCGGCGATCGGTGGACGATCCTGGTGCTCCGGGCGGCGTTCCGTGGCATTCGCCGATTCGACGATTTCTGTGCCGACCTCGGTATCGCCCGACCGATTCTGACGGCACGGCTACGCAAGCTCGTCGATGCCGGGTTGATGACCAAAGAGCTCTATCAACAGCACCCGCCGCGCTACGACTACAAGCTGACAACCGCCGGCACCGCGTTGTCACCGGCAATCGTCGCTCTGGTGCGGTGGGGCGACGAGCATTTGTCGAGCACACGCCCGTCGACGATCTTGGTGCATGCTCCGTGCGGCACCGAACTCGAACAGGGTTTTTGGTGTGTCACGTGTGCAACAACGTTCGGCCCGGGGGCCATCCGCGGCGTGCCCCCGGAGCCCGATCGCTGAATGACAGGCCGTTCCTCGGCTCCCGTTCGGAAGCGCTCCCTGTTGAATTTTGGTAGCTCCGCTCTGGGATGTATGGTGAGTACCAATACAGAACTGAGTGTGACCCCTTGCGGGGTAGGTGAAACTCCTAACCGGCGGTGATAGTCCGCGAACGCTCGACCTTCGGGTCGTGCGCCGATCTGGTGGAACTCCAGGGCCGACGGTCACAGTCCGGATGAGAGCAAGGGGCGTGGCATCGACGAGCGCGCCTGGCGGCGTGCCCGTTGTCGCTGCGTCCCCCCGGAAAGGAACCAGGTGGACGACGCGACGACGATGCGAAGGGCGATTCGGAACGCTGGATTCGTGCGCGGCACCACGTCGCCGAACCCGTGGGTCGGCGCGGTCCTGACTGCTACGGACGGGTCGGTGTTCGATGGCGCGACCAATCCGCCGGGCGGTCCGCATGCCGAGATCGTGGCCTTGGCTCGAGCCGGTGATCGAGCGTTCGGCGCCACGTTGACGGTGACGTTGGAGCCGTGTGCCCATCACGGTCGAACGCCGCCGTGCACCGCTGCGATCGTGACAGCCGGTGTCCGCCGCGTGGTCGTCGGCGTGCAAGATCCAGACCCGCGCGTCGCCGGTCGCGGTATCGCCGCGTTGCGGTCCGCCGGTGTGGAGGTGTCCGTCGGAGAAGCGTCAGCCGATATCGCCGCTCAGCTCGAGCCGTACCTCGTTCATCGTGAGACCGGCCGGCCGTTCGTGATCCTCAAATTGGCAGCGACCATGGACGGCCGGACCGCG
>JANYKS010000070.1 GCA_025358125.1 Actinomycetes bacterium
TCTGATCACCAGGTAGAGGCATTTGATCGCTGCTTGCTCGCTGGGGAAGTGGCCGCGCGCTCTGACAGCGCGCCGGAATCGGGCGTTGAGCGACTCGATCGCGTTTGTCGAAAAGATCACTTTGCGGACCTCGACGGGGAACGCCAGGAACGGCACGAACTCGGGCTGGCGCGAAGCCTTTGGTGAGGTTCTCGATGACGAGCGCCCAGACGAGCACGGTCGTGATGGCGCCGGCGCTGTGGCGGATGATCATGCCGATCCCGAGGCCGAGCATCGGTGCGAGCGCGGTGAGCAAAAGTCCCCATCCGGCGGTGGCGAGCGACCCTGATGTGTCGCCGGCTTCGAGTCCGCCGAGAACGGCGCCGCCGAGTCCCGCGGCCATGCCGAGGATTCCCATGGCGAGGCCGAGACCAGAACCGACGACGGCTTTGGCCATGACGATCACCCATCGTGCGGGCTGCGTTGTCACCGCGGTTGCCAGGGTGCCGTGTTGCACTTCGGAGGTGAACGACAGTGTGCCCATGACGATGGCGAGGACCATGGTGAGCCATGTGGAGAAGACGAATGTCTCGCCGATCGTGAAGGGCAGGTGTGTGTTGGGGTCGGTCTTGACGAAGGTGGCGAGGATCCATGACAGCAGGACGCCGATGACGACGACAGCACCCAAGAGGCCTGGTGTCGATCGGAGGGATCGGAGTTTGATCCATTCGCTGCGCAGAGCGGCGGGGAGGGCGGTGACGTCGTCGCTGCGCAGACGAGTCGTCGGCTGTGGTCGGGGGTCTGTGTGGAGGGCGTTGGTCGGGAGTGTGGTGGTGATGGTCATGGCGATGTCCTTGTCGGGTGTTGGTGGCGGGTTGTGGGTGTGGTGGTTGTTTCAGGCGGCGGCGAATTCGGCGCTGGCGCCGGTCATGTCGAGGAGGATCTCTTCGAGCGAGCGTCGGGTCTCGGTGATTTCCGTGATCTGGATGCGGTTGTCGAACGCGATCTGCGAAACGGCGGCCGTCGTCGTCCCGCGCACCGCGAGGCCGTCGGCGTCGGCGTCGGCGTCGATACCGTGCCGTTCGAGGAGTCGTCCGAGTTCGTCGGCCTGGGGGGTGCGGACGCTGACGGTGGATTCGCCGCGGGCGAGCATGGTGGTGACCGGTTCGGCGGCGAGGAGTCGGCCGGCGCCGACGACGATGAGGTCGTCGGCGAACATGGCGAGTTCTGCGATCAGGTGGCTGGAGACGAAGACGGTGCCGCCGTTGTCGGCGAACGCGCTGAGCGACTTGCGGAGCCAGCGGATGCCGTCGGGGTCGAGGCCATTGGAGGGCTCGTCGAGGAGCAGGACTTCTGGTTCGCCAAGGAGTGCGCCGGCGAGCGCGAGCCGCTGACGCATTCCGAGGGAGAAGCCACCGCTGCGTTGGTCGGCCGCACTGTCCAGGCCGACCTCGGACAGAACTTCGCCGACGCGGCGTGCCGGGATCGAGGCGAGCGCTGCGGCTGCGGCGAGGTGGTTGCGTGCGGTTCGACCGGGGTGCATCGAGCGGGCATCCAGGACTGTGCCGACGACGCGTGCTGGGTGCCGCATGTGTGAGTAGCTGACACCGCGGTAGGTGGTGTCGCCATGGTCGGGTCGGGTGAGGCCGACCATCATTCGCATGGTCGTGGATTTGCCGGCGCCGTTGGGTCCGACGAAGCCGGTGACTCGGCCGGCGGCGACGTCGAAGGTGAGGTCGTCGACGGCGATGCGTTGGCCGTACTGCTTGGTGAGTGATGAGACGGTGATCATGGGTGGTTGCTCGTTTCGTTCGGGGTTGACGGGTGGGTGATCGTTTGCGGTGCGGCTGGTGTGATTGGGCCGATTGAGATCAGCTCGGCGCCGACAGCCGTCAGTTGAGCGACGATTCCGTGGAGGTGTGCGGCATCGCGGACATCACCGGTCAGCCGGGTGAGGCCTTTGATGCTGTGGTCGACGGCGAAGTCGTCGAGCAGTGGTCGGAGGAAGCGAGCGGTCGCTCGCCCTCTGATGACGATCTCGTAGGTGTTCGTTCCGGTCATGTCATCACCTTCAACGGCATCTGGGTGGGAGCGCATCACCTGCGGCGACATCTCACCCGGGTGAGATGTCGGTTGTAGGGTCCGCGGATGGACGGCGACCGCGAGTTGGGATTGGCGGCAACGAAGTTGCGCCCGCCGGCATCGCCGACTCGGCTGGTCCAGCGCTCCCGCTTGGGGAGACTGCTGGACGATGGCGTGGCCAGGCCGGTCGCCTTGTTGCTCGTCAGCGCACCTGCAGGATCCGGCAAGTCGACCCTCGTGGCTGCCTGGGCACTCGACCGGGCTCGACCCGTGGCGTGGTTGCAGGTCGAAGAAGGCGACTCGGACCCCGCAAGCTTCTGGTCCACTCTCGTGGCAGCCATCGGCCGATGCCGACCCGACATCGCCGCTGTCGTCGGCCCGCTGGCGGTCGGGTCGCAGGGAGACGACCGAGTCGTGGTGCCGGCAATCGTGAACGCCGTGACCGATGACGGCGAGCCGCTGCTCGTCGTGATCGACGACTACCACCTGATCGACAACGCAAGCGTGCATCGAGGCATGGAGCGCTTGATCGACCTGTGCCCGACTCAGCTGACCTTCATCATCGCCACCCGGGTCGATCCGCCGTTCCGCCTCGGGCGGATGCGAGTCCGCAACCGGATCACCGAGATCCGCGCAGAACATCTTCGGTTTGCGACCGACGAAGCCACCGTCTTGCTGGGATCGGCCGGGCGATCGCTCTCCCCGCAACGGCTCGACGATCTGTGCTCTCGAACGGAGGGATGGGCAGCCGGCCTCGTGCTGGCCGGCCTCTCGTTGGAACTGGCGACCGACCCGGACCAGTTCGTGGATGACTTCCGGGGTGACGATCAGCTCGTCGCCAGCTACCTCAGCGACGAACTTCTCGACACGATGGGCTCCGGAGACCGACAGCGGCTGCTCGAGACGGCGGTGCTCGACCACCTGACCGGTCCGCTGATCGACGCCCTGACCGGCTCGATGAACGGAACCAGGTGGTTGGGCGACATCGCCAACCGCAACCAGCTCATCGTCCGCCTCGACAGCACCGGCGAGTGGTTTCGATACCACCACCTGCTCCGTGACCTCCTGCTGCTGGAGGCACAGCGATCGATCCCCGAACGCCTCCCCGAACTGCACGCACGCGCCGCTGACTGGTTCGAGTCCGGCGGAGACCTCCACCGCGCCGTCGTACATCGCTTCGCCGCAGACGACATCCCAAAGGCGATCGCTTTGATGCGCTTCGTCGGCCCCGATCTGCTCGGCCGCGGACAGATCCGCAAGCTCCGCTCGTTCCTCGAACAAGCCGGTCCCGCCGCCACGACCGACACGGCGTGCGCACTCGGTTGGGGATGGTGCGAGTACCTGTCGAGCCAGTACGCAGCAGCCGAGCGCTGGCTCGGCATCGCCCTCGAGGTGGCTCCGCCGACATTCGATCCATTGGTCGCCGCGCCGCTGCGGATCAACCTCGCACTCGGCGCTGGGGACGTCGCCACAGCACTCGCCAGCGCCCGCCTCGCCACAGCTGCGGGCGACCTCTGGCAGCGACCGGCAGAACTCGCGACCGCCGTCGGTGCCGCCTACACGTGGGCCGGCATGCGCACGGAGGCCGTGAAAGCGCTCGCAGTCGCGATCTCCCGATCCCAGACGGAACAGCGACTCACCGCCAATGTCCTCGCGCTCATCTACTCGGCGATCAACCACGTCGAGCATGGCAACAAGGACGCCGCGCATACCGCCGCCGTCGAAGCAGTCGCGACAGCAGAGTCGTTCGGACTTGCCAATTACCACGGGGTCGCTCCCGCCTTCGCGATCCGCAGTCGAACGGCAACCGACCCGGATAGCGCACGATTCGACGCAAATCACGCTCTTCGGCTCGCCCGGCGAGCGACCACGGACCTCGGACTGGCCTACGTCCTGACGACCTGCGGCGACACGCTCCTCGACCTCGGCGACGAAGTGGGCGCGTCGCTCCTCATCGAAGCGCGAGACCGGATCGATCGCTGCGTCGACCCGGGAATCGCCGGTCGCTACCTCGCGCGCTCTGAATCGCGACACCACGTCCAAACGCGATCCGCGAAGTCGCGGGCCTCGCCGGCGAACCAATTGACGGAGCGAGAGCTCGCCGTGCTGCGATTCCTGCCGACCAAGCTCTCGCAACGAGACATCTCCACCGAGCTCTACGTGTCCCTCAACACGGTCAAGACGCACTGCACCGCGATCTTCCGCAAGCTCGAGGTCAGCGACCGCAAGAGCGCGGTGCAAGCCGCACGCGACCGCCACCTTCTCTGATTCGCTCACGCCGTTGCGGTGACGACACGATGCGATCGGCGTCCGACGACGGCGGCGCACAGCAGCGCGGACAGGCCGCCCAGCAGGAACGGGATCCGCGGCGACGACACGTGGATCACCCAGCCCATCAGGAGGGCGCCGATCGGGGTGCTGCCGAACAGTGCGGTCTGGTGGAGCGCCATCACCCGGCCCTGCATCGATGGCTCCGTGGACTGTTGGACGACCACGGTGTTCACCGATTGGAACGAAGCCGACGCGAATCCCAGCACGACGCTCATCGCGACGAACGTCGAGTAGTTCGGCATCAGGGCCAGTGCGGCGCACGCTGCACCGAAGCCTGTCAGCGCGATCGCTAGTGTGCGCCGCGGATGGGGTTTGATGCCGGCGATGTAGATGCCGCCGATGATCGATCCGATTGCGCTGACGCTCATTGCTGCCCCAAACGAGCCGGCACCCCGGTGGAACCCGAAGCGGACCATCGAGGGAAACGTGGTCGGGAAGTTCAAGGCGATGGCGCCGACGATCGCCATGATCACCAGTGGCCGGGCGACGTCGGGGTGGCTGCGCACATAGGCGAAGCCCTCACGCAGCCTGCCTTTCGTTTGGCCGATCATCGGTCGAGCGACGAGCTCACTCGACCTCAAGGCCGAGAGCAGTGCGCCGATCACAATCAGGTAGGAACCTGCGTTGATGAAGAACCCGACATTGACTCCGACGGTCGCGATCAGCACACCGGCGATGGCGGGGCCGATGAGACGCGAGACCGAGTTGATCGTGCCGTTCGCTGCCACCGCGTTCGGCAGCAGGTCGCGACCGACGAGCTGGAACAAGATCGCCTGCATGGTCGGACGCTCGACCGCGAGTACGAGACCGAGCAGGAACGTCAACGCATAGATCCACCAGATCGTCGCGTGTCCGGTCGTGACAACGACGCCGAAGGTCAGAGCAAGGACGCCCGAGGCAGATGATGTCGCGACCAGGAGGCGGCCACACCGATACTGCGAAAACGCTGTTGAACCGCGAAGCACGTAACCCACCACGCGCCGTCATCGTCAGTCAACACGCGACGCAACGCCCGATTGGCCAAGACCCCCGGGATCTGCTCTCGGGGCATCACCCTGGTCCATCCGACCGGCATCCCGTCCGCGTAGGCGATCAGACCCGGCGGGACCGAGGCTGTCGACACCTCGAGTCGCAATGCTGCGCGGTTGTCAATGGCGCCGCTGCCATCGAGAAAGCGTCTACACCAGCACCACGACGGGTCCGCCCCACTGCGCCCAAACGCTGACACGACGTCGTCCCAGCGCGCTGGCGTGCTCGGAGCTACATCGATGGTCACTGCCCCCACATTGCCTAACCCGACGTCCCGGCGCCAGCATCAAACGGGTTCCTGCCGACGTCCGACTTCGGCCAACCGGTTCGACCTCCCTGCAATGTCCGTCCGTGCTGCGGCCGATGCGCCTACTTCGGACGCGTGTTCATCGATCGATGATCACAGTCTAACCGATCGATCGATAGACAGATCGTTGTGGAGTTGGTAACGTCTGCTTGCCGGCGCCGCCGCACGACACCAAGGAGTGACTTCACATGACGATGTTCGACAACACCAGAGCACTGAGCTTCGACTGCCTCGGCACCTTGATCGATTGGGAGACGGGCATCTTGCAGTCGTTGCAGCCGTGGTGCGCTTGGCGTGGTGTCGACGTTCCGGGCTCGGTGTTGCTGGAGCTGTTCGGCGAGTACGAAACAGGCTTCGAGGAAGAGCATCCGACGATGATCTATCCGGAAGTGTTGGGCGAGATGCTGCGACACATCGCCCGGTCGCTGGGCCTGGATGCGACGGAGGAGGAGTGCATCGAGTTCGGCGCCAGCATCGGCATGTGGCCGGCCTTCGCCGACACGGCGATCGCGCTCCGTCAGCTGAAACAGCGTTACAAGCTCATCATCTTGTCCAACATCGACAACGCTTCATTCGATCGCTGCAATCGGCGCCTGGGTGTCGAGTTCGATCTGATCGTCACGGCCGAGAAGGTCGGCTCCTACAAGCCGCGAATGGGGCACTACGACGCCTTGTTCGCCGGGATCGAGGAGATGGGGATCGAGCGCAGCGGGCTGATGCATGTCGCACAGTCGCTCTATCACGACATCGGCCCCGCGCAGCGGCTCGGCATCCAGTCGGCGTTCATCGACCGCCAGCACGCAGAGCCGGGGTTCGGAGCGGCCCCGGCGACGGACGTCAAGGCCGATGTCACCTACAAGTCGATGAAGGACTTCGCCGCCGACGCGATGGCTGATGCCGGATGAGGTCGGCGACACGTGTTGATCTCGAGGTCGAGCGAGCCTCTCGTCAGTCAGATGTGGTTGCCGGGTATCGGATCCTCGGCAGTTACGGCTGGGGCGACGACGGCGCAGGACACATCAGCGCTCGAGATCCCGAGCATCTGGACGCCTTCTGGCTGTTGCGGTACGGGGTGGCCTTTCGCAAGGCGACGGTCGCCGATCTCGTTCTCGTCGAGCGGGACGGCCGGATCAACGAAGAGCTGAGCGCAGCCGGCCACACCATCAATCCTGCAGCATTCTGCATTCACGCGCCGATCCATGATGCTCGTCCGGACGTGATCTCCGTGGTGCACACCCACACCGGGTACGGGACACCATTCGCAGCTCTTACGCGGACCATTCGCGCCACCAGCCAGGAAGCGTGCGCGTTCCACAGCGATCAAGCGGTGTTCACCGGCGACGAGCTCGATGTGGTCGACACGACGGTCGGCGGCCGAATCGCGGCAGCACTCGGAGCTCATCGACTTCTCGTCCTTGCCAACCACGGGCTGCTCACGGTCGGCGCGACCGTCGCCCAGGCCGTCGGGTTCTTCATCGTCGCCGAGCGCGCCGCCGAGGTCGAGGTCAAGGCCGGCGCCGCTGCCCGCGTGATCTCGGATGAAGCCGCATCGATCGTCTACCAGTCCGTCGGAACTCCTGCCGCCGGCGAGGAAGTGTTCGGCTGGCTGCGTCGCAGCCGGCTCGACACCGAAGCCTGAACAGCCTTCGATGCGGATCCGGTCAGCGCAGACCGGATCGGCATCGATCCCCGTCGGACGACGACCTCACAGCGGACAAAGCGTCCTCGATCAGCCTGGGTGGATTCCGTGGCGCTTCTGCACGGCCTCGCGATCGTCTGGGTCTGCGGAAGCAAATCGGGCGATGAGCTCGTCGCGGAGTCCCTCGAAAGGCACGACGGCATCGATGACCAGCTCGCTCGCCAGGCGATACAAGTCGACGTCACCCTCGTACTCGCGGCGGCGCGCTTCGACGAACTCGGCCCGCTCGGCCGGGTCCTCGATCGCTGCGCGCTCGCGGACGAACAGCTTGTTCTGCCGGGCGAGCTTCGGACCTTCCTTCGCCAAGTTTCCGTCGAGCGCCCTCGCTGAACGCTCGGCGAACTCGTCGCCGCCGTTCTGGTCTGTCATGCGCGTTCTCGATCCCATGTCGTTGCCCGCACGCCGCGAGCGATGAGGGTCTGCTTTTCGACCTTCTCCGTCGGAGTCCTCGGCAGAACGTCAACGAACTCGACGTACCGAGGCAACATGTGACGCGCCATCCGGTCCCTGCAGAACTCGATGACACTCGACGGATCGAGATCTGTCGACGGCCTGGCCACGATCGCCACCATGACGTCGTCGTCGGTCAACTCGCTCGGCACGCCATACGCCGCTGCGTCGAGGACGTCGGGATGCAGTTTGAGCACCTCCTCGATCTCAAAGCTCGAGATGTTCTCCCCGCGTCGGCGGATCGACTCGGCGCGCCGGCCGACGTAGTAGAACCAGCCGTCGTCATCGCAGCGAGCGAGGTCGCCGGTGTGGAACCACAGGTTGCGATTCGCGGCGACGGTGGCCTCGGGCATCCCGTAGTACCCCTTCGACATGATCGACGGCTCGTTCGGTCTGACCACCATCTCGCCGACCTCGCCGGGCCTGATAGGACGGTCGTGCTCGTCGAACAGTTGCACGTCATACGAGGCGATCACCCGGCCACACGACCCGGGCCGTCGCGGCTCGTCCAACGGCTGGTAGATCGGCAGCCCTGCGTCGGTCGAGCCGTACAGCTCGACCAGTCTGAGGCCGAAGCGGTCTTCGAACTCCACGGCGAACTCGGGCACCGGAACACCCCACGCAAGTCGAACCGGGTTTTGCGCATCTGCATCCGTAGCGGGAGCCTTGTGCAACATCGTCAAGGTCGCGCCCATGAAGTCGAACACCGTGGCACCGAACGAGCGGACCTCCCGCCAGAACCCGGACGCCGAGAACCGATCACCGATCGCAGCCGTCGCTCCGAGCACGAGCGCCGGCATGACCGTCAACACCGATCCATCGAGGTGGAACAACGGGAACGGGCAATACAGCACATCGTCGTTCCGCAAACCAAGGTGCTCAACCATCAGCTCGGCTTGCCGGATGGCATACCGGTGCGACAGCAGACACCCCTTCGATCGGCCGGTGGTGCCCGATGTGAACATGACCATCGCAGAATCGGAGGCGACGATCCGGCGTTGCGGGCGAGGGGCGCTCGCCCCGACCGCTCCGCGCTCCGGGAACGGCACCAGCTCGAACCCTTCGCCAGGCGTGGCCGGCCCGGCGTCGCCGAGCACCACCAGCCGGTTGATCATGGTCAGCTCCGGCTCCATGGACCGCACGGGCTCGAGCAAGCTCGCGTCGACGATCACGACCTCCGATCCGCTGAGGTCGAGCGCGTGCGCGAGCGCCGGCCCCCTCATCGCGGTGTTCACCATGGTCGCCACTGCGCCGAGCTTGCACAGCGCGAACCAGCTGACGACGAACTCCGGGATGTTCGGCATCATCAACGGAACGAGATCACCCTCGCCGATGCCCAGCGAATGGAACCACACCGCAAGATCGTCCGACCACCGATCGACATCGCCGAAGGTGAGATCGAGGTGCTCGAAACGCAGGAAGCACCGATCCGGATGGATTCGCGCCTGTCTCGCGAGCAGCTCCGGAATCGTGGACTCGCTCATCGAGCCGGCTGTGTCGGCTCGCTCGCCAGTCGCATCGCCCTCGATCCGGCTCCGACAGGCACTTGCTTGCGTCCCGTGGCGCCGACAAGACGTCGCGCGAGCTGCGAATACCGGTCCTGGAGCTCGACCACGGTCAACTTGCCATCAGGGCGATACCAGTTCGCCACGCTGTTGCACATCTCGATCAGGACCAGCCTCGAGACCATCGGATCGATCAGATTGAACACGCCCTGCTCCGCGCCACGCGCGATCACATCGCCGTACACAGCATCGAGCTCGTCGCGCTGGGCGATGATGCTGGCCCGGTCGTCTCCAGTGAGCGAGCGAACCTCGCGGTCCGTCACTCTCGAGGTCAACGGATTCGCGCACTCCGCCGCGACGTGGAAATGCACGAGCCGGCACAGCTGCACCAACGGATCCTGTGACGACTCGACCGCCGCTCGCGCACCACGCAAGTACTCGGTGAGGCACGCCGACATCACACTGACGAGCAGATCCTCCTTGCGGGCGACGTAGTGATAGAGCGAGGCCGACGTCATCCCCATCTCGCGACCGAGGTCGCGAATGCCGGTCGCGGCAAAACCCTTCTCCGAGAATAGCCGCACCGCGGCCTGAGCGACGCGGTCTTGAGTCGATGTCCGAGTTCCCAATTGATCGATCGATAGGCTCACGTGTCAACCATATCCGGCCCGGCGCGCAGCGTCATCGAAGCGAGGCAAACAATGTCCGATCACCACTACGAGACGGTCACCAGCCACCTCGACACGAACGGGATCCGCACCATCCGCCTCAACCGGCCAGAGAGCCTCAACGCGATGAACCGACAACTCATCGACGACGTTGCCGAGGCGTTCGACGACGCCAACGCCGACCCCGACACGACAGTCATCATCTTCACCGGAGCCGGCCGGGCGTTCTGCGCCGGAGACGATCGCCGGGCCCACGTCCACCCCGAGAGCGAGTCCGAGGCAGCAGACCTGGTCGCTGCGATCCAGCGCGCCACCGAGGCCGTCACCTTCGGCGCAAAACCAGTCGTCGGGGCCATCAACGGATGGGCCGTCGGCGGCGGATTCGAATGGGCCATCAACTGCGACTTCCCGATCTGGGCCGAGACCGCACGAGCCTTCTTCCCAGAGGTGTCGCTCAACCTGTTCGTGACCGGCGCAGTCACGTCCCTGCTGCCGGCACTCGTCGGACTCAACACCGCACGCGAGATGCTGTTCTTCGGCGACCGCTACGACGCCCCACAACTGCAGCAGCTCGGAGTCGCCTGGCGTGTCGTTCCCGACGACCAACTCATCGCCGAGGCCCAACAGGTAGCCGAGCGACTCGCCGCACTCCCACCACTCGCCGTACGCGCCATGAAACGCGTCCTCAACCAGACCGCGGCCGTCGACCTCCGAGCCGCGCTCGCACACGAGACTCGAGCAACGATCGAAGGATTCATGGATCCGGAAACCACTCGACTCCTCAAGGCGTTCTGAAGCAGCAGTTCAAGTGCGAGAGATCGATTCTTCTCGAACCTTGTCGCCGAATGGTCGAGTCATCGGCGAATCCGACGCTGCAACCGTTCGTTGCGTGTGCGCCGACCGCTACCAAGCCTGGTTCGACGACGCCCGCCGCCTCCGAGCACTCATCACCGAACTCCGAAACCCTCTCCCTCACCACGATCGAAGACACCGAGAACTGGAACCCCAGCTGACCCGTCCAGCCCAGCGACAAGCTCCAGAGAACGCGTCACCAACACAACCGAAATGCTTCACCAGCTACGTCGTAGACACCTCAAACCGGGCTCCAGGTAACCGGCGATCTGAGCGGTTTGCTTGTCAGCGGTTGGCGCTGACGCTCGCGGCCCCGACGGCGAACCTGAGCGCAAAAGAGCTGGGGGGAATCGGCCGGCTCGTTCGCCGAATTGGGGCCCGCCGTCACTCCCTTGACGAACGCGAGGATGAGGTGCACAGTGCCTGCTTCACGATCAATATCCTCCTCATTCTGTCCTTCCCACCTCCGTCCGAGGGCGGCAAAAGGGCGGACGGGGCGTGAAAAGGGCGTGTCACACAGGTCAACAACGGTCACTTGCGGTCAACAACGGTCACTCGAAAACAGCGGCTGAGCTGGGAGAACGTCTCTGACCAGGACTTGTGCCTGAAAACTCAAGGGGGTTCGATTCCCCCCAGCTCCACAAGATCCAAAAATGCCCTCTGACCAGGTCCTTTACAACAGCCCATGAGGGCGGCGAATTCCCCCAGTTCAACTCGCAGGGCTGTGACCAGGGGAAATGCGCCCAAACCGGACGGGG
>JANYKS010000073.1 GCA_025358125.1 Actinomycetes bacterium
GTGACGCGACGACCTCACGGCGGACGTCTCGGTCGCCGAGCGCGAACAACACCGACACCGACTTCGGCGCCGACGCCGACGCCGTGACATCGAACCCGCGCACCGACTTCTCGTCGAAGCGGCGGCCGAGATCACGATCGGGGCGACGCGGATCCTTGCCCGCCATGAGCGCGATGAACGCATCGTCGGCAACCTCACCAGCCAAGCCGAGCTCGGTGGCGGCATCGCCGAGCCAGATACCGCGTGGCTCTCCCGAGTCCAGGTAGTAGTTCGGCAACTGCTCGACGTAGTATCTACCCGCGTCGGCACCCTTCAACGTGGTCACCCGCACGGTCACCACACACCGCCACGCACTCGCGTTGCTGTGCACTCGTCTGTCAATGAAAGGCCGAAGGGACGCGTGGTCGATCTCGCGGACATGGCGGCCTACGCGGGGAACGGGATCGACGGCTGCTCGACACGGGTCGAGCGTCGGGCAGGTGGACGAGTCGCGTGGGACATCGACGTCACTGACGCGACTGGCGACGCGATCGCGGACGACGCGCTCGCGTGAGTCGGGATCGGCCACGTGATCGGGCCACCAATCCATTGCTCGAACAGGGCGCGAGGAACACGGAGCTGACGACCGAGGCGGATCACCGGCATACCGTTCGCCCCGCCGGTGGCCAGGTACTCGCGCGCCAGCTCGTAGGCCTTGCCGCGGCTGATGCGCAACACGGTGCCGGCCTCCTCCACCGTGAGGAAGTCCGGGGGTCGATCATCGACAGGAAAAACGAAATCTGCTCTCACAACAACACATGCCTCCCGAAATCCGGTTTCGTGACGCCCACACCGACCACCGGGGTGGAAACCACCCCCACCGGGAGAAAACCTCACAACCTTTTCAAAGGAGTACAGAGCCCGAAACGGCCAGGGCGCAGCACTTCGTCGGCGGTTGACCAGCAGCCCCATCACGCGAATTGGGGCAGCCACGGCGCGGCGCACTCGGCTACCGTTTGGGACATGGCGCGCAATTCCCACGGCCTTCCCGTCGAGCCAGTCATCGATCTCGTCGACGATGGGCTGAGTGATGCCGAGATCGCGGCGCGCTTCGTGGAATGGCTGGGTGACCTCGACGGGGTGCCCGTCGTTGTTCCTCGGGTCAGCGCGCTCGACGAATTGAGGAGCGCCTACGCCGCCGACGATGTCTGACAGCCGATGTCGACGTCGTGTGCCAGATAGCGCAGCACCTCAGGGGTCTACGAATCCTCCATCAGGCAGCGAGGGAAGCCCGTCGGCACAGAGCCAGTCTCGGATCGCGAGGCAGGCGCGAACATCGTCCTCGTTGTAGCGAAGCAGCCGAGCGCGAGCGTCGACATCTCCTTGGACGGCGCTCTCGTGCCACACAATGGATAGATCGCCTCCGGCATCTTCGGCGTCCCAGCTGGCGCCAGCGAACGGGGCAACCTGCTTCAACCCGGATCCCTTGGCACCGACCGCGACCGTGTTGAACTCGCGTTCTAGACCAGCCGCTGCTGTGCGCCGGAAAGGTAGGCCTCCTCGAACAGCGCCTTGTGTGCGTCGGCGAGCGCCTTTGCGGCAGCCCGCAAGGCGAGTTCAGTGTTCCGGTCCCGGCCGAGCAACGCGACGGCCTTGACGGCACGGTCTGCACGGTGCTGCGCTTGCTCGATGTTCAAGAGGGTCTCGGCCACTTCGGCCATGGCGCTCTCGTGGGCCACCTGATCCACGGATCGCTCGTTCGATGATGCGGTCATGGTTTTACCGTATCCCTTTGCTGCAGCGCTGCACTGCTGCCAATTGAACAGAGTTCGGGGGCGTCGTCATCCAGCAACCCTCGCACGTGGGTGTGACAGCGAGCGCCAAGCGAAGGAGTGTCCTCGCCCTTTCCCCCTGGTGATCGCGAGACAAGGCCGTCAGAGGCCAACTGAGGCCGGTCTACGGAGACGGTCGGCGCACCTCGTCGGTGGGTCGCCCCTCGGCTCGCGCCTTCTTCTGCAGGTCCAGGTGCGCCCGGCCACTCGGCGCTTCACGCGACGGCACACTCACAACATCGCGTCCAGGGCTCGCCGCATCGGTGTGGCCGCTCGTGGAAACTGCTGCGCCATCGCGAGCAACTTGCCTGGCTGCGCTCCACGACCCTCCAGCCACCGCTCACCTTCTCAGACCAGATCCCAGTTACACCGTCTTTCCGACACTCCCGCCCTCCCCCTACGTCAGGAGGTCTGGAGTCCGGTCTAGCTAGAGGCCCCGGCGGGTTGCCTCGGACGCAAGTTCAGCGCGGCTGGTGACGCCGAGTTTGGTGAACGTGTGTGCCAGGTGGGTTTTCACGGTGGCCCGGCCGATGAAGAGTCGTTCTCCGATCTCGGGGTTGCTGAGCCCCTCCGCCGTGAGCTTGACGACCTCGAGTTCGGTAGGCGTGAGGCTGGCCCAGCCGGAGGACGGGCGCTTGCGTGCGCCTCGAGCTCGCGACACGTAGGCGACGACAGCGTCGACATCCAGGGACTCGCCTGCGGTCCACGAAGTCTTGAACGCGTCATCGTCGAGCTGTTGGTGGGTTCGGGCCAGGTCGTGTTCGTAGCGGGCGAGGGCGGCGGGCGAACGGGCGCGGCCGGTCGAGTCTCCAATGGCTTGCGCGGCGCCGAAGAGGCGGGCGGCTTCGGTCGCGCTCTCTTGGTCGGCGGCGATCCCAGCGAGGGCCTCCAGGGACTCGGCGACTTCGGCCATGAGCCCGTTCTGGTGGCGCACGGCCAGGGCCCGGTGGTGGAGGGCCTCGGCTTCGGTGGGCTCACCCTGTCGACGAGCCAGTTGTCCGAGGTGGTAGTCGGCCGCTGCCGCGAAGGGCGAGTTGTCGACCTGGGACGCTGCTTGTCTTGCCCGGTCGAAGACGGCGTGGGCGCCGGCTTCGTCGCCCGAAGCGACCAGCAGCTCGCCGTATACGATCAAGAACGGGACGCTGACAACGGGGACTTCGTTCTCGAAGTCGGCCACCACCGGCTCGATGACCCGTGCCGCGCCGGCGAGATCGCCGAGTGCCAGCAGGAGCGCACCGAGATCAGGGGTGGCCCACTGGCGAGCCAGGTCACCGTCCGCCGCCACCCCGTTGCGCAGGACCTGCTCGTAGCGGGCCTGGGCCCCCGCATAGTCGCCGGTGTGGGCGTCGACCTCGCCGAGCCAGCAGATGGCAAGCCACCGCGTGATCGGATCGCCAACGTCGTCGCACAGAGCGATCGACGTTTCCAGCCGATGCCGGGCTGTCGCGAAGTCACCGCGACGCAAGGCGACATAGGCGACGCTCGCGTGCGACCAGGCCAGGAAGAACTTGTTGCCGAGTCGGTCGGCCACTGCGGCCAGTTCCTGGGCGGCGCCGAGGGCACCGTCGTAGTCGCCGCGGGTAGCCCAGGCGATGGTCATCATCTTCAGGCCGTCGGCGACGGCCCACTCGTCGCCGGTTGAGCGGGCGCGTTCGATGCTGTCGGTGAGTCCCGCCAGCCCCTCCTGGGGAGCGATCATGGCCAGGCCATAGTTCATCGTGATGCTCGCCCGGGTGATGGTCCGCTGATCGCCGACCGCCTCGGCCACGGCGAGGGCTTCGGGAGTCCGGGCGAGGGTGATGGAAGGGTCGCCGCCGTAGATGCCCATGTGGGCGGCGGCCCACAGCGCCCGCGCCCGGACCACCGACGGACCTTGGTCGACGGCCAGCGCTCGGGCAAACCACCGGCCGCCGATGCCCTGATGACGATGGCCCCGAGCCTCCCAGAAGAGTCCCAGGGCGGCGACGATGCGGAGCACAGCCTCGTGGTCACCGGTGGTCTCGGCCCACTCGAGTGCCGACCGGAGGTTGTCGTGCTCGAGGTCCAGGCGGCCCATCCATGCTGGTCCGTCGGCCGCGCCCAGTGCTGGCTCGGCGCGCTCAGCGAAGGCTAGGAACCACGCGAGATGACGAGTGCGGGCCTGGTCGGTCTCGCCGGACTCGACCAGCCGGTCTCGTGCGTAGTGGCGGATGGTCTCCAGCAGCCGATAGCGGGACTTGGATGCAGGATCGTCGGCCTGAACGAGCGATTTGTCGACGAGGCGGCCGAGTAGGTCGAGCACCGAGTAGCGGTCGACGATGTCGTAGGCGCAGACGACCTCGGCGGCCTCCAGTGTGAATCCTGCGTTGAACACCGACAAGCGTCGGAGCAGCGCGCGTTCGGGCTCATCGAGCAGGTCATGGCTCCACGCCACCGACGCCTCCAGGGTCTGTTGGCGGGGTTGAGCGGTCCTGCCGCCCCCGGTGAGCAGGCGGAAGCGATCCTCCACGGCGGCAGCGATGGCCGCCGGGCTCATCATCCGAGTGCGGGCAGCAGCGAGCTCGATCGCCAATGGGAGCCCATCGAGGCGTTCACAGATCCGAGAGATGCATTCGGTCTCGGCCTCGTCGGGCATGAAGCCGGGACGGACCAGAGCGGCCCGGTCGATGAACAGCTGCACGCTGGAGGTGCGGTCCAACGACGGCACCCGCCAGGCCAGCTCTCCTGTGATCCCGAGCGGTTCGCGGCTGGTGGCCAGCACCGCCAAGTCGGACACGGACCGCAACAAATCGTCGGTACACTCGGCGACCGCAGCCAGGACCTGCTCGCAGTTGTCGAGCACGATCAAGGCGCCCAAGCCTCCGAGGTAGTCGCCCAGGGTGTCGATCAACGGCCGCTCCGGCTCGGCGCGCACGCCGACGGCGCTGGCGATTGCGGCAGTGACCAACTCTGGATCGGACAGGCCGGCCAGCTCGACCCACCACGTGCCACCCGGGTGGCCATCGGCGACCTCAGCCCCGAGTTGCACGGCAAGACGGGTCTTGCCACAACCACCCGCCCCGGTCAGCGTGACCAGACGATGCTGCGCCAGCCCGTCGCGCAACGCCATCATCTCTTCGTCGCGGCCGACAAAAGCCGTCAGCTGGGCGGGTAGGTTGTTCGGGAACGCATCCAACGAGCGCAGCGGTGGGAAGTCCGCCTCAAGGTCAGGGTGACACAGCTGCCACACGCGCTCCGGCCGCCCCAGATCCTTCAGCCGGTGCTGGCCCAGGTTCCTCAACGACACGTCGTCGGGCATCGTGTCCACAACGAGGTCGCGCACGACGTCCGACAACAGTATCTGGCCGCCGTGCGCCACAGACCGCAAACGGGCGCATCGGATGATCGCCGGACCGTAATAGTTGCCCTCGTCGCGCAGCCGGGCCCCGCCGCTGTGCAAGGCGATGCGAACCTGCAGTTCATTGTCGGTCGGCCATGTCTCGGTTGCGAAGGCGCGCTGCACGTCGAGCGCGGCGCCCAGGGCGTCGGAGGCCAACGCGAATGCGCCCACAACGCTGTCACCCTCACCCTGCTCTTCGGGTCGCACCCCTTCGTGAAGCGAGATGGCGGCATCGAACAGTTCGTAGTGGCGAGCGATCGCGGCCGCCGCCCCGTCCTCATCGGCCTCCCACAGGCGGGTGGATCCCTCCACGTCGCTGAGCAAGAACGTCACCGTGCCCGTCGGCAGGGACCGTGCTCGTTCGTCGCCCTCGTGCATTGGCAACTGGCCACCTCCCGACTTCGCTGACTCCGTCGCAGATTTTGTCACATCCATGGGCTGGATCGTCGCCGACTCCCGGCCCGACTACATCAGCCACCTGGCCGATATGAGCTGGGGATTAGGCGCTCACATCGGGCAGTGCGACTTCGAAGTTGGCGCGGAGACGAAAATGAGGCCGTCCAAGACCATGAGCACCACGACGTCCGATCCGGCCTGGGTCTTGCGTGTGCTCGGTGGGTTGGATTCTCAGGCGGCGTCGGCCCGACCATGGACACGGTGGTAGGCGGCTTCGATCTCGGCCGGGCTGAGCTCGTCGAGCTCGCCGAGGATGGGTTCCTGATGGCGAGACTCACCCACGGCGCGTCCCGCCGGATCCGCCCGTCGAGGATCGGGCGAGTCCCGCTCTAGGACGTCGCCAAGGATTCTTCAAGAATTCTGGCGACCACCACCCACTTTGGGGTGGGTAATCTATAGGGAAGGAGCACTCGCAGAACTCGACAGCCGAACCTGCGACAACCCCCGCAACGGGATCAGATCCGGGCCGGCGGGTGCCGTCCGAGCCGTCCGTGGGAAGTGTCGCGCGTGGGTGTCGGCCATGGGCCGAAGCTCAGTCGAGCACGACGGCGGCGCGGGATCCGGCGCGCTCACGGCCGATGCACCGCACCAGCGCGATCGCCATCGCGGCCACCCACGCCGCCCACAGCAGCGGACCGACTCCGGCCCCATATCCCCCAGCGTTGAGTCCTTCACGGCTCGCCATTCCACCGACCTCGACGAGGTTGCCCACGATCTCGACGAGCCCGAAGACCGCGATCCACCGAGGAACCATCCTAGTGCGGAAGATGATGAACGACGTAGCCCCGACCGACAGCGCCACGGCCGTTGCGCTCACCGCATAGGTCGACAGGCTGCTGACGTCGTACACGAACCGAACCATCCCAGGGTCGGCCCGGTCTGCTCCTCGCCACGTCAGGGCCACCTGCACGAGGATGCCGATCGAGGCGATCGCGAGCAAGAGCACCCAGCCGACCGTGGCTGCGCCCGCGAGCGGAGCTCGACCGCCTTCCGCGTCGCGCAGCATCCCCGCCAGCAGCCCGACGAAGCAACCGAAGAACGGCACCGACAACAGGATCAACGCGGTACCGAACAGCAACGCCGACCGATGCTGGACCAGGAAGGTCGTCACCTCGCCGGTCGTGGCATCAGGCCGGGGAGCCGAACCCGCCACCAGCGAACCAGCAACGAACAACGCGACCGCGACCAACCCGGCCCAGGCCGAGAACTGCTCGGCGTGGGAGCGGGTCTCGGTGTCCGGCCCACCTCCGAGATCATCGGCCAGGCCTTCAGCAACGGGGATCGAGTCAATGGTCATGGAAGCCATGCTGATCCGCTGCCCATCCCGGAACATCGACCAGGTGGTTGATATGCGTCGACCGTGGGCCACGCGTCGGCCACCCCTTCTCAGGGGTCGGCGTTGCCTCGAACGTCACGAGGCTGAAGCGGCCAGCAGCCGGTCGACCATCGCGGAGTAGTCCACGGTCCGCCACCGGGTCGGGCTGAGTCGTACCACTCGACTCATGGTGTCGGCGACCGCTTCGAGGTAGATGTCGCCGATCTCCGGTCCGAGGTAGCGGTGCGCCAGACCGCGCTCGATCTCGTGGTCGGTCTCGCCGACGGTCACCGGGCCTTCCACGGTGACGTACTTGTACGGCATCGTCTCGTTCTGGACGCACAGGCTGGCCCTGCCGGTCGTCAGGACGAGCTCGAGCTTTTCGCTCGTCGACTCGAACGAGAACACCACGTCGCCGCCCGGCTCGTAGCTGTACCAAACGGGTGCAGCCAACGGCGCGAAGCCTTCACGCTCGATCGTCAACACCCCGACGTGTGGCTCCGCCAGGAACGTTGCTCGTTGGTTCTTCGTCATCGTCAACTCGGTCATCGACAGGCAACCTCTCGTTAGGGCACCGCGCTCGGCTCGTCGCTCTGCTCGTCGGCAGGGTGGATTGAAGCTCATCGTGGGGGCGTCGACACCGGAGAACATCGACCAGGTGGTTGACATCGCACCGGGTTCCCCGCTCGTGGGCTCGCCAGACCAGTTACACGGTTGATCCGAGTGTCATCGTGGTGGTGCCGGCGCTCTCAGCCTGAGGGTTACGGTCCGGTTCCTGCACTCGATGACGACTCAACATTCTTTTGGCCGTGTGCCTGTTGTCAGACGTGTCGCGTCGAGTGTGGGACCGGCAGGAGTGCGTCTGTCTTGAAGGGAGCCTGTCTTACTCGACTCGGATCTGACGTAGCACTCCTGCCGTTCCCGAACCCCACCGGAAACGACCAAGCAACCAGCAGGAGACAACCATGATGACATCACCCGTGGCGGGAATCGACCCGCACCAAGACACCTTCACTGTTGGCATCGTCGACCCCAACGGTGTCGAGATCACCCACGACACCTATCCGAATAGTGCTGTTGGGTTCTTCGAAGCGATCGAGATGTTGAACACCCACCACGTTCACCTCGTCGGTGTCGAGGGTTCAGCGAGCTGGGGATCGCACGTCGCCATCGCGTTGGTGGCGGCCCGCTTTGATGCCCGCGAGGTGCCACCGCAACGCTCTGCGCAACAGCGTCGAGCGCGACGGTTGGCCAAGACCGACACCGTTGACGCCTACTCGACCGCCCGCGCTGTGTTGGCTGAACCGTCGCTCGGCCCGGTCCAAGCGTTGCAGATCTATGACCCGCTGGTCGCCAAGATCGAAGCCGTGCTCGAGCACCGTCGGATGCTGGTCGAGGTCCGCACGCTGGTGCTTCACTACGCCTTCGATCAGATCTCGAAACTGCCGACCGAGATCCGCGACCAGCTGACCACGACCGGCAAGATCGAAGGCCGGCTGCGACGCTTGGAACAGATCGACACCACCACCGTGTCGACAGCTGCTGGCCACTATCGGTTGTCGTGGCTGATCCCGTTGATCGACCAAGACCGCGCGGCGCGTCGTCAAGTCCGCCAACTCGAAGCCGAACTTGACCGGCTGCTCGACGAGCACGGCACATCATTGCGTGACGAGCCAGGCATCGGCCCGATCGCCGCAGCAACCTTGCTCACCGAAGTTGGTGACCCGTTCCGGTTCGCTCGCGAGTCGAAGTTCGCTCGCTGGTCCGGCACCGGAGCTGTCGCGCTGTCATCAGGTGAAGGCAAAGGCGCGCCGGTCCGACATCGGCTTGACTTCGGTGGCAATCGGCGGATCAACAGCGTGCTCTACATCGCCAGCGTCGTTCAGCACCGCGACATCGACGACGCCCGCGTCTACATCGACCGCAAGATCAGCGAAGGTAAGACACGACGCGAAGCACGACGCGCCCACAAACGCCACCTCGCCAACCGTGTCATCCGACGCATGTGGAAAGACGAGACATGCCGTCAACAACAGCGCCACAAGCGAGCCGCTTGACAAGGGAGCGTCGGACAGTCCCGGTGCGGGCTTTGCACGTCCTCGCCGCGGTGTCGAGTCCGTGGAGCGTCGGGTTCTGTTCGAGGCCCAGGCCGCGGGATGAGCTGGTCCGAGATCGGTGCCGTCTACGGCGTTTCCCGCCAAGCTGCCCACCGACGATTCGCGGACGAGACTCTCGTGCCACCGGACTTCTTCGATGCGCTCCTCCACGAGCTCGACGAACCGCCCGAGGTCGTCCCGGCACTGGCCCGTGCCGCCAAGCGCGCCCGATCCCACACCGCCACCCAGTAGGTGTTCCGAGTCGAACGGCTCACGCCCGATCACGACATCGACCAGTTCGCGTCCGGAAACGGCGATCTCGACGGCTGGCTGCGGGGAGCCGCGCTGCCGTCGACCGGGCCGGCACCCTCCTCGAGATGCACCTCCGTGGTGCCCCCGACCGGTCGTAGTCTGAGGCGTCATGTCCAGTCACGTCACCCGGCTCGTCATCGGCCAGATCACCCGGGTACCGGACTGGCACCCAGGCCACCACACCTTCGAGGCCTTCCCGATCCACGTCTGGCTCGTCCGGCATCCGACAGCGACGATCCTCGTCGACACCGGCGTCGGACTGCACAACGATCTGATCGACGACTGGTACGGGCCGAACACAATTCCTATCGGCGAGCTGCTGGCCCGCGAGGGCCTCGGGACGGCCGACATCGACATCGTCGTACTCACCCACCTCCACTTCGACCACTGCGGCCAAGCATCAGCCTTCCAGGCACCCGTCTATCAATGAAAGGCCGTCAGGTCGGGTAGTTGATGATGCGGACATGACGGCCTACGCGGGGAACGGGATCGACGGCTGCTCGACACGAGCCGAGCGTCGGACAGGTGGACGAGTCGCGTGGGACATCGACGTCACTGACGCGACTGGCGACGCGATCGCGACCGGCTCACACGCGTGAGTCGTCGGGATCGGCCACGTGACCGGGCCACCAATCCACTGCTCGAACAGGGCGCGAGGAACACGGAGCAGGCGACCGAAACGGATCACCGGCATCCCGCTCGCCCCGCCGGTGGCCAGGTACTCGCGTGCCAGCTCGTAGGCCTTGCCACGGCTGAAGCGCAACACCGCGCCGGCCTCCTCCACCGTGAGGAAGTCCGGGGGCCGGTCATCGACAGGAACAACGAAATCTGCTCTCACAACAACACATGCCTCCCGAAACGCGATTTCGACGCTCACACCCACCACCGGGGTGGAACCCACCCCCACCGGGAGAAAACGTCACAACCTTTCCAAAGGAGTACTGAGCCCGAAACGGCCAGGGCGCAGCACTTCGTCGGCGGTTGACCAGCAGCGCCATCACGCGGAATGGGCAGCCACGGCGCGGGCACGCTCGATTGCCGTCTGCGACATGGCGCACGTCTGACAACCGGTATTGACATCAACGGCCAGCGAGCGAGTGCCTCCGCTGGTTCAGCGGCTCCAGGTTCGCTTGGCCGGATCCCACGTCCGGCCATCGACCTCGTCGACGAGTACCGGGTCAGCGAAGCGTTGGATCTCGGTGAGGAGGTCGGCGAAGTCGATCGGTAGCCGATCGGCGAGGCGCTGCTTGCGAACCCAGTTGGCCCAGCGACCCTGTGCGAACTCGGCATAGCCCGCGAGTGCGCCCGCAAGCGGCTCGAGTGTCACGTTGCGGTGTTCAGCGACCGTCATGATGGATCGGCGTTGCCGGGTGCCATCGATCTCGTGGCGTCTGCTCAGCAAGTAGATGTCAGCGAAGTCGCGCCATCTCGTGTTGGCGACGCCGCGCTGGACTGCGGTCACGATCTTCTCGGCATGGACCATCTCCAGCGGGTATCCGCGGAGCTCGATGGAGCCACCGAGAAGGAGCGGGATGTCGATGTGCGTCGGTGCCGGCCACACCGGATCTCCGACGTTGACATCGACGTGGAACCGGATGTTCGCTCTCGCGAGGTGGCCGGTCATGACGACGCGCACGCCGGAGTACTCGTCTCCGTCACGGATCACTTCGGCAATCGCGTCGGCGACGTCGTAGATCAATCCGTCGTCACGTTCTATGGAGCTGATCTCGCGGACGAGGCGAAGCACGGTTTCGGCGTCGTTCGCCAACGCCTGCGCCTGGAAGTCGATGTCGTTGGTCGGCCGCCGGGTGTCGTACGCAGCAAGCAGCACACCACCCTTCAACACCAAGTTGTCGATGTGCCCGGACACCGCGAGCCGACCAAGGAATCCCTCCAGCGCGTACAACGCGAGCAACTCGTCGGTGGGTCGCCCGTCGGCTCGCGCCTTCTTCTGCAGGTCCAGGTACGCCCGGCCTCCAGGCGTGTCACGCGACGGCACACTCACAACATCGCATCCAGGGCTCGCCGCAGCGGTGTGGCCGCTCGTGGAAACTGCTGTGCCATTTTGAGCAACTTGCCCGGCTGAGCTCCACGGGCCTTCAGCCACCGGCGCAGCGCCTCATAGGCTTGTTCGTGTCCTTCGATGCCGCGCATCCGGAAGGCATCGATGATGCACCGCTCCGGCGAATACAGGCCGATGCGAAGGTGGTCGCCGACAGCGATGGTGTCTCGACCGATCTCGAAGGTGTCTGGGTCAAAGAAGTGCCACTGGATCGTCGCGGGTGTCGCCGGTCGGCGGTGACCGCGAGGGATCGCGATGTCGATCCTCGACGGGATGACGTCGGAAAGGCCATGACGTGCGAGGGCAGTCCCCAGGCACAGCGTCGATGACGGGATTCTCGTTGCAGCTGCGATGAGATCGAGGTTGCCGATATCGGCGTCGGCGCGGCGATAGAGGCCTCGGTCGATCTGCTCGATCATCCCGCTGTCCCGGAGTTGGTAGAGACGGTGCCTGGTCAGTCCCGCAGCACGAGCCTGCGCGTACGAGAAGGTCTCGGCAAGCGTGGCGATGTCGGTATCGGTCATGGCATGCCTCCTTCGGTCGATGGTGTGACAGAACAATCGTATACACACATTGATGTCTGTCAACGTTCATTCCGGTAACGAAATAGGCCGATCGCCTGGAATCCGTAGGAAATCCGCAGCGAACCCGCAGGTCGCAGCGAGACGTTCCACCCGCGAATTCCGCCGCGAAACTGTTCGACACAGGACGACATTGGCTGTACTGTCTGGATCATCACACCTGCCCTGAGCAGGCCAAACAACACCCGGCAGCACGGGCTGACACAGGCTGAAGCCGACTCTTAATCCGCAGGTTCTGGGTTCGAAACCCAGGGGGCGCACCACAAATACCCAGCTTCGAAGCGCGAGGCGAAGGCAGCACTCTCCGAACTGGAGACCGCCGTGGCCAATGGCCGGGTCTCGTTCGACGACCCAACATTCGACGACCCAACCCTCTCGGATCTGCTCGATCGCTGGCTGGAGAACATCACCGGGCTCGGCCGATCGGCAACCACGCTGTATCACTACCGCCAGTACGTGGACCGGGAGATCGCCCCCGTGCTCGGCGGAATCCGCCTCTCGAAGCTCTCGACGCTCGAGATCGATGCTCTCTACACGAAGCTGCGCAAGCGAGGCCTCGCGCCGGCAACGATCCGCCAGATCCACGCCATCTTGCGCGCTTTGCTGAACCAAGCCGAAAGGTGGGGACTCGTCCAGCGCAACGTGGCCAAGCTCGCATCCGCGCCAGCGCAACCCCAGCGCGAACAGCACCCGCCCTCGATCACCGACGTCCGAGCGCTGATGACTGCGGCGACAGCGCTCGACCCGCTCTTCGGCCTGTTCATCCGAGTGATGGTCGCGACCGGGGCCCGACGAGCAGAGGTGTGCGGTCTCCGTTGGTCCGACGTGAACTTCGAAGCCGGGACACTCGACGTGTCACGCAGCTACACCGTGCTTCCGGGCTTGCGCGGCGATTCGCCGACCAGGACGCGCTCGGCCAGGACGGTGATGCTCGATCCCGACACCAGTGGTCGTGCTCGACGTCGGATGGGCGTATGCCGAGAACGTGAGCGCGATGTGCGGGTTGTCGAGCGAGCAGCGGCGGTCCGGCTACATCTTCGCGATGGATCCAACCGGCCAGCGCGCGTGGCGTCCCGACTCGGCCAACGCGCGTTGGGCAAGAACACGGGTGGCCGCGGGCGTGAGCGCTTCGGTTCGACTCCACGACCTCCGCCACTTCCAAGCCACCCAGCTGCTCGACGCAGGCGTGCCCGTGCCGACCGTGGCCGCGAGGTTGGGTCACGCCGACGGCACGACCACGATGAAGATCTACGCGCACCGGACGCCGCGCGCCGATCAGCAGGCCGCCGACATCGTAGTAAAACTGCTCGGCGACGCCGGCTGACTCGACACACCGCACTCGGCGCGGAATCATCGAAGCCAACGACGAATGTGGGCGGGCGCCAGAGCTGGTTGCCCGGGTGACCAGTGGAGTCGTCACGCGAGCGTGGCAAGGTTGGTCGTGGCCGGCTCTGGGGGACCGTCGATGTAGAGCAGGCGTGCTCGACGTCGCGTGTGTTCGGTGAAACTGTCGATGAGGACCTGATGTGCCGGTCGCTGCCTGGTGTCAACGACCCAATTCGTGGCCCGGTCTCAGCCGAGCTCGTTGCGCCAGGAATGGCGCGGAGCAAACCCAACGAGGCGCTTTGCCTTGTCGTTGGCGTAGAACGTCTCATAGCGACCCATGTCGCGTCGACGTGGGACGCCAGCGTAGAACCGCTCGTACACCTCATCGCTGGGAATCCCGACCGAGGTGTCGTCGTTCGAGACGTTGAAGACCTCGTAGCCGAGGCCGTCGGTGCGCAGGCAGCAGTCGACCATATGGCCGAGGTCGCCGGCATCGATGTAGGCGAAGATGTTGCGACGCCGCAGACCCGGATCGGCGACGAACGCGGGGAACTTGGTCTCGTACTCGTGCGGCTCGATCACGTTGTTGATGCGTAACCCGTAGATGTCGATACCGCTACGTGCCTGAAACGACCGTGCCGTCGCCTCGTTGACAACCTTCGACATCGCATAGCTGTCGTGGGGAACCGTTGGGTGCTCCTCGTCGATCGGCACGTACGCGGGCCTGACCTCGCCCTCGGCAAAACAGATCCCGTACGTCGTCTCGGAGCTCGCAAAGATCACCTTGGGAATCCCCACCTTCACGGCCGCGTCAATGACGTTGTACGTGCTGAGGGCGTTGATACGGAACGTCTCGTTGTCGGGGCGGACCAGGATCGCCGGGATTGCCGCGAAATGCACCACGGCGTCATACCGAGGAACACCGGTGCCAGGCTCAAGCTCGTCAAAGCCGGCGTACGCCCAGAGAGCATTGAAGACCTGCCCGGCGTCGGTCAGATCGATGCGAAGATCCGCGACCCCCGGGTCACCGAGCGGCAAAATGTCGCCGTTGACGACCCGGTGCCCTTGTTCGACGAGATGCCGGACCGCGTGCCGACCCGCCTTTCCGCTGCCACCGGTGAAGAACACTCGCATCTCCACGATCGTACGGACCGATTTTCAAGATTGCGAGTTGTCCCCGGGGCAGCGCCTCCATCGCCGGCCAGCCACCGGCAAAAGCGCCTGATGGCGTGGATCGGCTTTCGGAGGTGGCGGTCATTCTGTACGTTCTGTATCTCTTCATCGAATGAGGGCAGTACCAGTCGAGGGATTTGCAAGACTGGTTATAGCGGTGTGGCCTTCGTGGCAAGGTCGTCCCAGAGCGAATCGAACAACGCCACCGCATGGCAGTCGCTTTCGGTCGCTTCACGTGTCGGATGAACCGCACGTCGGACAACCCGGTGGTCTTCGTCGCCATGCGGCTCATGACGCACCTACACAAGGAGCAGGACGACGTCTGGCGGCTCGCCCACGAGTGCCTCGTCGCCGAGTAAGGAAAACCCACACCGAACTGCCTGATCCGCGCCCCTGCTTACAATCACGAAGCGAGCGGAATACGCGCTCGAGAACACGCCTCGCGTCGCGTCTGATTCGTGGCACATATCGAAGCGCATCCGTGTTGTCCTACGTCGGCCGACAACCGCGCTGCTCGCCGTGTCAACTAACGCTGGCACGAGCCGGGACAACGGCTGACCGCAGACGACCAGCGACCGAACGAATGAGCGGTGCCTCGCAGTCGCGGTGATCGTGATGGACTTCGGTTGTACTGTCGACTGGCGTGATCGCATTGGACTGGTCGCGTTGATCACGTGTGACTGTCTCGGCTACGGCGAGTCGTGTCAGATCGAAGGGCGCGGGGCGCTGCAGCCGTCCTCTGATATCATCAGATAGCAGACGAGGAGGAACCGATGACTGACATCTTGATTCGTGACGTTCCGGATGACGTCGTCGCTGCGATCGACGCGAAAGCGCGCCGGGCTGGCTTGTCGCGAACGGAGTACTTGCGTCGGAGCCTGGCTCGCGAGCGCGGCTACGGCGGCGAGCAGAGCGGGGTCACGGTTGACGACCTCGCGCGCTTCGCTGCGACCTTCTCGGATCTCGAGGACACGGACGTGATGGGCACAGCTTGGTCGTGAGTTCGTGGCTCATCGACAAGTCGGCGCTGGTGCGGCTGGCGACGAGTCCCGACGCCGAGGAGTGGGCCACGCGCATCGAGCGCGGACTGGTGCGGATCTGTACCGTGACACGACTTGAAGTCGGGTTCTCAGCGCGCTCGGCCACGGACCTTCGGACGAGCATCGATCGACCCCCGCTCTCGTCGATGCCGGTGGAGTACCTGACGCCGGCCATCGAGGACCGTGCGGTTGCTGTGCAGCTTGGTTTGGCTGATCGTGGCAAGCATCGAGCGCCCTCGATCCCGGATCTTGTCATCGCCGCGACGGCGGAGTTGTCGCAGCTCACCGTGTTGCACGTCGACAAGGATTTCGAGTTGATCGCCGAACTGACCGGACAACCCGTCGAACGGCTGAGCCTGACACGTAGGGCTCGGCTGACACGAACTCCACAGCGCCACGCTGCAGCGTCGCCAGGTTCGGCTGTCAAGTCGGACTCGGGTAAGTCCGATCACGTCAGCTCTGCTGCCAGAGCGGACACAGAACATGCGGCGCAGAACCACACGTTCGCGCACCCATCCGAGTAGCGCGGAACGCTCCGCGCCGACCTGATGTGGGTTCGGCTCGCCGACTGCTGTTGCGATCCGAGGAGTGCTCGACGATTCTTCGTCGGTCTCTGGCGAGATTCAACGTGGCTCGGGTCGCAGGGTCGGGTCATGCGAACTGGCCGCGACGCGATTTCTGAACACCTCGAACCCAGGCGATGAAGTCAGGAGCGTTCGGCGCGATCGGCGAACGAGCCGCTGCTGCTCCGACCGGAACGACGTACGAAACGACGCCTTCGTTGGTGTAAGCGTGAAGGCTGAAGGTGGGTGGTTCTGCAGTCTCAGACGGGTCGTGCTCGGGGTCCAGGTCTGCGGCTATCGACACCGAAGTCGATGGGCACACCCAGAGCGCACAACTCCCCCAGTTGGTCTGGATCAGACGGTGGACGTGACCGGACAACACCTTGACGACTTGCGGATGGCGTCGCACGACGGCCTCGAACAACCCGCAACCCGCGAGTCCCACACAATCCATCCACCAAATGCCGGTCTCGAACGGCGGATGATGGATCGCGATAATCGTTGGCTGATCGCGATAGGCGGAGAGTTCGTCGTCGAGCCACGACGCGTCGGTCGTGATGAACTCGTCGTGGGACGAGTCGACCAGCACCAACCGCAGAGGGCCAGCGTCGATTGCCCGGTGACCGGCAAGCTCGACAATGTTGCGGTCGTGGTTGCCAGCAATGGCCACCCACGGCACACGGAGCACGGCGAGGCGAGGCGATCGCGAAGTTCGCCCCACTCTGCGGGCGATCCATTGTGGGTGAGGTCCCCGGACAACAAGACCAAATCGACCGGCAGCGTCATCGCGTTGATCTCGTCGAGAGCCATCGAAAACCGTTCGCCACTGCCAGGATTCGGGCCGCCGATGTGAATGTCAGAGATCTGAGCGAGCAGGTACGGCATGCACCACTATGGCATCGGTCGAAGCTGACCACCGTCAGCGATTCCACGATTCCCCGACGGCTCACCATGCGGCGGCCCTGCAGACGCCACGCCAACACAGATCGCCATCGCAGAACTACGAGGGGCGGCGGTCGGCGAAGCCGCGCATATCGTCGCATCGGCTCGCTGCGTCGCTGCGTCGGCGCAGGAGACCCACCCTTCCGGCGAAGTCGAGCGGATCAGGCTTGTACCGCCGCTTGCGACTAGACGTCCAACGGGATGCGTCGACCGTCGTCGAACACGGCGGTCAGTTCGAGGTGGGCGCCAAGCGCTTCGACGTAGCGTCGCACCGTTGGCACGGCTGGACCTTCACTTCGTTCGATCTCTGACACCGATGGCTGCGTGACGACAAGACGCTGCGCGAGCTCGACCTGGGTGAGATCGACGAAGCGGCGGAGTTCAGGTCGTACAGATCGTCGGCGGAGCTAATCGCAGCTTCGACGTCGGCGGTACTGCAAGGCTGTCAATCGAGCCTTCGCAGTTCAGATGGGCGACTTCCGCGATCGTCGGCCGACGTTTGTTTCACCCATGTTGCGGTGGTGAACCTACCGCCAGACACGGCGCGTGGGGGAGCTACGCACCGCGCAGCCGTGGCGGCGCATCGCTTCAGCATTGGGAGAGCGGGCCGCAGCCGTCGTTGGCATTGTACAGGTTCGCTCGGCTCATCCATTCCTGCCACGCTGCTTGCCATTCCGGCGTCGAAGGTGGCTCGATCACCTTCGATGTTGGCTGACATGGAGAGAGCGCAAGTGCGAGATCCTGGCAGATCGTCGCCCGAGTGATCTGCCACACCGCGCCGTTGAACACTGCGATGCCGAATCGGTCGGAGTAGGTCTCGGTCACCGTAGCGATGGTGTAGCGAAACCACGCCTCGTCAGGTTGGGTGAACACGAGCTCGTCGATGGAGTAGGTCGCGCTCGCTGCGATGTCGCGGTACTGGCTGGCGTCGAGATGGACGATGGCGTCTTGCACTCCGGTGTCGTCGTCGAGGACATCCGCAAGCCTCTGATCGGTCGGAACGGAACGGTCGACAAGCAGGGCATGGCGTTGGCGGATCTGTGTCTCTGCTCTCGCGGGATCGCCGGGCTGTCCGCGTCGTTCGGGTAGCGGGCGCGAAGGTGGCTCGCCCGGACCGCAGGCGGAGCGAACGTTCCCAGCCGCGGGGACCAGCGGCGATGGTGCAGAGGGCTGTCCGTCCTTGGCAACAACCGTCACGCGACGGTCGTTCACTGCTCGATCCGCACCCCGCGCGTGGTGGTCCACTGCGACCATCGCAACGCCATTGACGACAGCGGAACGGTCGAGCTCGATCCCATCCATGGACGTGAGAACGACCTCCCTCGCGTCGGAGTCGGTTCGCACCACCAGGTACTCGGTTCTGGAGATTGCGCTGTCGGCGGCCCACATCGATGACTGCAGCATCACCGGTTGCGATGGGCTGGTTTCGTCGAACCACGAGGTGGCCACCCACGCCGACCCCCAGGGTCCAACGTCGCCAGGTACCCCGACGAACACCGCATGGTCTCCGAGGCACTCCTCCGCGGACCCCGTCGGTGCGTTCCATGTCAGGCCGAACACCGTGGCATACGACTCGGTGCTGAGACGGACGACGAAGTTCTGGCCATCGGGCAAGGCGCGTCGGTAGATCTCCGTCGTTCGGCCGAGATAGGTGTTCGCTGGGTCGTTCGGGCTCGTCGCAGTCGTGGAGGTCGACGTCGGATCGGCCGTGGTCAGGAGTGGAGCCTGGTTCGTGGTGGTTACCGCAGTCTCAGGTGAAGGGACAACGGTCGTTGCCTCGGTCGAATCGGATCCAGTCCCGCCGTCTTGACGACAGCTCACGAGCAGCGCCACCAGGACAACGGCGAAGCCGCTAACCGCACGAACACCTGTTCCCACGCGAGCACATTACCCGCTCCGCGCTCGTCCTGTCGAGGGCGCAGCGGACACTTCTTGTTATACGGATGCTCCGGCGATGAACGTGGACACGATGGAGGTGGCGTGCCGGTCGAGCGAGACACGGGCACGGGCGTAGCGCATCGTGGTGCGCGGGTCGGCGCGGCTCGCGGCTTCCTGGATCCAGTCGCTTGCCGCTGCGATCACAGAAAATCGGACCAGCGCAGCGCTCACCGCCGGCCAGGTCCACCAGTCGGCCTGCTCGACCGTGGCCATCAGACGGTACCCGTCGAGTCCATCGGTCACCCGCCCGGCGTGTCGGTACTGAGAGCCAGGGCCTGCGCGGCCCGCGCGGCCGTCCCGGCCGGGCCCAGCCGCGCTTTCGTGGTCTCGGCGTAGGCCCGGAGGTCGAAGAAGGCGTAGCGACCGTCGACACTGGTGGTCGGTGGTCCGGCCAGGGCGCTGATGTCCGCTTCCTGGCGGGCACGGTCGGGTTCGGAGTACCCGTTACGGTCGAGCACGATCCCCGTGAAGCCGATGGCGGCGATCGAGGTCATCCACTCGGGCGCGGCCTGGCTTTCCAACGCTCTCGGGTAGTCGGGCTCCCGGCCGCGCATGAACCCGAAGCTCCAGTTCAGCGTCGGTTGATAGATGAAGCCCAGCGCCTCGTCGTAGGCGCCGGTGCCGACGCGGGGTGAGACCTCGGGGAACGGCTGGTACGGCTGGTTGAAGACGGCAGCTCCGGCTCCGAGCCGCTGACGCACGGCCGCGAAAAAGGCCGCGTCGCTGTTGTACTGGACATGGATCGCCGTGTACGGGGGCGTGTCGCTGCCGCCCTGATCGGCAAAGGCCACCACGATGAGCCCGGTCGCCAGGCCGAGGGCGGCCAGCCGGAGCCTGGACGGCCGACCCGCGAGGCGCCGGCTGATCGAGAGCGTGACCCTGTCCAACGCCACGGCCAACCCGACGACGGTGCTGAAGGCGATGACGACCGAGATCCGGTTCCAGGCCCGGATCTGGCGCAGCCCTGCCGACGACACGAGGAACGACAGACCACCGATGGCGCCAACCAGCATGCAGGCCACCGCCATCACGGTGGCACGCCTCACCAAGGTGGCCGCCCGCTCGTCGAGCCAGGCGCGCCGCCGGGCTCCCGCGGCGTGGAGCGCGAACGCCACCAGCATGACGGATAGCGCGATGGCCCCCAGCAGGCCGAGCTGCTGGCCGGGCTCGGACTGGTAGGCGGCGATCGGCCCTTGCGAGCGTTGGGCCGCGGTGGCGAGGCCGTCGAGCCGATGGGCCTGTCGGGGGATGAACAGCTGGGAGATCTTGAGGCCGTAGAGCTGCGTCTCGAAGGGCGATCGTTGGCCGACCGCGGTGTTGGTCCCGTGGCGGAGGTCCATCAGCAGGCTGGGGCTCACGTTCACGGCGAACATGAGCACCCCCAGCCCGACGATCAGTCCCATCGACGCCGCCGGCCGCCAGCTGCGATCGCCGAGCGACTGCAGCGTCCCGGCGAGCAGGATCAGCATCATCGAGAAGACGAAGTAGTAGGGCCCGGTCGACGCGAGGCAGATCGCTGCAAGTGCAACGAGCGCGGTTCTGCCTGATCGCCACTGGAGGCCGCGTCGCCCGCGCTCGCGCAAGAGGGGGAGCGGCTCGTCGAAGAGCGAGAGGGCCAGCAGGAAGCCGATCGGCACCATCTCGTAGCCGCTCAGCAGCAGGTGTTCCTCACCCCTGATGAAGTGGTACGGCGCGAAGGCGTAAATGAAGGCCCCGACGCCGGAGGCCATCCGCGAGGACCCCAGGCGGCGCAGAACGAGGTGCGATGTGAACGCCACGGTGGCGAAGGTCGCCAGGAAGAACAGGTTCACTGCGGCGCCCGGTCCTCTGCCGAGCACGGCGAAGAGTCGGAGCAGGAGCAGGTGGAGGTTGTCGGCACCCTCTGGCAGGTCGGCCAGGTGCTGCCCGAAGGGCCAGCCGAGGCTGGAGTTGTGGAGGTAGCTGCCGTGCTGGCCGAGGCTGCGGGCCACCATGAGGTAGAAGTCGGCGTCGCCGCCGCGCACCCACGGCTCACGCCACGCGGCCCGCCACAGCTGGAGGTGGACCGCCACAGCGGCCAACGTGCCGACGGCGACGACACCGGCCTCGAGCACCGGCGTGAGACGACGCGTGGCGACGGCAGGCTCGGGCACGAACGCCAACACTACGCTGGGCGCCGTGTCGGCGGGTGACGATCTGGCACGGCCCTGTTACGTTGACGGATCGCGTGCCGGCGGCGAGGGTGTTGAGATGATCGCCGTCGGGTTGAGCTGTCCCTGACATCGACCTCGACCCCGTCGGGCCAAACTCCGCTGTGGCAGCCGGTGATCTCGCCGGGATTGGCGCCGAACGTGGACGGAGACACGACGGGTTCACCCATCGCGGTCTTTGAGGCCGTAGAACACGATCACGAATCCTGCGAGCGGGTCGGCCCACCATCCACCCGCGACGGCGTTGAGGGTGACGAACGGTGCGCCGCGACGACGAGCATCCCGTCGAGTACAGTGAGCCGATTGTGGCAGTACAAACTCTCTCTCGGGAATCGGGAGAAAACTGGTCGAAGCATCGACGCTTCCGTTTGAGCCAGAGTTCTGCCTCATCGCAATGCCACTCTGTGACACGCTCGTGCAGTTGATGTCCGTTGGCCTACTCGTCGACGCTTGTGGTCGACGGGAAACCCCGCCGTCGCATGGACGCCGCCCATCGCGGGTCGATAAGGCTCACTCATGAACGTGGGGGCGCTCATTGATATCGAGCAGATCAAGCAAGTCAAGGCGAGGTACTTCCGATTCGTCGACACCAAGCAGTGGGCAGAGCTCGCTGATCTCTTCACCGAGGATTGCGAGGTCCGATACGGCGAGACGGAACAGGACACCTGGATCACGGGTCGAGTTGCATTGATCAAGCTGCTGCAACGAGCGATCGGCGACGGCGTGACCGTCCACCACGGACATATGCCAGAGGTCACACTCCACTCGCAGACGACGGCGTCATTGGTCATCGCCATGTTCGATTACGTCGAGTCGGCCGGCGACCGCCCGATCCGGTTGCGCGGCTACGGCCACTACCACGAGTCCTACATCAAGTCCGACGACGGGCAGTGGCGGATTCGTCGCCTCCAGCTCACCCGGCTGCGCGTCGATCCGCTATAGCTGGCGCGCCCGGATCCCCGATCTCTTCACCGACGCGTCGTCCATTTGACAAACCAGTTGCACGAGTTCTTTCGATCCCGAAAAAAGCGCCAAACCACTGGAGGAACACGCATGACATATACAGAGTCGACCACTGCCACCGAGGTCATCGAGGGGATCGACCTGACGGGACGCGTCGCGGTGATCACTGGAGCGTCCGGCGGCATCGGGCTGGAGACCGCTCGCGCATTGGCGTCCGCCGGTGCCACCGTCGTACTCGGAAATCGTGATGCTGCCAAGGCACAAGTTGCCGCGACCGCTCTTCGTGCCAGTGTCGCGCACGCGGATGTAGAGCTGGGCGACCTCGACCTCGCATCCCTCGCGAGCGTCCGCGCATTCGCAGCGTGGGTCAACGGCAATCACGACCGAATCGATCTTCTCCTGAACAACGCGGGCGTGATGGCCACTCCCCTCGGGCGCACTTCCGACGGGTTCGAGCTGCAGTTTGGCACGAACCATCTTGCCCACTTTCTTCTCACCAAGCTCCTGTTGCCCGGTCTGCTCGCATCGGGATCGGCTCGGATCGTGACGGTCACTTCGAGCGGTCACCGGTTAGGCCGAAGTTAAGGCTGGTTTGTGGCTTGTTTTGTGGGTTGACGAGCACGGATAGACGCGGAATGGTCACGGAATGTAGTCACTAAATTGGTTGACGGATGGTTGTTGGTGGCGTAGGATTCACATATGACCCGTAAGCCTGGTGCGATGCATGTCTCCACGACTCGTCGCCACTACAAAGACACGGTGTATGAGACCACCCTGTTGCGCCGCTCCTATCGCGAGGACGGCAAAGTCAAGAACGAGACGCTCGCCAACCTGTCGCATCTGCCGGCCGAGACGATCGACGCGATCCGCGCTTCGTTGGCCGGCAAAACCCTGGTCGAAGCCGGCGCCGAGTGGCAGATCGAACGGTCGCTGCCCCACGGTCATGTCGCCGCGGTCGCGGCCCAAGCCGGGACGGTCGGTTTGGCCGGGCTGCTCGGACCGGCGTGTCGGCAGCGTGATCTGGCGTTGGCGTTGATCATCGCCCGGGTCTGCCGGCCGGCGTCGAAGCTGGCGACCACCCGCTGGTGGCAAGCAACCACTGTGGCCGAGGATTTCGGTGTCGCCGACGCCTCAACCGACGACGTCTACAAGGCGATGGACTGGCTGGTCGGACGCCAACCTGCGATCGAGGCCCGGTTGGCCGGCCGTCATCTCGCCGACGGTGATCTGGTCCTGTATGACTTGTCGAGTTCGTGGATGGAAGGGACCCATTGCCCGCTGGCGGCGCGTGGCTATTCCCGTGACGGCAAAACCGGATTGGCCCAGATCGAGTACGGCTTGATGACCGACACCGTCGGCCGGCCGATCTCAGTCGAAGTGTTTCCCGGCAACACCGCCGACCCGACAGCGTTCATCAGCGCGGTCGAAGTCGTCCGGTCCCGGTTCAAGTTGTCCAAGGTGGTGATGGTCGGCGACCGGGGAATGATCACCACAGCCCGCATCGACGCGATCCGCGGGCTCGACGGACTGGACTGGCTGACCTGCCTACGCGCCCCCGCAGTGCGCGCCCTGGCCGACAGCGGCGCCCTCCAACTGTCACTGTTCGACGAAACCGACCTGGCCGAAATCGACGGCCATCCCGACTACCCCGGCGAACGCCTCGTCGCTTGCCGCAACCCGGCCCTGGCCGCCCAACGGACCCGCAAACGAGACGAGCTGCTCGCCGCCACCGAAACACTGCTGGCCCCGATCGCAGCATCCGTGGCCGCCGGTCGGCTGGCAGGCGCCGACAAGATCGGGATCCGCGTCGGCAAAACCGTCGGCCGCCACAAAATGGCCAAACACTTCACCCTGACCATCACCGATACCACCTTCGAATACACCCGCAACAACACCGCGATCGCCGCCGAAGCCGCCCTCGACGGGATCTACATCGTGCGCACCTCCGTCGATGCCGACCGCCTCGACACCGCCAAAGTGGTCGACGCCTACAAAGGATTGAAAGTCGTCGAAGCCGACTTCCGCAGCCTCAAAACAATCGACTTGGACCTCCGCCCGATCCGCCACTGGACCGAACAACGCGTCCGCGCCCACATATTCATCTGCATGCTCGCCAACTACCTGATCTGGCACCTCCGCCAAGCCTGGAAACCTTTGTGCTTCACCGACGAACACCCCCCACAACGCACCGACGCCGCCGCCCAACGCTCACCCAACGCCAAACACAAAGCCTCAACCCACCAAACCAGCAACGGCCAACCCGCCCACAACCTCGCCACCCTGCTCGACGAACTCGCCACCCTGACCCGCAACACCATCACCTTCAACGGCGGCGCACGAATCATCAAACTCGCCACACCCACCCCCCTCCAACACCACGCCTTCGACCTGATCAACACCACCATCCCCCTCAAACTCGCCACCAAATAGCCAGAAAACCCCACCCCAAAACAAAGAACCCCCTGCACAGCAGGGGGTTCTACCGTTCCAACCGAATTAACTTCGGGCTAGCGAGGGAGCAGTCTCGTTGCCAGCTTGAGCGCGGCGAGCGCGCCCTGCTTGGCCGGGCGGCGATGATGGGACCGACCTTCGGCACCCGAACCGGCGAGCGAACGGCGATGGGCGAGGAACCAGTCGTAGCTCTGCTGCATCATCTCGTCGTTGGACCACTGCGGCGTCCAGCCGAGCGCTTCGGTGGCGTGAGCGATGTCGAACCACATCGACTTGCTGTACATGATCCAGTGGTACGGGGCGAACGGCGCGAGTTTGGCGGCTGCCGCGAGGCGCATCGCTGCCGACGCAGGACGAGCCGGCAGCGAGCGCACCTTGGATCCGGTGCCGGCATGGGCACACACGCTCTCCAACGTCTCGCGCATCGTACCGAACCGGTCTGTCCCGGCGTTGAAGATCGCCGGTCCGCTCGCGGCGCCGGCGCGGATGCACAGATCGGCGAGATCGTCGGCGTGGATGAACTGGTAGCGGTTCGAGCCGTCGCCGAGCACGAACACATCGGCGCCATCGGCGATCCAGTCGAACAGGATGGCGAAGATACCGAGCCGACCGTGACCGAGGATGGTCCGCGGCCTCACGATGCTGACGTCGAGCTTGCGCCGGGTCACGGCCTCCAGGCACGCCCACTCGGCCGCCAGCTTGGCGAGACCGTAGGCCTCTCGCGGCGCCGGCACCGTTGACGCCAGCACCGGATTCGACTCCGGCACCCCGAACACAGCGCTCGACGACGTGTGAACGACCTTGCTCACCCCTGCGTCAGCGGCGGCGTCGAGTAGGACACGGGTGCCATCGACGTTGACGGTGCGGAGCAGGTGCTCGTCCTTGGCGAGCGGCACCTGGGCCACGTTGTGATAGACGACGTCGATCCCGTCGACGGCCTCGCGGACCGACGCCGCGTCGCGAATGTCGCCGCGGATGAACTCGATCCTGCCGAGACCGTCGGTGCCTGGACCGTCGTTGACGCCAGCGCCGACTGTGCCAGCGCCGACTGTGCCAGCGCCGTTTGGGCCGGTGTCGTCCGGATCGTTGAGATCCAGGACCCGCACATGCTGGCCGGCCGCGCGGAGCTGGGCGACGAGCAGTGCCCCGAAGTAGCCGCTGCCGCCCGTGACGAGGGCTCTGGCCGTCACAGCACGAGACCCTCTGTGCGGCACCACTGGATACTTCTCCGCATACCCTCGTACAGATCGATCTCCGGCTCGTAGCCGAGTTCGACGCGGGCCGCGCTGATGTCGCACGCGATCGTGTGCGCCATTTCGCCCATCACATGGAGCTGCTGTTGATAGCGGCCAGTGCGTTGGATCAAGCGATCGGCGCGCTCGGCGACCCGACCGGCGATGACCGGGAGCTTCATCGCGCCCGGCGTGACGAGGTAGCCCTCGTCCGCGAGCGCCCGCCCGACCGTCTCGATGATCTCATTGACCGTGTACGCCCTTGCGTCGGCGATCCAATAGCCCTTGCCGGTGGCCCCCGGTGTCAGCTCGGCGCGCACGATCCCGTTGACCAAGTTGTCGACGTACACCATCGATCGACGCTGATCACCTTTGCCGAACCGGGGGAATCTGCCCCTCCGTACGAGCCGGAAGAACGTGGTTTGGCGGGGCGGCTGCAGCGGTCCGTAGAACCACGGCGGACGGACGATGACGGCATCGAGGCCACGCTCGACGTGGTCGAGAACGGCCAGTTCGCCCTGCATCTTCGATTCGCCGTAGCCGAGGTACGGGTTGTACGGCTCGTTCGCCCGGAACGTGTCGGCGTTCGATGGGTTCGCGCCGAACGGCGAGTTCGACGACACATGCACGAGCCGGCGCAGCCCGGCGGCTGCGACCGCGGCGGCAACGTTGGCGGCGCCGAGCGCGTTGACCGTGAAGAAGTCGGCCGTCTTGGCGGGATGGATGACGCCGGCCGTGTGGATCACATCGGTGTCGGCCGGCAGATCGGCGAGGAGGCGAGCGAGCGCAGAGCTGTCGGCCACCGACCCGATGACCGTCTCGACCCGGTCGCTGACCGCATGGACGGCGTCGGCCTCGCGCTGATCGAGGACGAGCGCGCGGATCACGCCGTCGCGCCGGTACGGACCGGACTCGCCGGCGAGATGGTGCACGAGGGCCCGGCCGAGCCACCCGGCGCCGCCGGTGATGACGGTTGCCTCCGGTAGTGCGAGATCAACCATGGGGTCGCTCCGTTCCTATGAATCGGCGGGCATTGCGCACGGCGAAGGCCATCACCGAGCCCTGGGGATTGACACCGGGGGCGTCGGGGAGCAGCGACGCGTCGTTGACCCAGACATTGCGCATCCCGCGCACCCGACCGAAGCTGTCGGCTGCGCACAGCGGGTGCTCACCGAGGGGGACGGTCGAGCACAGGTGCACGGTCATCACGGTTGCCTTCGTGGTCGCGAACGACCGCTGGAGATCGGCGATGTCCGCGGCCTTGCGCACGACGGGCGCGTGGTGATAGCTCGGATACACCTCGTCGGCGCCGGCAGCGAGCATCAGCAGCGTCAGCCGGCTGAGACCGCTGCGCAGCAATTGTCTATCTCGCGAGGTGAGGTGATAGGCGACGAGCGGATCGCGAAGTCCCGGCACCGCCTTGACCCGCCCCTTGCCCTCACTCGTGATGGCCGCGTAGTACACGCTGACGCGTTTCCAGTCCCTCACGGCATGACCGAACTCGCCCCAGTTGTCGGCAAGCGACAGGGCGATCAGGCCGGGATGGCTGGCCGAACCACCGAAGGAGATCTCAGGAGCGAACTCCTTGACCTGATGCACCGGCACGTCGTCGGGCACGTTCAGCGGCTCGGCGAAGCGGGCGGCCAACTTCACGGTCGGGTGCACCGCGAGCGTGTCGCCGATCCGGTCGCGAAGCCCGCTGCGCTGCAGCAGAGCCGGCGTGTGGATCGCCCCGCCGCACACGAAGACGTGGCGGAAGCGGATCCGGCCGGGGCCGCCGTTGGCGAGCTCGACCTCGGCATGGTTCGCGCGGGTGCCGTCGAGTGACAACTTCTTCACCCGGCACCGGGTGAGCAGCCGTGCGCCGGCCCGATGAGCCCGTGGCAGGTAGGTCCGGGTCATGCTCTGGCGCTGCCCGCTCGCTGCATCGCCACCGGGCGGGTAGATCATCCATCGCGGGCTCTCGCTGTTCTCCCACGCGAGCGCATCGGCGCCGCGCCGCAGCACGGCGCTCGGCGCCGACACCGCACCCGGCACCGTCGTCACATGCAATGCCGATTCGATCTCGGCCGCGATCGCGTTCATCTCGTCCGGGTCGAGATCGCGGATGTGATACTGCTGGCGCCACCGTTCGAGCAGGTCGGCGGGTGGACGCCGATAGAGGCCGCTATTGACCTCGGTGCCGCCGCCGGCGCAGCGGCCCTCGGTGTAAGCGATCGATGGCAGGCCGAGCGCGACGGTCACGCCTCCCGAGCGGTACTGGCGGTCCATCTGCTCGAGCGAGAACGGCACGACGCTGCCCTGCTCGACCCACTCCCCCTCCTCGACCACGAGCACGTCGAATCCCGCTTCGGCGAGCAGCGCCGCGGTGGTGGCGCCACCGGCGCCGGAGCCGATGACGAGTATCTCGGCGTCGTAGTTGACCTCGGTCGCCGCGGTGTGGATCACCGGTTCGGTCATGACGGCAACGATCCATCGGGCAGCGCGAGGGGCCACCGCTCCCAGACGTAGGTGTACGCGAGCGAACGGATCATCCGCACGTATTCGCCGAGCAGCGGGACGGGGTGCAGGATCAGCCATGAGACGAACCGGCCCGAGCCCGGCAGCGCGACGACTGCACGCATCGGGAGGGCGATCAGGTTGGCACCGATTCGCAGCACGCTCGGCATCGCGTCGACGCGTCGGACCGTGAACGCCGTGACCTCGGCCCGTTGGGCGTCGGTCAGACCGGGGAGATCGACACCGAGGAGGCGCTGCGCGAATGGGCTGACGAGCCCATGTGATGAGTAACCGGCCATGACGAAGCGGCCAGCCTAGCGCTCGGCTGCCCGTCGGGACCGGTGACTCACGACGGCCGAAACCAACAGCACGATCACGGTCAGGCCGAGATGATGCAGGTCTTCGAACACGCCCGGCCAGCCGGCGTTGGCGAACGGGTGCAGGGTGGACACCCGCCGCACCATGACGACGCCGATGTAGGTGGCGACGCCGACGGCGATGTAGCCGAGCAGGCGCGGCCTGCGAAGAACGAAGCAGCACGCGAACGCGAGCATTCCGCAGATCAAACCCCACAGCGGTGTGATCACGATGATCCCCGCCACCGTCGCCACGGCGGTACTGATCAGCGCAGGAGTGCGCAGCCCGTACGGCGAACCGGTCGTTCGATGGCCCCACAACACGGCCATCGCCGGGATGTCCGGCTCCCATCCGTCTCGGCGCTTGCGATCCGCGACGACGAGGCCGAGGCAGACGAGTACGCCGAGCCCGCTCAGCACGAGCCCGAGGGTGAGCGCGGTCTGGCCCCGGAAGCCGAGCTCGATGACGCGGGCGTCGTTGCTCGGGGGCAGCAGCCATCCGTTGAAACCACCGTCGACAGGCTGGGGGGCTCCGAGCGACTTCCCGCCGATCGACGCAGCCCAGCCGTTGTTGAAGCCCTCGCCGAAGACGAACCAGCATCCGCTCGGGCAGGGATCGACGCGCACGGTGCGCGACGTCGGGCTCTGCGCCAGCACTGTCGCTTTGGCGTTGGTGGGGAGCAGGGGGACGCCGCTGGCACGTGCCGTTGCAACGGTTGCGCTGCGCAGTACGACCCGGTCGATGTCGAGCGCGGTTGCCATGCCTGGGGCGCTGCGTACGATGTGCTCGCCGTAGCCGAGGCCGACCGATTTGGCCGCGCAGGTGACGACGTCGGCGGGCCGGCCGGCGAACATGTCGCTGACGGTGCCGGTGATGTCGACACCGATGCCGCTGCCGTCGATCGAGACGAGGTCGTCGCGACAGCCGGTGTCGAGGGTTTGGGGGAGCGCGGCCGACACGATGCCGTCACCGTCGATCTCGCTGATGGCCACGGGCAGTTGGACGGTGTCGCCGTACCTGCGGTCGAGAGTGGACGCGCCGTCGGTGGCCGTGACGGTGAGCGTCAACGTCGAGCCGGTGACGGCGGGGAAGGACACGGTGCTGACCCCGTCCGCGTCCGGTGCGGTGACGGCAACGATCTGCGAACCCGACTCGCTGGCGACCTCGACCTCGGTGATCCGTGCGAACTGGTCGGAGATCGGCTGGCGGATACGCAGCGTCGTGAGCGTCGAGATCGCGACGAGCGGGATCGTCAGCGAGGAGCCGACCGCCTGGCCGAACGGCGACACCCACGACGTTGTCGGATCGCCATCGGTGGCGGCCCAGCCGCCCATCGCCGGTACGCCGCTGAGACGGCGGCTCGCCGTCGTGCCCTTCCACCCGATGAGCTGTGCGATCACGTTGTCTCCGGCACGCTGGTCGAGCCTCGCGGTCACCGTCGGTGTGAAGTTCCGGTCGCCGGCGAGCGTGAAAGATCTCGCCAGCACCGGTTCCGGGTCGCCGCGCCAACGGTTCGTGGCCCGGGTCCGCAGTCGCGTCAGCACGATGTCGAGCGGCTGGGTTTGGCCGACCTTGGCCAACACATTGCTTGGAACCCTGATGATCTCCTCGGTCGGCCCGGCGCCGGTCGCAATCTCGGCGAAGCCGACTGCATCGAGCCCGTCGCCGTACGCGAGCGGTTTCTGCTCGGTCGCGGTGATCGTGATGGTGACTCGTTTCGACGGCGTGCGCAGCGCGATTCTCTGACCACCGATGGTGCGTGACTCGTTGGTCAGATCGGCGCCGTAGGTGCTGGAGCCGTCGGTGATGTCGATCTTGGTGATCCAACGGTTGCGGGTGTCCTGGGGCTGGACCAATGTCAGCGTGGAGACGGGCGAGGCACTGTCGAGGCGGATGTACTCGCCGTCGGCGCTATAGCGGCGCCCGACGAGCCACGCGGTGGCCGGGTTGCCATCGATTGCCATTGCCGGGCGATCCTCGGGAAGATATGCGGACGGTTCGCCGTACGAACTCGCCGCCGCCGTCACCGGCCCGCGCTGGTCGGAGACGGTCATGTCGTTGCTCGTCGCGTTCGGGAACACCGGGGTGCGCTGATCGGCGCTGTCGAGGCGGAGCACCCCGGAACCGGCCGAGCCGTCCTCGGTGAAGCCCGTCACGTCCTGCGCGCTTCGCCACTGATGAGCCCGATCGCGATTGCTGTCGGTGACGATCACCCGACTCGCATCGGCGATCGTCGTGGCGCCGTTGGCGATGTCGGCGGAGTACCGGATCAGCTCGTTGCCCGTGAGCAGGCCCGCCGCGGCTGCGTCGACGAGGCCGTCGCCGCTGCCGGCGACAACGACCGACTGGGTCTTGGTGCGCATGACCGGCTGGGGATCTGTCACGGGGATCAGTTCGACGGGCGCGAGCGCGGCGCCGACGGTGGCCCCGCTGATCGATTGTTCATCGGTCATCGCGAGAATTGGGACGTTCACCGCGGGGTTGCCGTACGCGATCGCCGAGCCGAGGCCGGCGGCGCCGGACGCGAACAGTGCGTGGGTGAGTTCCGGACGGGGAGTACGGAACCGCTCGAACGCAATATCGTTCGCGAGCCAGATCGTGTCGACGCCGAGCAGACGTGCGATCGGAGCGAGTCCGGCCACTTCGGCCGTTCCCTCCTGGAAGCGGTCGTCGAGCGCATAGATCAAATCCATCGCGGCCGGGCTGCCGAGCGGGAGCAGATCGCGGGTGATGAGCGGCTTGGTGGTGAGACCGGGAAGCGGAGGGTCGACCGTGTAGCCCCAGCGGAACGCTCCGAACTCGGTGCCGGGCAGCTCGAACACGCGGTATCCGGCCGGGGCCGCATCGAGCGCTGCCGCGGCCTGCGACCACGCGGCCGGCGGGTTCTCGTCGCGGACGAGATTCGCGTCGACGAGGCCGCCATTGAACAACACCGGCAGGTTGGCAACCGCGAGCACACCGGCGAGCCATGGCACGATGTGGCGGACCCGGAACCGGGTGCTGCCGAGCGCTGTGACGAAGGCGCCTGCGCCGAGCGCAATCCCGAGCGTGCTCAACGGCAGGGCGCGTGTGCTGCTGCGCAGGGCCAGCGCGAGACTGGACCGGGAGTTGCCTGCGAAGGGTGACATCAGCGGTGACGGATTGTCGATCGGGTGCACGCCGACGGCGAGGACGACACCGACGAAGACGAGCAGCGCCGCGTATCGGCGGCTGGTCCATTTGGTGCAGACGATGCCGAGCAAGCCGATGCCGAGCACGGCGAAGCTCACCGCGATCAGGCGACCCGACGACATGTACTCGAATCCGGCTGTGGTCGCGAACCCGATCGGGTCACGGACGTACATCAGCCAGTACCCCATCCCGCGCAGTACTTCCGTGCTCGCCGACGTCAGCGAGACGGCTTGGAGGCTCTCCGAGTACCCGAGCACGTCGGCGCCGTACCTGCCCTGCACCGACAGCATCGCGATCCACCACAGCGACATCAAGATGCTGATGCCCCCGATCTTGGCGGCGGTGACGGCCGCCCGCCGCCACGTGATGATCCGGCCCCACGCCGCGTGCCCCAGCCACAGCACCGGCGCGGGAGCGATCATCAAGATCGCGGTTGCGTTCGGGGCGGCCACGGTCGCCATCACCAGCCCGAACAGCCCGACGTCGCGCCATCTGCTCCGGGTCGCGGCCCGGATCGTGAGGCCGATCAGCCATCCGAGACCGGCCCATGGCAGCAGCATCGCCGAGGTCCGCGAGACGTACGGCAGCACGTATGGCGAGAGCTGATAGAACAGCGCGGCGATGAGCGCGCCCGTCGCAGAGAGGCCGAGAAGTCTGGCGGCCCAGCGCGCGCCGAGGCCACCGAGCACCAACAACGTCGCCAGCCACAGCCGCTGGGCGACCCAGTCAGGTGCTCCGACCCAGCTGAAGAACGAATACCAGGGACCGGATGGCCAGAGATAACTGACCGTCTGGTGGGGCACCCAACCCGCGAATTGGCGGCTGTCCCACGCGAACCGCGCGTCGGCGGTGAGGCGTGCCGGATTGAAATAGAGATAGAGCTTGGTGTCGCTCGGCATCTTGCCCGGAGCTGCCGTGAGCGCCGGGATGTAGGCCAGCGCGGCAAGGACCAGGATGTGGAGGGTGACGCTCGATCGCCGGATGCGGTGCAGGATTACAGAAGTCGATGCGGTCATACGTGTCAGCGGCAACCTGTACCAGCGGCGGCAATCTGCACCGGCGCGAATGTAGCACGCGAGTGCAATGGTTATCGGTCGTCCAGCTAGCGTTGCCGCTCGTGCATGTGGTCGTCGTGGTACCCACCTATCAGGAATCCGAAAACATCGTTCGGTTCTTGACGGCAGTCCGAGGTGCCGTGCCGACTGCTCGGATCCTCGTCGTCGACGACAACAGTCCCGACGGCACCGGCAAACTCGCCGACGAGACAGCGCTCGAGCTCGGCAACATCGATGTGCTCCACCGGGCCGGGAAGCTGGGTCTCGGCAGCGCGTATCGCAACGGGTTCGCAGAAGTGCTCGAGAGCGAATCGTTCAAGGGCCTGTGCGATGTCGTCGTGGCGATGGATTGCGACTTCTCCCACGACCCGGCGACGATCCCGTCGCTCGTCGCCCTGGTCGAGCAGGGCGCAGATGCGGTCATCGGATCGCGGTACGTGCCCGGCGGCGGCACCGTCAACTGGCCGACCCACAGACGGCTGCTGTCACGCTGGGGCAACCGCTACACGAGCGGCGTTCTCGGCCTGAACATCCACGACTGCACATCGGGGTTCCGGGCCTACCGGGCGAGCGCGCTGCGCTCGATCCATCCGACGTCGACAGCAGCGGAAGGATATGCCTTCCTGACCGAACTCGTCCGTCGGCTGATCCGCGGCGGCTACACCGTCGTCGAGCATCCGATCACGTTCGTCGACCGGCAGTTCGGCACGTCGAAGATGTCGGCCCGGATCGTCGCCGAGTCGATGCTGCTCGTGACCAAATGGGCGGCAACCGACACCTGGTCCAAGCTCCGCCATCGCGAACCGAAACCCCACTGAGCCCCCAATTCACCGGCTCGTCAGGGGATCGCGCCGAAAACTCCGTAGAGACCGGTGAGCGTCACGAGTCCGGCCGCGCAGATGCCGAGGACGACCGTCCACAACTCGTGGCCGCTGCTGTCCGGATTGGCCTTGTGCCTGGTCTCGATGTCATGCACCCACGCCGCAGCCGAGATCAGCAGCGGGAACGCGGTGTACAAGAACCGAGGCCGGGCGGTGACGGTGCTCGGCGCCAGCATGAGGATCAATACGACCGCCACGTAGGTCACGATCGGCCACGGCAGCCGCTTCTTGCAGAGGGTGTAGACCAGGATCAGCATCGCCAGGAACGAGACGGCGGTGATGATGTCGGTCGGCGACGACAACGGCCGGGTGAACGCTTTGACTGTGTTCGTGATCGCGGTCAGTCCGAAGCTCGTGCCTTCGTGCCATGCCTCGCCCTGAGTGCGGAACCACACCAATTTCTCGCCGGTGCGGTGCCAGAGGAAGAGATGGAACGCGATGAACCCGATCGGCGCGATCACCGGCGCCACGAGTGATCGCCACTCCCGACGCTCGCGAATGGCCAACAGCGCGGCAACTGCGCATGCCGCGATGAGAGCGATGCCGTTCGGCCGGGTGGCAGCGGCGATCGACGCCAGCACTCCGGCCGCCACCCACTGCCGGCGCTGCAGGCACAGCAGGCACCCAGCGGCGAGCACGAGCAGCGTCGCCTCGCTGTAGGTGAACGACAACACGAAGCTGCCGGGGAACAACGCCATCATCAACATCGATCGGTACGCGACCTTGTCATCGAAGATCGTTCTCGCCAACGCGCCGACGAGATAGACCGCAATGGCGCCGAGCACGAAGTTGAGGAACAGGGCCGCAAAGACGTCGCCACCCGGAAGGATCTTGTCGACCAAGCGAACGAGGTCGGGATAGATCGGAAAGAACGCGGTTCGGGCCTGGTAGTCGTCCCATGTCACATGGGCCGGCACCCTCGATGGGTAACTGTCGCGGACGATTGCGAAATACCACTTGCCGTCCCACGACGTGAGCACGTCGGTGATCTTGGTGATCGCGTTTGACGGGCGGGCGATGCCCTCCGCGCGATCAGCGACGACACGCTGTGCTGCAACGACGGCGGCCCCGGCAATCACGCACATGCGCGAGAGCAGATAGGCGATCGAGGCTCGTTTGACGAGCGAGCGCCACGCGGGAGAGACCGGCGGACCGCCCAGCAGACGTGCTGCGGACGGATCGACGCCGGCGGTCGAGGCGGCGCTGCCGGTCGGCCCGATGTCGCCGGTGATGTCGTCGTTGAGGTCATCGGAAATGGTGTCGGTCATGGTTCGAATTGCCACGTAGCAGTGACTGCGACGCTAACACCACCGCGGGCCGTGCGGATGTCGGTGCCGGCGCCGCCCGTACGTGGGGATGTCCTCACCGGCGGTACATCGGCTCGATCCTGCGGCGCGGCCCGAACGCCGGCGCCGAATGGCCGTCGAGACCGAGCAGGCGGATCACCCGCCCGCGTTGGCCGGCGTAGGGCGCCAACAACTCGAGCATCCGCGCGTCGTTGCCCCGTGGCTCGCCTGCCAACGCCGATGCAATCGCGTTCGGGATGTGATAGTCGCCGACCGGGACCGAATCGGGGTCGCCGAGCGCCGGTCCGAGCGCGGAACCGATCGTCCACGGGCCGATGCCCCGCAGTAGCGCCAGCTTCGACGCGACCTCGATCGGTGTCAACTCGGCCCACTCGTCGATCCGGTGCGCGTATCTGGCCACCATCCGCAGCGCCTCTGCCCGCTTGCACTCGATGCCGAACGGGTGATACCACCACGCCGGGCGGGCGAGAATCGCCTCCGGCGCCGGCGGCAGGCGCAGGCTCTCGTCAGGTCCTGGCGCCGGTGTTCCGAGCGCGAGGCAGATCTGGCGCCACTGCCGCACCGCCTCTGCGCTCGTGACGCGCTGGGCGAGGACCACGGGGAGCAGTTCGTGGTAGAGCGTGCCACTGGCGCCGATCCGGAGCCCACGATGATTGCGATGCGCCGCGCGGACCGCCGGATGGGCATTGTCGTTGCACGACCAACCGGCATCGTCGGCGCCGGTCATGGACGACACGCGATCGGCCAGCCAACCGCTGCCGGGGCCCCAGGTCTCCACGTCGACGTTGTTGAGCGACCACCACACATGCACGGTGCCGGGCCCGTCCGGGGTGTGGGTTGCGCGCCAGAAATCGATGTCGGTGAGACGGGTGGTGGGGTCGGCCCGGCCGTAGCGATACACCGACAGCGTCGAGCGCATGTCGGTGATCGGATCGAGTCGGGCCGGCATCGAGGACGACCGTAGCCGACGCGCGATTTCACGCCATGGCCACGCGCCTACGCGGCCGTGCCCGACGACCTGACGGTGACCGGCGCTTCGCCGCCATGGACCGGGTAGTGGCAGGCGACGAAATGGCCGTCGCCGATCTCGCGTAGCTGTGGCTCTTCGGCGCTGCAGCGAGCGGCCGCGGCCGGGCACCGGGTGTGGAACCGGCAGCCGGATGGAGGGAGAACGGGAGACGGTGGCTCGCCCTCGATCGCCCTGCGCTGGACCGCGACATCCGGATCTGGCACGGGGATCGATTGGAGCAACACGTTGGTGTAGTGATGCGCGGGTTCGTGGTAGAGGTCGTCCGACCGAGCGACCTCGCAGATCTTGCCGAGGTACATCACCGCGACCCGGTCGCTGATGTTCTTCACGACGGCGAGGTCGTGGGCGATGAAGATCATCGTCAGCCCGTAGCGGGCCTTGAGATCTTCGAGCAGGTTCAGGACCTGGGCCTGCACGCTGACGTCGAGTGCCGAGACGGGTTCGTCGCAGATGATCAGTGACGGGTCGAGCACGAGTGATCGGGCGATGCTGATCCGCTGGCACTGCCCGCCGCTGAACTGATGGGGCTGGCTCTCCGAGGCTCGCTGGGGATCGATGCCGACCTCTTCGAGCACCCGGTCGACGAGCTTGCTGCGATCGGCCTTGGTGCCCCGGTCCCAGATGGTGAGCGGCTCCATCACGATGTCGCGAACCTTGCGGCGCGGATTCAGTGACGACACGGGATCCTGGAAGATCATTTGCATCCGGGTACGGGCCTCGCGCATCTCGTCGCCGGCCATCGCGGTGAGTTCCTTGCCCTCGAACTGCACGGATCCGCTGTTCGGCCGGGGGAGTTGCATGATCGCCCGACCGGTGGTGCTCTTGCCGCAACCTGACTCGCCGACGAGACCGAGCGTCTCGCCCTTCAACACGTCGAGGCTGATGCCGCTGACGGCGTTGACCACCAACCCGGTCCGCCCGACGGGGAACTGGACCACGAGATCCTCGACCCGCAGCAGCGCTTCGCCGTTGCGTAGATGGGCCTTGCCGGTGCCCGCCATCAGCCGCGACCCCCGACGGTGACCGGCGTCTCGGCAAGACGCGCCTTGGCTTCGTGGTACTCGGCTGATCCGACTGGATACCAGCAGGCGTAGCTGTGGGCAGGATCCTCCGCCTGGACCAGCGGTGGCTCCTCGGTTTGGCACTTGTCGCGGGCATACAGACAACGCGGCGCGAACCGGCAGCCGAGCGGCGGGTGGACCAGGTCTGGCGGCCGCCCACCGATTGCCAGCAGGCGGGTGTGGCTCGGGTCGTCGATCTTGGGGATGCTCTGCATCAACGCTTCGGTGTAGGGCATTTTCATCCGGGCGAACAGCACCTTGGTCGGCGCCTTCTCGACCAGCTTGCCGCCGTACATCACCGCGATCTCGTCGGTATGGCCGGCGACGACACCGAGGTCGTGGGTGACGAGGATCAGCGACATGTTGCGCTCCTCGCGCTGGTCGTTCAACAGATCGAGGATCTGGGCCTGGACCGTGACATCGAGGGCCGTCGTTGGCTCGTCGGCGAACAGCAGCGTCGGCCCGCATGCCATCGCGATCGCGATCATGACTCGTTGCCGCATACCTCCGGACAACTCGTGCGGGTATTGATTCAGTCGCCGCGAAGCCTCGGAAATGCGCACGTCCTGCAGCAGTCGCTCCGCCGTCTGCCAGGCGCCGGCCCTGTCCATCCCGAGGTGGATCCGCAGCGGTTCGGCGATCTGGCGTCCTATTTTCATCAACGGGTTGAGCGATGTCATCGGATCCTGGAAGATCATCGCCATCTCCCTGCCCCAGATACCGCGCATTTGCTTGCGGTCGAGGTTGCCGATCTCCTTGCCCTCGAAACGGATCGAGCCCTCGCGGATCGTGCCCTTGGAGGGCAGCAGGCCCATGATCGAGCGGGACAGGATCGTCTTGCCGGAGCCGCTTTCGCCGACGATGCCGAGCGCCTTGCCGCGATCCAGCGAAAAGCTGACTCCATCGACGGCGCGCACGAGACCGCGATGGGTCTTGAAATGGGTCTTGACATCGACGAGTTCGAGCAGCGGCCCCTCGACATCGCGAGTCCCCGCCTGCGTGATGTTGCTCATACACCCGCCTCGCGAATGTCGAACCGCCGCGACAGCCGGTCACCGATGACGCTGAAGGCCAACACGGTGAGGAACAGCATCAGGCTCGGGAAGATCTCCGCCCACCACGCAACATCGATCTTGTTCTTGTTGTCGTCGATCAGTTTGCCCCACGTCGGCGTCGGGATCTCGACGCTGAGACCGAGGAACGCGAGCGCCCCCTCGGCCGCGATGAGGATGCCGAGCCCGGTGAATGCGACCGTCATCATCGTCGGGATGAGATTGGGCAGGATCTCGCGGACAACGATCCGCCCGTTCTTGGCGCCGAGGCTGCGCGCCGCGAGCACGAATTCTCGCTCCCGGAGCGACAACGTCTGCGCTCTGACGATACGCGCGAGGGGGGCGATGGCCAAGATGCCGAGTGTCAGCGTGATCTGCCACCGACGGTCGAGCCAGCTGATCCACGACCACTTCGCCTTCAGATCGTCGAGCCGGAACACGAGGATTATAGCGAGCAGCAGCGGCGGGAGGGCGAGCAGGCAGTCGGTCAGAATCGAAACGACGCGATCGACCCAACCCCTGAAGTAGCCGGCGGCCAGTCCGAGGATGCCGCCAATCGTGAGCCCGATGATGGTAGCCAGGACACCGACGAACAGCGTCACCCTGGCGCCGTAGATGCACTTCGCGAACACGTCCTTGCCGAGCGTGTCGGTGCCGAACCAGGCGGTGAAGCCGGGCCCGAAACCGAACCGCACCCCGCTGCGTCCGCTGGCTTTGACGACGGTCTGGGTGCTGCGGATGAACGGCAGGTAATCCGCGAACACGGCCATGAACGTGAGCGTGAGCAGGAACATCCACGAGAGCAGGACGCCGACGGTCGGGAACATCCGCTTGTAGCGGCTGATCTTGGGCGCGATGAGCTCGGTCGTGGCCGGGACCTCGTGGTCGGGAGCCGTGATGATTGCGGTCATGTCGCTCAGCCCAATGCCCTGGCGTGTCGGATACGCGGATCGATCACGGCGTAGAGCAGGTCGATCACCAGGTTCACGATTACCACGCAGGCGACCAACAACGCCGCGACGCTCTGCACGGTGAACAGATCCTTGGCAATGATCGCACCGAGTAGCAGGCTGCCCATCCCGTCGAGATCGAAGAACGCCTCGACGACGAGCGCGCCGCCGATCACCGCGCCGAGTTGCACGCCGATACTGGTGAGCAGCGAGAACAACGAGTTGCGCAGCGCGTGACCCCACAGGATCCGCCGGGGCGAGACGCCCTTGGCGCTGGCGAGGGTGATGAAGTCGCTCTGCAGGGTGATGACCATGTCGCCACGCAGGAGGCGGGTGAAGATCGCTGCGAGCGGAAGCGTGAGCACGACGACCGGCAGGAGGAAGTTGTTGACGTGCGAGCCGAGGTCCTGCCACGGGTAGATCTTGGAGCTCGCGCTCGGGAACCAGCCACCAAGCTTCAACACGTAGTTGCCGGCCGTGATCTCATGCTTTTCGACGAAGGCCAGCCGCAGCAGCGGAGCGAGCACGATCGCCGGCACCGACACGAAGAGGAACGTATAGGCACTCCCGATCCGGTCGACGACGCCGTCGCGTTTGTAGGCCGACCGGATTGCGAGCGGCACGGCGATCACGAGCGCCAACACGACCGAGTACAGCCCGAGCAGGACGGTGGTCATCGCCCGCTGCCGGATGAGCGAGCCGACCGGCGAGGAGAACCGCACCGAGAACCCCATGTCGCCGGTGAGCATGCCCTTCAACCAGAACCAGTACTGCACCAGATAGTTCTGGTCGAGCCGGTACCTGGCCGTGGTCCTGGCGATCAGCGCCTCGTCGGCCGTCCCGCCGAGCATCGTGCGTGCCGGGTCGCCGGGAGAGTTGAGCCCGAGCCGCATCAGCACCCCGACGGCGTGGACGCTGTGGGGCACACCGCACAAGAAGAAGGTGCAGGGCTTCAACACCACCCAGATGCCCGACGGCAGCGGCACAACGACCCAGGACGGCGCCGGTTTCCCCGGTCAGTTCTGGATGAACAGCATCTG
>JANYKS010000003.1 GCA_025358125.1 Actinomycetes bacterium
GCGACAACAACGACGCGTTCAACGAATCCAACTCGACGAAATCGGCGAGCACCGACACGACCAATCACCTCCCACGACACCAACGAACTCGAAACTCACAGGACGGACAACTCCGTCGATTCGTGACCGGGGAAGATCAACGACCGTAACCGTAGCCGAACAAATGTTCGATGTCAACCCCCGTTTGCAAAAAGTTCTGCGGGCTCGACCTCGAAGGCATTCTACGAAAAGGGTGCGACAGGGTTTGCACAGTCGCCTGATGTGGTCTACGTCGTCAAGCAGAGGCCACCGACGTTCGACATTGTGGGCCGACTTCGGACGTGGTCGATTTCGCGTCACCAGTGCCGGCGGGAGGTCGCTATCCGCGACGACGGCCCTTGTAGCGAGCCGATCTAGTACCCGGAAGTCGTCGCGGGGGCGGACGTTGCGCCCGCTGCGTTGCCTTCGACATCGACGGCGTACCACTTGCCCCCAGAGCCTTGGCCGTTCGTGTCGCCGGGCTTCTTGTCGCCGGCGAACGTGTAGAGCGGGTGCCCGTAGAACGTGACCTGCTCGCTGGCGTCGTCACGTTTGATGGTGCTGAAATCTCCTGGATCGAGCCCGGCGCCGGGTGTCCCAGGACCCACCAGCGAAGGCCACGCCTGGGCACAGCCACCGGTGCAGGCACTCTTGCCGCCGGCGTCCGGCGTGAACATGTACAGCGTCGATCCATCGGCCCTCGTCAGGATCTTGCCAAGTGTCGAGTCGGAGATCACGACGGTCGCAGCCGCGGGCCCAGGGCTCGTTGCCGTGCTGTTGGCTGACGCGGCACCGCTACTCGCGGTCGATGATCCCGTTGCGGGCGGCGCGACGGGGGCTACATCCGTCGCTTTGGTGGTCGCAGCCGGAGCCGCAGCCGCAGCCGGAGCCGCAGCCGTGGTCGACTTGGTGGTGGATGCCGATTTGGTGGTCGATGAGCCGCAACCGGCGATGGTGATGCCAACGATGAATGCGATGATGAGTTTCATGTTCTGTCCATACGACATGGCCTTGGTTTTGGATTGCGGCTGGCGCAGCAATCCCTGGGGTGGTCTCGCTCGTATGGTTCCGTCATGGTGATGTGGACCGCGCACGCGGATCGTCTTGATGACAGCGCCCTGCTCGCTGCGATGGCACTCGGCGATCACAAGGCCGCCGCCGTCTTCGTCCGCCGTCACCAACGTGCTGTATACGGCCTGGCCGTTACGATGTGCCGCGACGCCAGTCTCGCTGAAGACCTTGCTCAACAGACGTTCGAGCGCGTCTGGCGTCATGCCGGCAGCTACGACCCCCGCCGGGGCTCGGCCAACGTATGGATGCTGACCATCACCCGTCGTCTGTGCATAGATGTCTTCCGGACCAAGCGCAGCACGCCGATCGACCCGGCCGACATCGCGCTGATGCTGCCGCCGTCGTCGAACAGCTTCGTCGAGGATGCCGCTGTCGCAAGGGTGGAGGTCCTCGGACTGCGATCGGCGATCGCGTCCCTCCCCGACGAACAGCGGCGGGTGCTCCTGCTCGCGTCCATTGGCGGTCATACAACGGCCGAGATCGCCGACATGGAACAGATTCCGCTCGGTACCGCGAAAACACGCCTACGCACCGCACTGTTGCGGCTGAGGAGCAAACTCGTTCCGACCGGGGTTGACGATGTCTGAGCGAATTGACTGTGCAGCGTTCGACGACGGTGTCGGCGAGCTCGCGCTCGAGCTGTTGAATCCTTGCGAGCGTGACGCGCTCATGGCCCATGCATCTGGTTGCAACCGCTGCCGCTCCGAGTTGGAGTCGATCGCAAGCCTGGCCGATTTGCTCGTCACGGTTGCTCCGCAAGGAGAGCCACCGGTCGGCTTCGAACAGCGCGCCGTCGATGCGATGGTCGGCACGCGCCCGCGCGTGGGCTCGAAGGTCGGGTTCGTCATCGCGGCCGCGGCGGCCAGCGTTGTGATAGGTCTGATCGGCGCACTGGTCGGGCGCTCGACCACTGCCTCCGACCCACGCGCGGCAGCGCTCGAGCGGGTCGGGATCCATTCGGCGCGATCGGCCAAGCTCGTCGGCTCGGGTGGCATCGATCACGGATCCGTGTTGCTGACATCGGGCCCCGATGTGTTGTTGACGATGAGGCTGATTGGGCTGGACAGCGGCAGGTATCACTGCGTGCTCCGCGGTACGGACGGCTCGACGACCGAGGTCGCTGCCTGGCCGATCGGTGAATCCGGCGGCGGCACATGGGCGGTTGCTCTCGATCGCCCGCTCCCCGCAGTCCGTCAGGTCCTTGTGACCGAGGATGACGGGTCAACGGTGGCGGTCGCAGCCTTCCCCTGAGGTTTTCGTCGATTCGTTCGGGAGTCGGCGGTGAGCTCAGGGGGCTTGGAGTCGCCGGTGGGTAAAGGTCGTCGCGCAGAACAGACCGTAGGCAAGAAACCCGATGCCGACGATCGCAACGACGAGAACACCCCATGACTGGGTGGCGAGACGCCGCAGTGCACCGTCGAGACCGGTGGCCTCCGCCGCGTTGTATTTCACCGCTGCGCGAAGGAGGAAGAAGCCGATCAGACCGATGCCGATGCCTCGCCCGATCTCACCGATCGAGCCCAACTTGCGGGTCAAGCGGGCTCGCTTCTGGTTCATCCCGGAGAGGTCCAGTTCGTCGCCGACGTCCTGCTTGACACCCTTCATCAACCGGTAGATGCCGACCCCGATGACCACCGCTGCGATGACACCGACCAGCAATCGGCCGGCAGTGTGGCTCATGATCTTGGCGGTGATGTCGGTCACCTTCTGATTGCCGTCCGGCGACGTTGCTTTGGAGTGCGACAACGCGATTGCCGAAAAACCGAGCGCCGTGTAGATGGTGGCACTGACGAAATAGCCGACTCGCTTGGCCAGCCCATGGGCGTCGGCACTCCCTGGCAGCAGCGCTGAGACGATGCGCCAGGCGGCGTAAACGAAGAGGCCGATGGCGAGGATCCACAGCAGTAGGGGACCACCAGTGCTCTGGGCGACGGTCTTGATCGCACCGGTGGGGCTTGCTTCCTGGTTCGCCGCCGGCGTGCTGGGATTGGACCAGCCGGAAGCCTTCAACGCGACGATGATCGCGAGCACTCCGGCCATGATGTAGACGATGCCCTTGGCCAACCAGCCGGCTCGCCCGAGCTTGACGATGCCGGGGTGCTCGGCCGTGAGACGTGCTGTCTTGTTCGGTACGGATAGCGCACTCGGCATTGAGTCCTCCTGAGGTGTAGCCCGAGTGTTCCCCGAAGAATCGGTTCCCAAACTCTCGTTGCAATGAGCGCAGGATGCGAGGCGACGGTCATGCTCACGGCACCGTGCGTCAACTGAGAAGATGGCGGACATGAACGACCAGGAACACACGCTCGACCTCGACTGCGAGGCGTGCCGCATCATCGACCGCGCGGACGGCACAGAGGATGGCCACGTCGGAGCACCGACATCGTTCATGGTGGCGGATGAGAGGGCCGCCTTCCGCATCTTTCGCAAGGCGGAGAACTCGGCGGCCGACGGCATCACGAAATTCGCCGGATCGATGCGGTTCGTCTACATCCACAGCGTCTGGTTCGGCCTGTGGATCGCGATCAACGTCGGCCTCGCCGGCTTGAATCGCGAGTTCGACAAGTTTCCGTTCGGGCTGTTGACCATGGTCGTCTCGCTCGAGGCCATCTTCCTCGCGACGTTCGTGATGATCAGCCAGAACCGCCAGGCTGCCCGATCCGATATCCGCAGCCGACTGGACTTCGAGAACAACCTCCGGTCAGAGGTGTGGTCCGTCCACATCGGACAGGCGCTCGGGATCGACATCGATCACGTCGAATCGGTGGTCCAGCACGCGATCCAGAGCATGGAGGCTCAGCTCCACACCCACGACCGCAGCTGAGCCGCCACCCCCGAATTCCCGAGTGCCAAGGCGACAGCTAGACTGACGTGCGTACGGCGGGGGCCGTGCACGAAACGAATCTGGGGGTTTCACGTATGTCTCGTATGCGATTCGGCATCTTCATGGCACCGTTCCATCCGGCCGGGGTGAGCCCGACGCTGCTGATCGACGGCGATCTCGAACTGATCGACCATCTCGACAGACTCGGTTACGACGAGGCCTGGATCGGAGAGCACCACTCCGCCGGCAGCGAGATCATCGCCTCGCCAGAGCTCTTCATCGCCGCGGCTGCGCAGCGGACACGTCACATTCGCCTCGGCACCGGTGTCACCAGTGCCAGCTATCACAACCCGCTCTGGGTCGCCGAGCGGGCCGTGCAGCTCGACCACATGACGAAGGGCCGGTTCATGCTCGGCCTCGGTCCTGGTGCGCTGCCGAGCGATGCAGCAATGATCGGGCTCGACATGCCCCAGACGCGCGAGTTGCTGGAGGACGCAGTCGACATCATCACCAAATTGATGACGAGCGAGGAACCGGTGAACTTCGACAACGGTCGGTGGACGCTGCGCGACGCGCGCCTTCACCTGCGCCCCTACACCCATCCGCACCCCGAAATCGCCATCGCTGCGGTCGCATCGCCGTCGGGTCCGCGCTTGGCCGGCCGCTATGGCCACGGTCTGTTGTCGATCGGCGCAACCACGGCCGCCGGGTTCGACGTGTTGGCTCTGCACTGGGATGTCATGGAAGAGCGGGCGGCTCACTACGGAGCCACTGTCGACCGCGACGCGTGGCGCCTGGTCGGGCTGATGCACCTCGCGGAAACCCGTGAGCAGGCATACCGAGACGTAGAGCACGGGATGCTCGATTGGTTCGACTACTTCCAGCACACGGCGGCGTTTCCTCAGATGGCCGTCGGTGACGGCACGACGGTGCGCGAATGCATCGACTTCGTCAACGACTCCGGGCTTGGCACGATCGGTACGCCAGAAGATGCCGTTGCCCAGATCGAGCGCCTGGTGAAGCAGTCAAACGGTGGCTTCGGCGCCTACTTGCAGCTGGCCCACGATTGGGCAGCACCGGCTGACAAGTTCCGCAGTTACGAACTCTTCGCACGCGAGGTTGCACCGCATTTTCAGGGCCAGGCGCATTCGACGCTGGACGCGAAAGCACGCGCCCGTGCGGCTCGTCCGGTTCTGGTCGAGAGCAACATCAAGGCGGTTGCGGCGTCGACCGCGAAGTACGAGGCCGAACTGAAGGACAAGATCGGAACCACCTGAGCCGGTTCATTGGTACGCCGGCAAATTGGCGGGTGGGGGTTGGTGGGCGCCGGTGCCCGATAACCAGAACGTGGTGACGGCTGGCCAGCGCGGCCCGCAGTTGTTGCAGGGCGTCTGGTTCCTCGAGAAGTTGGCCCCTTTCGACGGTGAGGTGATCCCGGAGCGGCGGATGCACGCCAAGGGTTCGGGGGCTTACGGAACATTCACGGTCACCGACGAAGAGGCCGGGGCGATCATCGCCGGGGACCGTGAGAGTCACCAACGCGATCTGGATCAAGCGATCGAGGCCAGCCGCGCCGGCTGTTCCAGATCATGAGCGCCGACCAGCAGCAGGCGCCGAATCCGTGGTGATGTGACGCGCGGGTACCATAGTTGTCATGCGCGTGGGATCCAGCCTCGTGGCTGTCACCTGTCTGGCCCTGTCGATGTCGGTATCGTCGGCCTGCTCCGCGTCCGACAGCGCGTCGCAGACCCTGGCGCCGCTCCCGATTGCGGTGCCCACCACGGTTGCCGCGGCGCCTGACGCGGCGGCTGCTGCTGCTGCTGCTGGTGTCAGCGCCACGTCTGCGCCCGGAGTGCCTGGCAACACGACCACAGAGGCATCGTCGACGACAGTCACTGTGGCTGTCACTGTCTCCACCACCGCCGCCGCGACCACCACGACGATTCGGCCCTTGGATGCCACCGTTGCCGGAACCGAGTCGTTGCGAACGTGGATCATGCAACTGGGCGCGACTTCCGGCACGGCTACGGCGCAGGCGGTTGCGGCACTCGTCGGTCAGCTCTCCCAGATCAGTGCAGGCGTGAAGACGCTCAAGAGCGCGGACTGGCCCGCCGTGTTCCAGGGTCGGGACCACAAGATCATCTTCTACGTCGGAGGGTTTGCGTCGCGAGATGCGGTGATCGCCCAGTGCGCCAAGCTCGGCCTTGCGTACCCCACAAAATGCCTTGCGCGGTACATGGTGCCAACATGAAAGCAAACGGGTTGCCGAATCATCTAATGTTAGGGCATGGTGCGAAATCGAATCTCAGTCATCGTCTGTTCTGTCGGAGCGTTGTGGTTGGTTGGGTGCAGTAGCGATAAGGCGTCACCGTCGACCGCTGGCAACCCCACCACGACTCGGGCCGTCGGGGCCACACCGCCGGGCGTAACCACGACGACGATCGCAGCGCCAGCCGTCACGACCGTGACTACCACAACTGTACAGTCCAGCACCGCGACGACTGCCAAGCCGACGGCGACGACGACCAAGCCGACGACGACGACGACCAAGCCGACGACGCCCCCGCGAGTCGTCGACAAGCCGAGCGACAACGTGCGTCTCGGCGACAGCGGCAAGGGCGTCGAGCAGATCCAGACCGCGTTGAACGCCAAGGGGTTCAAGGTCGTTGTCGACGGCAAGTTCGGCCCCGCCACCGACCAAGCGGTGAGAGCCTTCCAAAAGAAGAACGGTCTCAAACAGGACGGCATCGTGGGTCCGATTACATGGGCCAAGCTGCAATCGACTTCGACGACGCCGACCTCGGTTTCTGCAACTTCCACGACCAAGCCGTGATCACCACTCGAAAAGCCTGATCACCAGTCGAAGCCGTCGGGACCCGTGACTCCTGCTTCGATCAGCGCGTGGCCGGCGCGCACCAGGAACTCGCGCTGACCGGGAAGAATTTTGGTCACCGCCTCTGGCGGCGAGAAGAATTCGGCCCGGTCCACTTCGGGGAAGGTCCGCCACAGCCCTGATTGAGGTGGCCACACCATCTCGAACTTGTTGCTCCGAATGTCGGTTGCATCGATCTCGCCGACCGCGCACCACGCGGTGACGATTTTGCCGCTCGGTTGGCGGATGTCCCCGAGCGCGAGCAGTCGAGTGGCGGGGCAGGCGCGGCCCAACTCCTCCGCGAATTCGCGGAGCGCAACGGCTTGCGGATCCTCGCCGGCGCTGTACTCGCCCTTGGGGATCGACCACGCGCCGAGGTCTTTGCGTTGCCACAGCGGCCCGCCCGGATGAACGAGCAGGAACCGTGGCGAGCCCGACTCGATGCTCACGAGCACCACCCCGGCACTTCGCTTGGGCATTGTCGACAGTCCGGTCCGACGGCTCAGGGCTCGGTCGCGAACAACTGCGCATCCGTGAGGGCGTCGAGACTACTCACCAGTATTCCTCCACATGGATGTTGCCGCGAATTTTGCGGTGATCGAGGGTGAACCCCAGGTTGGCGAGCAGCTCGACGACCCCCGTCACCTCCGGGAACTTCAGGTCGCCGGAGACGCCGTCGGCGTCGCCATGGGGCAGGCCGATCATCGACGGGTTCCCGCAGAGGAACACCTGCGTCGATGCAGGATCGAGGGCGATGCCGAACTGCTCGGCCAAGAATCCTGCCGTGATCAGGTCCTGGATGTAGCGCTTTGGGACATCGGCCTCGCGTGTCGGCATCGCCAGGTAGTGGTAGTTCGGGTGTCGAGCCTCGAGCCGGCGGTGCTTTTCGATGTACCCGAGATCGGCCCATTGGCGCACGGACACCGCCGAAACGATGGGTCCGTGGTGACCCTTGCGGAGCAGTTCGACGACCATCGCGTTGTGCGGCGCCTCACCGGTGCCCGTCGCGAAGAACAGCAGCGTCGACGCGGGATCGGTGACGGATGCGAGGGTGTAGCGGCCGGCGACCTTTGGCCCGAGGTAGATCCGGTCGCCAGGTCGCTTGCACGCCAGGCGCGGCGTGAGCCCCGGCACGTTGGCCTCGGTCGGCGGCACGAGCACGATGTAGAACTCGAGCTGATCAGCACTCAGATCACCGGTGAGGTAGCCGTGCTCGTCCCACATCCGGCTCGAGATCGAGTACGACCGCCTGATCAGTTTGTCCCACCGCTCGTCGAGATGTTCGTCCTCCGCATCGTCGATCCGTTCCTCCCAGTAGCCGAGCCCGAGCGACGCGTACTGCCCCGGCAGGTGGGAGACGTCGCCGTGGTCGGGTTTGACCCGCAGCACCCACAGATCGGAGTGGGTCGGCTCGAAATAGGTGATGGTCGCGTTGTAGTGCTCCTGGCGGAGATCCTCGATCACCGACGTGAAACCCCTGCGCCGCTCGGCGTGCGACGGTGCTGGTGCGATCCCGATGTCGGGGAACGCATCCGGCTTGGCGTCGTCGAGAAACCACACCTTGGCCGACGAGGCGGCCGCCGCGGTGAGGCCGACGGCTGCCGGGCTGACGGATGCCCTGGCGGGGGCGAACACGACGTGATCGAACTGCAGGTCGGGTGTGCGCCGATCGGCGAAGAACGCCATCGGATAACCGTCGACGTCGGTGATCTGCTCCGGCACGGACCGATACAGCAACGTCGCCAGGCGCTCCTTTTCGAGCCGGTGAACGGTGGATTCCGCCGCGGACGACAGCTTCGTCGGATCCATCCCGCCTCCGGCAAGTACGACGCGTGCGCCCGCAGCCGCGAGGCTCGCCGTCAACTCGACGGCGCAATCGGTCTGGCCGATGACCAGGATGTCCTCGTCTGCCGGGTATTCAGGCAGCGATCCGATGAGCACCCGTTCGCTGCTCGTGGTCTTCGTCGGAGGCGCCAACGATGGCGCGGCGATGCGAGCGGCGACGACGACGGCTCGGGTCCTGTAGACGTGCTTGCTCGTGGTCACGACGACGTCGGAACCATCGACATCGATCGAGTCGACGGATTCTCCGTAGCCGACGTCGAGCTGATGCTCGCCGACGAGTTCGGGAAAGGCGACGGCAGACCTCTCCTCGAGGATCCGCACCCGTTGCGAACCGGATCGTCCGACCGACATCGCCATCGACAGACCGCCGGCATTCCCTCCGATGATGACAAGGTCGTACGCGGCGTCGCTCACGGGTTGCGATATTAGATGCAGCCTCGCGCGCCCGCCAACCATGAGTCCTGCCATCGCTTATGGTGAACGGTGTGCCCTCGTCGATCACCAGCACTTCGTCGATCACAGCCGAGGGTCTCGTCAAACACTTCGCAGATGTGCACGCAGTGAACGGGGTGTCGCTCGATGTGCCGACCGGGACCGTGCTCGGTCTGCTCGGCCCGAATGGCGCCGGCAAGACGACCGTCGTGCGCATCCTCACCACGACTCTGCATCCCGACGCCGGGCGAGCGGTCGTTGCCGGCCATGACGTCGTCGCGTCGCCGCAGGCCGTGCGCAGGAGCATCGGCCTGGCCGGCCAATACGCAGCCGTCGACGAGAACCTGACCGGGCGCGAGAACCTGACCCTCGTCGGTCGGCTGAGTCACCTCACCAAATCGGTGGCGGCTCGGCGGGCTGTGGAGTTGCTCGACCAGTTCCATCTGAGCGACGCCGGCAACCGCCCGGCGCGCACCTATTCCGGCGGCATGCGCAGGCGACTGGACCTCGCCGCCGCACTCGTCACCCATCCCCCCGTTCTCTTGCTCGACGAGCCGACCGCCGGCCTCGACCCGGCCAGCCGCCAGGATCTGTGGGAGGTGATCGGCAACCTCGTCGCCGATGGCACAACCGTGCTGCTCACGACGCAGTATCTCGAGGAGGCCGATCGTCTTGCTGATCGGATCGTCGTGATCGACAAGGGCCTCGTGGTCGCGGAGGGCACCGCCGCTGAGCTCAAGTCGCGACTCGGCGAGACGACGCTCGCGCTCGGGTTCGCCGACGTGGAGTCCGCAACGCTGGCAGCGGTGCGGCTCGCCGACTTCAACGCCGTTCGGCCGGCGACGGCTGAGACGACCGTGCGACTTCCACTGCGCGGAGGTGCACGGGTCGTGCGCGATGTTCTCAATCGGCTCGCCGACGCCGGGATCGAAGTCGGCCGCCTCGATCTCCACGAACCGACGCTCGACGACGTTTTCCTCAGCCTGACCGGAACACCGTGATGAACACTGCGCCAACCGAAATCCGGCCAACAGCGCGCTCGGTGGCTGCCGACGACGGTGTGCTGTGGGCGGTGCGCGACACGCTCGCGATGACATGGCGGAACCTCACGACCATTCGGCGGGTGCCGCAACTGCTGGTGTTCGCGATCATCCAGCCGACGATCTTCGTGTTGATGTTCCGTTACGTGTTCGGCGGCTCGATCACGATTCCCGGCATCAACTACGTCGACTACCTGATGCCTGGCATCTTCGTCCAGACGTGCGCCTTCGGAGCGATCAACACCGCCGTCGGGTTGGCCGAGGACAAGGGGAAGGGCCTGCTCGAACGGCTGCGATCGCTGCCGATGTCGCGCTCGGCCGTTCTCGGCGGGCGCGTGCTGGCCGACACGACCCGGAACGTGTTCGTGGTGCTGTTGATGCTGGCAATCGGGTATGCCGTCGGCTTCCGGACGCACACCAACGCAATCATGGTGTTGCTCGGCGTCGGGCTACTCGTGCTGTTCGGGTTCGCGCTGAGCTGGATCTTCGCCCTGATCGGGCTGTCGGTGACGAACGGCGAAGCGGCGCAGGCCGCTGCGTTCCCGCTGCTCGCGCCGCTCGTGTTTGCTTCGAATGCGTTCGTCGACCCGAGCAAGATGCCGGGATGGCTGCGGGGGTGGGCCAGGCACCAACCGGTCAGCGCCGCAGCCGACGCAGTTCGTGCGTGCATGTTGGGTGGGCCCACCGCGACCAAGGTCCTGACCGCGATGGCCTGGTCATTCGGCATTTCGCTCGTCATCGCCCCGATCGCGGTTCGCCGCTACCACCACGCCTGACACCGACGGTGGGTCCGTGTCCATTCGACGTTTCGGTCAGAGGACGATGTCGAGCAGCTTGCGGATGAAGGGCCGGTCGATTCGGCCACCGGTCAGCAATCGGCGGTAAATCACAGGGCCGACGAGCACATCGATCATCACCTTGAGGTCGATGCCCGGTGCGATCTCGCCGCGTTGCTGGGCTCGTTGGAGCGCAGTGCGCACTGGCGTCTGACGTTTGGCGACGTACTCGTCGAGCGACCCCCGCACCTCCGCGTCGTAGCACGCGGCCTCGATCAGATGGGGCAGCACGTCGGAGCCTCCGCTCTTGGCGAACCTCTCGATCAGGCCGTCGAAATACACCTCGAGGTCGGTGCGCAGGCTGCCCGTGTCGGGCATATCCATCATTGTCGTGTCGCTGCCGATGGCCTCGAGCAACAGCGCCTCCCTGGATGACCATCGCCTGTAGATCGTTGCCTTGCCCACTCCGGCCCTCGCCGCGACACCGTCGATCGACAGGTTCGCCGCACCGCCTTCGACGAGCATGTCGAGCGTCGCCTGCAAGATCGCGTGGTCGCAGCGGGCGTCGCGCGGGCGGCCGGGACGACGCGTGGGTCGGACGTCGTTGGTTGGCGAAGCGGGTGAGGTCGCGGGCGGGGCCACGGAAAGATCCTTACTCGCCGGCCGCGATCGAGCCGACCATGCCCTGCAGCTCTTCAGGGCTCGCGGCAGGCACCAGATCGTGGTCGGCCGCGCGGGCCGGCAGGTAGCGCCACACGACGAACGCAGCCCCGACGACGAACACGGAGGCGAGGCGTAAGCCGGAGCTGAGCCCCGACACGAACGCGTCCTTGACCGCGACTGCGAACCCGTTCGCTCGCCCGCCCAGCCCGGCTGCCACGTTGAGGGCGCTGCCGAGCGACGCCCGCGATTCGGCCAGCGCCTTGCCGGTGACTCCGTACCGGGCGGCGGCCGTGTCGACCCGGGTCGCATACATGCTCGACACCACGCTGCCGATCAGGGCGACGCCGATCGCACCGCCCATCTGCCTCGTCGTGTCGTTGACAGCCGAACCGACGCCGGCCTTGTCGCGCGGGAGCGATCCCATGATCGATTCGGTCGCCGGCGGCATCGTCAAGCCGATGCCCGCCGCCATCAGCGTGTACGGAAGGATCGCGATGATGTAGGGGGTATCGCGTTGCACGAACGAAAGCAGCACCAGCGCGAGTGTGACGGTGAACAGACCGGTGGTGATCACACGCTTGGAGCCCACCCGCTCGACGACACGAGCCGAGATCGGGGCGACGATCATCATTCCGGCGGCGTACGGGATCAGCCGCACACCGGCCTCGAGCGGGCTGTATCCGTGAACGAACTGCCAGTACTGGGTCATCAGGAACAACGAACCGAACATCGCGAAGAACGTGAGTGTGACGGCCGTGTTTGCAGCGGCAAAGCGCGGGTTCTTGAAAAAGCGCATATCCAGCATCGGATGGTCGGTGTGTAGTTCCCAGAGAATGAATGCCGTCAGCGCGGCGATACCGATGGCGAATCCGGCGAGCACCAGGTTGTCGGACCAGCCACGTTCGGGGATCTCGATCACCCCGTAGAGCGTCGCTCCGAGTCCGATGATCGAGAGCAGCGCACCGAGTGGATCGAGCCTGCCCTGGTTCGCATCGCGCGAGGTGGTCAGCAGGAACGCACCTGAGATGAGAGCCGTGATACCGATCGGGACGTTGACCCAGAAGACCGAGCTCCACGAGAAGTGCTTGAGCAGCAGCCCGCCGGTGAGCGGCCCGAGCGCGACGCCGAGACCGGAGAAGCCGGCCCAGATCGCGATGGCCCGGCCCCGCTCTTTCGGATTACGGAAGATGTTGGTGAGGATCGACAGCGTGGACGGCATGATCAGCGCGCCGCCGATGCCCATGAACGCTCGGGTCACGATCAGTTGCGGAGCAGAGCTGGCGAGCGCCGAACTCACCGAACCCATCATGAACAGCACGATGCCGGCCTGCAGCGCACCCTTGCGGCCGAAACGATCGCTGAGGCTGCCCGTCGTGAGCAGTAGGCCGGCGAAGACGATGGTGTAGGAGTCGATGATCCACTGGACCTGGCTGTTGGTGGCATTGAGATCGCGGATCAGCGACGGGATGGCAACGTTGAGGATGGTGTTGTCCATCACGATGATCATCAGGCTGAGACACAGCACGGCAAGGATCCACCAGCGGCGGGCGTGCACGGCCGGATCGAGCTCGTCCGACTCCTGAATCGCGATTGCTGTAGAACTCACATCGATCTCCTTCGACAACATCAGTCAGGTTCATTACGAGACGAGACCGTTCCGTATCGTATTACCATCTGTCGTCGCTTGCTCGCCGGACGTTGTGTGTCAATGGGCACGGCGGATCGGGTTGGGCGGGTCGAGGCGTTCGCGCGGCGCATCACAGGTCCGGCGGAGATAGAAAGGGCCGATGCTCGAGGTCTTTGACATCAGAAAGAAATTCGGCGAAGTTGCTGCGCTGAACGGGGTCAGTCTGCGCGTCGGACGCGGCGAACTCGTTGGATTCCTCGGTCCGAACGGCGCCGGCAAGAGTACGACGATGCGCGCGATCATGGGCCTGATCGCAATCGACAGCGGGTCGATCACATGGGATCGCGCGCCGATCACGGCTCGGGTCCGGCGCGGATTCGGATATATGCCGGCCGAACGGGGCATGTACCCGAAGATGACCGTGCGTGATCAGTTGGTGTACTTCGCCCGCCTCGCCGGGCTGTCGCCGAGTGCCGCGAAGAAGGCGGCGGAGTCCTGGATGGAGCGGGTCGATGTGCACCATCGCGCCGACGACGAGGTGCAGGCCCTGTCGAGCGGCAACCAACAGCGGGTCCAGCTGGCGATCGCGCTGGTGCACGAACCGGAGTTGCTGATCCTCGACGAACCGTTCTCCGGTCTCGATCCTGTGGCGGTCGAGAACATGAAGTCGATCCTGCTCGGGCAAGTCGAGCGGGGCACGTCGGTGCTGTTCAGCAGCCATCAGCTCGACCTCGTCAGTGATATCACCCGCAACGTGGTCATCGTCGACAGCGGCCATGTGGTGCTCGAAGGCGACGTCCGCGAGATCCGTGAGCGTGCCGCGTTCCGGTATGCCTCGATCGGGTTCGTAGAGGACTGCCGTTGGGTGCCGGACATGTTGGACGTGGAGCTGATCGATCGATCACCGCGTGCCGTACGGTTACGGGTTCCGGCCGCAACCGAGCCGGCAGCGGTGTTGGCCGATGCCACTCGCGCCGGACGTGTCGTCGAGTTCTCATTTGCGCCGCCGGACCTGTCCGAGGTGTTCCTCGCGTCCGTCGGCCGAGATGCGTCGAACGAATCGGAGGAGGTCCGAGCGTGAGCAGTGCGTCGACCGTTCGCCTGGTGATGCTGCGCGAGGTCCGCCAGCGCCTGCACTCGTTGGGATTCTTCATCTTCACCGGACTGCTCTGTTTCGGGATCATCACGATCGGCATCGTGAAAAGGACGCTCGGCGAGGATGGCCCGGCGCGCTACCACATGGCGGTCATCGGCGCTGCGCCGGCCGGCTTCGCCGACGCGGTCCGCGAGGTTGCTCAGTCGCTCGGGATCGAGATTCGGGTCGACTCGGTCGGTTCGCGCTCGGCGGCCGAGCAGCAGCTGCGTTCGGGCGAGCTCGACATCGTGATCGACCCAACGGCCGGTCGGCTGATCTCCAGATCAAAGCCACCGGATCAATTGGCTGCGTCCGCGAACACTGCGTGGCGGCTGTCGAAGGCGACAGCTGCGGCACGCTCTGCGGCCCTCGACGACCAGCAGATATCCAGTATCTTGTCCCCGGCGCCGCTCGTCCCCGATTTCCTCCAGCCGGGCCGCAACTCCACCGGCAACGTCGCCACGATCGTCGGAACCGCAGCTGCAGTGATGCTGTTCGTCGCGATCAGCGCGTTCGGCGGGATGGTGCTCACCGGCGTCGTCGAGGAAAAGAGCACAGGTGTGGTCGAGGTGCTGCTGTCGCACGTACGCGCTCACCAGCTGCTTGCGGGCAAGGTGTTCGGCATCGGCGTGGTGGCCATGACACAGTTCGGCGCGGCGCTGTTGTCAGGCTTGATCGCGCTGCGAATCTCGGGCATCACGGTTCCGGGCGCTGTCTGGATCGGGCTCCCGACGACCATCTTGTGGTTCATCGTCGGATTCGTGCTCTACAGCACCCTGTTCGCGCTTGCCGGCTCGTTTGTTTCCAGGCAGGAGGACGCACAGGGCGCGGCCGCACCGATCTCGATGGTCTTCACCGCTGCGTACATCACGGTCTTCGCTCTCGGCAAGAGCCCGTACGCGACAACGACCCGAATCGTTTCGATGTTGCCGCCGTTCGCGCCGCTGTTGATGCCGTTGCGGATCGCCACCGGTGCCGCGTCGGTGTTCGAGATCGGTCTCTCTGCGGTGTTGCTACTCGCGGCAACCTACGCCATGTTGCGCCTCGCCGGAGCGGTATACGGCCGCACCCTCTTGCACCGCGGTGCCCGGCTGAGTTGGCGTGAAGCGCTGCGGATGACGTCGTCGTAGGTTGCGCCTGACCGTCAGAGATCAACGCCGAACTGCTTCAAGAAGGTCAGCAGATCGTCGGCGTGCTCCTCCTCGACGGCGAGGATCTGCTCCATCAACCGGCGGGTCGTGATGTCGGTGTCGCCGAGCCATCTCGCGATCTCCACGTATGAAGCGATTGCAATCCGCTCCGCGACGAGGTCTTCCTTGATCATGTCGATCAGGTCGGTGCCTGGAATGTATTCGGCGTGGCTGCGTTCGACGAGCGTCGCCGGATTGAAGTCGGGCTCGCCCTGCAGTTGCACGATGCGGGCCGCGATCAGATCGGCGTGGCCCTGCTCTTCCGTGGCGTGTTGGAGGAACTCCGCCGCAACGGACGCCGAGTTGATGCCTTCTGCGGTGTAGAAGTGGCGCTTGTAGCGCAGGACGCACACCAACTCGGTGGCGAGGGCCTCGTTGAGTACCGCGAGGACGCGCTCGCGATCGGCCGTATATCCGGTCAGTGGGCCGAGTTCGAGGTGCTGGCGGGCATTGTCGCGAAGAGTCTGGATGTCGGAAAGATGGTCGCTCATGCCCCCTGTATAGCCGATGACGGCGTGCGTCAGACATGGTTGTGCGGGACTGTCGCGTTGGGTGTGGGAACCACTCTCAATATGGCTACGCTCGTCGGATGCGTCCGCTCCGTCGCTTGTCCGCCCTCGTACTCGCCGCGTCGCTGTTCGCCGGCTGCGGGAGCGCCAAGAACCCGGTCACCGACGCCGGTTCCGCCTCGACCAAGACGGTCGAGGTCGCCGTCGCGTTCTACCCGATCGAGGAAATCGTCCGCTCGGTAGGCGGTGCCGCCGTCAGGGTCGTGACCCTGGTTCCTCCTGGCGAGGAGGCCCACATCTACGAACCGACGCCGCAGCAGGTCAGCGCGTTGGAGTCGGCCGACATCGTGTTCTATCTCGGCGGAGGGTTCCAACCCAATGTCGAAAAGGCGATCCGGTCGTTGCCGGCCTCGGTCGCCAAGGTCGACCTGCTCGCCAAGATCACGCTGTTTCCGGTCACCGCCCAACTCGCGGGTGTCGATGGCAAGACCGAGGGCGAGGTCCTCGCCGGCGGCAACGATCCCCATGTCTGGCTCGATCCGAACAACATGCAGATCATGGTCGGTGAGGTGCAGCAGAGCCTGAGCAGTTTCTCCGTCCTGGACGCGACAGCGCTCGCAGCGAACGGCGCGGCATATGACGCCAAGTTGACCGATCTCGACGCCCACTACCGGGCCGGCCTCGCCACCTGCACATCGAAGGTGATCGTCACCGGCCATCGCGCGTTCGGCTATCTCGCTGCCCGCTACGGCCTCGAGCAGGTCGCGATCGCCGGTATTTCACCGGAGGAGGAGCCGTCGGCGAAGACACTCGAAGCGATCGCCAAAGCTGCCAAGGAGCGCAATGTGACGACGATCTTCTTCGAGAGCAGCCTGCCGGCCGATTTGTCCAAGACTGTCGCCGCCGAGATCGGTGCAAGGACCGACGTGCTCAATCCGGTCGAGTCACTGACAAAGGCTCAGATCGATGGCCGAGCAAGTTACATCTCCGAGATGGAGCGCAACCTTGCAACGATCGAGAAGGGGCTCGGCTGCGGGTGAGTGGAAATGCGGTGCTCGAGGTTCGCGATGTCGGTGTCCGCTACGGCGAGCGCCAGGCTCTGCGCGACGTCACCTTTTCGGTCGAACCCGGCGAGCTCATCGCGGTCATCGGCCCGAATGGCGCCGGCAAGAGCACGCTGTTCAAGGCCATCTGCGGGCTCGTCAATCACGAGGGGTCCGTCGACGTCAACGGCGTCCACTGCCACGACCGGGTCGACCGGATGGACGTGGCCTACATCCCCCAACGCAACGACGCCGATCTGTTGTTCCCGATCACCGTCGGCGAACTCGTCGGTGCGGGCCGTCGTCGGTATCGCCGTTGGTATCAGCGGGCGACAGCGGCGGACCGGTTGGTCGTCGCCGGCGCGCTTGCTTCGGTCAACCTCGCCGGTTTCGAGAATCGGTCATTGACCGAGCTGTCAGGGGGGCAACTGCAACGGGCCTACGTTGCCAGAGCACTGACCCAGCAGGCCTCGGTGGTGCTGCTCGACGAGGCGCTCAGCGGTGTGGATCATCCGACGACCGATGAGTTGTTCGATCTTTTCGAGCGCTTGTCCGAGGCGGGCACCACGCTGCTCGTCGCCACTCACGACCTCGCTCTGGCGAGGCGACGGTTCCGGCGCTGCCTCGCCGTGAACGGAACACTTCGCGGCGACGGGCCCCCGGATCAAGTGCTCTCGGTCGGGCTTCTCGACGCCACGTTCGGCTCCGGTGGGGACGATGCACTGGCTCACTGATCCCTTCCAGAGCGAGTTCATGCAGCGCGCGTTCATTGCGGCGATCATCATCGGTATCGTCGCCCCGGTCGTCGGCACGTGGATCGTCTTGCGCCGGATGGCCAATCTCGGCGACGCGATGAGCCACGGCACCCTCGCCGGAGTCGGGGTCGCCTATGCAGCGGGGTTCAACATCTTGATCGGTGCGATGGGCGTCGGCCTGCTCATCGCGTTGTTGCTGCTCGGCTTCTCCTCCAATCGCCGGATCGGTCAGGAGACCGTCATCACCGTGCTCGGTACCGCGTTCTTCGCGATCGGTGTCGTCGTCATCTCGCGGCTCGACACCGGCGTCGAGCTGACCCATTTCCTGTTCGGCCGGCTGCTGACCGTGACGTGGGGCGACATCTGGCTCAACCTTGCGCTCGGCGGGTTCACCGTTGCCGTGGTCGCGTTGATGTTCGGCGAACTCCGCCTCGCCACGTTCGATCACGTGCAGGCCGAGCAGGTCGGTGTCCACGTCGAACTGGTCCAGGCCGTGCTCGTGTTGCTGCTGTCGATCGTGGTGGTCATCAGCCTGCGCGCCGTCGGCACGATCATGTCCGTCACGCTGCTCGTCACCCCGGCTGCGACCGCCCGGTTGCTGTCGCGCACGCTGCGCCAGATGACGTTGATCGGCGTCGCGATCGGTGTCGCTGTCGGTGTGGTCGGGCTGATCCTCAGCTATCACCTCGACTCGGCACCGGGCGCGACGATCGGCCTGCTCGCGGCAGCGATGTTCGGGGTGGTCTTCGTGGTCACACTCCCGCGCCGCAACAGGCATCATCACCGCCCGATGGTCTGAACTTTTCCGCTGCTGCGGCCGGACCTACAGCTCCAGCGCACGGTGACCGTGCCCTCCAGCTGTACTTCGAGTCCGGTCGCCGACTGTCAGTCGACGAGGGCCTGATGAACGAGTTGCTTGAGTTGGCTGCGGATCGGGTGGGTGTTGGAGGGGAGCAGTTGGGTCATGAAGACGCAGGTGATGTCCTCGACCGGATCAACCCAGAAGAACGTGCTGGCGGCGCCGCCCCAACCGAACTCGCCGACGGATCCGGGCACCTTGCCCTTGACCGGATCGATGGTCACCGAGCCCAGCAGTCCGAAGCCGACGCCGTCGAACGTCGTTTCGCTGAACAGCGGCCGTCCGTACGCGGTGAGATCGACGTCGCCCGGCAGGTGATTCTGGGTCATGTAGCGAACGGTCCGCGGCGACAGCAGGCGGGTGCCGTCGTCGGCCCGGCCCTCACAGCGCAGCATTTCTGCGAACCGGAGGTAGTCCGCCATCGTCGAGACCAAGCCGCCACCGCCGAGGAACGCCGTTGGTTGGGCGAGCGCGGCAGCACCGGCCGCTGCGAGGGGTATCGCCTTGTTCGTTGCCGGGTTGACGCCGTACAAGGCCGCAAGCCGGTGGGCGTTGGCCGGTGGGACGGAGAAGGCGGTGTCGTCCATGCCGAGCGGCTCGAAGATGCGGGTGCGCAGGAACTCATCCAATGTCTGACCGCTGATGACCTCGACGATGCGCCCGAGCACGTCGATGCCCATCGAGTAGTTCCACTCGGAGCCCGGCTGGAACAACAAAGGCAGCGCCGCGACCCGGTCGCACACGCCGGGGAGGTCGGTGTTCGGGGGGACGCCCCATTCGAAACCGGCGCGGCGGTACAACGCATCGACCGGATGCGAGTTCATGAACCCGTACGTCAGCCCGCAGGTGTGGGTGAGCAGGTGCCATATCGCCATCGGGTTCATCAGTGGCTCAAGATCCGGTCGGGTCACCGAACCGCCTCGCCACACCTTCTGGTCGGCGAATTCGGGGAGGAACCGACTGACGGGATCCTTCAATTCGAACGCGCCCTCCTCCCACAACATCATCGCCGCAACGGACGTGATCGGCTTCGTCATCGAGTAGATCCGCCAGATCGTGTCGGGGGCCACGGCCGTCTCGGCCTCGCGGTCGCTCTGGCCGCGGCCCGACGAATGCACGAGCTTGCCGCCTCTCGTCACGGCCAACTGCCAACCTGCGAGGCGACCGTCGGCGACGTAACGTTCGAAATGGTGATCGATGCGCTGCAGCCGAGACGGGTCGAAGCCTGCCTCGTTCGGATCGATGTCGGCATGGAGCAGGTTCATCGCCCCAACTGTACGGCCGGGCGTGTTCGGGCTCACGGCTCAGATCATGTCTCGTCAAGTTGACGGATTCCTACCCGATTCTTACGTTTCGCCGAGACACTGCCGGTCGTGACGGATTCCTCGGCGGCGCTCTCTCGATCAGCCGACACCGTCGGGCGGGGCGTGGAGCGGGGGCTCGTTGCAGGATTGGTGGTGCTGTCTGGCATTCTCAACGGCTGGGGCATCTCCGCGATGGGCTGGGGCAACGCCTACTACTCGGCCGCCGTTCGCAGTATGGGCTCGAGCTGGCACAACTTCCTGTACGCCAGCTTCGACTCGGGCGGATACGTGTCGGTCGACAAGCCGCCGTTCTCGATGTGGGTCCAGGTCGTTTCGTCGAAGCTGTTCGGCTTCTCCAGGTTCTCGCTGCTCCTCCCCGAGGTGCTGGCCGGGGCGCTCGCGGTGTGGCTGTTGTACTGGGGACTGCGCCGGACTTGGGGTCGCACGGCCGGCCTGGTCGGGGCGGCGGCGCTCGCGCTGATGCCGATCAACATCGTCGTCAACCATTCCAACAACACCGATTCGATTCTTGCCCTGTTGATGACAGCGGCCGCGGTGGCGGCGATCGAGGCCGTCCGCACCGGTCGGCTGCGGTGGCTGTTCGGCGGGTGCGTCCTCGCCGGTTGCGCGATGACGACGAAGATGCTGGCAGCCACGCCGGTGATGCCGGGGATGCTCATCGCCTTCGCGTGGTGCGCGCCGTCCCGGTTGCGGCTCCGCCTGCGTCACGCCGCGATGGGCGTGCTCGTCCTCGCCGCGGCCGGTCTGTGGTGGTTCGCCGCCGTCCAACTCACGGCGACCGGTTCGCGCCCGTACGTCGGGTCGACCCAGACCAACTCGGTGTTCGAACTCGCCTTCGAGCGCAACGGTGTTCGCCAGGTCGAGGGTGACAATCCGTTCGGTGCCCGGACGCGACCGGCGTCTGCCCCACCGGGGGCCGGCCAACCCGGTGCAAATGCCGGTGTGGATGCCGGTGTGGATGCCGGTGTCGATGCCGGTGTGGATGCCGGTGTAGATGCCGGTGCGCGGCGACTACGGGCCGAGGTGTACGCACCACCGCTCGACGCTGCGCGGGCCGAGAACCGCATCGCGACCGGGCCCGGCAACTTCGCCGGCCTTGGCTTCAACGGTGGCGACCCGGGCGTCGGTCGGCTGGTGAACCGTGCACTCGGCGCGCAGGTCGGTTGGGTGATCCCTCTCGCACTCATCGGCGCTGTCGGGGCGCTGATCTCCACCCGGTTGAGGCGCTCGGCTCGGCTCGGCGCGCTGATCGTTCTCGGCTCGTGGTTTGTCGCCGGCGCGCTCGTTTTTTCGTTGACGGAGGGCGTCGTTCACCCGTACTACGTGGCCGGCATCGGTCCGCCGATCGCCGGTCTCGCCGGGATCGGCGTCGCCTCGTTCCGGTTCGATTACGAGGCCCGGCGGTTGCGCAAAGTGCTCCTCGGTGTCGCCGCGCTGATCCTGACAGCGATCGCGCAGTGGTCGATCTGGATCAGGTTCGGGTGGCGCTCGTTGTTGGCGCTCGTCATGGTGGGCGCCGTCGCGGCCGTCGTCGTCGCCGGGGCGATCCGCTGGAGGCGACGAGGGCGCCGTGCGACCGGGCTGACGATCGGAGCGGCCGCGGCGCTGTTGTTGTTGCCGGCGATCTGGGTCCAGGGCAGCCTTGCGGCCGGGGTCTCGGGAGCACTGCCATACGCGAACCCGAAGCCGACAGGCTCGACTGCGCCGACCGGCAACGACATCACACCGAACGGAGGCTTCCAGTTCCCATCGATCTCGGTGCGATCCCTCGTCGCGTACCTGCGGACGCAGCAGGACCACGAGCGCTGGATCGTTGCCGTCCCGAGTGCCGCGCCTGCCGAGGAGATCATCATCACATCCGGTGAATCGGTGATGGCGATCGGTGGATTCATCGGCTCCGATCCGATCGTGGCGGTCGGCGAGCTCGAACGGCTCGTCCACGACGGAAAGCTCCGGTTCTTCCTCCTGTCTGCGAGCCCGAGCGGTGTCGGCCTGGTCGGCATCTTCGCGACGGTGAAGACGTCGTGGGTGTCGGCGGCATGCCGCGCGGTCGACAGATCCGACTGGCAGAAGAGCGCGGTCAACGACACCGCAAAACCCGGAGTTCGCGCCTTTGTCGGGGGGCCCACCGCCGCCGTGTTCGAGCTGTACGACTGCAAGGGGGCCGTCTGATCGCGACAGTGTCGACGTGCGTTGGAATCACTCGTTCAGGGCATTTCACGTTTGATTCAACTGCACCGGCTAGGCCGGCCCGAGCTACGCGCCGTCGAGCCGGATCACGCTGTCGAGCTGGGTCGGCTTCGTCTCCGGGCGTCAGGTGAGTTGCCCGATGATCAATTCGAGCAACTCGTCGTATTCGTCGACGGCCGGGAACTGCGGGAACTTGGTTGCGATCGATTCCGGTGCGTGGAAGAGGAAGCCGGCATCGGCCTCGGCGAGCATCGCCATGTCGTTGTACGAGTCGCCGGCAGCAATGACGCGATAGTTGAGGCGGTGTAGGGCTTCGACTGCGCAACGCTTCTGATCGGGCATTCGCAGGCGATAGTCGACCACCCGGTCGCCGTCGACGATCAGGCGGTGACAGATCAGGGTCGGGAATCCGAGCTGGCGCATCAGCGGCTGGCCGAACTGCTCGAACGTGTCCGAGAGCAGCAGCACCTGGGTGATCGAGCGGAGCGAGTCGAGGAACTCCCTGGCGCCGTCGAGCGGGGAAAGGCCACCGATCACCTCCGCGATCGTCGACATCGTGAGGTCGTGCTGATCGAGGAGTTCGAGCCGGCCGCGCATCAGCACGTCGTAGTCGGGCTCGTCACGGGTCGTGCGGCGTAGCGCGTCGATCCCGGTGCGCTCGGCGACTGCGATCCAGATCTCCGGCACGAGCACGCCTTCGAGGTCGAGGGTCACGATCGACTGCTGAGGCGCTGATGCTGACATCACAGCGGCCCATTGTTTCACGATGGCGGTCTCACACTGCCAACCGACAGGAGTCTTGCACGTCTTACAGCGCAATTGCGACGGCGTGTGCTGAATGCATCGCTCCCTTGATGTAGCCGATTTCTCCCGCATCGCCGACGACGCGGACATCGAGGCCGCCCGATCGGAGTCGGTCGGCGAGGGTCGTATCGGATCGCGCCTCGTTCGTGATCAGTACGTCGTCGCACTCGATCTCGATGTCGGCATCGTCGCCACCCGTCATCCGATACCTCACGGCGTCGGCCGTGATCGCCGTGACCGTCGCGTTGCGCACGAGCGTGACACCGTGACCGGCCGCGGCGGCCACTGCGGTCCAGCGGAGCGGCATCGCCATCGCAACGGCGAGGTGGGGTCCGGGCTCGAGCACCGTCACGGTCTGGCCGCGCACCGCGAGGAAATCGGCAAGCGACAGCCCGATCAGATTGCCGCCGACGACGACGATCCGGCGGGCGGCAACCTGAGCGTGATCTCGCCCGATCCGCGTGATCAGTTGTTCGAGAGCGCGGCCGCAGTGCACGTTCGCGCCGTCCGCGCCCGGGATCGTGCAACCGCTGCGGTCTGCGCCTGTCGCGATCACCACGACGTCGGGATGCAATGCGCTGACGCTGTCGACGGTTGCGTCGAAGCCGAGGTGGACGTTGATGTCACCTGCCTCGATCTCGTTCGCGAACCAGTCGAGCAGCATCACGCCGGGAGACCCGTTCAGGCGCGCGAACCAAGTCGCTCCGCCGAGTGCCGGACCACGTTCGACCAGGGTCACCCGGTGGCCGCGCTGTGCGGCAATACGGGCCGATTCGAGACCGCCAGGACCGCCACCGATGACAACGACGTGGAGCACGGTATCCGCCGCTGATTCCTGCTCGGCTGCGGCCTGCTCGTTGCCGAGCGCAGGGTTGACCGCACA
>JANYKS010000029.1 GCA_025358125.1 Actinomycetes bacterium
CATTTGCCCGCAGCTGGCACGATCGGTCGGACGGGTGCCGACAGAGAGGGTTGCGAACAGCCCGCTTTAATGACTCAGGGTGCATGCTCCACCGGGCAGCAAGATCATTGGTGGTAAGTGTCAATCGTTCAGGCGCCAGCGTTGCCATTCATCGTCATCCTTCGTGTGGAGGGACCATAATTATCCCACGACCATGCGCGTCTCGGCAAACGTTTGACAGCAATGTAACCACACCGCTAGAGGAGTAGAGCGTCTAGGGAGTCCGCTGCATCCTGGTCCTGTTGCGGCACGAAATGCGCGTAGCGGTCGAGCGTGGTTGAGGCTCTCGCATGTCCTAATCGCTTGCTGACAGTCGCCACCGGCACGCCATCGCCGAGCATCGACGTGGCAACGAAATGACGCAAGTCGTGCAGCCTGACGTCTGGCAGATTCTCTACCGTCCGCAGCCGATTGAAGGCAAGCGTGGCCCAATCTGGTCGTGCTGGCGTCAGTCCACAATCCATACTGAATACCCACACCGGCGGTGGCAGCTCATGCGTGTTCGCGCGTGCTGCCTGTTCGTCTTTGTGTGCCTGCAGCTCGGCAACCAGGCCAGCACCAATGCCAATGACCCGATGACCACGACGGCCGGTCTTGATGTCCTTGACCACGAGTCCACTCGCTGGCGTGTGGACGATCGAGCGCCGAATGACGATGCGCGCCGCATTGAGGTCGATGTCATCCCACTGGATCGCGAGCAGTTCGCCGCGCCGCGCCCCGGAGTTGCTGGCGAGCCGAAGAAACACCCCAAGTTGACCTCCTGCAGCCTGGAGCAGTTTGCGCACCTTCTCAACTGAGGGTGGCTTAATCTCATGGGAAGGCAGCGCTGGTGGCTGAACGTCGCGCACTGGATTGGTGGTTGCCCACTGGAACGGAATGGCGCGCTTGCGGAAGGCGCTGCCAAGCGTCTCGTGAACGCGGCGGATGCTGTAGACCGTCCACGCTTCATCGGCGAGCTGGCGATAGAGCGCGTAGAGCACGAGCGGAGTCACCTTGCCTACGGGACGAGACTTGAAGGCGTCTGGGAGCTTCGCGATGACGCGCTTGACGTCCGCGTGCGTAGTTGGGCTGTAGCCGTTGTCGTTCAGGTGCATGAGAAGTAGCTGCCCCACCGTGACGCCTATGGCATCGGGATCTGCGCCCATCTTGAGTTTCAGCGCCGCCTCAAGTGCTGCGGCCTCACCACGGGTCGCCACGGCCTTCGTGGCGGCTCTCTGGCCCTTGACTCTGACCACTCCGCGGAACCGGCCAGAGGGCAATTTCTCAATCGACATGTGGCCGATCGTCCCATACGTCCCAGGTAGCAGTCAAACGTCAGGTGCAGAGGGTGGTCAACGGCACCTCTGACCTGGTGTTATTCCGTGGGCGATACCGGTCTCGAACCGATGACCTCCACGGTGTGAACGTGGCGCTCTACCAACTGAGCTAATCGCCCCGAAAAGGCGTCGCTATGGTAGCAGCGAGTGTGCATCGTCGCCTACCGCCGAACGCGCTTCGCGTCAGCCCGGCGACGACATCCGCACGCAGACCTGGCCCAATCCCTGCGCGTCGCGGTGAACCTCGGTTCCGTCAGGGCAGCCGGCGCCGAGGGGTTTCAGCGAGTCGATGATCCCGTCGTTGGCGCCGTTGCAGACGACCTCGGCGGCGTCCCCGTTGGTTGCGATGGTCACACACGAGCCGGGCTCCATGATGTTGTCGGGGTGCGGGGGCGGCGCCGGCTTGGTGAGCGCCGCGTTGACGACGACGAACGCGATCCCGAGCACCGCGATGACCAGCATGAACCGCCAGGGGAACCGTGCCGGGGCGATCGTCGGCGGTTGTGACGGCGGGCCGGTCCGGTACGTGGCATGCGCGGCGGCGGACACCGGAGCCGTCCCGTCGGTCGGGCTTGACAACCCGTGCAGGGCAACATCGTAGGCAGCTCGGCGGGTCGGATCGGAGAGCACGTGCCATGCTTGGTTGATCTGCGCCATCCGGGCAATGGACGCGTCGCCCTTGGCATCAGGGTGATACTGGCGCGCCAACTTTCGATATGCAGCGCGAATCTCGTCACGCGTGGCGGTGACGCGAACCCCGAGACGTTCGTAGTGATCGACGATAGGACAACGCTACGCAGTCAGTAGCCGAGGTCGACATGCACGGGGCCGAGCAGCTCTTCGTCCTTCGCGAACAGCCGCACGTTCTGCGAGATCCGCGCCGCCAGCAGCGGTTCGGCCATCTCCGGGGTGTTGCCGGTGTGGGGAGTGATGATGCAGTTCGCGAGCGTCCACAGCGGATGGCCGTCGGGCAGCGGTTCGGGCGAAGTGACGTCGAGCCCCGCGCCGCCGATGACGTCGTTGCTCAGCGCCCACACCAGATCGTCGGTCACGATGTGCCCGCCGCGGGCCAGATTGACCAGCCACGCGTGAGGCTCCATCATCTCCAACTCACCGTGCGAGATCATGCCCTCGGTATCGGGCGTCAACGGCAACGCGAGGACCACGAGGTCCGCCCCCGGTAGGCAGTCGGCGTAGCGATCGGCCTCGACCACGACGTCGGCGCCTTCCATCTCCTGAACCCGGTTGCGGACAACCGTGACATGGCAGTCGAACGGCTTGAGCAGACGCAGCAAGGCCTCGGCGATGCCGCCTCCACCGAGGATCGTGACTCTCGCACCGAACAGGCTCTGGCCACGTGACTCGCTCCACGATTTCGCGCGCGCGTACGTGCCGAGGCCGCGCATGCCGGCGAGTGCCAGTGTCAGCGCGAGTTCGGCACACGGCTCGGCGTAGACGCCCTTGCCGCACGTCCACGACCGGTCCGGTTCGATGAGGTGAACGAAGTTCTCGATTCCGGCGAAAGGAAGCTGCACCCACCGGATCTGATCGGCATCGCCGAGAGCTTGCTCGAGCTCGTTCGCCGACGCGGCATCACTCCACACCAGTGCTTGTGCATCGCCCAGTTCGACGAGTTCGCCACCGCCGGCCCTGATCGCATCGGCCATCCATGAAGGAGAAGGAGACGGCCCGAGCGCGATCCGGGGCGCTTTGGTACTTGGCATGCACCCCGAACGCTAGCCGCTTGCCTGAAGATGCGTTGCAACGGTCCGGCCGTGCAAACGCATCAGTTTCCCGTGAAGGTGGCCGCGATCTCGGTGCCCGACTGGCCGCCGCGGCGGAGTACGACCGCGACGATCATCACCGAGACCAGTGTGAGCCCGATCACGACCGTGGACATGGATGCCACCTCCGGTCGGATGACGCCACCGGAGAGACCAAACACATAGTTTGGAAACGTGGTTTTGCCGGCCGGGCTGACGAAGCTCGTGGCCACGACATTGTCGAGGCTGAGCGTGAATGCGAGCAGCCCGCCGGACAGCACGGCAGGCATCACGAGCGGAAGGGTGATCTGGAAGAACGCACGCGTCGGCGGCGCGAACAGATCGGCAGCGGCTTCCTCCAACCGCGCGTCGAGACCCGCCAAGCGAGCACGCACGATGAGCGTGACGACTGCCGAACTGAACACGGTGTGGACGAGCACGATCGGGGTGAGGCCCACGCGGAATGGACCCCCGAGTCTCACGAACCAGCTCAGCTGACCGGCGCCGTCGACGATCTCGGGAGTGACCAGGATCAACAGCACGAGTCCGACGAAACCGACCGTCCACTTCCCGGGCTTGCGGGCAAGCGCAATGCCGGCGAGCGTGCCCAGCACGAGGGCAATCGCGGTACTGATGACAGCAACCTCCAGCGAGGTGACGACGGAGTCCACCAGCGTCTGGTTGTCGAACATCTTGCCCCACCATTTGGTGGAGAACTTGGTCCACTTGAAGATCGTCTTGAAGTCGTTGAACGACATCGCCACAAGGAAGAAGATCGGCGTGAACAAGAACAGGATCACGAGCGCCGACCAGCCCGGCAGCAACGCTCTGGCGGCAACACCTCGGGCTCTGCCGAACGCCGACGGCGGATGAGGGGGCTCGATCGCCGGCCGCGACTCCGTCGGGACATCAGTGGTCATCGCTCGATCACCGTCACTCTCCGATTCGCGGCCAACAGTTTGCGCAAGAACCAGAAGAACGCGGAGAACACACCGAGAACGAACAGGATCGAGATGATCAGCGACACTGCGATCGCTGAACCCGACGCAGCGTCTTGAGCCCTGAAGTACTGGTCGGCAACGGCTGCGCCGACCATGTTGCCCTTCGTCCCACCGAGGAGCGCGGCGGTCACGTAGTCGCCAGAGAGCGGCACGAACACCAGGACCAATCCGGCGACGATGCCCGGCATCGCGAGCGGCAGCGTGACCCGCAAGAACGTGTTGACCCGGTCGGCCCCGAGGTCCTTGGAAGCCTCGCGCAGGTGCAGCTCGACCCGGTCGAATGCGACCCACAGCGGGAAGATCATCAGCGGAAGATAGTTGTAGACGATGGCCAGTTGGACGGCCGTGCGGGTATCCAGAATCTGGATCGGCCCGGTGCGCAAGGCTTGACCGAACGTGAACCAGTGCGTGTCCTGCAAGAAGTTGGAGACGAAGCCCTTCGGTTGGAGCACGATCTTCCACGCGAGAGTACGCAACAAGTAGTTCGTGAAGAACGGCACCATCAACAGCGCGAGCACGATGGTCTTTGCCTTCGGACCGACCTTGAAGGCCAAGTAGTACGCAACGGGCAGGCTGATCAGCAGGCACAGCGCGGTGCCGAGGATCGACGTCCTCATGGTCTGCTTCAGCACCGTCGTGAACGACCCGTTGACCACGTCGCGGTACCGGTCCAGTCCGGGCGAACTCAGATCGACCTTGCCGGGAACGCCCGCAATCTTGCTACCGAAGCTGTTGACGACGACGAGAGCCACTGGCACCACGAACAGGAACAGATACCACGCGAACGACGGGATCGCGAGCAGGAACCGAGGAGCACGCAGCCTGAACCTCGACCGGGGAGGCCCGGACTGCGCGCCGATGGCTGCCGTCATCGTCAGCCGCCGCCGGCCTTGGCCTTCACGTTGCTGTAGATCTTCACCTTACGATCTTGGGCGGTGTTGATCTGCTGGGATTTCATCGTCTTCACCTGAGCATCGGCGAAGAAGATCATGTCCTTGAACGCCACGTCCTTGGCGAGCTGTTCGACACCTTTGAGGCCGGTGTTGTAACCGTGGAACTCGAGATCTCTGACGCTGTTCGCCGGATCGAGGATGAAGTTGATGAAGTCGTGGGCGGCATCGACGTTCTTGGCTTCCTTGAGGATGCACCAGTTGTCCATCCACAGCTCGGTCTGGGGTGCGCCGAGTCCCCACTTGTATTGGCTGAGCTTGTCGCCGGCGGCTTGAACGGCGTTGAGGCCCTGGCGGGCATCGCCGTTCCAAACCTGAGAGAGCGCGTAGTTGCCCTGGGTGAGGTTGACCCCAGGATACGAGTCGAACGCCTTGAGGTGGGACGCGAACTCTCCGACCATGAACTTCTCGCACGCATCGAGGTCGGCGGCCTTCTCGGTGTTCCAATCGATGCCGTTGGCCCAGAAGTAGATGCCGCACAGGTTCGGTGGGGTGTCGAGCACGCTCGTCTTTCCGCTCGCCTCGCCCTGAGCCGCCTTGATGAAGTCGGCCCAGGTCTTGATCTCGGTCTTGACGATCGACGTGTCGTAGATCCAACCAGTCGTGCCCCAGTTCTTGCAGACGCTGTACTTGTTGTTGGGATCCCACGACTGGTTGGCGTAGGGCGCGTCGAGATTGGAGAAATTCGGGATCTTGCTCTTGTCGAGTTCGAGCAGCAGCTTGGCGGACGCCAACTGGGGGATGTACGGACCCGTCGGGACGACCATGTCGAAACCACTCGACCCGCCACCTTGAACCAGCTTCTGTATCGCTTCCTCATTCGAGTTGAAGATCGTCAGGTTGATGTTGCCCCACTTCTTGAGCAGGTCCAGATCGTCGTATTCGGCCCACGTGAACATGTTGATGTTCTTGGCGAAGTTGCCACCGGCCGAGGCCGTACCGGGTGTGGCGCCGGTGACAGCGGTCGTTCCCGAAGTGCCAGCGGCGGGTGTCGTGGCGGGCGTTGCCTTCGAACCGGAACTTCCGCACGCCGCGAGCGTGGCGGCTGCGGCGGTTCCGCCGGTGAGGGCTAGGAACCTGCGGCGGCTGATCGCCTGGGCCAGCCGCTGGGCGGCCGCCTGCGACATCAAGACTCGGGGTGCGTCATCACGATGGGTCATTGCGGGGATCTCCTTGTTGCACGATGGGAATCGCGGTTGTCGAATGGATCGAGGATTCGGATCACGAGGTCACAGCGTCCTCTGCCGGGTCGTGGATGACAAGATCGGCTTGGTCGGCGGAGAATTGATACACCTCTGAGGCATCCCAATGGCACCATACCGAATCTCCCGGAGCAAGCCGCAGCGCGCCTTGGCGAGGCAGCAGCGAGATCACGTCGCGCTCGGCCGTGCGGATCACGTATTGCAAGACGTCGCCGTAGTGGGAAACGCCCGCAACGGTTCCTGAGATCATGTTGGTCGTACTGCCCGGGTCTGCCGCACTCAGATGGATGCATTCGGGCCGGATCGCGGCGAGCGCCGCGTCGCCCTTGGCGACCCGCTCCTCGGGGCTGGACGACACGAAAATCGTGCCGTCGCTGGCCTGAACCCCTGTGCCGGTGGAGATTCCACGCCAGAAGTTGTTGCGACCGATGAACCCGGCGACGAATGCAGACGCAGGACGCTCGTACACGCTCTCGGGATTGGCGAGTTGCTCGATATGGCCGTCGAGCATGATCGCGATGCGGTCGCTCATGCCCATCGCTTCCTCCTGGTCGTGCGTGACGAACACGAACGTGATGCCGAGTTGGTTCTGGAGCAGCTTCAGTTCGATCTGCATTTCTTCACGGAGTTTGCGGTCGAGCGCGCCAAGCGGCTCGTCGAGCAAAAGCACGCTCGGTCGATTGACCAATGCCCTCGCAACGGCAACACGCTGTTGCTGACCGCCTGACATCTGGCGTGGCTTGCGGCTCGCCAGCTTGGTCATCTTGACCATGTCGAGCGCCTCGGCGACCCGACCGGAAATCTCGCTGCGCGGCACCCGCTTCTGACGCAAACCGTATGCGACGTTCTCGGCGACCGTCATGTGCGGGAAGAGCGCGTATTGCTGGAAGACCGTGTTGACATCGCGCTTGTATGGCGGCATGCCCTGCACGTAGTCGCCGCTGATGCGGATGAACCCCTCGTCGGGCTGATCGAAACCGGCAAGCATCCGCAATGTCGTCGTCTTGCCGCAGCCACTTGGGCCGAGAAGGGACAGAAATTCGCCCGGCGTGATCTCGAGGCTCAGTTTGTCTACGGCGACCATCGAGCCGAAACGCTTGGTGACATCGACGATTTCGACGCTGCCCCGTTGTCCACTCATGCTTTGGCGGCTCCACGTATGCTCGTCGACGGAGAAGTTGGCTGTCGACCCTGGTCTGACCGATTCCAGTGGATGGATGCAGTGTGCGCTGCGCGTCGATTCTCTCGGTTGCCTGCGATCAGCCGGTCGGACCGTACATTCATCGTCGGGAATCGTGCCACAGAGTTCATCGTCGGGCAAGGATCTCGTTGTCTGCTCGCGAACAAACGACGGAATCATTTGCCGAATGCCGCTGACACGGGCAGTATCCGTGGTGTATGGATCGCAAAGGTACTCACGTCGACGAGACAGATCGGGCCATCATCGAGCAATTGCAGACCGACGGCCGGATCCCGTACACCAAACTGGGCGCCGCGATCGGCCTCTCGGAGGCGGCCGCCCGACAGCGCGTGCAACGGCTGATGGACGGCGGCGTGATCCAGATCGTGGCGGTCACCAACCCACTTCTGCTCGGATATCGAAGGATGGCGATGATCGGGGTTCGTACCCAGGGCCCGACAGAAGGCATCGCCGCCGCGCTCGAAGCCTTCCCCGACATCGAGTACCTCGTGGTCACCGCCGGCTCGTTCGACATGATGTGCGAGGTGGTGGTCCCCGACGACACGACCCTGCTCAACCTGACCAACCGGATCCGGGCGGTGACCGGCGTGACCAATACCGAGACGTTCATCTACCTTTCGCTCGTCAAGCAGACATACGAATGGGGAGCGCATTGAGAGAGCTGCAGTCAGCAGCGAGTCGCCATCTGTGGGGACACTTCACGCGTCTCGGCGCGTTCCAGCGTGAACCGATGCCGATCATCACCCGCGGTGAGGGCAACTACATCTTCGATCAGAACGGGCATCGCCTGCTCGACGGCCTGTCCGGTCTGTTCACCGTCAACGTCGGGCACGGTCGCACCGAACTCGCCGAAGCGGCGGCGACCCAGTCGGCAACACTCGGCTATTTCCCGTTGTGGAGCTTCGGCCACGAGCCCGGCATCCGCCTCGCCGAACGATTGGCCGACCTCGCGCCCGGTGACCTGAACCGGGTGTTCTTCACCACGGGTGGCGGTGAGGCGGTCGAGAGCGCATGGAAGCTCGCCGTGCAATATTTCGCCGCGATCGGTCAGCCGGCGCGCCGCAAGGTGATCAGCCGTCACTACTCCTACCACGGCACGACTCTCGGGGCACTGTCGATCACCGGTGTCCCCGCGATCAAGAATCCGTGGGAACCGCTGCTGCCCGGCACCGTGAAGGTGGCCAACACCAACTCGTACCGGTGCGGGATGTGTGCCAAGGCCGGTTCGTGCACCCTGCTGTGCGCAGACGACATCGAGGCCCGAATACTGATGGAGGGGCCCGACACCGTCGCCTGCGTGATCCTCGAGCCGGTCCAAAACACCGGCGGCGCGCTCGTCCCCCCGCCGGGTTACTGGGCCAGAGTGCGCGAGATCTGCGACCGCTACGGAGTGCTGCTCGTCAGCGACGAGGTCATCTGCGCATTCGGACGGCTCGGCCACTGGTTCGGCTGCGAACGATTCGGATATCAGCCGGACATGATCATCTTCGCCAAGGGCGTGACGAGCGGCTACGCACCCCTCGGAGGGGTGATCGTCTCCGATCGGCTCGCGACGCCGTTCCTGGAGGGTGATCGCGTCTTCCTGCACGGGCTCACGTTCGGTGGCCACCCGGTGAGTTGCGCCGTCGCATTGGCCAACATCGACCTCATCGAGCGCGAGGACCTCGCCGGCAACGTGCTGCGCAACGAAGCGTTGTTCGACGAGGTGATGGCCAGGATCGGCGCACTCCCGATCGTCGGCGAGGTACGCGGCTGCGGCTACTTCCGGGTGGCCGAACTCGTCAAGGACAAGGCGACCCGAACCACCTTCGACGACGAGGAGTGCGAATGGCTGCTACGGGGCGTGCTATCCCCAGCGCTGTACAAGGCCGGGCTCTTCTGCCGTGCCGACGATCGCGCTGATCCGGTCGTCGTGCTCGCGCCACCGCTGACGTGTGGCCCAGACGAGCTGCGCTTCATGGCAGACACGCTGGTCTCGGTGTTCACCGTCGCTTGGGACGCGTTCCGATCCCGATGAGCGAAGAGCGCCCACGCGATCCGGCATGGGGATTTGTCTCCCCCGGTGAGACGCGATGGCCGGCCAGCGCCGCTGTCCTGACGTCGATCATCATCCAGCTTGCGTTGCCAGAGAGGCTGACCCTCGGCCCGTGGTGGCTGATACCAGGGATCGAATTGCTCGTCCTGTCGACCCTTTTGATCGTCGGGCCGTCCACACTCGACAACGAGTCGAAGGATCTGCGCGTGATCGCATTGGGGCTGATCGCCGTCCTCGTCGGGGCCGATGGCTCGACGTTGTGGCTGCTCATCCATCACCTCCTGACCCCCGGTGACAGCCTCGGGGGTCGGACCCTCATCTACTCGGCCGTCGCGGTCTGGTTCACATTCGTCGTCGCCTTCGGACTCTGGTTCTGGGAGATCGACCGAGGTGGCCCGATCAAACGGTGCCGCAATGACCACCCGGCTCCTGATTTCCTGTTTCCGCAAATGGAGAATCCGACCACCACGGCGGAACCGTGGGCGCCGACGTTTTTCGACTACCTGTATCTGTCGTTGACGAACTCGACAGCCTTCAGCCCCACCGACGCGTTGCCGCTGACCCACCGGGCCAAGTTGCTGATGGCGGTTCAATCGGTGGCGTCGCTGGCAACGGTGGTAGTCGTCGGCGCGCGGGCCGTCAACATCCTCAAGTAGCCCTCGGCTGTTGATGTTCGCCATCACGGCATCGCGGTGTCCACATCAGCTACTCCCGACCTCTACAGAGAGCGGGTTTCGCCATCAGCCGCTGACGCCGCGCAGAACGAGTTTGCTCTCCGTACTGGCCACACCCGCCTCCGCCTTGAGCCACCGGATGAACGCGTCGAGCCCGACTGCCCCGTCACAGTCCACGAGCATGGTGTAGTCCGCCTTGCCGGTGACGTAGGCAGCAAACGTCACCTCCGGACGCGCCGTCAGCTTGGTCTCGAACGCATCCGGGCTCATCGCCGGAGGCAGACCGACATCGACGACCGCGCGCAGCCCTCTGCCGAATGCTGACGGATCGACATCGACCTGATAGCCGCGTATTACCCCGCGCCGTTCCATCGACCGCACTCGCTCGGCAGTGGACGACGAGGAGAGGTGAACCCGCTGACCGAGTTCCCGCCAGCTGAGACGAGCCTCGTTACGAAGTTCAGCAAGGATTCGTTGGTCAAGACTGTCAATCACCATTGATTCCATGGCTACAGCGTAGTTCATCCGGTGTTTTCCCTCAGCACCACGTTGACATCTCTGTGCACTATTTGGCCATGACAACACTCCTCACCGTTGGTGTCCCGAAAGAAGTAAAGACAGCGGAGCATCGGGTTGCGATGACCCCCGACGGCGTACGCGAATTCGAACGTCACGGCATCGACGTCTTCGTCGAGACCCATGCCGGGGAGGGGGCCAGCATCTCCGACGGGGACTACGCCGCAGCCGGGGCGACCATTGTGCCGACGGCCGCCGACGCGTGGTCCCAGGGTATGGTCGTCAAGGTCAAGGAGCCAAAGGCCGAGGAGTTCGGATTCCTGCGCCCCGATCTGACCCTCTTCACATACCTCCACCTGGCCGCCTATCCAGAGGTTGCCAGGGCGCTGCTCGCGGCCGGCACGACCGGCATCGCCTACGAGACCGTGCAGACTGAGAACGGCGCGCTCCCCCTGCTTGCGCCGATGAGCGAGGTCGCCGGCCGGCTCGCGCCGCAAATGGGCGCCCACTTCCTCGAACGTCACAACGGTGGACGCGGCGTCTTGATGGGAGGTGCTCCCGGCGTCCGTCCGGCCAAGGTCGTCGTTCTCGGCGCCGGCAACGTCGGATGGAACGCGGCGTGGATCGCGGCCGGGATGGAGGCCGAGGTCGTGCTGTTCGACAAGAACCTCGATCGGCTGCGCTGGGTGGACCAGATCCAAAAGGGGCGGATCGTCACGCTCGCGTCGAACCGTGGCGCGATCGAGCGCAACCTGGCCGATGCCGATCTCGTGATCGGCGCTGTGCTCGTCGCTGGCGGACGGGCGCCTGTCGTCGTCAGCGAGGAGATGGTCCGCAACATGAGGCCGGGATCCGTCATCGTCGACGTGGCCATCGATCAGGGCGGCTGCATCGAGACCATCCACGAGACCACCCACAACGACCCCGTCTACAATCTTCACGGCGTCATTCACTACGGCGTCGGCAACATGCCCGGTGCCGTTCCGCACACCAGCACGTACGCGCTCACCAACGCCACGCTCGCGTACCAACTGGAGGTAGCCGTGCACGGCGCGGCTGTCGCAGTGCAGCGCGATCCGTCGCTCCTGCACGGGATCAACACCGTCGCCGGCCAGATCACCAATGCGCCGGTGGCCGAGGCCCTGTCGCTCGCATGGGCTGACCCGATCGAACTCCTGATGCGCTGAAGACGAGGCGACCGTCTATTTCGGGTCGCGCCACATCAACCACTGCGGCACGCCGGCCTTGTGGGTGAGCATCTTCGTCGTCTCGAAACCGAGCCGGGCGTAGAACGCCAGATTGGATTCCTTCGACGACTCGAGATAGGCGCCGACGCCCTCCGCGTCGCATCGTTCGATGATCGGACGGATCAGTGCGCCACCAAACCCTTTGCCCTGATGGGCGGGGTCGGTACCGATGAACGCGAGGTAGTAGTGCGGTTCGGAGGGATGATTCTTCTCGAGCAGGCTGAGCACGCCGAGGTTGGCGAACAACCGCCGTCCGAACACCCGCATCAGACCGGGCGCGTACTTGACGATCTGAGAATTCGGCATCTTCCACTGCCCCGGCGGCGCCCAGATCGCGGCAGCCTCGCGGCCCGTGGTGGTGAACACCATTCCGTGTGGTAGCTGGACCTTGCCAATGATCTCGAAGAAACGCGTGGCGGGTCCCGGCGTCACGTTGCCACCGAACAGCACGGCGAACACGGGGTCATCGACGAAAGCCTTTGCGAGCGTCAGCGCGATCGCCGGCAGATCGTCGGCGCACGCAGCTTGCATCGTGGCTTCCACCCGGCGAACACTACTGTTCGGCTGATGGTCACCTCCGTGTTCGAGCTCGATCTGCCGACGTTGGACCTGATCGATGTCCCCGCCGAGCAAGCACAGTCGGTGATGCGCAACCTTGCGGTCGAACACTGGATCGTGCGCAACCCGTTCGGCTTCACGGTCCTGCGCTACGACGACGTCGCCGCAGTGTTGCGAGACAAGCGGTGGCACAGCGCGTCGGCGATCCTTCCCCAGATGGCGGGTGTCACCGACGAGCAATTCCTCGCCCGCCGGCGAGTCAGCATCCTCAGCGCGGAGGGCGATGTCCACACCAGGTTGCGGCGCCTCGTCGCTCCGGCGTTCTCACCACGCGCTGCCGACCACCTCCGGCCGTTCATGCGCGAGGTCGTCAATGGACTCGTCGACGCTGTGCACGCAGCGGGCCGGGCAGACATCGTCGGCGACATCTGCGAGCCGTACCCGATCCCGATCATCTGCGAGTTGCTCGGCGCACCCAAGAGCGACTGGCAGCTGTTCAGTCGCCTCGCCCAAGATGTGCTGCGGATCTTCAACGGAACGCTCAACGACGACCTGCCTGTGATCATGAAGGCGCAGGACGAGCTCGACGACTACGCCCGCGGCCTGATCGCGCAACGGCGGTCGCGGCCGGCCGACGATCTCATCACCGCGCTGATCGCAGCCGAAGAGGCAGGCGACAAGCTCGACAACGACGAACTGGTGACGATGGTCGGCGCCGTCATCGTCGGCGGAACGGACACCACTCGCAATCAGCTGGGGTGCTCCGTTGCTCTCTTCGCCCAATATCCCCAGCAGTGGAAGCTGCTCGCCGAACAACCGGAACTTGCGCCGCGCGCCGTCGATGAGGCGATGCGCTACTTCGGCGCGGTGCGCGGAACCGGACGGTTCGCTTCCGAGGAGATCGAGTACCGCGACATCGTGTTCCCTGCCGGCACGATGCTGATGCCGTCGCTGTCGGTCGCGAACCGCGATGGCAGCGTATTCGCCGACCCGGGTACGTTCGACATCACCCGCGAACCGGCGGGGCAGCCGCACCTCACGCTCGGCAGCGGAATCCATTATTGCCTCGGCGCGTCGCTGGCCAAGGCAGAGCTTCAGGAAGCCCTGCCGATTCTCGCACGGCGAATGCCCGACCTGGTTGTCGACGGCGACATCACGTGGAAACCGAGTCAGGTCGGCATTTTCGGTCCGCAGCGACTGCCGGTCACGTTCACTGCGCCTCCCTGAACCGGCTCAAGGAGTCGATGTCGGGGTTGGCGCAGGATCCTGACCGAGTGCGATCAGGACCATTTGCCGTTCGGCGTCGTTGGCAGTGACCCGCGGCGTGATCGCGTCGCGCTCGATCATCCACGGCAGCCACATCAGGGCGACGTTCGGGCTTGTCCTGGACGGGATGATGAACGGGTCGGCGGTTGCCGCGAGAGGGGATCCGGCTATCAACTCGAACGTCGATTTCTCGGCGCGGGACTCGAGCGCCCATTGCGCACCGAAGAGCCGCAACGATCCGGCGTTTGCCGCCACGGCGACGGCCAACAGCAGCCGACCTGCCCAACGCACCTCACGTGAGATCCTTGCCAACTGATCGACGGTGAGCGCCAGAACCGGAGCGATCAGCAACGCCGAGATGTGGAGGTACCGCGACGACGCGGCGGTGGGCACGCCGAAGCCGATCCGCTCGAAACCGATCGCGAGGAACATCACGATGACGGTGATCCACATCGAGATCAAGGTCGTGCGGGCTCGCCAGGCAATGCCACTCCAGAGCGCAACGGCGAGCGCCGCCACGATCGCGATCCCGGCCAGGGCCGGCACGGTGACCATCGACTCGAACGTGGCCGTCACGCCGCGAACGAGGTAGGCCGGTAGCTCGGCCCGGTTGCCCGGCAGCTTGTCGGCGGCGGGATCGGTTTCCCAGGCGAGGTACCACCATGCGTAGACGATGACCTGGGGCAGTACGACAACGGCGAGCGCCTTGCCTCGTCGGCGCAGCAACAACAGCATCAACACGCCGATCGTGAAGATCGGCCCGAACCCGGACGAGACCAGGCAGACGACACCTAACGCGGCCGCAAAATAGTCACGGCGATCGACCGGACCGTCGTGGTCGACCAGCAACACCTGAGCGAGGAAGGCGACAAGCGAGAGGTTGTAGGAAATCTGGATTGCGAACACGATGTTGTCCCAGCCCGAACCGAACACGAGCAGCATCGAACACACCAGCGTGGTGGTCCACGCCGACACGCCGACACGCCGACAGATGGAGCGCACGAGGAACACTGCGCCGACGTGGGCGACCATGGTCGGGATCAGGAACGGCCAATACGAGCCGAGGCCGAAGATCTGCGTCGTGAAGTGGAAGATCAGGATGGGGATCGTCAACCAATGGCCGTCCTGCGCCTCGAACAGCCAGTGCTGCCAGCCCCGGCTCTGGAACAGCGCGTCGCGGCTGATCACGTAGGCCCAGTCGTCGCGCGTGAACCATTGATGGCGACCGACGACGTACAGGATGATCACTGCGGCGCCGACTGCGATGCGGAACGCGTAGGTGGCGCCCTTGTCGCCGGCGATGAAGGAAACGGCGCGGCGCACCCGGATCTCCATCTCGGTCATCCGCGAACGACCAGACGCCACCACAGTTCGAGCAGCTGTCGTGCGCTGCGTGCGATGGCAGGGATCCTGAAGAACTGTGATTTGCCCGACGGCCGGAAGTAGTGATGAACGGGTGTCTCGACGAAGCGTGCGTTCTGCTCGCGGAAGCTTCTCATCAGCTCCACACAGATCACTCCGCTCGTGGACACGAGTGGGCGGTTGACGACAAGTTTTCGGCGGAAGAGACGGAAGTCGCAGTCGGTGTCACGCCCGGTCAGGCCGAACAGACGCTTCACGACATGGTGATAGATCCGACCGATGATGATCCGGTGGAGGCCATCACCGCGACCGATCTTGTAGCCCTGCACGACATCGACATCGTCTGTGGCCAACGGCACCAAGAGGGAGGCCTCGCGCGCGTCGTACTGCGCATCGCCATCGGTGTAGAAGATCCACTCGTGCTGTGCTGCCGTGAAACCGGTGATGAGCGCCCCGCCGTAGCCCCGATTGCGCTCGTGATGGATGACCTTCAACCACGGTCGTGTCGTCGCGAGCTGATCCAGGACTTTCCGCGAATCGTCGGTCGAGCCGTCGTTGACGACGATCACCTCGAGCGCATCGGCGAGCGGAGCGAGCGCCGTGTGCACATCGTCGACGAGGCCGCCGATGGTTGCCGCGTCGTTGTAGCACGGAAACATTGCCGAGACACCCGACAGTTTCACGAGGCCTGCTCGGCAAGGGCAGCCCCGACAAGTTCGACTTCGTCGTCGGACATCTCGGGAAAGCAGGGAACGCTGACACACTGCGCTGCCCACGTGTGTGCGACGGGGCAGCGATCGCGGGTGAAATGGGAGAATGCGGGTTGGTCGGTGATCGCGAGCGGATAGTGCACAGCGGTTGCGATCTCGCGCCTGGCCAACGCGGCACGGAACGGGTCGCGGCCGCCCGATCGCACGACACAGAGGTGATACACGTGATCATCGTGTGGGCTCTGCCAACACAATGACGGAGCGAGCGTGCGGTACCGCGTGGCGATGGCGCGCCGACGCCGATTGTCGGCGGTGAGTCGCCCGAGACCGAGGCGCAGCCACGCGGCCTCGATCTCCGACATCCGGAAGTTCTGGGAGATCTCCTCGTGCACGTACATCGCCGTCATCCCGTGTGCCCGCAGGCGGCGCACACGCTCGGCGAGCGCTTGGTCAGCGGTCGCGACGGCCCCTCCGTCGCCGATTCCACCGAGGTTCTTGGTCGGGTAGAAGCTGTACGCAACGGCTGCTGACCGGCTGTGGTCCGTGACGGCGCCGTGGGCCTGTGCCGCGTCCTCGACGACCAGGAGATCGGTGTCGGGCAGCGTGGCCGGTCGGCCGTACAGATGGACGACGATCACTGCTTTGGTGCGGCTGGTGCGCGCCGCGGCAACGAGCGCGGGGTCCAGGTTCGCGGTGTCGGGTTCAACGTCCACCGGTACCGGAATCGCACCGACCGCGCAGACCGCCGCCGCCGTCGGGACCGCCGTGAACGCCGGCACGATGACCTCGTCGCCGGGTCCGACACCGAGCGCAGCGAGCGAGAGCTGTAGCGCTGATGCGCCGGACGAGACAGCGACGACGGCGGCGGCCCCCGTCCATGCCGCGAACTCCTGTTCGAACGCGGCCGTTTCCGGACCGAGGAGGAGGCTGCCGCTCGCGCTGATGCGTTCGACGATCGCTGCAAATACAGGTCCGAGTTGCTTGCCGCGTCGGCTCAGATCGACGACAGGTACCACGGATGCTCCTTGTAGAAGTCGACGGTTTGTGCAATTCCGTCGGCGAGGTCGATCGCCGATGTCCATCCGAGTTCGCGGCCGATCAGACCACTGTCGGTCTTGAACGACCCGATGTCGATCCGCTGATGCTCCTTCGGCCAGGGCACGAGGCGGAGCCCGCCTCCGCTGCCGGCAGCCGCGACGATCACCGCTGCGATCTCTGCGAGAGAGAAATCGCACCGGTGGCCGACGTTGTAGACCCGTCCGACGGCCGCATCCGCCGTCGCGAGCAACAGGCCGGCGACGACATCGTCGACGTGAAGGCAGTCACGACGCTGGGCGCCGTCACCGAAGATCTCGATCGTCTCCCCCGCGAGGGCCTTGCGGATGAACACCGGCAGGAATCCGAGCTCATCGCTGGTCAGCCGCTGGCGGGGACCGTAGACGTTGCTCAGCCGCAACGACGTTGCTCGTGTGTCATACGCTTGCGCATAGACCATGTGCAGCTGCTCGCCGGCGAGCTTGGCAACGCCGTTGACATCCACCGGGTTCGCCGCCGTGGTCTCATCGACCGGCAGACGAGCAACGCGGCCGTACACCTGGCGGGTCGATGTGTGAACGATCCGAACGGCCGGATTCACCCGGCGGACGATCTCGAGCAAGTCGGCATGATCGAGCGCGTTCAGCCGGAGGTCCTGTTGCGGGTCGATCATCGAAGAGGCGTGACTGACCTGACCGGCCAGATTGAAGATGATGTCGGCACCGGCGATGAGTTCGGCGACACGCGGATCGCCAATGCTCGCGATCAGGGTTTCGACGTGCTCGCCATCGACGTTGCGGCGATCGCCGCCGTGGGACGGGACGAGGGCGTCGATGACCTTGACGATGGCTCCTTCGCTCACCAGGCGGTGCACGAGATTGGACCCGATGAAGCCCAATCCGCCGGTCACGACACACGTCGAACCGTCGAATGGGGCGGGGCGAGTCCCTCGACCGGTGTCTTTCACGGCTGCGAAGCTACTGCATGTTTCGAGCACATGGGGTGCCACACTGGCAATATGGATTCGGACGAATACCGGCGGCTCGCTGACAACGGCGAGAATCATTGGTGGTTTCGGAGCACGCGTTCGCTCCTTCGCCAACTGATCGAACCGCTGCTCGACACCTCAGCCGGGGTTCTGTATCTCGATGCCGCCGGCGGTACGGGTGCAACGGGAGGGTGGCTCAGCTCGATTTCGCCGACTGTCCTGGTCGATGTCGACTCATTCGCGCTCGAAACCGGGACCGAAGCGTTTGCCGGCTACCTTGGCGTGCGGGCCGACATCAACCAGTTGCCGGTCGCTCCCGACTCGTTCGCGGCGGTTCTGTGCGTGACAGCGCTCTATCACCGATTGATTCCCGAGCCGGCGGCAACCGTTCGCGAATTCGCGCGGGTCACCAAGCCTGGTGGGGTCGTCTGCCTGTTGGAACCCGGTGGCAAGCGACTGCAGCGCGGCCACGACAGAGCAACCCACACGGCACGGCGTTTCAGTGTCAAGGATCTGAGGTCGATGGCCGAGGCAGCAGACCTCGAGATCATCCGTGCGACCGGCGCGTACAGCTTCCTCGTGCCACCGGCAGCCCTGCTGTCGTTGGTCGAGCGGGGCGAGCAGACGAGCGATGTCGGCCGCAACCAGACAGGGCTTGGCGGAGCTCTCGGCGCGCTCGCGGCAGCCGAGCGGCGGTTTCTGCGCCGATTCGACCTTCCGTTCGGGCTGTCCGCGATCGTGATCGCCAGAAAACGCGTCTGATCACCGCGTCTGATCACCGCGGCTGAGCACTGTGACAAGCGACCGTTCGGAGTCACCCGGCGACCGTGAATGAGCCCGATCATTTGGGTTCCGACAACTACACTTGCTGCGCCTCCCAACCCCTACGAGTTGTCGATGAACACCTCCGCACCAGTCCCGCAAAGGTCGAGCACCGCTCAACCCGGTTCGGCGCGGGCGGCCTTCGGCTATCGCGATTTTCGGATCATCTGGATCGCACTGTTCGCGAGCAACATCGGCACATGGATGCAGAACCTGGCGCTGCCCGCGTACATCGACGCCCGCACCCATCAGGCGACGTGGGTGGCGCTGATGGGCTTCGCTCAGCTCGGGCCGCTGCTCGTGCTGTCGATCCCCGGTGGCGTGCTCGCCGACCGGTTCCCCCGCCGGCCGTGGCTGATCACCAACCAGTCGATGCAGCTCTTGTTCGCGCTCGGCATCGCCGTCATGATCGCCCGCGACGCTTCGCTGTGGGCGATCTTTCTGATCCAGCTCGGGATCGGCACCTTCAACGCGCTCGGGGCGCCGGCGATGCAGGCCTCGATCCCGCTTCTCGTCAGCCGGACCGATCTACCAGGGGCGCTCAGTCTCAATTCAGTGATGCTGAACGGCTCACGGGTCATCGGGCCGGCGCTTGCGGCGGGGCTGATCGGCTTCGGTGTCACCGTGCCGCAGATCTTCGTGATCAACGCCGGCACCTACCTCTTCGCGGTTGCCGGTGTCGCCATCATCGCCATCCCCAATGTGGCCAGCGTTGCGGTCGAGCGGGGCTTGCAGAAGCTGTTGAGCGGGCTGCGCATCGCCCGGCGGCGCAGCATCCTCAGCCGGATGCTCCTCGCGATGACGATCTTTTCATTCCTCTGCCTGCCGTACGTGAGCCTGTTCCCGTCGATCGCGCGACTCGCCTTCGGCATCGGCTCCAGCGGCCCGACATATAAATGGCTGTATGCGACGTGGGGCCTCGGCGCCTGTCTCGGTGGGCTCGCGTGTGGCTCGGTGCTGGTTCGCTTCGACCGCCGCAAGCTCATCACCAACGCGTTCAGGGGCTTCGCCGTCACGATGGCGGTTTTCGCCCTCGCTCGCGGCCCTCAACTTGCGATCCCGGCCGGGTTCCTGCTCGGGTTCTTCTACTTCATGGCTGTGACCCCGATGGTCACGATGTTCCAGACCAACATGCACGATCACGAACGGGCCAGGGTGATGTCGCTGTGGTTCATGGCCTTCGGCGGGATGGTGGCGATCGGAGCGCTCGTTTTCGGACCGATCGTGGACTGGATCGGACCGCGTCCGGTGCTGTTCTTGTCGGTGGCCGGGGCATTGTTCTTGAGCTGGTGGTGCAATCTGATCCGTCGCCCGGCGGAGTTATTGACCGACGACGAGCGCGGCGAGGCGTTCCAGACCCGCAACGCGACTTCCCTTGATCAGCAGGGCGTCGTCGCCGGCGAGTGACGCCACGGCATGCAGCGGATCGTCGCTCGGCGGCACCCCGTAGAGGTCTGTGCCGACGGCGATCAGCTCGATGCCGTGTTCGTGGAGCAGCCGGGTAATCGACGCGTGGTCGGTGACCGGATCGGCGAGTTCGGCCATCACGCCGAGAACGGCGACCCGCCGGCCGCGAACCGGCAGCGCCGCCAACGTCTCGATCGCAGCACGCATCGAAGCGGGATTGGCGTTGTAGGCGTCGTTGATCACGACGGTGCCACGCGATGTGATCGCCATTTCCATTCGCCACGGCGACAGTGGCGCCCCGCTGAGCGCCGACGCTGCGGCCTCGAGGTCGACTCCGCACGCGGCCGCCACCGCGATCGCTGCTGCTGCGTTCACCGCCATGTGAGCGCCGCTGACGGCGAGCTCGACCCGCGCCGATCCCCACGGCGTGTGGAGCGCGAAACGGGGCCGCGCGAGGTTGTCCAGGACGAGGTCGACGATCCGCACGTCGGCTGCGCCCGATAGTCCGAACGTGACGACTGCGCACGGCGAACGGCCGCCGATGGACATCACGTTCGGATCATCAGCGTTCAGGATCGCGGTGCCTGTCGGCGGCAGTGCGAGGATCAGCTCGCTCTTGGCCCGAACGACACCCTCGATGCCGCCGACGCGCTCGGTGTGCGCGGCGGCCACTCGAGTGACCACTCCGATGGTCGGTCGGCCGACCTCGCACAGGCGCGCGATCTCACCGAAGCCGCGCATGCCCATCTCCAGCACCAGCGCCTCGGTGTCGTCCGGTGCATTCAAGATCGTGACCGGCAGGCCCTGTTCGTTGTTGAAACTCCTCTCGTTCGCCGCAGTACGCAGACCTGCGCTCAGCGCCGCCTTGGCGAGATCCTTGGTGCTCGTCTTGCCGACCGAACCGGTGACCCCGATCACGTCCGCCGCGAGCTGCGACCGCCCCCACTGGCCGAGACGCATCAACGCCTCGGCCGTGTCCGCGACGACCACCGAGGTACCCGCGCCCGGCGCGGTGTCCGCCAGGACTGCCGCAGCGCCGCCCGCCAGCGCCGCCGGCACGAACTCGTTGCCGTCGCGTTCGGCGCGAAGCGCGACGAAGAGCTGTCCGGGTTCGATCGACCGGCTGTCGAACGACACGCCGTCCAACTCGACATCGGGACCGACGAGAATCCCACCAGTCGCGTCAGCCACGTCACTCGCTCGAAAACGCATGCGAGCACGGTAGCCGCCGCGATTCTCAGGGTGGGTGCCATCGGGTGCGCTGTACCGAGGGCTACCGTGAAGAGATGGGCGACGACCGCATCAATCTGATCGTGATCTTCGGTGGCCAATCCGCTGAGCACGACGTCAGCTGCGTCACGGCCGCGCATGTGCTTCGCGCCGTCGATCAGAGCCGCTACCGCGTCACCCCGATCGGCATCGACCGCGACGGTCGGTGGCAGCTCGCCACGGCAGCGCTCGCCGCGCTCGAGGCTGGTCCTCGCGCACTGCCGGAACGGCTCGAGGCCGTCGGTGATTCTCTGTCACCGACACCGATGCTCGCCGCTGCTGTTCTGGCGGGACCCGTTGTCGTGCTACCGCTCCTGCATGGCCCACTCGGCGAGGACGGCACAGTCCAAGGCATGCTTGAGCTGATGGACGTGCCCTACGTCGGCAGCGGCGTCCTCGCCTCGGCCGTCGGGATGGACAAGGCACTGGCCAAGGAACTGCTCGGCTACCACCGCATCCCCCAGGCCAGGTGGATCAGCCTCCGCGAGCACGAAGTCGGCCCGGATCGGCTCGCCGCCGTGGCCGGCGAACTCGGCCTGCCAGTGTTCGTGAAGCCGTCGAACATGGGGTCCTCTGTCGGCGTCTCCAAGGCGACCACACTTGTTGAACTCCAGCACTCGGTCGACCATGCGCTCAGCTACGACGAGTGGGTCGTGATCGAGGAGGCCATCCGCGGGCGCGAGATCGAAGTCGCCGTGCTCGGCAACCTCGATCCGGTCGCCAGCGTGCCCGGCGAGATCGTGCCGGGCAACGAGTTCTACGACTACGAGGACAAATACGTCGAAGACGGAGCCCAACTGCTGATCCCAGCGCCTCTGACAGACGTGCAGTCCGAGGAGGTAAGAAGACGGGCGATCGAGGTGTACCACGCGTTGCGGTGTGAGGGTCTCGCCCGGGTCGACTTCTTCCTCGAAGAGCACGGCAGGGGCTTCCTCGTCAATGAGGTCAACACGATGCCCGGTTTCACGCCGATCTCGATGTATCCCAAGATGTGGCAGAGCTCGGGTATCAGCTACCCGGAACTCGTCGACCGGCTCATCGATCTGGCCGTCGAGCGCCATCGCCGCCGCCGACGAAACACCAAACACTGACTCCCCCGGACTTCAGGTCGGCGCCGAACTCGGGCGACGTCAGGCCGGGCGGAGCGCGGCGAGGACGAACTCGATCAGTTCGCTGCGGAGCCGGCGCAAACCGGATCTCGTCATCGGCCATTCCACCGCGCGCAGCGCCTCCTGCTCGGTCGCGATGCCGGTGACGGTGACGTACGCGAGCGCGACCATGAGACCCGGATCGGCCCGGCGCAGCCGACCGGCCGCCATTTCTTGGCCGAGGTAGTCGGTGGCTCGGCGGACGAAGGGCTGCACGCGAAGCGTGAGCCGTTCTGCGTGCGGCGGCGAGAGGCGGCTGACCTCGCGGACCAGGCCGAGCAAGCCTGGTCGGCGCACCGCTGGTCGGAACACCGCCCGGACGACTGCTTCGACCCGAGCGAGCGGCTCGTCAGGAGCGGCGCGGACAGCGGCCTCGATCACGGCCGCGAGTTCGACGGCCGTCTGTTCCAGCACCGCGTCGAGTAGCTCGTCCTTGGAGGGGAACCAGTACAGCACCGTCTGTTTGGCAACCCCGACCACGCCGGCGATGTCGTCCAGCGACACTGCTGCGAAGCCACGGTTGCCGAAGAGGTCGACGCTCGCCTCGAGGATTTCGCTTCGCGTGTTGGCCCTGCGGGTACCCATCGCTGTCTACCATATGGTAGAAAGAGTGCCGTGCACATCACCGGGAGGGCTTCGCGCCATGATTGCTGAGCAACTCGCCGGCAAGCGGATCGCGATCACGGGCTCGACCGGGTTCGTCGGCACGGCGCTTGTCGAGCGCCTGCTGCGGAGTGCCCCAGGGTGCGAACTAGTGCTGCTCATCCGCGGCGCCAAGCGCGGCGCGCCCGAGCGGGCTCGGCGGGAGATCTTCAAGAACGACTGTTTCGACCGTCTACGTGCCGAGTTCGCCGGCGCCGACGAGACGTTCGACGAGATGATCGCGAGGCGGGTCCACGCCGTCAACGGCGACGTCAGCGCCGATGGTCTCGGCCTCGACGAAGCCGGCCGGGCGCTCCTCGTGAGCTGCGAGACGGTGATCCACTCGGCCGCGGCCGTTGCGTTCGACTCCCCCCTCGACAAGGCTGTCGAGATCAACCTGCTCGGACCGTCGCGGATCGCGCAAACGCTCACCGAACTCAACGTGACACCGCATCTCGTGGCCGTGAGTACGTGCTATGTCGCCGGCAACCGTCGCGGCAACGCACCGGAGGAACTCGTCAGCGAAGGACCTTTCGATCTCGGTCTCGACTGGCGCAAGGAGGTGGCTTCGGCGCGCCGCCTGCGCAGCGACAACGAAGCCGCGAGCCGAGATCCAGAGCGGCTGCGCTCGTTCCAGGCCGCTGCCCGCAAGGAACTCGGAGCGGCCGGCGCGCCGGCACTTGCAAGCAAGACCGAGCACCTCCGCGAGCGGTGGGTCACGGACCAACTCGTCGAGGCCGGCCGGGCCCGCGCAACCAGCGTCGGGTGGCCCGACGCGTATGCGTTCACCAAGGCGCTCGGCGAGCAGGCGCTGATGGAGACCAAGGGCAACGTGCCGGTCAACATCGTGCGCCCCTCGATCATCGAATCCGCGCTGGCGGAACCACGCCCCGGTTGGATCCGCGGCTTTCGGATGGCCGAGCCGGTCATCCTCAGCTACGCCCGTGGGCTGCTGACCCAGTTTCCAGGCGTACCGGAGGGCACAGTCGATGTCATTCCTGTCGACATCGTGGTCGCCGCTATCATCGCCGTCGCCGCAACGGGACCGAGCGCGCCGCGCATCACCCAGGTGGCCAGCGGCGGCATCAACCCGCTCAAGTACCAGACGCTCGTCGACAACATTCGCGCCTGGTTCACCGAGCACCCGCTGTACGACGCAGAGGGCCAGCCGATCGTCGTTCCCGAGTGGAAGTTCCCGGCGCGGGGCAAGGTGCAGCAGCAGCTGAAGCGGGCCAAGACCCTCATCACCCACGCCGAGCAGGTGCTGCAGGCGTTGCCGCTGCGTGGCACACAGGCAACATGGGCCGCCAGGTTGGAGGAACGCAAGACCGATATCGAGCGAGCCTACGAATACGTGCAGTTGTACGGCCTGTACACCGAGTGCGAAGCGCTGTATCAGGTCGACAACCTGCTCACGATGTGGAACTCGCTGGACGAGTCGGACCAGGCGGCGTTCAACTTCGATCCGCGTTCGGTCGATTGGCCGAGCTACATCAGCACCATCCACCTCCCCTCGATCGTCACCCATGCGCGGGCCAAGACCAGGCCCGGCAAGAACCGCAACGACCGGGCCGATCGCCTCCGCCGCAGCGTGCTGTCTCCCGACCGCCACCTCGCCGCGTTCGATCTCGAGAACACGCTGATCTCGAGCAACGTCGTCGAGAGCTTCTCGTGGCTGGCGACGCGACGGCTCAACATGCCAGAACGCGTTCGCTACGTGCTACGAACGCTGGCCCAGGCCCCGGGGTTGTCGAGCATGGACCGCAAGGACCGCGCCGACTTCCTGCGGTTCTTCTACCGCCGCTACGAGGACGCCCCGGTGGCGCAGATCGCGGAGGACTCCAAGGAACTGCTGACCCAGTTGATCGTGACCAAGAGCTTTCCGGCCGGCATCCGGCGCGTGCGCGAGCATCGCGCGCTCGGTCACCGTACGGTCCTGATCACGGGCGCGCTCGACTTCGTCGTCGCCGGCCTCAAGCCGTTGTTCGACGAAATCGTCGCAGCCGAGATGACCGTGCGCCCCGACGGCACTTACAGCGGCGAGTTGGCCTCGGCGCCCCCGACCGGTGAGACGAGGGCGCAGGTTCTCGCCGACTACTGCGCGGCAGAAGGCTTGTTGCTCGAAGAATCGATTGCCTACGCCGACAGCACGAGCGATCTGCCGCTGCTGGAATGCGTCGGCTTTCCCGTCGCGGTGAATCCCGAGACCCGCCTGGCAGCGATCGCCCGCAAACGCGGGTGGTTGGTCGAGGACTGGGAAAAGGCGCCGGGCGGTCCCCGGCCACTGCTGCCCATCGGCACGATGCTCGGCGAACGCGAGCGCAAGCGGTCCTTCGTCGGGAGCGCGATGACACGGGGCCGGTTCTGATGAAAGCGCTCCAGGTGTCACGCAAGGTTGCCCGGCTCGGGCTGGCTCGGATGGCGTCGGCCGTCAGCTCGTCGGCCGCGGCCAAGGTCGGCCCGCTCAAGCTCGTCTCGATCGATCCGCCAGACCCGCTCGGCGCTGGTTGGCAAACCGTTCGCACCCGGCTCAGCGGGATCTGCGGCAGCGACCTGTCGACCATCGAGGGCCGGGCGTCCACATACTTCGACGATCTCGTCAGCTTCCCGTTCACGCCGGGGCACGAGGTGGTCGGCGAACTTGCCGACGGCACGCGGGTCGTCATCGAGCCGGTGCTCGGCCATGCAGCCCGCGGCTTCCCGCTCCCCCACGCCGGCGCTGCCCCCGGCGACGGCGACGACTACGCCCACCTCGCCCTGCCACCGCTGGAGCCGGGCATCCAGACCGGCTTCTGCCATTCGACCGGAGGCGGCTGGAGTACGTACTTCCTCGCCCACGAGAGCCAGTTGCACGGCGTGCCGGCTGACATGACCGACGAGGCTGCCGTGATGATCGAGCCGGCTGCCGGCGGGATCCACACTGCGCTGATGTGCTGGCCGAGCATTGCCCAGACCGAGACCCCGGTGATCGCCGTGCTCGGCGCCGGCACGATGGGTCTCTGTGCGATTGCGGGGCTGCGCCGCTACATACCGAACGTGCACATCGTCGTCGGCGCGCGCTATCCCCACCAACAGTCGATGGCGAGGGCATTCGGAGCCGACGAAGTCGTTGCGCCGAAGGAACTCGGTCGCGCCGTTCGACGCGTCGTTGGATGTCACATGATCGGCGACTACCTCAGCGGCGGAGCTCACGTGACTATCGACGCTGTCGGCAACAGCGGCTCGATCCAGTCCTGTCTGCAGATCACCAAGCCGCGGGGCAGGGTGATCCTGATGGGCATGCCAGCAGAGGTGACCGTCGACCTCACCGGCCTGTGGCACCGTGAGACCCAGATCGCCGGATCGTACACATACGGCACCGAGTCGATGCCGGATGGAACGAGTCGGCGCACGTTCGATCTCGCGATCGAAACCGTCGGCGAGTACGACATGGGCCGGATGGTCTCCGCCACGTACCCGCTCGACGACTACGAAGATGCCATCGCCCACGCTGCCGCTGCTGGCCGTCGCGGCGCGCTCAAGGTGGCCTTTGATCTACGACCCCCACAACAAAGAGACACGGAGAATCACTGATGCCTCGTCCCGGATTCGTGCTCGAGGTGGATCGCAACACGCCACCGATCCTGTTCTGGCGAGGCGAGAACTTCAGCCTCGAAAAGCTGCCGGCCGGCCGGAGCCGAGTCATCTACGCACCTGAGCCGCTCGAGCCCCTCGTTGACATCGACGGCGCGATCCGTCACGCGTTGCTCAACCCGATCGACCATGACCCGTTGCCAGAGCTGCTGTTCCCGGGGATGAAGCTCACGATCGCATTCGACGACATCAGCCTGCCGCTGCCGCCGATGACGCGGCCCGACATCCGCCAGCGGGTGATCGAGGCCGTCCTCGATCTCGCCGCGGACGCTGGAGTGGACGACGTGCACCTCATCGCCGCACTTGCCCTCCACCGGCGGATGACCGAGGCCGAGCTGCGTCACGCCGTCGGTGACCGCGTCTACGACGCATTCGCGCCGCGGGGCTTGTTGTATCAGCACGACGCGGAGGACCCCGACCAGCTCGAGTACCTCGGTCAAACACCTCAGGGCGAGGACGTTGAGATCAACAAGCGGGCAGCCGACAGCGACCTGCTCGTGTACGTCAACATCAACCTCGTCGCGATGGACGGTGGGTGGAAGAGCACCGCGACCGGGCTCAGCAGCTACAAGAGCCTGCAGCACCATCACAATCCGCAGACGATGGAGGCGACCCGCAGCTTCATGGATCAACACAAGAGCGAGTTGCACAAGAGCAACTGGCGAATGGGCCAGGTGATGGTCGACAGCGGCGTCAAGGTCTTCCAGATCGAGTCGACGATGAACACCGACACATTTCCGAAGCCGTTCGGGTTCCTCTCCAAGCGCGAGTGGGAATGGAACGCACGTGACCGGGCGAGTTTCATCGCGTCGTCGTCGGCGCTGAAGCGCACCCCGGCGCGCATCGCGAGGAACATCTTCCACAGCATCGAGGCGCCCCATCAGATGACCAGCGTGCAGGCCGGCGAGGTCGACGCCGTGCACAAGGTGACCACCGCCAACGTCTGGAAGCAACAGCTCGTCGAGGTGCAGGGCCAGACGGACATCCTCACGATGGGCATCCCGTTCATCTGCCCCTACAACGTCAACTCGATCATGAACCCGATCCTGGTGATGTGCATGGGCCTCGGGTACCTGTTCAACATGTACCGCGGCAAGCCGTTGGTGAAAGAAGGCGGGGTCATCATCATGACCCATCCGACGCCGTGGGACTTCCACCCGGTGCACCATCCGAGTTACATCGACTTCTTCGAGCAGGTCCTGTCGGAGACCACCGACCCGCACGTGATGAGCAAGAAGTACGAGAAACGCTTCGCCGAGGACGAGTGGTACAAACACCTGTACCGCACGAGTTACGCCTACCACGGCGTGCACCCGTTCTACATGTGGTACTGGGGCGCGCACGGAATGCAGCACTGCAGCCGGGTGATCATCGTCGGCGGCGACGTCAAGGCCGTCCGTCGCCTCGGCTTCACGCCGGCATCGACGATGGACGACGCGTTCGAGATCGCATCAGACGTCGTCGGCAGCTCGCCGACCATCACCCACATTCACACGCCGCCAGTGCTGGTGGCCGACGTCAAGTGATCAGCCAGACGAGGGGTATCTGATGGCCAAGCGCGACGATGCCATCCGTAGCGTGGTCAACCTCAAGCGGGCCGCCCGCTCCGCAGGCAAGGTCGAATCGGTGTTGGCCAAGGCTGTCGGGCCGCTGTCCAAGAAGGGCTTCCCGTACCGCAAGCCGAACGTGCCGCGTGGTGTCATCGTCCCCCGCGAGCCGACCAACCTCGGCGCCGACTACGACACGGCATGGGCCCGCAAATATCCGGCCCGACTCGGCCGGGTGCTGTGGGTGCAGGGGCCGATGCGGCTGTTGACCAAGGCCGTCGCCGCTCCGACCGTGAAGGGCGCCGATCGGCTCGCCGACCTCCGCAACCGTGACAACCCGCCCCCGCTGATCTTCACGCCGAACCATCACAGCCATCTCGACACGCCGTTGTCGATCTACGCGATCCCCGAACCGTGGCGCCACAAGCTCATTGTCGCAGCAGCGGCCGACTACTTCTTCACGACCAAGGCCAAGGGCGGCGCCGCAGCGCTCGCCCTCAACGCACTGCCGATCGACCGCGATTCCACCGGTCGCAAGTCGGCCGATCAGATCCGCGATCTGATGGCCGACGGGTGGAGCCTGCTGATCTATCCCGAGGGTGGGCGCTCGCCCGACGGTTGGGGCCAGGAATTCAAAGGCGGCGCCGCCTACCTCTCGTCGCGTACCGGCGCAGCGGTCGTTCCGATGTTCATCGATGGCAGCGGGCCGATCTTCGGCAAGGGCATGAAGCGCCCCAAGCCAGGCCGCACGACCGTTGTCTTCGGGACGCCACTGCGGCCCGCTCCTGACGAGAACACGCGTCGATTCAACGCGCGGATCGAGGCGGCCGTCGCGCTGTTGGGCGATGAGAGCCTCACCGACTACTGGACGTCGCGGCGAAACGCGGCCGTCGGCGCGAACCCGAAGCTGACCGGACCTGCGTACAACGGCTGGCGACGCCACTGGGCCCTGAGCGAACGGCGCGAACTCGGTGACATGGGAATCCGCCGCCGCCAGAAGCGGCGCTGGCCCGACCTCGGCTGACCGCTTCCCGAATCAGGCTGGCCGCTTCGTCATTTCGTCGCTCCGGCGAGCCCTCGGTTCACCACCCGGTCACCACTTCGTCGGGCGCGATTTGCGCGCCCGCGCCCGCTCACATCGCGCCCACCGCCCGCCCATCGCTCTGGCGAGCGCCCGCCGAGCCCCGGCCGGCGGGCCGACGGCCGATAATTGCAGTCTGGGCACGGTCGCCATCTTGTCTGGTCGCGCGAGCCGCAACTCGGGAAGGATCTGCGCCTGCCAGTTCGGGGCCTTCAGCCCTTGGCGGGAAGCTTGATCTTCAGGCCGGGGTAGATGAGTTGGGTGTCGTCCTTCCAACCGTTGGCGGCGACGATGCCTGCGACCGTGGTGCCGGTCTTCTTGGCAATGCCGCCGAGGTAATCACCCGCAACTACCACGTACGTGCCACCGGCGCTGGCGCTGAACGTGGTCGAGGTCGCAGCCGGCGGCGCAGTCGTCGCGCCGGTATGCGTCGCCGTTGTGGCAGCTGTCGGACCGGTCGTCGTCTGGGTCTTTGTCCCTGGTGCGCACGAGTTCGGTGGAATCTTGATCACGTTGCCGGGAAAGATCGGATGGGTGATGCCCTCTGCCCACCCGTTGTAGTCGGCCAGCGTCTTCGCGCTGATGCAGAACTTCTTGGCGATCCGCACGACGAGATCGCCGCCGACGACGGTGTAGGTCTGCTCACCGGGCACCGCGCCCACCTGGCCGGGAACGGTGGTGGTGACGGTCAGCGTGGTGCTCGTGATGATCGGCACCTGCGTCACATAGCTCGGCAGGCCGACCTTGATCGTGGTCGCAGCCGGCGCCCCTGTGCCACCGGAGCCTGAGCACGCGCCGATGCCGAGCACCGCGAGCGCGGCCACGCCAAATACAACGACTCTCGACTTCATCGGCGAGAGCATAACCCCTGGTGGTTGATAAATCGGGTCAACTACAACATGGGGCGGGTCGAGGGCAGGACTGGTGAGGGGAGGTCGGTTTCGCCCATCAGATAGCGATCGGCGCCGGCCGCGCACGAACGTCCCTCCGCGATGGCCCACACGATCAGGCTCTGACCCCGACCCATGTCGCCGGCGACGAACACACCCGGCACGCTGCACATGAAGTCGTCGTCGCGGCGCAGGTTGCCTCGCTCGTCGAATGCGACGCCGAGCTGCTCCAGCCACGAGCCCTTTTCAGGGCCGAGGAAGCCCATTGCGAGCAGGACGAGATCTGCTGGGAGTTCGCGCTCGCTACCCTCGATCTTGACGAACCTGCCGTCGGCCATCTCGACTTCGTGGAGCAGCAGCGCCTCGACGTTGCCATGACCGTCGTCGATGAACCGTTCGGTGTTCACGCTGAAGATCCGCTCGCCACCCTCCTCATGGGCCGAGGAGGTGCGCAGGGTCAGGCTCCACTGCGGCCACGGGTTGGATTCGGCGCGACTGTCGGGGGGCTGGGGCATGATCTCGAGCTGCGTCACCGAAGCCGCACGCTGACGATGAGCGGTGCCAAGGCAGTCGGCGCCGGTGTCGCCACCGCCGATGATGACGACGTGCTTGCCGGACGCGTCGATCGGCGAGGAGTCGCAGTCGCCCTGCTGGACCCGATTGGCGAGCGGCAGGTACTCCATCGCCTGATACACGCCGGCGAGATCGCGACCCGGGATCGCGAGATCGCGCGAGGCCGTCGCACCGCAGGCGAGGACGACTGCGTCGTTGGTCGCGAGCAGGATGTCGATGTCGATGCCGTCGCCGACAGCAGCGTTGGTCCGGAACTCGGTGCCTTCTGCCTCCATCTGCTCGATCCGGCGGTCGAGGTGGCGCTTCTCCATCTTGAACTCGGGAATGCCGTAGCGCAGCAGCCCGCCGATGCGGTCGGCGCGCTCGAGCACGACCACGTCGTGACCGGCGCGCGTGAGTTGCTGTGCGGCGGCCAGACCGGCCGGGCCAGAGCCGATGACGACGACACGTTTGCCGGTCTTCACCGATGGCGGCTTGGGCGCCACCCAGCCCTCGTCCCAGGCGCGGTTGATGATCTCGACCTCGACCTGTTTGATCGTGACGGCGTCGGTGTTGATGGCGAGCACGCATGCCGACTCACACGGCGCCGGGCACAACCGGCCGGTGAACTCCGGGAAGTTGTTCGTCGCGTGGAGGCGGTCGATCGCATCCTTCCAGTGGTCGCGGTAGACGAGATCGTTCCAGTCGGGGATCAGGTTGCCGAGCGGGCAGCCGTTGTTACAGAACGGAATGCCGCAGTCCATGCAGCGCCCGGCCTGGGTCCGGATCCGCTCCGGCTCGAACGGCTCGTAGACCTCTTTCCAGTCCCGCAATCGCACCGGCACCGCTCGCCGCGTCGGCGTCTCGCGGGCCCATTTCAAGAAACCTGTCGGCTCGCCCATCGCTACACACTCTCCATCACGCGAATGCTCGTCGCTTGTTCGTCGAGGCCCTCGTCCGCGGCCTGTTTCATCACCGCAAGGACCCGCTTGTAGTCCTGCGGCATCACTTTGCGGAAGTGGCCGACCTCGCCGTCCCAGTTGGAGATGATCGCAGCGGCAACGGTCGACCCGGTCAGCTCGCGGTGGCGGTCGATCAGACCACGGAGTTCATCTGCGTCGGCGTGTTGCACGGGTTCGAGGTTGACCATGTCGTAGTTGACCAACGCTGCGAACGCGTCGGACGGGTCGTACACGTAGGCGATGCCGCCGCTCATTCCGGCCGCGAAGTTGCGCCCGGTCGGGCCCAGCACCACGACTCGCCCTGCGGTCATGTACTCGCAGCCGTGATCGCCGACACCTTCGACGACGGCTGTGGCGCCGGAGTTGCGGACGCAGAAACGCTCGCCGACGACACCGCGCAGAAACAGTTCGCCGCTCGTGGCGCCATACGCGATCACGTTGCCGGCGATCACGTTTTCTTCGCGCGGCAGTACCGACCGCCGGTCCGGATGGACGATGATCCGGCCGCCGCTGAGACCCTTGCCGACGTAATCGTTGGCGTCGCCCTCGAGCCGCAGCTCGATTCCCGCCGGCACGAACGCACCGAAACTCTGACCAGCTGAACCGCGGAAATGGATCTTGATCGTTGCGTCGGGCAGCCCAGCGGCTCCGTGCGCCCTCGTGACCGCGCTGCCGAGCATGGTCCCCACGGTTCGGTTGACGTTGCGGATCTGGACCTCGAACTCGGTCGGCGCGCCGGTCGTGATCGCGTCCTGAGCCTTGGCGATCAGCTGCTGGTCGAGCGCTCTGTCAAGCCCGTGATCCTGGGCGACGGACTGATGCATCGTCTGGTTGTAGGCATTTTGCGGCACCGCGAGGATCGGGCTGACGTCGAGACCGGCCGCCTTCCAGTGCAGCACAGCCCGCGTCGTGTCAAGCATGTCGACGTGGCCGATCATCTCGGCGATCGTGCGGAAGCCGAGTCGGGCCATCAGCTCGCGGACCTCTTGCGCGATGAACTCGAAGAAGTTGACCACGAACTCGGGCTTACCCGTGAACTTCTTGCGCAGCTCCGGGTTCTGAGTGGCGACGCCGACCGGGCAGGTGTCGAGGTGGCAGACCCGCATCATCACGCAGCCGCTCACAACGAGTGGTGCGGTTGCGAAGCCGAACTCCTCGGCGCCGAGCAACGTTGCGATGACCACATCGCGACCCGTCTTGAGTTGGCCGTCGGTCTGGACGACGATCCGGTCTCGTAGGCCGTTGAGCAACAGGGTCTGCTGTGTCTCGGCAAGACCGAGCTCCCACGGGCCGCCGGCATGCTTGAGCGAAGTCAGCGGCGAAGCGCCTGTGCCACCGTCGTGCCCGCTGATCAGCACGACATCGGCCTTGGCCTTGCTGACGCCGGCGGCGACGGTGCCAACACCCATCTCGGCGACGAGCTTGACATGAACGCGTGCCGATGGGTTCGCGTTCTTGAGGTCGTGGATCAGTTGTTTGAGATCTTCGATCGAATAGATGTCGTGATGCGGCGGTGGGCTGATCAAACCGACGCCGGGCGTGCTGTGACGGGTCTTGGCGATCCACGGATACACCTTGTGGCCGGGCAGCTGGCCTCCCTCACCCGGTTTGGCGCCCTGCGCCATCTTGATTTGCAGGTCGTCGGCGTTGACGAGGTACTCGCTCGTCACGCCGAATCGTCCGCTCGCCACCTGCTTGATGCTGCTCCGGCGCTGCCGATCGTTGAGCCGATCGGAGTCCTCCCCACCTTCGCCGGTGTTGCTCTTCGCTCCGATCGAGTTCATCGCAATGGCCAATGTCTCGTGTGCCTCGGCGCTGATGCTGCCGTAGCTCATCGCTCCGGTGGAGAACCGCTTGACGATCTCGGCAACGCTCTCGACCTCGTCGATCGACACAGGCTCGCGGGCGCCGTCCTTGAACGAGAACAGGCCGCGCAGCGTCGCCAGCTTCTTGGACTGATCGTCGACGAGCGAGGTGTACTGCTTGAAGATGTCGTAGCGCTTGGCGCGGGTTGCGTGCTGCAGCTTGAACACGGTCTCCGGATTGAACAGGTGAACCTCGCCCTCGCGACGCCACTGGTACTCGCCGCCGAGCTCGAGCTTGCGGTGGGCCCGTTCCTCTGGCCGAGTGGGGTGGGCGTGGGCGTGGCGAGCAGCCACTTCCCTCGCGATCTCGTCGAGACCGATGCCACCGAGGCGGCTGACCATACCGGTGAAGTATTCGTCGACGAGGTCGCGGCCGAGCCCGATCGCTTCGAAGATCTGGGCGCCCGTGTACGACGCGACGGTGCTGACACCCATCTTCGACATCACCTTCAGGACGCCCTTGCCGCTGGCCTTGATGAAGTTCTTGACGGCCTTGCGCGAGTCCATCCCGCCGAGGCCGTGCAGATCCTCGCTGATCATGTCCTCGATCGATTCGAACGCGAGATACGGGTTGATCGCGCCGGCGCCGAAGCCGATCAACAGCGCCATGTGATGCACCTCTCGCGCGTCGCCGCATTCGACGACGAGTCCAACCTGGGTCCGCTTCTTCGCGCGCACGAGGTGATGGTGCACGGCCGACGTCAGCAGCAGCGACGGGATCGGCGCGAGCGCCTCGTCGCTGTTGCGGTCGCTGAGCACGATGATTCGCGCGCCGTCGTCGATCGCGTTTGTGGCCTCGTGGCGAATCATCTCGAGCGCACGCTTGAGCGCCAACCCCCCGCCGTTGACGCGGTAGAGCCCGCTGATCGTGACGGCCTTCAGATGGGGGAACGTGTCCTCGTCGTTGATGTGGATGATCTTGGCGAGTTCGTCGTTGTCGATGATCGGGAACGGCAGCACGAGTTGACGGCAGCTCTGCGGCCCGGGCTCGAGCAGGTTGTGTTCGGGGCCGATGGTGGACCCGACTGCGGTGACGACTTCTTCGCGAATTGCGTCGAGCGGCGGGTTCGTGACCTGTGCGAAGAGCTGCTGGAAGTAGTCGAACAGCAGCCGCGCCCGCTGGCTGAGGATCGCGAGCGGTGTGTCGGTGCCCATCGATCCGATCGGCTCGGCACCGGCCTTGGCCATCGGCGCGACGATGACCTTCAGCTCCTCGTGGGTGTAGCCGAACACCTGCTGGCGGCGGAGCACGCTCGTGTGGCTGAACACGATGTGCTCGCGCTCGGCAAGGTCGTCGAGTTCGACGAGGCCGCTCTGCAGCCATTCGCCGTAGGGGTGCTCGCCGGCCAATTTCGACTTGATCTCGCCGTCGGAGACGATCTGCCCGGCGGCCATGTCGATCAGGAACATCTTGCCAGGCTGGAGCCGGCCCTTCTTGACGATGCGAGCCGGATCGATGTCGATCACGCCGGTCTCGCTGGCCATCACCACGATGTCGTCGTCCATGACCCAGTACCGGCCGGGGCGCAGACCGTTGCGGTCGAGGACCGAGCCGATCACGGTGCCGTCGGTGAAGGCGACGCTGGCCGGGCCGTCCCACGGCTCCATCAGCGAGGAGTGGAAGCGGTAGAACGCGCGTTTGTCGCCGTCCATGATGGTGTTGTTCTCCCACGCCTCGGGGATCATCATCAGCATCGCGTGCGGCAGTGAGCGCCCCGCGAGGTGGAGCAGCTCGAGTACCTCGTCGAACGTGGCCGAATCCGAGCCGCCGGGCGTGCAGATCGGAAAGGCCCGCTCGAGGCCGGGCAGCAGTCCGCTGTCGAGCAGGGCCTCACGGGTGCGCATCCAGTTGCGATTGCCCTGCACGGTGTTGATCTCGCCGTTGTGGGCGATGTAGCGATACGGGTGGGCGAGCGGCCAGGAGGGGAACGTATTCGTGCTGAACCGACTGTGCACCAGCGCGACGGCGCTCTCCAATCGCTGATCGGCGAGATCGGGGAAGAACAGCGACAGCTGCGGAGTGGTGAGCATGCCCTTGTAGATCAGTGTGCGGCTGGACAGCGATGGGAAATACGTGCTTTGCTCCGGCGCGAGTTCGTGCTCGATCCGTTTGCGGGCGATGAACACGACGCGATCGAGATCGATCCCGGCCGCTGACCCGTTGCTCGCCACGAACAGTTGCTTGAACGCCGGCATGATGGCGCGAGCACTGACGCCGAGCGTGCCCGGCTCAACCGGCACGTCGCGCCACCCGAGGGTGCGCAGTCCCTCGTCGGCCATGATCGCCTCGATCGACGCCATCGCCTTCTCGGCCGCTTCCGGGTCGCCTGGGAGGAACGCCATTCCGACCGCGTAGTGCCCGGCGGCCGGCAGTTCGAACTCGACGACCGCGCGCAGGAACGCGTCGGGGACCTGGATCAGGATGCCGGCGCCGTCGCCGCTGTCTGCCTCGGCCCCGGTTGCGCCGCGATGCTCCATGTTGCAGAGCGCGCCGATGCCCATCGTCACGATGGCGCGGCTTGACACACCTTTGATGTTTGCGACGAATCCGACACCACAGGCATCATGTTCGAACCGCGGGTCGTATAGCCCATAGGGCGCGGGGTAGTTCGTTTGCATCGTCCACATCCACAGAAGTCGGTTGGCTTTGGTGGACGCTCGAGACGACGCTGGCCCGAACGGTTGCCAGCATGTTACGCGATCGCGCGGCCGGCGCCAACTACCTTTCGCGATGGATCGCCGCTGTCGACGAGGATCCCGCGTCCGTCAGGCGGGATCGGTGTAGTCGGCCGGGCGGTTCTCGAAGTTGGCGATCACGGCCTCGACCTGATTCGGTCGCCCGATGAGCGCGCCGATGACCCGACGCTCGTTCGCGAACTGCTCGGCAGCGCCCGCGTTGACCAATTGGTTGAACAGCGCCTTCGCGCCGCGCACCGCGTCAGGACTCCGTCCGGCGATCTCACGGGCCATCGCGAGCGCGTCATCGACCGGGGTGTCGCTGAGCCGGGTCGCGATGCCGAGGTCGAATGCCTCTCGGCCGCTGAAGATGCGCGCCGTGAACGTCAGCTCCTTGGCCACATCGGGCCGCACCAGCGACGCCAACACCTGCGTCCCGGTCATGTCCGGCACGAGGCCCCAGTGCACCTCGCGGACCGAGAGCTTGGTGTCGGGGTGGACGATGCGGATGTCCGCGCCGAGCGCGATCTGGATCCCGCCACCGAGCGCGTGGCCGTGCACGGCGGCGATCACCGGTACCGGGATCTCCTGCCACACCCACGAGACCTGCTGGCCGAGGTGGGTGATCCTGCCCTGCTGCATCGAGCCGGGGCTGCCTGGCGCGCTGATCGCGGCGGTCGCGGCTTCGCTCGGGTCGCCGGAGCGGCCTCCGTCGGCCATCGTCTGGAACGAGCTGAAATCGAGGCCGGCACAGAACGACGCACCCTCCCCCGACAGCACCACGGCCCGAACCCCGTGCTCGGTCTTCAGTCGCTCGCCGGCCGCTGCGATCGCGAGGAACATCTCGTTGTCGAGCGCATTGCGCTTGTCGGGGCGGTTGAGGCGGACATCCGCGACGCCGTCGGAGATCGAGATGGTGACACGTTCGGCCATCCGGCCAGTCTGACAGAGCAGACGTGGCACGACCCGCCCCGACCGCGATCGCGCCGCTCGATCACCTGAACTTCCCGCTGGCCGATCAGAGCGGACTGAACGCAACCGGTCGATGTGTGAAGACGTTGTCGCACCACCTTTGCGCCGGTCTGGCGTGTGGCGCGCTGTTGATACGATCCGCCGGATGACCACCGACGTGATTCCCGCTGACTTGGCTCCAGACCTCGCGGCGTTCATCGCCGGCTTGCCGAAATGCGAGCTGCACGTGCATCTCGAGGGCACACTCTCGCCCTCCTTGAAGCTCGCCCTCGCCACTCGCAACAACGTGGAGCTGGCCGAGAAGACCGTGGCCGAGGTGGAGGCCACGTATCAGTTCGATTCGCTGACCAGTTTTCTCGCCGTCTACTACCCGGCGATGAACGTGCTCGTCACTGTGGACGACTTCCGCGATCTTGCGTTGGCCTATCTGACCAAGGCCGCGTCGCAAGGTGTGCGCCATGTCGAGATGTTCTTCGATCCACAGGCCCACACTGGTCGAGGTGTGCCGTTCCAGACGGTGATCCGTGGCTACCGGCGAGCGATCGTCGAAGCGCAGGCCCAACTGGGCATCTCCGCCGAGTTGATCATGTGTTTCCTGCGTGACCTGTCGGCCGAGTTCGCGATGGCCACCCTGTTGGAATCACTGCAGTACAGGGACTGGATCATCGGCGTCGGTCTCGATTCGGACGAACGCGACAATCCTCCGTCGAAATTCGCCACCGTGTTCGCCAGAGCGAGGGCCGAGGGCTTCCTGCTGACGATGCACTGCGACATCGACCAGGTCGGCAGCATCGAGAACATCCGCCAAGCAATCGAGGAGATCGGCGTGGATCGCCTCGATCACGGCACGAACATCGTCGAGAATCCGTCGCTGGTCGAGCAAGTGAGGAAGCGTGGCATCGGGCTCACCTGCTGCCCGTTCTCGAACAGTTTCGTCACGAACGACATGAAGGCCAACGAGATCGTGCAGCTGCTGCGCGATGGCGTGAAGGTAACCATCAATTCCGACGACCCGGCCTATTTCGGTGGGTACGTGAGCGAGAACTACAGCGCCCTCGCCGCCGACGCCGGGCTGACGGCCGCGGAGATGCTGCAGTTGGCGCGGAATTCGTTCACGGCTTCATGGCTTCCGGCGCACGTGCGAGACGGCTACCTCGCCGAACTCGACACCTACGCGGCACAACACGGGGTGTCCACGGCGGACCGAGTCAATCCGATCCCCAGGGACGTGCACTGAATCTCCAGGCACACACAACGCGCGTCCACCCGACACTCCCAGTTGGCCCTGTTGATGAACGCGTACTCGTCCACGGTGACCAGCTTGGCATCGTCGTGAAAGACTAAAACCATGAAATTGAACCTTTCGGCCGACGCAGTGCTCACGACAACCCGTTCCGTCCGCAAGCGACTCGACTTCGACCGACCTGTCGAGCGGGCGGTCGTCGTGGAATGCCTCGACATCGCAATGCAGGCGCCGACAGGTTCCAACAGCCAGGGTTGGCACTGGATCGTCGTCGAGGATTCCGCCAAGAAGAAGGCCCTCGCCGACATCTACAAGGCCAACTTCTCGATCTATGCCAACAGCCCACGCGCCGTCTATGAAGATGGCGACACGCGCGCGGAGCGGGCTGGCAAGGTCACCGAGTCGGCGACATTCCTGGCCGAAAACTTCCATCGCGCCCCGTTGCTGCTCATCCCCGCAATCAGTGGGCGGCTCGACAATGCTTCCGTCATGCAGGGCGCGAGCGCATGGGGGTCGCTGCTACCGGCGGTTTGGAGCTTCATGCTGGCGGCACGCGAGCGAGGGCTCGGGTCCGCGTGGACCACGATCCATCTGATGAACGACGGCGAGAATGAAGCAGCAGAGGTACTCGGCATCCCGTACGCAGAGGTGACCCAGGGCGGGCTGTTCCCGATCGCCTACACCATCGGCACCGACTTCAAACCGGCCAAGCGCCAGCCTCTCGGCCCGACGCTGCACTGGGATCAATGGTGAACAACAGGGCACTGCCAGCCCTCGCCGGCCCGCTGCGCGGCGACTCTGCCCGCGCGATATCAGCCAGGGCGCGACATCACGCGGGCAGTGAGTCGGCAATCGGCGACGGCTATTCGCTGACGAGGCGGAGTCCGGTCGGGGCGATGGAGGGCTCGGCGTTGGGAAGTTCGACCACGAACTCGGTGCGATGGGCCGGGAACACGTGGAGGGAAAGCAGGATCGGGCGGCCGTCGACGTCGGTGGTCAGCCGCTCGCAGCGCAGCACCGGCGACCCGACCGGTATGCCGAGCAGCGCGGCATCGTCGGCCGTCGCGGAATCGGCGCCGATCGTCTGGGTCGCCCCGCGCAGCGCCACGCCGAGCAGCTCGTAGAACGGTGACCGCTCGACGTCGCGCCGGGAAAGGTTCTGGCCGAGCTCGGCCGGGCACCACACCGTCACGACCGCGAACGGTTCGCCGTCGGCGAGATTGAGGCGCTTGACCCGCAGGACATGATCTGTCGCCAACGCTTCGCGGACCCTGCCCGTTGCCGTCACGAACGCGAACTCGATGATCCGACGCTGGGCCTGGATGCCGCTGTCGGCGAGCTGGCCCTCGATCGTGGCGAGCCGGCCGAGTGTCTGGCGCAGGGGCTGGGTGGCCACAAACCATCCGAAACCCTGCCGGGCCGCGATCAGGCCGTCGTCGCGCAGCGTCTCGAGCGCGCGGCGGATCGTGACCCGACTCGCCTTGAACTCGCCGGACAGTTCGGCTTCGCTCGGCAGCAACCGGCCCGGTCCGTAGTGCCCGGCCGCGACCCGCTCGCGCACGGCGTCGGCGATCTCCTGGTAGCGGATCGTTCTCATCAACGAGCGTCGATCAGCTCGATGCGGTTGCCGAACGGATCGTCGACGTGGCAGCGCCGCGGGCCTGGGACCTCGTCCGACCATGTCGGGTGGAGGCCGCTCGCGGCGAGGAGCGCATCGAGACCGCTCACGATGAACGCCGGATGGGCCTTGCGGGCCCCGCGGAAGTCGGCCTCCGCGCCAAGGTGGACATGGACGGCCCCGTGCTCGAACCAGCAGCCACCCCGAGCCGCCATCACCGCCGGCTTGGGGACCTCGGTGAGGCCGAGCACATCGGTGTAGAACGCTCTCGCGACGGCTTCGGCGCCGACCGGCATCGCGAGCTGGACGTGGTCGAGGCCGATGACTTCCCACGCGCGGGTCATGATTTCGACTCACTCGTCTGGGCACTCGTCTGGGCATTCATCATGGCTCTGGCCCTTCCTGGTTGGCTCGTTCGGGCACTTGTATTATAGTTGTCTACATAGACCGCCGAGCGCAAGGGGTACAACTCAAGATGGCTGTCACAGCAGGAACTCCGATCGAACTGGTGCAGGGCGTCTACGACAGGCTCGCCGGCCGCGTCCAGATCGGACGAGCCCGCCTCGGCCGCCCGCTGACGCTGACCGAGAAGATCCTGATCAATCACCTCGTCGATCCCGACGGGCAGGAGATGGCGCGAGGCGCGAGCTACGCCGACTTCAACCCTGACCGCGTTGCGATGCAGGACGCGACCGCGCAGATGGCGCTGTTGCAGTTCATGACGGCCGGGCTCAGCGAAGCGATGGTGCCGAGCACCGTGCACTGCGATCACCTCATCGCCGCCAAGGCCGGCGCACGAATTGACATGGGCGTCGCGGTCGAAACCAACCGCGAGGTCTACGATTTCCTGCGCACCGTCTCGGCCAAGTACGCGATCGGTTTCTGGGGACCCGGTAGCGGCATCATCCATCAGGTCGTGCTCGAGAACTACGCGTTCCCCGGCGGGATGATGATCGGCACCGACAGCCACACCCCCAACGCCGGCGGGCTCGGAATGGTGGCGATCGGTGTCGGTGGAGCCGATGCCGTCGATGTCATGACGGGTTTCGCGTTCAACGTGCGCTGGCCGAAGGTCATCGGGATCAAGCTCGAGGGAACACTCAGCGGCTGGTCGTCGCCCAAAGACGTGATCCTCGAGGTCGCCCGGGTGCTCACGGTCGAGGGTGGCACCGGCGCGATCGTCGAGTACTTCGGCCCCGGCGCCGACTCGATCTCGGCCACCGGCAAGGCAACGATCTGCAATATGGGCGCCGAGATCGGCGCGACGTGCAGCCTGTTCGGCTACGACGCGAACATGGCCGTGTATCTCAAGGCAACCGGTAGGGAGACGATCGCCGCCGCCGCCGACCTCGTTGTCGCCGATCTCCGCCCCGACGACCGTGCATCGTACGACCAGGTCATCGAGATCGACCTCGACCAGTTGCGGCCGCTGATCAACGGACCGCACTCCCCCGACCGCGCCAATCGGGTCGGAGCAGCCGTCGGCCGCGGGGCCCGCGCCAACTCATGGCCGCTCAAGATCAGCGCCGCGCTGATCGGCAGTTGCACCAACAGTTCGTACGAAGACATCACCCGCGCGGCATCAGTCGCCCGTCAGGCGGCGGCTGCCGGGCTGCGGACGAAGACCGATCTGTTGGTCAGCCCAGGCTCCGAGCAGATCAGGGCCACGATCGAGCGCGATGGCCTGCTCGCCGACCTCGAAGCGATCGGTGCGACTGTGTTGGCCAACGCTTGCGGTCCGTGCATCGGCCAGTGGGATCGTCCGACGTCGGAGAATGGCGTGGCGAACACGATCGTCAATAGCTTCAACCGAAACTTCCCCAAGCGCAACGACGGCTCGGCCAACACGCTCAGCTTCGTCACCTCGCCGGACACCGTGATCGCACTCGCACTCGCCGGGCGGCTCGACTTCGACCCGACCACCGACACCATCACCAACCCCGACGGCGTCGAGGTGCTGCTCCAGGCCCCCGTCGGTGAGGTACTCCCCGCCCGTGGTTATGACCGGGGCCAGAACACCTTCACGCCTCCGCCCGCCGATGGTTCCGGCGTGGTCGTGGAGGTTTCGCCGGCGAGCGACCGGCTCCAGCTGTTGGCGCCGTTCGCGGCATGGGACGGCGACGACTACATCGGGCTGCCGATCCTGATGAAGGCCGAGGGCAAGTGCACCACCGACCACATCTCGGCCGCCGGCAAATGGTTGAAGTACCGCGGGCACCTGGAAAACATCAGCGGCAACCTGTTCATCGGCGCGGTCAACGCGTTCGGTGGGGCGATCGGTGAGGCCACGAGCGTGATCGACGGCACCGTCGACAGCTATCCGAACCTGGCCAAGAAGTACTCGGAGGCCGGCGTCAGATGGTGCGCGATCGGCGACCGTAACTACGGGGAGGGATCGTCGCGCGAGCACGCCGCGATGGAGCCTCGCTTCCGCGGTGGCGTCGTGATCCTGGCGAGGAGTTTCGCCCGGATCCACGAGACCAACCTCAAAAAGCAGGGGATGGTGCCGTTGACGTTCGCCGACCCGGCGACCTATGACCAGATCGGCGAGGACGACCGGATCAACGTGTTGAACCTGCCGCCGGTACCCGGCCAGAACGTGCGCTGCCAGATCGCGAAGCCCGACGGTTCAACGATCGACTTCGAGGGTCTGCACACCTTCAGCCCCGAGCAGATCGAGTGGTTCCGGGCCGGATCCGCGCTCAACGTCGTGCGCCGCAAGGTCGCCCAGGCCAAGGGATAGGCCGAGGAGTAGCGCAACGAACAGCGCCGCGTTCACGCCAACGAGCACGAGCGGCGGCAGCGGCGGATGCCACGCGGCTCGCGTGAACCACCACGACCCGTCGGTGCCGACCGTGAACCGCCGCAGCGCCGTCCAGAACGTCGCGACCTCTGCGATCGCGGGGAGCATCAGCACGGCGAGCCGGACCCGACGCGAGCCGGACGTGTCGGCGCAACGGTCGAAGCCGAGGCCGAACCCGACGATGACCAAACCGATGCCGGTCGAGATCGAGTAACGCCCCTGCCAGATGAAACCGACCCGGTGAGCGACGGTGACCTCGAACACGATCGGCGTCGCGAGCAGGAGCGCAGCGATCGAAACCCACGCCCATCGGATACCGGAGCGATTGGACAATACGAGCACGCCGGCGACGGCGATCAATATCCACCACGACAGCTGCGCGACCGACGGCGCCGAGAACTCGAGCCAGCCGAGCGAGCCCGCCATTTGGCGCAGGGTGCGCGAGGTGTCTTGCACCGCGCGCCGCAGCGTTGCGAGCAAGGAAAGTGTCGATGCCGTTCGCGGGTCGTTGACGTCCACGCTCGACCACCAGGTCCAGGCCGCGATTGACAGCACGGCCGTCAGCGGAGGGGCCAACAGCGCGGTGCGAGCCTGCCACGAGGGAACCAGCCGCAACACCTGGCGCCAGCCTCCGCGGCCGACGAGCACGACGACGACCATCGCCACGACGGCGATCACCGCGATCGGACGGATCGCGATCGCGAGTGCGGCCGGAACGCTGAACCACGCAATCTCGCCAGCCGATGCCGTGCCGGCGCGTAGCAGCCTGACGACCGCGACCCATGCCAGCGCTGCCAACAAGATCTCCAACGAGTTCGGGTTCACGACACCGAAGAGGAACCAAGCCGCCGGCGTGAGCCCGGCGACAACGAGCCCTGGCGGGCCGATCGATCGCGACCGGCCGAGCGCACACGCGAGTGCGAGGGCGCACCATGCCGCAGCGATGATCCGGTACCACACGACCTGCGACGGATCCGCGAACAGCCGAACCGGAATGCCGACCATCGCGTAGTAGAGCGGCGGGTTCGTTCCCGCTGACGTCGCGGCGCGGGCCGTGCCGACGATCCCTTCTGCTGCTACCGCGCAGACTGCAGGGCGTCGAGCGGCGTGACGGAAACACGACGGATCGCCGCTCGCGAGAACTGCCGGAACGACCACGGCGCGGAATCCCGGCGCAAGTCCCGGCACCGGCCGACCCTCGAACTCACCGTTCGCGACCGCCGCCGCGCGCAGCACGTGGGCCGGCTCGTCAGGTCCTGCGTAGCGAGCCGTTGCCAGCGACCATGTCACCATCAGGCCGAGTGCGACGACGACGGTCGCACCGCAACGAGCGATCGTTGCCCGATCGAAGCGCCGGCTCATGCCGGCTGGGAGTGCCGGAGATGGGGCATCGCCCGACGCTAGCGTACGACCGATGGAGCCAACCCCGGGATCGACCCGCAAACGCCTCACCGTCGTGGTTGCTGTGGTCGCGGTGCTCGCGGCAGGGGCCATCATTGCCTTCGCCGGGCGGAGCAACGACTCCGCGACATCGTCGCCCTCGTCGAACAGCAGCGTCGACATCGGCGCCGCGCCGGTGCCCAATGGCTCGACGCCTGGGTCGCAACAGTTCGATAGAGCGCTGCTGGCGCCCGGCATGTTCGACTGCACCAAGCCTGGCGAGTGGCAGCCGTACAAGGAGCGTCCGCTCGTCATCGAAGTCGGCGAGCCGACGGTCGGCGAAGCGTGCCGCGAAGACCTCGTGACGCTGCCCATCGGTTGGTGCGCCAAGGCCACCTGCACCAAGGTGCCCGACAACTGGGACATCCGTCTCCGCGCCGGCACGCCGGCCGACTTGCTGTTGGTTCTCGTCACGCCGACCGACGCCCATTCGGCCGGTTTCTACTGCTTTCGCAATCTCACGATCGCGCCGGTGCAGTTCCTCCCGATCGACACCACGATCGATCGAGCGTGTCCTGCCGTGACCCCCAGCAACTCGGTCGATATTCCCTACGTGCCACCGGCCACCGCCGACATTCCATACGTTCCGCCAGCGACCTTGGACATTCCGGGCGGCTGAAGCACCGCCGCCCACATCATCGCCCTTGCCCTCTGCCGAGTTGGCGTTCCGATCACGATCGATCCGGATCGAGCGATCGGCGAGAGCGCCCGCCGTTGTCCGTCGACGCCGACCGGGCTGCCTACTCTCCGTCGACGCCGATCAGCGAGAACGTGACGACGATGCGGAACCGGATGTCGGTCGGCAAGAAGTTCGGCTTCGAGCAGGCGACGACAGAAACGCTCGGAAGGGGCGATTGGAGGCCGACGTTGTAGATCGCGCTCGCGGTGCTGTCGGTGAGATCGCGTCGGTCGTACCGATAATGAAAGACCCGGCCGTCGCCGGTGGAGAGAGTGATCTCGTCGCCGGGGCCGACCTGATCGAGGTAACGGAAGAAGCCGCCGTGCTCGGTGCGGTGACCGAACAGCACCATGTGGCTTTGCTCGCCGGCAAAGCCCGTACCGGGCCAATGGCCGATGAAGCCGTTGTCGACGATGTTCTTGCCGATGCCCTCGACGACCGTGCCGGTCCTGGCGAGCTTGGGGATATCGAGGATGTACGGCAGCGCAGCGGGTGGCGTTGGCGGCGGGACGATGTTGATCGGCGCCGGCAGCACCGCTTGGGCCGGCTGGCCGATGAAGTACCCGGCGACATCGACGACCAGATGTGCGCCGCCCTGCGTGTAGACCGCGACACCAGCGGTGGATGTGCGCAGGATGGCGTGATTGGCGATGGTCTGATTGCTGTATGACGCGTTCAAGTTCGATGCGAGCGGGCGGACGGTGCGGGCCGGATATCCCGTGAAATAGCCGGCGCGGCGGGTTTGTGTCGCCGTCAGGTTGACCACCACCGCCTGCGACTGCGCCAGTCCGGCGTAGCCGAACTCGACCGTCCAGCCGGCGTACAACCGCCCGATCGCCAGCTCACGCGTGTCGAGCGTTCGATACGGGGCGTTCGGCACGAACAGACCGGTTGCAGCGGGGGCATCCGTCGGACCGCTGAAGTAGCCGGCGACGTCGACGACGAGATGGCCGCCGGAAGACGAGAACACATCGATCCCTCTGACGCCACCGACCGTGCCGATCGGCAGGATTGCCTGATTCGCTCGGGTCTGTTTGGCAGCGTCGGTGTTCACACTCGACGAATCGGGTTGCGTTCCACCGGCTGGGAACCCAGTCCAAAATCCAGGTCCGTTCGACTCGGTGACGGTGAGGTTGACCACGACTGCCGAGGCCGTTGCCGGCACGACAGCTGCCACACTCACCCGCCGTGTCTCTCCCAGCGCGACCTTGGCCCCCAGGTCACGGGTATCGAGTACTCGGAACGCGGTTTCGAGGCCGACGAACCGACCGGCGGACACAGCGTCGGACACCGGCACATAGGCGCCATTGACGTCGACGACGATGTCGGCCGGGCTCTGGGTGTAGATGTCGACCGCCCCGCCCGCGCCGAGACGGACGGTCACGAGGTTCGGTATGACCTGCCCGGCGCGCTCGATGTTCACGTTCGAGGCGAGCGGACGCGTCGTGCCGGCCGGGAAGACCGTGACGTAGCCGGCAAGCGAGGTATTGACGACCGTGACGTTCAAGACGGCTGTCGTCGCGTTCGCGGGCACGCCGCCACGACCGGCGATCTGGACCCGAATGGTGTTCGGGTCGAGGTCGGTGAAGCCACCGACGCCCTGTTCGGGCCGCGTGTCGGCGAGCCTCGACGGCGGTACCGACACGAACGACGAGGCCCCGGACGGCAGGCCAACGACAGCCGGCAGCAGTCTGGACAGACTGCCCGCGAACGGAACCACGGCTCCCAACGAGAGAAACGTGCGACGCGACAGCGTCGAGCTCATGTGGGGAACCCTCGGAACCGTATCGAATCCACGCTCAATGAACCTGTTCTCCCGAACTCGCCACAGCAGGCGCGCTTGCGTCCCGCAAGAGTAGAGCACAGAGTCATCGTGACGCGGCCATCGCGCGGAGTGCCTCGAGCACTGCATCGGGCGAAACCCCCGCCACCACGTCGACGCCGGCCAAGCTGTCGAGCACGAACGTCAGACCGTCGAGCGCCTTCTTGTCGCGGCCCATCAGCGCGAGCAGCGCGCGATGGTCGTACGGGGGAAGTGCCGTGTCGAGTTCGTACGCGTCGCGAACGATTTCGTAGTGCTGCTCGACCCGTCGCTCGTCGATTCGGCCGAGAACCCGGCCGAGGTGTGCGGCGTAGATCAGCCCGATCGCAACCGCCTCGCCGTGGGCCAACTCGAAGTCGCTCGCGATCTCGAGTGCGTGGGCGAGGGTGTGGCCGTAGTTGAGCAGAACTCGCCGATCCCCCTCACGCTCGTCGGCTCCGACGATGGCGGCCTTGATCTCGACGCAGCGGGCGACACGATCGGCGAGTTCCATCGCAAGCAAGTCATCGCCGGTGAGAAAATGGTACTTGGCCATCTCGCCCATCCCGCACCGGATCTCGCGTGGTGCCAGGGTGGCCAGCGCATCGAGGTCGCACAGCACTCCTGACGGTTGCCAGAACGCACCGACGAGGTTCTTTCCGGCCGTCAGATTGACGCCTGTCTTGCCGCCGATCGCGGCGTCGACCATGCCGAGCAACGTGGTCGGCACATGCACGACTGGTATCCCCCGATGCCACGAAGCCGCCGCGAAGCCGGCGACGTCGGTGACCATTCCACCGCCGACGCCGATCACCACATCGTTGCGGGTAAGGCCCATCGCGGCGAACCCGTTGCACAGGGTCTCGATCGTGGCGAGCGTCTTGTGTTGCTCGCCGCGGCCGATCGTGAAGACCTCGTGCGCCAGACCGGGATCGATGCTCAGCGGAATTCCGTCCTGGGTCACGATCGCTGCGCGGCGGGCCGTGGCGGGCAGCAACGACGAGAGCTCGCCGCGCACGCCATGACCGACGATCACGTCGTAGCTGCGGTCCGCCAGATCGACTCGGATGGTGCGCATCGCAGACGTCACCTCAGCACCGCCTCGACGACCTCGTTGACGGATCGGTTGTCGACCGTCACGATCGCATCCGCGACCTCTCGGTACATCTCGGCCCGGTCGTCGTACATCTGTCGCAATGTAGCCTCCGGATCTTCGTCGATCAGTGGCCGGTGCGAGCCGCCCTTGACACGATCTGCGAGCAGACCCGGATCGGCGCGCAACCAGACGATGCGCGCCCGCGAATCGTGCAGCAGCCGGCGGTTCTCCGGCCGCAGCACGACCCCGCCTGCTGCCGCGATCACCGCCATTTCCGGCCACGCCAGCGCCTCCGCGAGCACTGCGGTCTCGACCAATCGGAACGCATCCTCGCCATCGGATCGGAAGATGTCACGAACGGTGCGACCCTCGCGGGCTTCGATCATCGCGTCCGAATCGAGTAACGGCCGTCCCAACCGGGTGGCGATCGCCCGACCGACGGTCGTCTTGCCAGAGCCCATCATGCCGACCAGCACAAGGTGCCGGTCGACGATCGCACTCAATCGGTCACGCTCATCGCAGCGATGCGTCGAAGGCCCGCGCGTTGCGGACGAATTCGTCGACGGAATCGCCACCGAACTTGCGCTGGGCCTCTGTGGCCAGCACGAGCGCGACCATCGTCTCGGCGACGACACCCATCGCCGGGACCGCGGTGACGTCGGTGCGCTCCTTGAAGCTGACGGTCTCCTCCTTGGTGATGATGTCCACCGTGGCGAGCGTCGGCTTGTTCAGGGTCGCGAGCGGCTTCATCGCGGCCCGGACCACGACGACCTCGCCCGTCGTCATCCCGCCCTCGGTGCCGCCGGCGAGCACTGTTTCGCGACGGTACGACTCGGTCGCGGCGTCCCACGAGATCGCGTCGTGAGCGGCGCTGCCGCGGCGACCGGCGACCTCGAACCCGTCGCCGATCTCCACCCCCTTGACAGCCTGGATGCTCATCACGGCCTGGGCCAGCAGGGCATCGAGCTTGCGGTCCCAGTGCACATGGCTGCCGATGCCCACCGGTACGCCGTACGCCAACACCTCGACGATGCCGCCCAGCGAATCGCCGTCCTTGGCAGCAGCTTTGATCTCCTCGATCATCGCGTCCTCCGCCGCCTTGTCGAAGCAGCGCACCGGCGACTCGTCGATCCGCTCGAGATCGGCCATCGTCGGCAGTTGACCGGCCTTGGAGCGGGCCGGGCCCATCTGGATCACGTGCGACAGAATTCCGATGCCGAGCGTGCCGAGCAATTTCTTGGCCAGTGCTCCGGCCGCGACGCGGGCCGCGGTTTCGCGGGCACTCGCCCGCTCGAGCACATCGCGGGCGTCGGTGAAGCCGTACTTCTGCATCCCGGCGAGATCGGCGTGGCCGGGTCGCGGCTGGGTGAGGGGATCCTTGGTGACGCCCGGTGCGGGCGACATCTCCTCGTGCCACTTGTCGCTGCGGAACCACTCGCTGTTCTTGATCTCGATCGCGACCGGTGAGCCGAGCGTCCTGCCGTGGCGGATCCCGCCGACCAGCGTGATCTCGTCGGCCTCGAACCGCTGCCGCGGGCCGCGTCCGTACCCGAGGCGACGTCGGGCCATCTCGGCCTGCACCTCTTCGACCGTGATCTCCAGCCCGGCGGGCAGTCCCTCGACGATGACCACGAGTGCCTGGCCATGGGATTCGCCGGCGGTGAGGTATCGAAGCATCGCAAGCAGGTTAGCGGTGACGTACCACCAGTCCGTAGGACTTAGCGCAGGGTTGCTGCCCGGTCGGCGAGTTCTTGCTCGGCTGCCGCCCGCATCACTGCCGGATTCGGCCGTTGGCCGGTCCACAGTTCCTGCTGCAGCACGGCTTGCTGGACGAGCATCCCGAGCCCGTCGACGACCGTGGCCCCACGGGCTCGTGCGGCCGTGAGAAAGGCGGTCTCGAGCGGATGGTAGACGACGTCGGCGACGACTTGGCCGGCACGGAGCAGGTCGAGATCACACGGCGTGTCGAGCGATCCCATACCGATCGATGTTGCGTTGACGACCAGATCCGCCGTCGTGATGTCTGCGGCTCCCCCCACCGAGCCTCGCTCTCCGGCGAGCGCAGCCGCGACGCGGGCCCGGTCTGGCGAGCGGTTCACCACGGCAATGTGCGCCGCCCCGCTGCGGGTCAGCGCGTCGATCACGGCTCGCGCTGCTCCCCCAGCGCCGAGCACGGCCACATTCATCCCATCCGGGTCGACACCGGCTTCGTAGAGCGAGGCAACGAAACCGGCCCCGTCGGTGCTGTGGCCGGCGAGGCGTCCGTCGGGCTGGAGCACCACGGTGTTGGCGGAGCGGAGCGCCGACGCAGCCGGATCGAGTACATCGACCGCCGCCGCAACATCGTCCTTGTGCGGCATCGTGACCGACAGACCGGCGATGCCGAGGACGCGCATCGCCGCGAGGGCGTCGACTGCGGCACCCGGCGCCACCTCGAACGCCGCATAGACCCAGTCGAGCCCGCCGTCGAGGAACGCGGCGTTGTGGATCACCGGGCTGAGGCTGTGGCTCACCGGTGAGCCGATCACCGCCGCGAGCCGGGTCGTCCCGGTGATCACTGCTGCAGCAACCCAGCATCGCGGGCGGCCTGCACGTTCGCGTTGTGCTGGTCGAGGGTGACAGCGAACACGTGGTGGCCGTCTGCGTCGGACACGACGTAATACAGATAGACACACGCGGGGTTGCCAACAAGGCCCTTGCACAGCGGATCACCGAGTGACGGGTTCGGCGCGGGGTTCAACGCCGCCCGGATCGAGGCCCGACCGGGGTTCGCGATCGGCGTCGGCGGGAGTCCGGGGTGGAGATAGGTGTTGTAACCGGAGTCGGTGGCCTTCAGCACCCCGAACGGCAAATCCGGCGGCTGTCCGTAGTACAGGGCGGCGTCGATCCCGAGAGGCATCCCGAGAAACAGCCGGTTGTAGATGACCCTCGCGATCTTGGCCCGGTCGGAATCGAACTTGGCCTCGCGTTCGATCAGCGATGCCACGATCAGCACCTTGTACGGGGTTATGTCCAGACCCAGCTCGGTCGCACGCTGATCGATGTTCTCCTGCCGCCCGACCCGCTCCATCAGTTTGATCATCCTTGCGATGACCTGGGTTTCTGACTCGTTGCCGGCGACCTGATAGGTGTCGGGGAACAGCAGACCCTCGAGGCTTGTCGAGCCGGGCGCCTGGAAGCTGGAGTGCAGATCGGGCGACGTGGCAGCGACCGTGAAACTCGCTGCGGTCATCGGTGGCAGGTCGCGCTGGACCCGCTTGCCCATTTGGGAAATCGTGAATCCCTCCGGGAACGTCACCCGCTTGTAGGTAGCCGCTGGAGGCGTGTTGAGGACCCGCATCAGATTGCCGATGTGATCACGAGGGCGGAACTCGTAGTAGCCGGGCGTGAGCACGAGTCCGCCCTTGTGCTCGACGTAATAGCGGAATACTCCCGCGTTCGTGATCACGCCGGCCTCCTCCAAGCGGACGCTGATGGTCTGGAGCGTGTCGTTGTCGTTGACCGTGAAGTTGATCGAGGCCTTGGGATCGCCGGACGGATTGACCTCGCGGATGTACCACCATCCGATCGCTCCTCCGGTCAGCACCCCGGCGATGAGCACCGACGCAACCGCGAAGACCAACCACTTGAGCACCCGATGCTGGCGCGACGAACGCTCTACGACAGCGGTCTCGGTGTACTCGGTGTCGTCCCACAGGTCGTGGAGCCATTCATCGCCCGGGCGTTGCGGCGTCAGCAGCGAATCCGGGCGCCTGGTCATATCGAGCCGCTTGGGTCGGTCGGGTCGGTCGGGTCGGTCGGGTCGCGATCGGATCGGGCGCCACGCCCGTCGAGCCAGGACTGGAGGATGACGGCAGCAGCGACCTTGTCGACTATCTGGCGGCGCGCCCGACCACGTTTGCCGAGCTCCATCAGGATGCGCTCGGCGGTCACCGTGGTGAGTCGCTCGTCGATGGTCTCCACTGGCACGCCCACAACGCTAGCCAGGATCTCGGCTTCGGTGATGGCAGCCGCTGCGGCCTTGCCGATCGAGCCGTTCATCGACAGCGGCAGCCCGACGACGACACGCTCAGCCTCCTCCTCGTCGACGAGCGCTTTGATCCGCTCGTGATCCGTTCGTTGCCGACCGCTGCGCTGCAGAACGAGCAGCGGCGTTGCGATGGTGCCGCTGCGATCGCTGACCGCGACGCCGATC
>JANYKS010000078.1 GCA_025358125.1 Actinomycetes bacterium
CAAGGACCGACGAAATGGTCTTGCCGCTGTCTCAAACACGCGTGATGCTTGGCGTCGCCGTTCCGGTATGGAGGTTCGGAAGTAGGGGCCCGGAGGAGCCGGCGACACCCGAGGAGGGTAACCGCCGACCTTGCCGTCGACGGCGAACTGCGACGCGGCGGTAGTGGCGGCTCGCTTCGAGGGGTACGTTCCGAGCTGCCGCATCCTGCCCGTCTCGGTATCGACGCCATCGATCCTGACGACCCACTTGCTCCGCTGCCGGCGCACTGTCGGACGGCCCCGTTAGCTTCCACGCGACGGCAACCTCCGTGAGACATCTCTGGTACGTGGGCGAAAATGCCCGAGGGCCCCACCTGTCCGGCGGGGCCCTCGTATCGTATTACTGCTGCTCAGCAACCGTATCTATCTGGCGCGCTCGAAGGGATTCGAACCCCCAACCGCTTGATCCGTAATCAAGTGCTCTATCCGTTGAGCTACGAGCGCAATGTCGGTTGTGCAGTGTACTCGCTGTGCTCGTCATGCGGCACCGAGAATTTTCGCGGGCATGACCAGCTGTCAGTCCAGGGTGCGCACGAAGGCAGCGATGTCGTCGAAGAGCTCGTTGGCCGCGTCGAGCACAGCCGACATGCCGTAGAAACCGTGGATCATGCCGTCGAAACGCTTGGCAACCACCCGCACGCCGGCGGCGCGCAACCGCTCGGCGTATTGCTCACCCTCGTCGCGCAGCGGATCGTACTCGGCCGTCACCACCATCGCAGGTGGAAGGCCCGCCAACGACGGGGCGCGCAACGGGGCGGCGTACGGATCGCCCGCGTCGGCCGCGGTGCGCAGGTATTGCTGGGCGAACCAACGCAGGCCGGCCGTCTCGAGCAGCATGCCTTCGGCGTTGTCGATCATCGATGGCGTCACGTCGTCCCACTGCGTCGGTGGATGGATCATGATCTGGCAGATCAGCAGGGGTCCATCGTGATCACGGGCTTTGAGGCAGATGGCCGTTGCGAGCGTGCCGCCCGCACTGTCGCCGATGACGCCGATGCGGACAGCATCGACGCCGAGTTCTGCAGCGTGGTCGAACACCCATTGCGTCGCCGCATAGGCGTCGTCGAACGGTACCGGGAACCGGTGCTCGGGGGCCTTCTGGTAGTTCACCGCGACGACGATGCAGCCGGTACGGTTGGCCAGGGCACGATTCGGCGCGTCGAAGACGCCGATGTTGCTGATGACGAACCCGCTGCCGTGGAATGACACCAACGCGGGAAACGGAGCGCAGCCCGTCAGGGGCGTGTAGATGCGCACCGGAAGATCAGCGGTCGGCCCGGGTATGAAGCGGTGCTCGACCGACGCCACCTGTTCGCCCGGGCCGAACAGCTCAAGGAACCCGTATGCGCCGAGCCTCGCCTCCGCCGGCGTCTGCTCGTGCAATGGCCGGCCGCCGTTCGCTGCCAGCCGTGCCAACACCGCAGCGGCCTGGGGGTCAAGCGCCGTCACCCTCACCTGCTCGGCGTCGTACGGAGTGCTGGCGGTGGCGGTACGCGCCGTCCGTCGAGGCGGGCCACCAGGCGTCCGCCGACCCGTTCGATCTCGTATGTCGCAAGTGGGATCCTCACCGGCTTGCGCAGCGGCTCACCCGTGCGAACATCGAAGCGACCGTTGTGCTTCGGGCATTCGATCGTGCAGCCGTCGAGAAACCCCTCGGCAAGGTGGGTTTGGCCGTGGGTGCACAACCCATCGGTCAGCGCATAAAGATCCGCCGTCGGGCGGCACAACGCATACGTGCGGCCGTTTAGGTCGAGGCGCACGATCCGGCCGGTTTCGATCATGTCGGCAGCGCCGATGTCGACAGCGTCCGCTTCGGGGTCTTCGACGTCGCGAGTCACCTTGCTCGACAGCACGGCTGTCGGCGCATCCGCTGGCAGCACCGGGAGTGGTAACTCCCACGTCGGATCCTTGTGCTGGCGGCGCAATGCAAAGACGATCTCGCGATAGGCGGTGAACATCGATGTCTTCGGCGGCGGAAGGTGGTGCTTGATCTCGGCATGCAGCTGGGGAAGGTGGTGGTACGGCACCGATGGGAACAGGTGGTGCTCAAGGTGATAGTTCATGTTGAGGTAAAGGAAACGGAACACCGGGTTGATGTACACCGTGCGCGTGTTGAGACGATGGTCGAGCACGTCTTCGCGTAGTCCGCCATGCTGTGTGACGGCGAAGAACCACAGCAGCCACACGCCGTAGAACGACGGCAGCCCGATGAAAAGCAGCGGCACGATGCTGCCGATCAGAACCGACCACGCGATCACGCAGGCCAGGACGGCGACGAAGATCCGGGCCTCCCACACGACGCGTGGCAACTCGTCCTCTGGCACGAAATCACGCGCGTCGTCGTCGATCGAGCCGAAGGCGTGACGCACCATGCGCCGCAGCATCGCCGGTCCGTTCAGCAGGTGGAGGTAGTTGGCGAGCACCACCCTGACCTTGAACGGGCGAGGGAAACTGATCTCGGGATCGCGCCCGACGATGATCGTGTCGGAGTGATGGCGCACGTGCGACCACCTCCACATCGTCGGTTCACGCAGCAGCATGAACGAGGCCACGGTGTAGACAACGTCGTTTGCCCAACGACTCTTGAACGCGGTGCCGTGCCCGCACTCGTGCCATCGCGGATCGGCGGCTCCGCCATACAACGCTCCATAGGCGGCGAAGGCCGGTATCGCCCACCAGTGGCCGCGGCTCTGGAACGCGAGCGCTCCGCTGCCGGCGAGCAGCGCCAACCACAGCACGGTGTGGAACGCGGCCCGCCCGTTCGACCGGGCCATCAGGACTTGCATCCGCTCTGGCGAGACGGCCGGCCGGTACCACTGTGCGTCCGCAAGGCCGTCCTGCACTGCTCGCCGCGATGCCGCGCCGGTCAGGGCGTAGTCGCGCGGCGCGCTGCCGATCGATGTCGCGGTCGATGTCGCGGTTGACGTCGATGTCGTGGTTGACGTCGATGTCGTGCTCCCGGTCGTCGTCGGCGAAGCGTTCACCGGGGCACCTTCGACAGGCGGTGCACCGTCAGCGGCGAGCGCGTCAAGCGAGGCACGTCGGCGATGATCGCCTTGACGTGCGGTGTCTCGTCGTGTGAGGCGAGCGCCGCGGCATCCACCCAGGTCTCGACGAACACGAAAGTTGTCGGTTCTTCGGCGGCGACATGCAGTTCGTACTGAATCGCACCCGGCTCCAGCAGGGTCAGCCGGACCATCTCCTGCAGCCGCCCGCGCAGTTCGTCGACCGACTCGGGGCGGGCGTGGAAGATGGCTACCAGTACGACGTGTTCGGCGTCCATCAGGCCACCAGCAAGGGACGCAGCGTGTGGTGGGCGACGTCGAGGCCAGTTTCCACTCGTTCCGGCGAGCCTCCCCACACGGGGTCTTCGTGCTCCACCGACAGCACGCCGTCGAAGCCGCCCTCGTACAACGTGTCGACAAGCCGACGCCAGTCGACGGTGCCGAGGCCCGGCACGCGGTAACGCCACCAGCCGACATCCCACGGGTTGTCGCGCGCAACGGCCTTACCGGGCCAGCCGAAACGGTTTCGCCGGTCTGTGAAAACCTCAATGTCCTTGGCCTGAGCGTGTGGGATGCGGTCGATGTACGGGCGCACCGCCTCCACCGGATCGATGCCCATCCACACGAGGTGTGACGGGTCGAAGTTGAGGTAGAGGCCGAGCGAGAACATCCATTCCCACAGCTCGGGCGAATAGGCCAGGTTGCCCGGATAGCCGTCCGGGTGCCAGCCCTCCATCACGCAGTTCTCGATGATCAGCTTCACGCCGCGCTCGCCGGCGCGGTCGACGAGCGGAGCGAAGATGGTGGCGGCCTCGACGAGGTTCTCGGCAACCGACTTCGACGGATCGCGGCCGACGAACGTGCCGACCGTCGGGCAACCGAGAAGCGCGGCGGCGTCGATGCAGGCCATCACGTGGCGGTTGACGGCGCTGCGTTCGGTCGGGTCGGGGTGCAGGTTGTTGTCGTAGAACGCGATCGACGACAGCGTCAGCCGATGCCGGTCGAAGAGCGCGGTTGCGGCGTCGGCCTCGCGTTGCCCGAACGACTCGACGTCGAGATGTGTCGCCGTGAACGGACGGTCGCCGAGCGCGGGCCACGCTGCAACCTCGAGCGCGTCGAAGTCGTGGGCGCGTGCCCACGCCGCGATCTCGGCGAGCGTGCGCTCCGGCATGCATGCAGTGAGGAATCCGAGCTTCATGTTGCAACCTCGATCCATGAGTCTGTCGCCGCGGAGCGGAGCACCGCGTCGGTGAGCACCGCAGCGCGCAATCCATCGGCGAAAGTGGGCAGCCCGTCGAGGGTCTCTCCGCGCACGGTGGCGTATACGTCGCCGACGAACGCATCGAAGCAGTCCTGATAGCCCTGAGGGTGACCAGCGGGCAGCAGCGAATACCTCTGCGCCGATGCGGGCAGCGTCTCGGGCGAGCGCATCACCGTCTGATTGGTCGTGCGGCCGCCGAGCCACAGGCTGTCGGGTGACTCCTGGTTGAAGCCCACGGATGCGTCGGCGCCGTCGAAGGAGAACCACAGTCGGTTCTTACGGCCCGGTGATACCTGGCTGACCACCACCGAGCCGATGGCCCCGCGGTCGGTTTCGAACATGACGGTTGCGGCGTCCTCGGTCGTGACGTCGACCATGCCGGCCGGGTCGGCCCCACGCTGAGCGAAGGCGATGACCGTCCGAGCTGAGATTCGTACGATGCGATGGCCGGTGGTGAACTCCATCAGGTCGCACCAGTGCACGCCGATGTCGGCGAACGCGCGTGATGCACCGCCCGCTGCGGGATCGACGCGCCAGTTGCCGTCGGCCGGATTGCTCATCCAGTCCTGCAGATACGAACCGTGCAGGACGCGCAACCGGCCGGTCTCGCCGTTGGCAATTCGATGCCGTGCGTCGCGGACGGCGGGGTAGAAGCGGTACACGAACGGCACCGCTGTGACGACGGAGTTCGTCTCGGCGATGCTCGCGAGGTGCTCGGCGTCGGCCCGTGAGAGCGCGAGCGGTTTCTCGCAGATGACGGTCTTGCCGTTCTTCAACGCGTGCTCGGCGATGTCGAGGTGATGGGCATTGGGCGTGCAGACGTGCACGACGTCGATGTCGTCACTCTCGATCAGTTCGATCGCAGAATCGAACGCGTGCTCGGCGCCAACCCGCGCGGCCCCGACGGCGGCGCGGTCCGGTGATGATGCGGCGACGCCGGCCACGACGCCACCCGCGGCGCGTACAGCCCTGGCGTGCACCTCGCCGATGAAGCCGACGCCGACGATGCCGGATCGGAGGGGGGTGACCGGCACTATCTCGCTCCGCTCTTCTCTCGGCGCAACGCCACGGCGACGATGATGATCGCCCCCTTGATGATGTCGAGTTGCGAGCTCTCGAGCCCGGACAGCAGCAGACCGTTCCCGATCAGCTGGACGAACAGCGCACCGAAGATGGTGCCAGCGATCGAGCCCTTGCCACCGAACAAGCTGGTGCCACCGAGGATGACCGCGGCAATCACACTCAACTCCAGGCCGGTGCCATTCTCGTACTTGCCGTAGTTGTTGAGATTGGCGGCCACCATCATGCCCGCGAACGCCGCGCACAGCGACGTTCCGACGAAGACGTAGAACTTCAACTTGCGGGTCGAGATGCCGCTGAACTCGGCGGCCGTACGGTTGCCGCCGGTCGCAAGCACGTACCGCCCGGCTCGTGTCTTGTTGAGCACGATCGCGCCGACGACTGCGAACACCACGAGCCACACGATCCGCATCGTGTTCGATCCGAACAGTGTGCGGAACGCCTCGCTCGCGATGGGCTGGGCCTTCGAGTCCGTGCGCCACTGGCCAAACCCCCTGATCATCCACAGCATCGCCAACGTCACCAGGAACGACGGAATCTCGACGTAGGTCACGAGAACACCGTTGACCACGCCGATCAGTAGTCCGACGCCGACAGCGGCGAGGATCGCGGTGATGAGCCCACCGTGCAGCGAGCCGTAGGCGGCGGCGAGACCGCTGAGCCCGACGAGCGATCCGACTGAGAGGTCGATCTCCGCGCACGAGATGAGAAACGTCATCGCGACGGCGGCAACGGCGACCGACGACGCTTGGCGGGGGATGTTCAGCAAGTTGTTGGTTTGCAGGAACCCCTTGTCGTTCAGCGTCACCGCGAAAATCACAAAGATCGTGACGAAGCCGATGTAGATGACGTACTGGCGCCAGTCGGTCCCCAACCGCCGGGCCAGGATCTGCAGCCGGCCGGGTGGCGAACCGGCCAACGCCGCAAGTGGAGCGAGATCGGTCATGACGAGACCCCCTGGATCGCGAGTTGAAGCGTGTGTTCGTTCTCGATCTCGTGGCGTTCGAACTCGCGCTCGATCGATCCCGAGCGCAGCACCACGATGCGGTCGCTGACCGCAAGCAGTTCCGGTAGTTCCGACGAGATGACCACGACGACCTTGCCGGCATCGGCGAGATCGCGAATGCGTTCGATGATCTCGCTCTTGGTACCGATGTCGACGCCTGCGGTCGGCTCGTCCATGATCAAGATCTCGGGATCGGTGCCCAACCACTTGCCGATCACGACCTTTTGCTGGTTGCCGCCCGAGAGACGGCCGACGGCGAGGTTTGGCGACGCCGTCTTCACAGACAACTGTTGGATCAGTTTCGCGGCGGTGGCCGAGCCCTTGCGGTCGTTCAGCAGCGGCCCGCGGCGCAACCCCTTGAGCTGTGTGATCAGCAGGTTGTCGCGGACTGAATGTTGCAGCACGAGTCCCTGAACTCGCCGGTCTTCGGGGATCAACGCGATGCCCACTGCGATCGCGTCGGCCGACGACCTCAGCTCGATCTGTTTGCCATGGATGTGTACCGTGCCACTATCGATCGGGTCGATGCCGAACAGGCAGCGCGCCAGTTCAGTGCGCCCCGAACCCATCAACCCGGCGAGACCGATGATCTCGCCGGCGTGCGCGACGAACGACACATCCTGCACTCGACGACCGGCAGACAACGCGCGAACCTCGAGCAGGGGCGCTCCGCTGCGGTCGACCGTGCGCTCGCGCCACTGCAGCGTGCCGTCGACTTTTCGACCGACGATCGCCTCCACCACGTCAGCAGGGCTCAGCTCGCTGAGCGGAGCCGTCAGCACGCGGTTCCCGTCGCGCAGAACCGTGATGCGGTCGGCGATGCGGAAGATCTCGTCCATCCGGTGGCTGATGTAGATGATCGAGATGCCGCTCGCGGCGAGTCGACCGACGAGAGCGAACAGCAACTCCACCTCGTGCTTGGCAAGGCTTGCCGTCGGTTCGTCAAGGATGAGCACCTTCGCGTTCTGGGCGAGCGCCTTGGCGATCTCGGTGAGCTGCCAGTAGGCGGTACCGAGCTTGCTCATCGGCATGTTGGGATCGATGTCGACACCCATGTCGGCGAAGATCTCTCGCGTGCGGGTCACGCTGCTCGCGTCGTCGAGCAGGTGCGAGCGGGCGAGTCGCTCCGTGCCGAGGAACACGTTCTTGGCGACGCTCAGGGTCGGAATCAGGCTGAACTCCTGGAACACCATGCCGATGCCGGCCTGACGAGCCTCGTGGATGGAATGCAACACGACATCGCGCCCGTCGATCTCGATCCTGCCAGCGTCGAGCGAGTACACGCCCTGCAGGATCTTCATCAGCGTCGACTTGCCGGCGCCGTTGCCACCGGCCAGCACGTGCACCTCTCCGCGACGCAACCCGAAGTCGACCTCGTTGAGCACAACGTTGCCGCTGAACGACTTGCGGATGCCCGCCATCCGGATCGCAAGAGCCAGGTCGTCCACAGTCAGCCCCCGGTGAGGTCGCCGACGGTCGGCACCCGCACCCACGACTCCTTGGCGCTCGACTCGGTCATCGCGTCGCACAGCAGGGCAATTTGGTAGCCGTCGCCGAAGTCTGGCCTGACAGATGAACCGTCGATCACCGCACGGCACAGGTCGTACACCTCGATGATCTTCGTCTCGCCGTAACCGACGCCGAGCGCCGGGATCGGCCAGAGGCCATCGCCGTACGGGTGGGCCGGCCCGGTGAACACCGTCCGAAAGCCGCGCCGGTCGTCGCCATCAGCCTTGAAGCACACCTGCAACTGATCGCGATGCTCGTAGTCGAACAGGATCGAGCCGTCCGTTCCGTGGATCTCGAAGGTCAGGAAGTTGTTGCGGCCGTACGCGTTGCGGGTTGCTTCTAGCGACCCGACCGCGCCATTGTCGAACCGCAGCAGCGACATCACTTCGTCGTCCACGTCGACGGCAGCTTTCGGGCCTGCCGCCGACTTGTCCGAGCCCGCGAGCTTGTCGGCGCCACCAGTCTGCAACGGCCGTTCCGGGATCCAGTTCGTGAGCACCGAACTGACTGCGCTGATCTCGCCGACCAGATAGCGGGCGAGGTCCATCACGTGCGTGCCGATGTCGCCCAGCGCTCCGCTGCCGGCGACCGCCGACTGGAAGCGCCACGACAGCGGTCCGTTCGGATCAGCCGACCAGTCCTGCAGATATGTGCCTCGAAAGTTGAGCACCCTGCCGATCGCGCCCTCGTCGAGATAGCGCTTCGCCAATGCGACGGCCGGCGTCCGGCGGTAGTTGAAGGCGACCATGTGCACGATGCCAGCGCCGCGAACGGCTTCGTACATCGCCCGCGATTCATCGGTGGTTCGCGCCAACGGCTTCTCACAGATGATGTGCTTGCCGGCCTCTGCGGCAGCGATCGCGATTTCGGCGTGGGCGTTGTTCGGCGTGGCGATGTCGACGATGTCGATGTCCGGGTCGTCGATGATTCGCCGCCAGTCCGATGTCGATGACTCGAATCCGTAGCGAGCTGCGGCGTCCGCCGCGAGGTCATCGCTGATGTCAGCGATGACCTTACGGACGGGGACCGCTGGCGCCGGCCAGAAGAACATCGGCATTGCTGCGTATGCCAGCGAATGCGCCTTGCCCATGAAGCCGGCACCGATCAGGCCGACGTTCAGCGTTGGGACCTTCGGCACCGCAGCACTCACTTCTTGTAGGCGCTGGCGATGTCGCTCGGCGCGTCCTGGTAATACACCTTTTTCCAGGAGTCGAGCACGTTGTCGTGGTCCACCGCGAGGGCGGGCAGTGCAACGTAGTCGGGTGCCGTCTTGCCGAGCAGACCGTAGGCGCCGAGCATGGCCTCCGTCACGCCCTGGTCGTACGGCCGCTGCGCACCGAGACCCTTGACTATCCCATCTTTGGCTAGCTCGACCGCGACCGGCTTACCGAGATCTTCAGTGACAACGATGACGTCGTTGCGGTTCGCCGACTTGATCGCCGCCAGCACGCCCTCGGCCGGTGTGTCCCACACAGCCCAGATGCCGTTGAGGTCCTGGTTCTTGGTGAGGATCGCGTTCGCTGCGTCCTGGGCGAGCGAGGCGAAGTCTGCGCCGTCGATGCCCTTCTCCTCCACGATCTGGATGTCTGGGTAGTCGGACTTGATCGTGGTGACGAAGCCTTCGTGGCGCTGCTTGGTGACGAAGAAGTCGGCGCTATGAAAGACGGTCGCGATCTTGCCCTTGCCGCACAGGGCCTTGGCCATCAGGTGGGCCGAGACGACACCGTTGCCGTAGTTATCGGCGCTGACGACCGACACATAGTCTTTGCCTTGCTTCAAGCCCTTGGCGATGTTGTCCATGAACACCAGCTTGGTGCCCGCGTCGGCGACGGCCTTGTATGCGGCAGCGGTCGCGGCTGCATCCGCCGGGATCGACACCATGATCGATGGCTTCTTCGCCATCACGGTCTGGATGTCGGTGATCTGCTGGTCGGCCTTGAAGCCGGCGTCGGTGACGGCGATCACTTCGATGCCGAGTTTGGTGAACTGCGCACGCAGACCGGCCTCCTGCGCCGTCGACCAGTCGGATGCCTTGGTGTGGAACACGATTGCCGCGGTCGCCTTCATGCCCTTGACCTTGGCGACCTCGGCGTCGGTCAGTGACACATCACTCGCCGGCTTGGCCGTCTCGCCGTTCGGGCCGGTGCTCTGCGACTTCGATGTCGCGGCGGTGATCGAGGCGTTGATCTTGGCCAGCGTTGCGGCGTCGCACTTGCCGCCCGAGCTGGCGCCGCCCGTGCTGCCGGCAGTGCTGGCGGCGGTGCTGCCGGCGCTGGGGCTGGGGCTGGTGTTGGCCGAGGTCGACGATTTGGTGGAGCCGCAGGCGGCGAGCGACGCGACGGCCACGATGGCGGTCATCAGGTAACGGGTGTGCTTCATGGGTGAAGTCCTTTCGGGGACGGTTGAAGAATTGGTTGAACGTTGTATGTAAGACGGTGGAACGGGTTGTTGCTGCCGGCCCGCGCGGCCTCAGGCGAGCAGCCGGGCGAGTGCCGCCTTGCTGATCCGTGCCGCCTCGCGTGGGTCGCCCTCGTAGGAGTCGAGCTCGACGATCAGCCAGCGGTCGTAACCGATCTCGCGGACGGCGGCGATGACGTCGGAGAAATCGATCGAGCCCTGACCGAGCGGCAAGAAGCCGAACGGGTCAGCGCGGAAATCTTTGAGGTGTACGTGGCGCACCCGGTCGGGGTACCGGCGGATGAGCGCGGCGGGGTCGCCCCCGCCGGCGAGCAGGTGGGCCGTGTCGGGGCAGAAGCCGATGCGCGTGCGCTGCATCAGTGTCTCGAGCTCGTCGGGGTTTTCGACGATGGTGGACAGATGAGGGTGATAGCACGCGTGCAGTCCGCGCGCCTCGGCGAGGTCGGCCACCTTGTCGAGCGCGAGTGCCAGCTTGTCGTAGTCCGTCGGCCGGGTGCCGCTGGCGCGCCGTGCGCCGCCGCCGACCACCAGCGCCTCCGCGCCGAACCGGCTCGCGAGGTCTGCGGCGCGTTCGGTCCGGCTCAGCTCCTCGGGCAGGATTTCGTCGTAGATGAAGTTCGCGCCGGTGTACACGCTGACGAGCACGATCCCGTTGTCGTCGAGCACCCGACGCAGATCGTCGGGACGGTCGGCGTAGTCGTTGACGTTGCCGTCGAACATCTCGACGCCCTCGTAACCCTCTGCGGCGATGTCCGCGATTGCACGTTCCATCGAACCGTTCGCGCGGTAGAAGAGGTCCTTCACGCTGGTGACGCCGACAGCGTCACCCACCACGCCTCCCCACGTGATCGTCGAGTAACCCAAGCGCATCATCCGTCTCCCCTGCACATGTCAACCCACTTCAGGTTGCCAGGAAGTAACTTATGCTTGTCACAAACAAAAGTCAAGAGGCAATGCACAGAAGGGACCGCACGCGTTATGGTGAACTCACAGCCACGAGCACAGAAGGGAGCCCCGCCATGCCCACGCTCGACGATCGCCGCGCCGACGATCGGGGTGACCTCGCGCTGGTGCTGCATGTCGTTCGCTCGGGTGTTGCCCGCACGCGTGCGACGATCAGTGCTCGCACGAATCTCGGCCGGACCGCCGTCTCGCGCCGCCTCGACGACCTGATCGATTTGGGTCTCGTCACCGAGGGTGCCCTCGGACCGAGCAACGGCGGACGGAGTCCGCGCGAGGTGCGTTTCCGGTCGGAGATCGGCATCGTCCTCGGGGCAGAATTCGGCGCGACCAGCCTGACGGTCTGCGCGACCGATCTGAGCGGCAACCTGCTCGCGAGCTCCGAGGAACCGTGGCAGATCGAGGTCGGACCCGAGCCGAGTCTCGCGCGCGTCGGCGAATTGTTCCGGGGTCTCGGGGCCAAGCTCGAAGGTGGCATACCGTCGTTGTGGGGCGTCGGTATCGGACTGCCAGGGCCGGTCGAGTTCGCCACCGGCCGGCCGTCCTCACCGCCGATCATGCCCGGCTGGGACGCCTACCCCGTGCGCGAGCATCTCGCACAAGAATTCGACGCACCCGTGTGGGTCGACAACGATGTCAACGTGATGGCGCTCGGTGAGTTGTGGAGCGGCGCGGCGCGCAATGACCGCAACGTCGTGGTCGTCAAGATCGGTACGGGCATCGGCGCCGGGCTGATCTCCGAGGGCACGCTGCACCGCGGTGCACAGGGCAGTGCCGGCGACATCGGCCACGTGGCCGTTGTCGGACGAGACCATGACGTCATGTGCCGGTGCGGCAACCGCGGCTGCCTCGAAGCAGTCGCGGGTGGTGCTGCGATCGCCCGCGACGCACAGGCCGCAGCCGCTGACGGCGCCAGCCCATATCTCGCAGCGCTCGCCCGCGACGGACGCGAACTTTCGGCCGTCGACGTCGCGAACGGCGCCCAACAGGGTGATGCCTTCTGTGTGGTACTGCTGGCAAGCGTCGGGCAGCACATCGGCGAGATGCTGGCGAGCATCGTGAACATCTTCAACCCGTCGCTCGTGGTGCTCGGCGGAGGAGTCACGGGGGCCGGCGACGCGTTGTTGGCCACGATCCGCCAGCAGATCTACCTGCGTTCCTCACCGCTGGCCACCAGGGACCTACGGGTGACGAGGTCGACTCTTGGCCACGTCGGTGGGGCCATCGGCGCCGCCGTGATGGTCATCGATCGACTCTTCGGCCGCGAGTGCCTGCCGCAGTGGATCCCGACAGGTTCGCCGGTCGGGCAACCGCAGATCGCGGAGCACTCCCGACCCTGACCGGCGGCTGCGCCGCGTCGCGACGGCGCGGCCAGGCTTCTACATCCCCCACGGGCCCCAGCCACCGGCGCGGAGGTACAACGCATACGCTGCGTATGCGTTGGCGCGGGGGTCGAACAACATGTTGGGCGAGGTGATCCCCCACGAGGCCAACGAACGCTGGTTCGCGCTGAAGTGGATCTGGAACAGTCCCAAACAGCAGGAGTTCCTGACCCCGGGCATCAGATTGCTCTCGCGGGCGGCGATCATGATCGCCTGGTTCTCGAGATCGTCGGGCCAGATGTCGCGAATGATCTGGACGACCTCGGCCCTGCTGTAGCTGACCTGTGGCGCGGCAGGGGTCGTCGACGGCTGAGCGGTGGTGGTCGTCACCTTCGCCTTCACGGTCGTCGATGTCGGCTTTGCTGCCGGCTTGGTCGTGAGGGTGGTCGCAGGCTTTGTCGTGGTGGGCTTCGTCGTGGGCTTGAAGGTGGTGTTGGGCGCCGTCGCAGTCGAAGTGGACGAGTTCGCCGGCAGGCAGATCGATCGGCCCGGATACAGCGGCGACGAGACCGTTGCCTGGTTGACGCTCAACAGTTGCGTGAGCGTGACGTTGACCTTCTTCGCGACGCCGATCCAGAAGTCGCCGGCAACGACGCGGTATTTGTTGTCGCAGGTTGGGCGAGCGGTTGCGGGCGTCTCGACCACTGCAATCGTCGGTCGTTGGGTGCCGGGCGCTGCGACGGTCTGGATTTGGGGCACGGCCGAGGCCGCTGGGAGGCTTGCGACCGCATCAGGCGCTGGAGCAGGTACCGCATCGCTGTGCGCTGCCGTCGCCGGCTGGGCCTGTGTCGCTGGTGTGGCGGCCGACGCAGCGGTTGCGACTGCGGCGGCGGACCCACCGGTTGCGATTGCGGGTGTGGCAGCGGTTGCGGTCGCTGGATCGAGCGGACCCGCGCCGACAGTTCCCGCAACCACTGACGGCGCTGGTGTGGCGGCCGTGAGCTGCACCGGGGGGTCGGTCGTTGCCGCTGCGGTCGGCGCAACGATGGTGGAGGCTGCCGCCGTGACGCGTGGGCCGGAGTCCGAGCCGCGCATGACAAGCGCGATCGGCGCGGCGATGATGCCGACCGAGAGGAGCGCGCCGAGGCGCCTCCAGAAGTAGTTGGCCGGTCGTGGCGGAGCGAACCCTGGGTCACCGAGATCGACAGTGGCGTGAACGCTGCGCGGCCCGAGCGGGCGGGTGATCGGAACGGAATGCGAGCGAGCACGGGAATCGTCCCAGAATCCGTAGTCATCGTCGTCGTACATTCACTGTCCCTTTCACGTCCCCCGAAGGACCCCGCTGATCCGTTATCGGGCGATGGAGGGCGAATGGACCGCCCACCCACGGGTACTCGTATGGATTCGTTACGAAATGTCTACACCCGTCGTCATCAGATTGCAACATAGGCTCATCGGACACGCCCACGCGTGTGCTCATCGCTCGGCGATTGCGACCCGAATCAACGGCTCCCGCGTCGCTGAAACGACGAACCCCGGGCGGCTCGTGGCCTCCCGGGGTTCTGGATGGTGGCGGAGAGCGTGGGATTTGAACCCACGGATCGCTTTGACACGATCAACGCCTTAGCAGGGCGCCCCATTCGGCCGCTCTGGCAGCTCTCCGTCGGCAATGCTATCCGGCACGGTTCCCAACCTCAATCGTGAATTCGGGGTCGGGCCGACGACAGCCTTCTCTATGATCGTCCTCTCGTGGGTTCGATCCAGGTGAGCCATGTCGGTTGGCGCCGTCCGGGGGGCGCCGAACTGCTCGACGACATCGGCTTCAGCGTCGGCAACGGCGAGAAGGTTGCGCTCGTCGGTGCGAACGGCGTCGGCAAGACCACCCTTTTGCGGCTCATCAGCGGCGAGGCCACGCCGACGAGCGGCACGATCTCGATCGATGGCCGGCTCGGGGTGATGCGCCAACTCGTCGGAACGGCGAACGAAACGATGACGGCTCGCGATCTGATGGTTTCGCTCGCGCCGCAACAGCTGCAGATCGCCGCCGCCCGCCTCACCTCCGCCGAGGCAGATGCTGTCGATGAACCGATGAAATATGCACACGCGCTCGCGGAATGGGGTGACGCCGGTGGATACGACGCCGAGGTGTTCTGGGACACCTGCGCCACCCGTAGCGTCGGGTTGGCGTTCTTCGAGATCGCCGATCGTGCGCTGCGAACCTTCAGCGGCGGGCAGCAGAAGCGGCTCGCGCTCGAAGCGCTCCTGCGCAGCGATTTCGATGTGCTCATGCTCGACGAGCCCGACAACTTCCTGGACGTGGCGGGCAAGCGGTGGCTGGAGGACGAGTTACGCTGCACACCCAAGACGGTGCTGTTCGTCAGCCACGACCGCGAGCTGCTCGCCGCGACGGCGACGAAGGTGGTCACCGTCGAGGCCAACGGCGCGTGGACCCACGGCGCTGGATTCGCGAGCTATCACGACGCCCGCAACGCCCACCTCGCGCGGAGCGAGCACAACCTGACCGTCTACGAACAAGAGCGCGGCAAGCTCGAACAGCTCGTGGCCGAGATGCGCCGACGGGCCAAGATCAGCGAGGTGTTCGCGCCACGACTGAAGGCTGCCGAGAGCCGGCTCCGCCAGTTCGACGAGAAGAACGACAAGCCGACCGAGGTCCGCGAGCAGCGGATCGACATGCATCTCGGCGGTGCGCGCACCGGCAAGCGCGCCCTGGCCATCGAGCAGCTCGAGCTGCACGGCCTCACCGACGCGTTCTCGACCGAGATCTGGTACGGCGAACGCGTCGCGATCCTCGGTCCGAACGGCGCCGGCAAGAGCCACTTCCTGCGGCTGATCGCAGGTGACGACAGGGTGCCGCACGGCGGCCAGGTTCGCCTGGGCGCCGGCGTGCGCACCGGCCACTTCAGCCAGACCCACGAGCATCCGGAGTGGTACGGCAACCGACTGCTCGACATCCTGCACGGCCACGATGTCGTGCGCGGGCCGGCGATGGGCATGCTCCGCCGCTACGAGTTGCAGGGTTGCGCCGAGCAGCCTTTCGACACATTGAGCGGAGGCCAACAGGCGCGGTTCCAGATCCTGCTGCTCGAACTCGTCGGCGCGACGATGCTGTTGCTCGACGAGCCGACGGACAACCTCGATCTCGTTTCGGCAGAAGCACTCGAATCCGGGCTGACCGAGTTCCGGGGGACGGTGATTGCAGTCACCCACGACCGCTGGTTCCTGCGCGGTTTCGATCGCTTCGTCGAGTTCCGTGAGGACTGCAGCGTGGTCGATCACCTCGACCGCCCTGAGGCGTGGCGCTGATCAGCAACCCGTGCCAGCCGCAGGCAGCCGGGTTACCCGTTGGCGGACGCCGGCAGGATTTCGAAATGCGCCTCGACCGGCGCCTGGCTGTTGATCGTGAGGATGTCCTGCGGGCAGGCTGACATCACGCACACGCAATCGAGCTGGGCGCGGAGCACCACGTAGTCGCCCGGCTTGCTGAGCGCCGGTTCGAACGCGAGCCCTCCGTCTTGGGCCCACGGGATGTTCATGAACAGGTTGATCGACGCCGGGGTGTACGCCACGGTGATGCCGAGTTCGGCGAGCGCGGCATGCATGTTGTCGTGGCAGTTGTCGTGGTAGTCGGTGCAGCCGAGCAGGCCATAGCGCTCGTTGTCGCACGGCGCCATCAACGTGTCGTGCCGCCCGGGCGAGGTGTCGTCTTCCATGATCAACAGCGCCCTGCGGTGATTGGTGTAGAACGGATCGCCAGTCCGCGGGAACAGATGGGTCCATGTCGCCCGGCTGTGCTCCATGCCGACGTACTCGGTCTGCATGCTGGACACGAACGCCCAGAAGTCGACGACCTGAGTGCCATGGGTGTTGACGATCTTGATGGCCTCGCCGGCGGCAAGCCTGGTCGCTTTGCCGCGCCGAGCGGGAATGGTTTGGAGCATGCTCACACAGTAACAGCGCGCCAATCCACGGGTTTCATCGTGAACCCAACCGCTAGTCTTTCCGACGGAACGATGGCAGAGCGGCCAAATGCATCCGCCTTGAAAGCGGAAGGGTTCACGCCCCGGGGGTTCAAATCCCTCTCGTTCCGCCATGGACGTTTCTGGACGTCCGCTGAAGTTCACCGATGTACAAACCTAGGTGCTCTGACCAGGTCTTACGTTGCGCTGACGTCCATGGGCGTCGTAGAGTGTCACTCCCAGGGTTACTCCCGGTTGCTCCCGTTTTGGGGTGCGTTGCTCCCGGCGTTACTCCCGGGTTTGGAGGCATTCGAACCATGGCCAGAAGGACCACCGGCAAGCGCAGCGTCGGCCGCGATGGCGCGGTCCAGGTGCACGGCAAGGCCTCGAACCGCGAGGGCTCGATCTACCGCGACTCGGATGGTGCGTGGCGGGCGACGTACTCGGTGCCCGGTGAGCCTCGGCCGCGCCGGGTTCGCGGCAAGACCCGTGAGGAGGCGATCGCTCGCCGGACGGTGAAGCTGGAGGAGCTGTCGCAGATCCAGTCATCGACGTTCCATCGCGATGCCACGGTCGCCGAGTTGGCCGCGTGGTGGCTCGATGTGGTCGCCCGTCATCGCGTGCGCCCGTCGACGTTCGGCACTTATCGCGATCGCGTCCAACGGATCACCGACACCCTCGGCGTCATGCCGTCCGGTCGGTGAAGCCCGAGCGTGTAGCTCGCTGGCAGTCAGACCTGCTGAAGTCGGGGCTCGCATCGGGAACCGTGGCCGACGTTCGGGTGACGCTCCACCAAGTGCTCGAGCAGGCCGTGATCCACGAGCTGATCGCGTCGAACCCAGTCGATCGCGTGGCTGCGCCGAAGGTCACGCACAAGTCGGCACGGGCGCTGACGTCAGAAGAGGCGCGTCGATTGGTGGAGACCGCGTCTGTTGACCGGCTTGGCGCGGCCGTGGCGTTGCTGTTCGTGCAGGGGTGGCGCGTGTCAGAAGCGTTGGGTCTGGCGTGGGAAGACCTCGACCTCGACGCGAGCGTGGCGGTTGTCCGGCGCGCCGCCGTCTATGTGGATGGCGAGGGCATGGTGCTGGGCCAGACGAAGAACGCTGGAGCGGCTGGCACGCATCATCTGTCCGCTGGAGTTGTCGACCAACTACGGAGACGGCAAAAGGCGCAAGCGATGGAACGCCTCGCCGTCGGTGAGCAGTGGCGGTCGCACCTGTACGAGGGGCGCGCTGTGATGCCTGTGTTCACGAACACGACGGGCGGGTTGGTGAATCGTCAGGCGGTGGCGAAGGCGGTGACTCGCGCAGCGGAACGCTCGGGCATCGACCCAGCCGGTCTGTCGACAAACACAGGTCGCCGTACCGCTGTGACCGTGCTCTATGCAGAAGCCGGCCTCGACCTCAGCGACATCGCCAGATACGTCGGCCACGCGGCCGAGGCGACGACCGCCGGCTATGTGCGGTCCCTCGGTGAGCGGCCGAAGGCCACCGCTGCGACCGCTGCCGCGATGCTCGACCCCGGTTCGCAGAGCATGTAACGGTGCCAGGTACAGATGCGTATCTATATCGACTGAGATATAGTGGCCCGCATGGATACGTCGGAGGTTGTCAAGGAGTTCAGGGGCCGGCACGGCCTCTCTCAGACGACCCTGAGCAAGCTGACGGGCATTCCGCAGCCTGTTCTGTCGATGTACGAGCACGGCCACCGCAGCCCGAGCATCGAGACCTTGGAGCGCATCCTCTCTGTCGGCTCGGAAACGGTGGAGGTGGTGCCCAAGCCTTCACGGCAAGATGACCGCTCGGTGTCGAAGACCATCGAGATCCATTGCATCGTGCTGGAGAAGTTTCTCGATGACCCCGACCGCGTCCTGGACTTCGGACGTGGTCGGTTGCACGTTCTCGAGCAATCGCTGAGCAAGCGAAGCTCGCCCTACATCGAGACGTGGCAGCGCCTGCTCGATGGACCTCGATCCGACATCGTCCGGTTGTTGTTGTCGACCGACGAGGACGATGTCGAGCTGCTCAAGATGTCACCGTTTTCCACACTGCTGAACGACAACGAACGCGACGAAGTGACTCGTCGTTCGAAGTTGCGGCGCGCCGGATCTCGATGAACAGGGAGGGTCTGCGTCAGATCATCCGCGCTGCTGCCGCGATGCTCGGGGAGGACACCGTGGTGATCATCGGCAGCCAGTCGATCCTCGCCTCGTTCCGTGAATTCGTGCTTCCCGAAGACGCAACGATGTCGGCCGAGGCGGACATCCTTCCCTTCGATGACGACGACGAAGAGAAGGCCGACAAGGTCGACGGTCTGCTCGGCGAAGCAAGTCACTTCTCGGAGAAGTACGGCATCTACGCGGATGGCGTGTCGCCATGGACGGCCAGCCTTCCGAGCGGCTGGGACGAGCGGCTTGTTCGGATCGAGGATCCCGAGAGTGGCGCAGTGGGCCTGTGCCTGAACCCCGAGGATCTGTGCGTCGCCAAGGTCCTCGCGGGCCGTGCCAAGGACATCCGATTCCTCACAGCCGTGTTTCAGGCAGGTCTCGTCGACCCCGATGCCGTCGGTCGCAAGCTCATCACGGTGGCGCTTCGGCGGAGCGAAGCGGAGGTCTCTCGACGAGCCCAAGGCTTTCTCGACGGTGTTGCGCGCCGTGCCAGCTACGCCAAGGGTCCGCCGGCTGCGGGAGAGGACATCGCCCGCCTCGGCGAGAAGCTCACACGGATGCGGGATGCCTCGGTGCTGTGCGGCAGGACGAACCGAGATGGGACGACTTGCAGGAACGACCGCCGCACGTGCGCTGATCATCCGTGATACTCAACCGTCCCGGCGGTCACGCTCGAGGCGCTCACGGATGTAGCGGCGAAGCGCGCCCATTGGGATTCGGCGTGAGCGGCCGATGTGGACCGAAGCGAGCTGTCCGGTGGTGAGCAGATCGTAGAGCGACCCACGGCTCACGGACAGGAACCGGGTGGCGTCCGGCAGGGTGATGAGTCGGAGATCGTCGTCGAGGTCGGCGAAGTCAGTTCCAGTGTCGTGCATCAGGTGCTCCTTCTGATCGTGCGAGTACACCGGGATACAGAGCACGGTTTCGCCCAGGCGCAGCACTCCTTCGACAGATTCCTCGCGCGACTGGCCGGCAGTCGCGTTGCCACCACGCGACTGACCACGCGATCGCGTGACCGCGACGCGATCACGCACGCGACTGTGGTCACAGTCGCGTGGTCAGCAACATCGCGAGCGCACCGTCGGACCGTCATGCCGGCACCGGGTCGGCCTCGACGCGCCGGAGGCCCGCATGCGCTGCTCCTCGCCATACCCGACTCGATGGCCAACATGCCTTCCCCCGAGCGCCCACGTGCCGACGGTGGCAGTCCACGCTGAGGCACCCGCTGCCACCGGAACCAACGAAGCACGGTGGCCGACCCCCGGTGCCTCAAGAGCCGAGCACGCACGCGACTGTCGCCGCGGCAACGGGCGCGCAGCCGTGATGCAAGTGCGTCCACTTTCTGTCGTGTCGGGCACCGCCGGATCGAGCCCGTTCGGCCGGTCGCCGTTCGGCGCTTCGGAGTGGTGGTGATGCTCGCGTCGACGACCAGACGGTGCTCGTCATCGACGAAGCTGCGATAGTCGGCACCCGCGCCCTGGCCCGGCTGTTCGACGCGGCGGATGCCGGCGGCTCACGGCTCATCCTGGTCGGCGATCCCCACCAGCTCCAGTCGATCGAAGCCGGCGGCGTGCTGCGGGGACTCGAGAAGCGCATGCCGACGATCGGGCTCACCGAGAACCGCCGGCAGCGACACGCCTGGGAACGTGTCGCGCTCGCCGACCTGCGCGCCGGCGAGGTGGGTCGCTTCCTAACCGCCTACCAGGCTCATGGTCGCATCCACATCGGCGACACCGCCGACCATGCCAAGCAGCAACTGATCTCGTACTGGTCGACCCTGCTCCGTTTCCGCCGCGACGTCGTGATCCTCGCCCTTCGCCGCGACGACGTCGCCGACCTCAACCGACTCGCTCGCAACAAGATGCTCGAAGGCCGGCGCCTCGGCGCGGAGGCGGTTATCGCTGGCGATCGCGAGTTCCGCACCGGCGACCGGGTGGTGTGCCTGAGGAACCAACGTGCGGACGGCTTGCTCAACGGACTCCGAGGCGTGGTTACTGCGATCAATCCGGAAGCCCGATCGTTGACCGCACGTGTGACAGACGGAACCGATCGGATCGTGCCGACCAGCTACCTCGATGCCGGCCACCTCGACCACGGCTACGCCATGACCATCCACAAGGCGCAAGGCCTCACCTCAGATGAGGCCCTCGTTCTCGCCACCGACGACCTGTACCAAGAGGCCGGCTACACGGCGCTCAGCCGCGCTCGCCTCGACGCGCGTGTCTACGTCGTCGCTGATGACCCGAGCATCGACCTCGCGCACGGGGCCACCGCTCGACCAGGGACCTCGGCGGTCGCCGACCTCAACCGCTGGCTCGCCAGGACCCAGTCGGATCAGCTCGCGAAGGATGTTGCCAGAGGAGACGCAGCGAGCCGCAACCTCCGATGATCGTGTCGAACGAGGTCACGATCCGAAGTTGTCCGTCAGATGACGGCGCATGTCTCGTCGCACACCGGAACGCCGCTGTGGCTCAGCAAGCTGCTTCTGTCGGGTGAGCCCCGAGGAGTCCGCCGAACGAATCCAGTCGTGGAACGCAACCGCTGCCTGCTCAAGCGACATGCCGGCGGCGACTGTGACCAGTGCCCATTCCTCACCCAGGTCGGCTTCATCGAACACAGCAGCGCAGGCTTCGTTCAAGCGAAAGGTCGGTACAACGAATCGTGTGAGGTACGCGATGAATCGCTGCTGAAGAAGGTTGATCCCCAACGGGGTCATGCACGCCAGCCGCTGGGCGCTCTGAACGGCGCTCGACATGACAAGTCCGATCTCATCGAGCCTCGCAGCGTGGCACCCACCGTTCAGATCAGGAAGGGGCATGATCTTGAAGAACCCAGTTGCCCACTTGTGGAGCGGGACAACAGTCGAGGGGGTCACTCGGGCCATGAGAAGTCGATCGGCCAAGTTCACGCCGTCGACCCTCATCGAGCACGGGTGGGTCAGGATAATCGCAGGGCCTGACTCGTCGAAGCCCGGAACTTGTATGTCGGCGAACACGTCGCCGGTGAGCAGCGGTCGACTGGGCTCGACATCCGCCGGGGCCGCGGCGAGGTAGAGCTCGTCCGACGACTGCGGGAACTCGAGGGTGTCATCGCTCAAGCGTTAGTCCTTGCGAATCCGCAGAGCGGGCTGGCCGTCCGCGGCGACGAATACCTCGACGGAGGTTGCGTATCTCTCCCGCCATTCAGGGTCGAAGTCGTCGAGGATCGTCTCAGGGTCGGCGCCGTCGTCGCCTGCCAACCGGAAGGCGAGATCGAACCGGTCACTTGCAACGAGGTCGAGTCCTGTCGTCGGCGCGGCAACGTGGATCGGGGTCTCGAGCCACGAGGCTGGATCGTCGATCAGGTACTGCTCGCGAACGATGTCGCAGAAGGCCGCGAGCCGCGCTACACGCAAACGGTTGTCGCCTGCTGCAGACTCGCCTTGACGCCACTTGCGCAATGCGGGCACCGATACACCGACAACGCGGCCAAGATCTCTCCAGGCGAATCCGAGACCACTTAGACCCTCCAGCAAGTCGGGCAGGGACTCTCGAGTCTTCTGGCTCGCGGAGGTGCGCAACAACTGATCCAGGGCAGCCGAATGCAATTGCTGAGCCGAGTCGTGCACGCCGTTCGAGTCCGCCACATGGATTCGAGTTCGGTTCTTGAGGAAGCCGACTTCTTCAACCAGGTCAGCAATGGTTCGCGTCGCATCTGTCGTCTCGAACAAGCCGATAGAGGCGCCGGTCGGTCGTCCAGTTGCTTCTCGTGCGTCCAGCATCGTCATGAGCTTTTCCCCTTGTCCTGGCTGAAGATCTCGTCACGGAGTTTGTCGGTTACTGCGATCCGGAAGAACTCTCGCGTGGGCTCGTGCAAGGAGTCGCAGATCTCCAGCACGTGATCAACGTCGAACTCCGGCACATCCGTCGAAGCTTGCCACGCAGAGTCCGAGTCGAGAAGGAAGTAGGGACCGGGCGGTGGAGCGTTCCGTCTTCGGGTGGACCCGCGCGGATTCACGGCATGACCATCCTGCGGTCCGTAGCGCACCGTCAACGTCGAGTCGCTTGCTGTCCGATACTGAACCAGGCCCTGCCAAACCGTTGGCTTGAGGCTCGCAGGGATGAAACCGGGATCAGCTGCTGCGAGTAGATGCTCATCGATGTATTCGCGCCAATCGCCGGCGACTGCATCAATGCCCGGCACGCGGATCTCGTCGATGTACCGCAGCCCGACCCTGAGCACACCATCCGGCGGCGTCGCTTGTGCAAACGCGCTCACCACGAGTGCCACGAGCGGGCGGAAGGACTCCTCCCACCCCCCGTAGGAAGTCGTCTCCAGCACGAGCGCCTCTTCCTTGACCACCATCGCCGTTGTTCGATCGCGGGTGACAAAGCGTGGGAAGGTTCGTCGCTGCACGGCCGCGGGCAACGGAGCACCGATGGAGAGTTCGAGCTGTTCCTCCGTCACGTTTTCGACGAGCGGCAACTCCTTGCGAAGTGCTTCGCGCATCTGATGCTGTGCGCTGCGTCCAATCCCGTCGGACAACTCGGGGTAACGGATCTCCAATACGGTCAGAACTAGGGGTGCGTTCGGGTAGGGCGGGCTCTTGCGCTGCGCCACGTTCCTCCTTGAAACTGAAGCTGTAACTAATGATGTTACCCACGGTGTCAACCGTCAGCCCTGACGCTCGGGAGTGAGGCACCTGCGCATCTGTTGCTGCTAGGCGAGACGAAGAGCTCCCGTTGCTCCCGGGTTGCTCCCGACAGACGGCCGCACAACCCTGCTGAAACCTACCCTGACCAGGCACGGCGCGACAACCGACCTGCCAACCCGCGAATCCCTCCCGTTCCGCCAAGGACGTTTCTGGACGTCCGCTGAAGTTGACCGACGTACGAACGGCTGTCCCTTTCTTTGAGGTATCCGATCAGATACCTTGGCGACGTGGGTTCTGATCTGCTCGAGCGCGTACGACACCAGGCCGGACTGAGCCAGGAGGTTCTCGCGGCGCGGGCTGGCACCTCCCGCCCGACCCTGTCGGCGTACGAGCACGGTCGAAAGTCGCCGACCTTGGCGACGGTCGAGCGACTGCTCGACAGCGCCGGCTTCGAACTGACGGCGGAACCTCGAGTGAGGTTCGCCGAGCACCCGATGCGCCGGGGCCGGCCGATCGTCGTGGCCGATCGCCTATAGCGGCTGGCCATCAGCGACGCCTTCGCGACCGTGACCCTCCCGCTCGGCTTGAACTGGTCGAGACCCGGCGCAACCTTCGACCTGAGCGACCGGCGGCAGCGTGCCCGCTGCTACGAGGTGACACTGCGCGAGGGCATCGCGGACGACCTGCTGCGGTCTGTCGACGGCGCGCTGCTCGTCGACCTTTGGGGTGAACTGGTACTTCCTCGCGAGGTTCGTGCTGCCTGGCAACCGGTGATCGATGGAATCCACCAATGAACGGGCTCACCGACTCCAAGCAGAGGTCGCCCGGCTGTTCTTCTCGCTGCCGGCTGCCGATGGGCTCCTGCTGACCGGTGGAGGAGCGCGACAGTTCTTCCGAGATGGGGCGAGCGAGCTCGCTTCGTAACCGAGATGGCGCACGGCGATGACTACCGCGTCGGCCCGGTTCAGGCGGGAACGTCGACCATGCCGGCGAGCATCGCTTCGAGGGCGGCGTGGTCGGGGCCGACGAAGCGGTCGGCGGCGGGCGCCAGGGCCAGCGAGTCGACGAGGACGTCGAGCATGGCGCCGGGGGCGGGCGGGAGGTGGCTGCTGCACACCATGGTCGGCTCGATCGCCCGCAGCCGGTCGAGGGCGTGGCCGAAGGCATCGCGATCGACGTCGTGCACCCAGGGCGAGTCGATGGTCGCCCAGCGCACCTGCCCGGCCCGCAGCTCGTCGGGGTCGACCTCGGCGGCGGTCTGGGGGACCGCGGGGAGCAGGGCACCGAAGCAGTCGGAGCTGAACAGGATCCCGGTGCGGTCGTCGACGAAACCGGTGGTGATGGGGTTGTCGTAGACGGGCGGCTTGACGGCGGTCAGCCGGCGGTCGCCGACCGTCACGGACTGGCCGGCGTTGACGAGGTGGACGCGGTCCATCGGCAGCGGCGTCGATGACAGGCCCATGATGCCGACGCCGAGGAACGACGTGATCACCCGCAGGTTGGGATTTGCATCGAGGAGCGTGGCCAGGGAGCCGATGTGGTCGAAGTCGGAGTGGGTGAGCCAGATCCAGCGCAGTTCGCCCGGATCGATCACCGACGTCAGCACCGACATGAACTCGGCGCCGCCGGCAACGGTGCCGGTGTCGACGAGGATGGGCTCGCTACCGTGCAGCACGAACGCGTTGATGGCGAGCGAGCCGAGGGCGGGGATGTCGGCGGTCGTTGTGATCACATCGACGCCGGGGGTGGCCGTGAAGCAGGTGGTCATGACCCGGCATTCTTTTGGGCCTCGGTGGGAGCTGATGCGCCCCGGTGCTCGGCCTCGGCCGCCGCCTTCAGGCGCTCGAGGGTGGTGCGCATGCCTTTGAGCAGCTCCTTGTGGCGGTTGGTGGGCACGTCGAGGATGCGAGCCCACGTCGGGATCCACCGCACCTCGTAGCCCTCGGTCACCCTGGTGCTGCTGTCGCCGCGGGGCTCGAACCGGTAGCGCCACACGGTGGACTCCCGGCCGCCCTCGTCGGTGACGAAGGCGAACTCGCGCCCCGGATCGGCGACCAGCACCCGGCCGTGGCGCGAGTAGCGGATGCGCCGCCCGGGTCCCACCGCGTTGTGCCCCATGAAGGTGGTGCCCTCCACGGCAACGGTGACGTCGCCCTCCCAGTCGACGCTCTCGCACTCCGGGCTCCACGCCCCGATGCGGGGCAGGTCGGAGACCATCGCGTAGAGCGCGTCGGCGCTGGCTTCGATGTCGAGCTCGACGTGGTCTTCGGTCAACCACCAACGCTGGTTCTTCGGTGCCATCGGGTGCTCCTTCTCTCGTGGTGATGTTCCAAAAGCTAGTGGGTGTAGCCATTGCTGTCAACAAAATCTTCTGCTACAGTGCGCAGTATGTCGTCGATGGCCGAGGTGACCGCCCCCGCCCCCGCACCAGGCGACCGTCGAGCTCGGCGGCGCCAGGAGACCATCGAAGAGATCCTCGCCATCGCCGATGACGTGATGACCGAGGAGGGCGTCAACGGCCTCAGCGTGTCGGAGGTCGCCCGTCGGCTCGGGGTGAAGCCGCCGTCGATCTACAAGTACTTCGACTCGCTCCTGGCCATCTACGACGCCCTCTTCGAACGTGGCCAGCGAACCCACCTCGAGATCATGCGCACCGCGATGGCGCGAGCCGAACCCGGCCTCGACGCGCTCGCCGCCGGCCTCGCGGCCAGCGGCCGCTGGTTGCTCGCCCACCCGGCAACGGGCCAACTGCTGTTCTGGCGCCCGGTCCCCAGCTTCCAGCCGACGTCCGAGGCCATGGCCCCCAGCGTCGAGATGGTCCGGCTCCAACGCCAGGCGCTCGCCGACGCCGCTGCGGCGGGCCAACTCGGCGCCGGTGCCGACTCCGACGAGGCGCTTTGGGTCACATCGGTCCTCGTCAGCGGCGTCATCGGCCAGGCGATGGCCAACGAGCCCGGTCTCCCCTGGGGCGAGGGCCGCTTCAGCCCGCTGCTCCCCAAGCTGCTCGGCACACTCGCCGCCCTCTACCCCCCGAAGCCCTCCCGCCGACGGTCGTGAGGCGTTGGCGCCGAGGTCGCTGCCGCTGGGCGCGTGGCCGAAGTGCCGGTCGGCGACAGTGCAAACGTTTCCTGACGGGCACTAGATGAGAAAATCCAAGGGGTGATGGGTCGGGCGCGGTGCGTGGCTGGTTCGTCAGTGGTCGTAGGCGGTGAGGGATCGTAGGATGGGTTGGCCGCTGTGGTGGTTGTGCCAGATCGCGACGGTCAGTGCGAGGAGT
>JANYKS010000090.1 GCA_025358125.1 Actinomycetes bacterium
GATCAACAGCCCGATCGCGATTGCGAGATCCAGCCCGCCCCCCACTTTGCGCTGATTCGACGGCGCGAGGTTGACGGTCACTTTCTTCGTCGGCCACGGAAATCCACTCGACATCACAGCGGCACGCACCCGGTCGCGCGATTCCCGGCAGACCTCGTCGGGCAGACCGACAATGGTGAAACAGGGCAAACCGACGGACACGTGCACCTCGACGGTGACACGATGACCCTCGACCCCGAGCAGGGTGGCGGACGAAACGGCAGCAAACATGGCCACCTCCAACAGACACGCGGTCTCGACCGCTCGGCATCCAGGAAGGGCGCTGCCCGACAACGAGACAACCATACCGGCTGATCCACCGCACAACACGTCGGCGGTCGGCGATGCCATCAAAGTCGGCGTGACGACTGCTTGACTAGGGGCATGCGATTCCGGGTCATCCTCACGACGTCTACCCTCGCAGCCGTGATCGGTCTGCTCGGGTGCGGCGACTCGGCACGACGGAGCGCTGAACGGTTCTGCGGCGAGCTCACAGCCCACGCCAACGAGATCAAGACGCCGCCGAAATCGGCCGAAGAGGTGCCCGCTCTGATCACGCTCTACTCGAAGATGGGCGAGGTCGCACCGCTCGACATCGAGGCCGATTGGGAGAAGCTGTACGGAAACCTCAAGACCGCGAACACGGTCGACGTGGCTGATCCGGCATCGACGCAACAGGCGGCAGACTCAGCGTACGCAACCGTGCGTTCGGCGACGGCGGTGGTCACTTGGGCGCAGCAGAACTGCGGACTCGATCTCGGGCCGGTCGGCAGCGTGCCGGGCGGAGCGCAGCCCGTGGCGTCGACCACGTCGTCGACGGCTGCCGGCGGCTGAGCGCCCGTCAGCTCAGCGGATCTCGCCGCGCTTGACGATCACCTTGTCGACCAGGCCGTACAGCTGGGCCTCCTCTGCGGTGAACCACCTGTCGCGTTCGCTGTCGGCCTCGACCTTGTCCAAACTCTGACCGGTGTGGTACGCGGTGAGTTCGGCCATCCGGCGCTTGGTGTAGGTCAATTGCTCGGCCTGGATCGCGATGTCGGTTGCCTGACCACGAAGGCCGGCCAACGGCTGGTGCATCATCACGCGTGCATTCGGCAGGGTGAACCGCTTGCCCGCTGCACCCGCGGTGAGCAGGAACTGGCCCATGCTCGCCGCCAGACCCATGCACACCGTTGCCACTTCACAGGCCACGAACTGCATCGTGTCGTAGATCGCGAGGCCGGCGGTGACGGAACCTCCTGGGCTGTTGATGTAGAGCCAGATGTCGGAGTTCGGATCCTCGCCCTCGAGATACAGCAGTTGGGCGCAGAGCTGATTCGCGATGTCGTCGTTGACATCGCTGCCGAGCAGGATGACCCGGTTCTTCAGCAACCGATTGAAGACGTCGTTACGAGGATCCGTGCCAGCGTCGAGCGACATGGGAGAAATGATTTCCGACATGCGCTCAGGCTACCGGGCTCCGCGATCGGCGCAGTCTTCAGTCTGCCCGCCTGATCCCGTTCCTACGAAGTGATTGCACGGGCAGTGAGGTCCCCTCAGCCGGTCCGGCGGATCCCGCTGAAGATCAGGGCAACCCGCTCGTGGTTGCTGATGACGTCGCGGATCGCCAGCAAGCCGGCCAGTCCGGCGGTTCCGGTGTGGCTCGCATCGATGTCTGTCAGCGATCGGGCGAGCTCGTTGGCACGCAGTATCTCGGACTCTTTGGCAACCACCGGTGCTCCGTGGCTGGCGGCCATCCCGTTGGCGACGCCGAGCCAGTCGTAGGTCTGGTCGTCGAGGATGCCATCTGCTGCCGAGCGCCCCGGCGTCTCCCACGGCGTCATGTACTCGGCCCAGTGGATGCCGGCGCTTTCGATCCCACCAACGCCTCCGAGCACCCGATGCCACGCCCGCGCGAGCGGAGCGCAGCTCTCGGTCTGCACTGCATGAAGTTTCGGGAGCCGCCCCGACTGGGCCAGACCGCCGAGCGCACAGCGGGCGAGGGCACCTCCCCCGACCTGCGCGAACAGGTGATCGGGATGGAGCTCGGCCATCTCCCAACCGATGCTCCGAGCGCCGTCGAGGCACCATGCGTTCTCGGGGCCCTGCACCGAGAACGGGATCGCGCCGTGCCCGACGGCTTCGCGGAAACGCACCATGCACGGATCACCCGGCGGATCGGAAGCCCGGCGCGGGCAGGTCGTAATCGTCGCCTCGAGTTCGCTGAGCCGGGCGATCACTGCCGGGTCCGCCGACGTCGGGACGAACACCTGGATCGGCCATTGCGCTGCGGCCGCGAGCGTTGCCGCGGCGAGCGCGGCATTGCCGCACGAAGCAATCGCCAACGGAGGCCGATTCGCCGCGCCGCCCCACGGCGCCCGGCCGATCCGCTCGGTGGTCAGCAGATGCAGCAACGTCGAGAACAGATGGCGGGCCTTGTGGCTACCGGTTACCTGATGGGTCTCGTCCTTGATCCAGATGCCACCGTCGACCGTGAAACCGAGCGCATCCGAGAGCGCGTCTGCTCGTTCGAACGGGGTCACGACGAAGCCCTTCCCGTCAACCTCGGCCACGCGGGCATCCAAGGTTCGGACCAACGCTTCGCGATCTGCGGCGCCGAGGCCCTGTGTTTGCGCGAACGTGTCCCAGGCGAAATACGGGCGATAGGCCAAGAACGGGTTCGGGTCGTCGCTGAACCGACGCAGCGGCGCGTCGTGCTGGATGATCCGCAGCGAATGGTACGGATCGGCCCGCGTCGCATTCGGACAGCGGAAGACGAGCGGCTCGGCAATGTCCACGGTGGCTCCGCAGACGGCACACTTCCAGCCGACGACTCCGAACTCCACCTCGCGCTGGGTCATCTCGTCAACTCCCCACGGCGACCCGCGCGTTGAACTCGGTGATCATCTCGTCCCACACCCCAAGGTAGCGGCGGAGCCCCTTCCAGAACTGCTGCCCGCGGCGGGCCTCGAACAGTTCGAACGGAGTGCTCTGCTGCTCGACCCACGTGTAGTAGCCGAGGTTGAAGATCCGGTTGCGGTCGCGCGCGGTGCATTCGAGCGTCGCATCGGTGGTCACATTGGCGAGGTGCTCGCCGAACACTGCTGCGGCATCGACCTCGGTGAAGTCGTCGCCGAATCGGCGGGAGATCGTCTTGCCCCGCGAACTCGGGTACATCGCGGCGCCGTCCGTTGCAATGGTGACGATCGCGTCGTCGGCGCCGAGGCCGAGCAGCTTGGCGGTCTTGATCGCGGCGAGCACGTTGCAGATCGACGAGAACCCGAAGTGGCCGAGCGCTTCGATGAGCGCGGGCGAGAAGCCCTTTCGATCGGCGAGATACGCCCGCCCGGCTGCGGTGTTGAACAACACATCCAACTCATCGGTCGCGTGATCGCTGATCCCGACGACAACGTCGGTGTTGATCACGTTGTGGATCAGCGGGATGTGCTTGTCGCCGATTCCCTGGATGTTGTGCTCGCCGAATCCGTTCTCGAGCATCGTCGGGCATTCGAGCGCTTCGACGGCGACGATCTTCGTGCCGTACTCCTCCTTGAGACGATCACCGGCCGCGATCGTGCCGGCCGAGCCGGTGGCGCATGTGAACGCTGCGAGCCGCAGACCGGGCCGGCCGATCGCCGCGGACGCGTGCTCGAAGACGTGTCCGAGGGCGCGCCCGGTGACCTCGTAGTGGCCGATGTGGTTGCCGAACTCACAGAACTGATTGAAGACGAAGTTGCCGGGATCCTTTGCCAATTCGTTGCACGCGTCGTAGATCTCCTTGACGTTGCTCTCCGTGCCGACCGTCTTGATCACGTCTTGCGCGGGGTTGGCGCACCACTGATCGAGCCAATCGAACCGCTCCTGGCTCATCCCGGCCGGCAATATCGCAACGCCGCGGCTGGCCATGATCCGGCTGATCGCGATTCCGCCGCGGGCGTAGTTTCCCGTGCTCGGCCAAATCGCGCGATGACGGGTGGGATCGAACTGACCCGTGACGACCCGAGGCGCGAGGCAGCTGTACGCAGCGAGCACCTTGTGCGCGGTGATCATCGGGAAACGGTCGCCGAACGCAACGATGATCGGGCTGTCGATGCCCGTGAACTCCCTGGTCAGTACGACGTAGTCGGGCACGTCGACCCGCTTTCCATCGAGGTCGTTGTACCAGTGCACCCGCCACAGGTTGCGCGCGTCCGCATCGTTCTTGTCGACTCCAGCTGTGCGGGAGGGGTCGATGATCCTCGGATCCGCAAGCTGAGCGAACGTCGGCAGAGTGATGTTCTGCTCGCGAAATCGGCTGACGCTGTTCGCGACCGAGGCTTCGTCGACGACCGAGTCGGCCAATCCGAATTGGTTGATCAACGCTTCGGTTGCGGCGGACGTCATTGCGGATTCGGCTCTCGGGGTCACGCTTGACATTCTGTCAAAGCGGTTCGGCGAACGCACCGGTTCGCGGTGAGCAGCATTAGCAAAGTTGGCGCTTGTTCAATCCGTTATACTCGGCGGTGATGGCAGAGCTCTCCGACGCCAAACGACGCATCATCGAACTGCTCAAACGCGCTGACTGGGCAACGGCTCAGGACCTGGCAGGCGAGATCAACACCACCACGACCGCTGTCCGCCAACACCTCGATGCGCTGGAGACCTCCGGTCTCGTCGCGCGGTTCGAGGGCGCGATCCACGGCCGCGGGCGCCCGGCGATCCGCTGGCGGACCACGCCGCTGAGTCGCGAGCTGTTCCCCGATCGCCACAGCGACCTGACTGTCGACTTGATCCGATCGATCCGCGCCAGCCTCGGAGAGGACGCCCTGAATACGGTCATCGATCGGCGCTCGGCCGAACAGCTGGCGGCCTACAGGGCTGTTCTTCCGAACGGTTCCGTGCCGGTGCGGGTACGTGCGCTCGCAGAGCAACGCAGCGTCGAGGGGTATCTCGCCGAGGTTGTCGTCGACGATGACGACCTGATCCTGATCGAGCACCACTGCCCGATCTGCACGGCCGCAACCTCGTGCCAGGGGCTGTGCAGGAGCGAGCTCGAAGTGTTCCAGGCCGCGCTGGGGCCATCCGTTCGCGTCACGAGAGAACAACATCTGCTGAGCGGCGACACTCGCTGCGCGTACCGGATCCGAACGAACGCTGCCGGCCCGCCATCGTCGGTGGACAACGTTCGCTGGTAGCCACTGTCGCGCCGACCCTCGCGATCGGCCTACGGTAGCGCAATCACATCAACCTGAGCTTGGAGGAGGTGCGGTGAGGGTTTACCCGACGCAAAACATCCGTAACGTCGTGCTCGTCGGCCAAAGCGGCGCCGGTAAGACCACGTTGGCCGAGGCGCTGCTGGTGCTGGCCGGCGCGGTGACGCGAGCTGGCAAGGTCGGTGACGGTACGAGCGTGCTCTGCCATGAACCGGAGGAGGTGAGACGTGGGATCTCGCTGTCGCTCGCGCTCGCCCCGTTCGAGTGGACGACGCCGGATGGTTCGACGTACAAGATCAATCTGATCGACTCGCCCGGGTATGCCGACTTCGTCGGCGAGGTCGACGCAGCGCTCTCGGTCGCCGACCTGGCGGTGTTCGTCGTGAGCGCGGTCGAGGGAGTCGAAGTGCAGACCGAGCTCTTGTGGCGGCGCGCGGCCGAGTTGCGGATGCCGCGGATGGTCTTCGTCAACAAAGAGGACAAGGACCGCGCCGACTTCAGCAGCGTGCTCGAACAACTCCGCGCGACGCTCGGTTCGGGCTTCGCGCCACTGGAAATCCCGCTCGGCGAATCTGGCGGACTTCACGGGGTCGTTGATCTGTTGGACGAGGAAGCGCTCGAGTACGAATCGACCGGAGCCCATCATGTCGGATCGCTGCCGACCGACGTCGTCGACGCCGAGCACCATCACCACGATGCGCTCATCGAAGACATCGTGGCCGGAGACGACGGCCAGCTCGAGCGCTATCTCAGCGGCGACATGCCATCAGTCGTGGAGCTGAAACGCACACTCGCCCGCGAGGTTCTCGAATGCGCCGAGTACCCGGTCCTGCTCGGTTCGGCGTTGACGGGCGTCGGCATCGACCGTCTCGCCGATTTCATCTGCGAGCTCGGTCCGGCGCCCTGTGACCGCCCGGTCGAGGTGTCAGCGGGCGACGGCACAGCTCTCGTGAATGCCGACCCGGGCGGGCCACCACTCGCGTATGTCTTCAAGACCATCGCCGACCCGTTCGTCGGACAGTTGTCGGTGTTCAAGGTGCTGTCCGGCAAGATCGCTGCCGACGATCACCTCACCAACAGCCGCAGCGGTACGAGCGAACGGTTGCACACGTTGTTCATGCTGCGCGGCAAGGATCAGTCGCAGCTCACCGAGGTCGTCGCCGGCGATCTCGCCGCGGTCGCCAAACTCGCCTCGACCCGCTTGGGCGACACCCTCGCGCCGAAGGGTCTGCCCGTGCGCGTCATCGCACCGCAGCGCGCAATACCCCAATACGGGGTGGCGATCGTGCCACGCAGCCAAGCCGACGACGACAAGCTCGTCAGCTCGCTCGACCGGCTGAGGGCCGAAGATCCGGCGTTGATGGTCGACCGTGTCGAAGAGACCCGCCAAACGGTGTTGCGCGGAGTCGGCGACACACACGTGACCGTCGCGATCGAGCGCCTCGCGCGCAAATTCGGTGTCGCCGTCGACACCGAAGATGTCCGCGTCGCATACCGCGAAACCGTCATCGGTCGGGCGGACGCCGTCGGTAAGGTCAAGAAACAATCGGGAGGCCACGGTCAGTTCGCAGTCGTCAACATTCGCGTGGCACCGCTTCCACGCGGCGCCGGCTTCGACTTCCGCAACGCGATCGTCGGGGGAACCATCCCCAAGCAGTTCATCCCGGCCGTCGAAAAGGGCATCGAAGAGACCATGAGCATCGGGGGTGTGCACGGGTTCCCCGTCGTCGATGTGCAAGCCGAGTGTTTCGACGGCAAATTCCACGCGGTCGACTCGAACGAAATGGCGTTCAAGACGGCAGCTTCGCAGGCGTTCAAAGACGCGATGATTGCGGCCGGCGTGGCAGTGCTCGAACCGATTTCGTTGCTCCGGGTCACCGTGCCGACGAGTCACGAAGGCGACGTGATGAGTGACATCACGTCGCGACGCGGAAAGGTGCACGGCACCGACTCTGCCGGCCGCGGCCAGCACGAGGTCGTGGCCCTTGTGCCGACCAGCGAGCTCGGTCGCTACGCCATCGATCTCCGTTCGATGACCGGTGGCCGGGGACACTTCACGGTTCAACACGACCACTACGACGTGTTGCCCCAGCACCTGATCGCCAAGGCCAAGGCTTCCCTACCCAAGTAAGCGACGCCAGCGCACTGGCATCAGACGACTTCGCTGATCTGCATCACCGGGGCGATGTTGGTGTAGTTCCCGACATCGGCCATGACGTTGGCGGTGTCGGGTGCCTGCATCGCCACCTGGAACTGCTCCATCGACTCGAAGAAGAAGTGGACCGCCGCGACGTTCGGGCCACTGATGCCCTTGTCGATCTCGGAGCCGACTCCCCACGCCGCGCACGCCATCGGCACATGCTTGTCCTTGTAGTAGTCGTGATCGAAGGTGACGTCGTCGCCACCCGGGTAGAGAACGCTGACTCTGATCATCGCGCGAACATATCGCACTGCAATCGACGGCGTGACATGCCACCGAGATTCGGACCGATGCCTAATATGTTTTCATGGCAGATTTCCTGATCGGTGGTCAGATCACTGCGGCAACGCACGAGCGCACCGGCACGACCACGTCCATCTCGTCAGGGGACCTGACGACCCACGGTGTGATCGTGGGCATGACCGGCTCTGGCAAGACGGGCCTCGGCATCGTGCTCATCGAGGATGCTCTCCGAGCGGGAGTGCCGGCCTTGCTGATCGACCCGAAGGGCGATCTCACCAACCTCTGTCTCACCTTCGCGAACCTCGCCCCGGCCGACTTCGAGCCGTGGGTCAACGAAGGCGACGCGCAGAAGGCCGGTTTGAGCGTCGCCGACTTTGCCGCTGCCCAAGCCAAGACCTGGACAGAGGGTCTTGGCGCATGGGGGCTCGGCGCCGGCGACATCGCCGCGCTCCGTCAGAGCGTGGAGTTCACGATCTACACCCCCGGTTCGTCCGCCGGTATCGGAATCAACATCGTCGGTTCGCTCCAGCCACCGGCGGCAGCAAACGACGCCGAAATCGTCGGCGATGAGATCGACGGGTTCGTCAGCGGGCTGCTCGGCCTCGTCGGCATCGAAGCGGATCCGCTCACGAGCCGCGAACACATCCTGGTGTCCAACATCATCCTCAACGAATGGACAGCCGGTCGCAGTCTCGACCTCGCCTCGCTGATCGGTATGATCCAGACGCCGCCGGTGCGCAAGCTCGGTGTGTTCGAGCTCGACTCGTTCTTCCCGCCGAACGACCGGATGGACTTTGCGATCCGTCTCAACGGCCTGCTCGCGTCACCATCGTTCGCGGCATGGATGACCGGGCCACCGCTCGACATCGCTTCGATGCTGCAGACCCCGGACGGCAAGCCGCGCTGCGCGATCGTGAGCATCGCCCACCTCAGCGACCAAGAGCGCCAGTTCGTCACGACGCTCGTGCTGGCCAAGCTCGTCACCTGGATGCGACGCCAGAGCGGCACGACCGACCTCCGCGCCCTGATGTACATGGACGAGGTAGCCGGTTACCTGCCGCCGACGGCGATGCCACCGACCAAGAAGCCGATCATGACGTTGATGAAGCAGGCCCGCGCGTATGGCGTCGGCGTGGTGCTATCGACCCAAAACCCGGTCGATGTCGACTACAAGGCGCTGTCCAACGCCGGCACCTGGATGATCGGCCGGCTTCAGACCGAGCAGGACAAGCAACGCCTCCTCGACGGGATGAGCGCAGCGTCTGGCGGTGTCGATATCAACGCGGTGGGTTCGACCATCAGCGGTCTGGCCAAGCGCGAGTTCGTCCTGCGCCGGGCCGGCAAGGACCAGCCAGACGTGTTCACGACCCGCTGGGCGATGAGCTACCTCCGCGGCCCGCTGACCCGCGATCAGATCGCGGTGCTCATGGCCGATCAGAAGGCGGCCGCAGCGGCCGCGACTGCCCCTGCGCCGGCTTCGACCGCGCCTGGAGCAGCACCGGCTGGGGCAGTCGCAGGTGTTGTCGCAGGTGTTGTCACCGCGGCCGCGCCGGCGGCGCTCGGCGCCGACGAGTTGGGCGCAATGCCATTGGTCGCGAACGGCGTGCCGATCCGTTGGGCAGACATCGCGTCGCCGTGGTTGTCCGCAATCGGAGGCGACGGGTCCGGCACCGCATACGAGGCGGCCGTTGTCGCCAGGATCGCACTGCGCTACGACGACGACAAGGCCGATCTGATCCACGACGAGGAATACGAAACCGTCGTGTTCCCGCTCGATGAGCAGACCGACGTGAGCCGCTCGGTCGGCGTCGACTACGACGACCGCGATCTCAGGACCGTTGGCCCACAGCCGTGCACCTACCGGATGACGAAGGCGCCGATCAAGGACAAGCCGTTCTGGACACGGATCGAGCGCGACCTCGTCGACTACCTTGTGCGCAGCCGCGCGATCGACCTCCAGGTCAACCGGGACCTGAAGCTGTTCAGCCGCCCTGGTGAGACGCCGGACGCGTTCGTCGCCCGTTGTCGGCAGACGTCCGATACCAACGCCGACGCCGACACCGCCGCGCTGCGCAGCAAGTACGCGGACAAGGTCGCCCGGATCCAGACCCAACTGCAAGCATCCGAGGACCGGGCCCAGGTCGCCGAGACCATGCAGAAAGGGCGGCGAAACGAGGAACTGCTGTCGGCTGCTGGGTCGATCCTCGGTGGTTTGCTCGGCGGCCGACGGTCGCGCGGTGGCCTCCTCGGCTCGGTGCTCGGAAACGTCGGTTCCGCGGCGGGGCGTCGGTCGCGAACGAGCGCCGCCGGCGATCGCTCCGATGCAGCCGATCACAAGGTCGGGGCCTTGAATCAGCAACTCCAGGACCTGGAGAGCGAGCTCAGCCAGGAACTCCTCGACATCGACGCGAAGTGGGCCACGATCTCGCAGAACGTCACGACCCAGGCCATTCCTCTCGAACGAACCGATGTTCAGGTAACCCAACTGAACCTCGTATGGATTCCGGTCCCGTAGTCGGCGACCGGGCACGACGACGACGTTGTAGCTTGGCACCCGATGCGGGTGCTTGCGATCGATCAGGGGACGTCTGCCACCAAGGCAATCGTGGTCGTCGATGGCATCGTCGTCAGCACGGCGGAATCGGCGTGCGCCCCGACGATCACGGCTGACGGTGGCGTCGAGGTCGATCCCGAGTTGCTCTGGCGGACTGTCGTCGACGCTGGCCGGAGCGCGCTGGAACAGGCCGGTGCACACGTTCCGGATGCGATCGGGTTTGCCAACCAGGGCGAGACCATTCTCGCGTGGGACCGCGCAACCGGGCGACCGAACAGTACGGCCATCGTGTGGCAGGACCGGCGCAGCACGACCGTTTGCGATCGCCTTCGCGCAGATGGGTGGGCCGAACGGTTGGCCGCCATCACAGGACTCGAACTCGATCCCTATTTCGTTGCCCCCAAGGTGGCTTGGTTGCGAGAGCGCGTCGACAAGAACGCTGCGATCACCACCAGCGACGTGTGGCTGCTCAATCGGCTGTGCGGTTCCTTCGCCACCGATGCGGCAACGGCGAGCCGCACGCTGTTGCTGGATCTCGACTCGGTGTCGTGGTCCGAGGAGGCCTGCGGCGCGTTCGGGATCGACCCGGATTCGTTGCCGGCGATCGTCGCCAACGCGGGGCCGATCGGTGAGACCACCGCGTTCACCGACTCGCCTGTTCCGATCACCGGCCTCTGTGTCGACCAACAGGCCGCGTTGTTCGCCGAATCGTGCAGCGCGGCCGGCGAAGCGAAGTGCACGTACGGCACCGGCGCCTTCCTGCTCGCCTCGACGGGGCACACTCCGACCCGCTCCACCAACGGGCTCGTCGGCTGCGTTGCGTGGCGCGTCGGTGAAGAGACGATCTGGTGCCTCGACGGGCAGGTGTACACCGTCGGCGCAGCCGTCACCTGGCTGCGCGAGGTCGGGCTGATCGACGGCCCGGCAGATCTCGATCGGCTCGGCGCGAGTGTCGGCGGGTCGAATGGCGTCACGTTCGTTCCCGGCCTGGCCGGACTCGGAGCTCCGTTCTGGGCGCCGAATGCCCGCGGTGCGATCACCGGGCTGTCGCTGGGCACGACCCGCGCCCACCTCGTTCGGGCCGTCATCGAGGGCATCGCGGCGCAGGTCGCCTGGTTGGCCAAGGCCGCCGGAGCGGACCTCGGTTCGCCGCTCACGATGTTGCGGGTCGACGGTGGCCTGACTCGTTCCACGGTGCTGCTGCAGACTCAGGCCGATCTGCTCCAAGCCCCGATCGAGGTGTATCCGTCGCCGAACGCGACGGCTCTCGGTGTCGCCGAGTTTGCCCAACTCGGCGCCGGCGCAGGCCGAGAGTCGGCCGCGTGGGAACCGGCGATGATCGTCGAGCCGAAGATCACCGCCGACGAGGCCGAACACCGTCTCGCGAGTTGGCGCGCCGTCACCGAGGCCACGTTGGGCATCGATGGCTGACGACGGCGACAGCGCGGCCGACGTCTACGACGTCTACGACGCCGCCGTGATCGGCGCTGGCGTCGTCGGCACAGCCGTCGCGCGACTCCTGAGCCATCACCGTCTGTCGGTCGCGCTGATCGATGCCGAAGCCGATGTCGGGGCCGGCACGAGCAAGGCCAACACGGCCATCCTCCACACCGGCTTCGACGCGACTCCCGGTTCGCTGGAGTCACGGCTCGTCGCGCGTGGGTACGAACTGCTGAGCGCGTATGGGCCATCGGTGGGCATCGCGATCGAGCACACCGGCGCAGTGCTTGTCGCATGGGACGACGAACAGGCCATGAGCCTGCCGAAACTTGCGGCCAGGGCCGCCGCCAACGGGTACGGATCGACCGAGATCATCGACGCCGCGACGGTGTACCACCTGGAACCGCACCTCGGACCGGGTGCCACGGCAGGGATGGTGGTGCCCGACGAGCACATCATCGATCCGTGGGCTGCGCCCCTCGCCTACGCCCGCGAGGCCATCGCCAACGGCGTGACCTGGCTGCCGAATCACCGAGTGACCAAACTCGAGGTCGCCGCCGACACCACACTGCTGACGACCTCGCCGGGCGAGGGCCTCCGCGCCCGATTCATCGTCAACGCGGCCGGTCTGTACAGCGACGCCATCAACGAACTGTTCGGGCTCGACAGCTTCACGGTCAGGCCCCGTCGAGGTGAGTTGATCGTGTTCGACAAGCTTGCCCGCCCACTGCTCAACCGCACCATTCTCCCCGTGCCGACGGCCCACACGAAGGGCGTGCTCGTGGCCCCGACGGTGTTCGGCAACATCATGCTCGGACCAACCGCGGAAGACATCGACGACAAGACGGCGACTGGCTCGACCCGCCACGGCCTCGACGATCTCCTTGCGAAAGGCCGTCGAATCGTCCCCGCGCTGCTCACCGAGGAAGTCACGGCGGTGTACGCCGGACTCCGCGCGGCGACGCAGCACTCCGACTATCAGATCGAGCATCATCGGGATCTGCGCTACGTCTGCCTCGGCGGCATCCGCTCCACCGGCCTGACGGCCTCGATGGCCCTCGCCGAGGAAGCCCTCGCCCGGCTCGTCGAGTGCGGCCTGGAAGCGGATTCGAAGGACGCCGATCAACTTCGGTCGATTCGGGTCACCAATCTCGGGGAAGCATTCGAGCGGCCGTATCAAATGGGTGGCTCGGGGCCGATCGTGTGTCACTGCGAGCGGGTCACCCACGACGAGATCCACGACGCGTGTACGAACCTTCCACCAGCCACCACCCTCGACGGGGTCCGCCGCCGCACACGTGCGCTCGCCGGGCGATGTCAGGGCTTCTACTGCAGCGCCGAAGTCTGTGCGATCGCAGCCGCGGTGGGCGACCGGACGATGGCCGAGTGGTTGGGTGTGTCGTGACAACGGCCGATGTGGTCATCGTCGGAGGCGGGCCGGCAGGTCTCAGCGCCGCAATCGCGATTCGGCGGCTCGGCGTCGCCGACGTCGTGGTGCTCGAGCGCGAACGCGAGGCCGGCGGCGTCCCGCGCCATACAGGTCACGTCGGCTATGGCATGCGCGACCTCCATCGGTTGATGACGGGTCCTCGTTACGCGCAGGCGCTACGCACGCAAGCCGAGCGAGCCGGGGCCAGGATCGCGACATCGACGACGGCAACCGACTGGGCAGGGCCGACCCAGCTTCAGATCGCAACGGCCCAGGGGATCTCGACGATCGCGGCACGCGCGATCGTTCTCGCGACCGGCGTGCGCGAGCGGCCGCGGGCCGCCCGTCTGGTTCCCGGCGACCGCGTCGCGGGGGTCTTCACCACCGGAGCGCTGCAGCAACTCACCCACCAGTACCATCAAACGCCGGGGAAGGTGGCGGTCATCGTGGGCGCCGAGCACGTCAGTTTCTCCGCGGTGCTCACGTTGCGGCATGCGGGTTGTCGAGTTGCGGCGATGGTCACGCCGCTCCCCCGGCATCAGACATATTCGCCGATACGCCTCGCGACCGCGACGAGATACCGCGTTCCCGTCGTGACGGGCGCCGACATCGCCGAGATCCACGGTCGATCGCGAGTCGAGGCCGTCACGCTGACCGACGGAACACGGATCGAGTGTGACACCGTCGTGTTCACCGGTGACTGGATCCCCGATCACGAATTGGCTCGTCGAGGCGCCATCGTGATCGATCACAACCACCGCGGCCCGGTCGTCGACGGCGCGTCGCGCACTGACAGGGCGGGCGTGTTCGCCGTCGGCAACCTCGTCCATCCGGCAGAAACGGCCGATGTGTGCGCGATCGGCGGCCGCCACGCCGCGACATCGGTGCGCCAGTTCCTGTCCGACGGCAGTTGGCCGACAACTCCGCTGCGCGTCATCCCCGAGGCGCCGATTCTCTGGATCTCTCCCGCGATCTTGCATCCGGGGACCGCTTTGGCGCGCGATCGCTTCGTGCTCCGGGTCAGCGAGTTCCTCCACTCGCGCACGATCGCCGTCACCCAGGGTGAGCACGTGCTCTGGCACGGCAACGTGGTCGGCGCGCTCGTGCCGAACCGTTCGATCAGCATCGCTGCCGATTGGGTCGACACGGTCGACCCGGCCGGCGCCGACATCGTCGTCCGACTGAACGACTGACTCTCGCGACCCGTCGAGGTTCTCTCAACGTAGGCGACAAGTCGCGATGTCGTTTGCGGTTGAGGACGATTCACGGCAGGCTGTAGTGGTCACGCGGGCGTGGCGAAACTGGCAGACGCGCAGGGTTTAGGTCCCTGTTTCGAAAGATGTGAGGGTTCGAGTCCCTCCGCCCGCACTCAGTCGAAGTCCAGCATTCCGAGCGGGCCCTGGAGTTGGACGAGGAGCGCCTCCCATCCGTGCTCGATGCCCATCGTCACGCCGAGCGCCGCGAGTTTCATCGCGAGCATGCCGGGATCGGGATGGCGAGCGCGCAGGTCGACGAGTTCGAGACCGCTCGCCGCGTGCGGAGCCGGATGAGGCGAGCCGCCCCAGTCGATCAGGAACGGCATCGCCCGCGACGGTGAGATCGTCAACTGCCAGCTGAGCACTATGCCGTCAGGACGTCGACGCTGCATCGCAGCGGCCTCGCCCGGGTCGTAGCCGCGGGAACGGGCCGTCGCGAGTTGAGCACGCATGTCGGGCACGGCGATCGCCCACCCAACCATCTCCGGTTTCAGCAGTGCGTCGATTCCGAACGGCCGAGCGGCA
>JANYKS010000087.1 GCA_025358125.1 Actinomycetes bacterium
CAGATGCTGTTCATCCAGAACTGACCGGGGAAACCGGCGCCGTCCTGGGTCGTTGTGCCGCTGCCGTCGGGCATCTGGGTGGTGTTGAAGCCCTGCACCTTCTTCTTGTGCGGTGTGCCCCACAGCGTCCACGCCGTCGGGATGCTGTAGCACTGGCTCGCCATCCGGCGGTTGATGTCTTCGGCCGCCTTTTGCTGCTCGGCCGGATCACTCGAGGTGCGCGCGAGATCGAGGTTCTTGTCGATCTCGGGGTCACGTAGACGGGCGAAGTTCAGCGACAGCTCGCCGTCCTTGCCGGCAATCGAGGAGTGCCACCAGATGTACTGGTCGTTCACCGTTGTGCCACCGTGCTGGCGCCAGCCGAACATCTGGAACTCGGGCTTACCGAACAGCGCCGTCGTGATGAACGCGTCCTGCGGGATCTGCTGGACCGTCGCGTTGACACCGATGGCCGACCAGTAACCCAGCAGCAACTCGGCCGATTGGGCGTTGATCTGGGTGTTGGTGGTGCCGTACACGAACGTGACCGGGCCGGGATGCTCGGCCTGATACTCCGCGATCAGCTTCTTGGCGCCGTCGACGTTCTGCTCGGTCGAGAAACCGTTGTCGGCGAGGTAGCCCTGCTGGCCCGGCGAGAACAGGCCGTTGGCCGGCTGGAGGATGCCGGCAGTTGTGGCATCACCCAGTTCCTTGCGGTTGATCGCCATCGACAATGCGCAGCGGACACGCCGGTCCGACAGTGGGCCGGTCTTTTCGAGGTCGATCAGCAAGTAGTTCGTCTCCGTGAACTTGCTCTGCTCGATCATCGGGAACTGATTGGTCTTCGACCGGAAGTCGGAGATGACCACCGCGGTCGAGGTCGAGAAGACATCGATGTCACCTGACTGCAGCGCCTTGCCCGCGTTCTCGGAATCTTCGATCACCCGGAACTCGATGCCATCGAGGTATGGGAGCTGATTGCCCTTGGCGTCTTTTTGCCAGTAGCTCGGGTTGCGCTTGACGACCAGCTTGTCGCCGGGTGCGTAACTCGCGACGGTGAACGGGCCGCTACCGACGGGCTGGGTGGCCTTGGCCGGATCGAGCTTGACCTCGTCGAGCCACTTCGGCGATGCGATCAGCCCGAGCTGGCCGGCGAGGCCGCGTGGGAGGTCGGGAAACGAGATCGGGCTGTTCTTGTCGCCGTTCTTGCCGGTGTACAGCGTGAACGTCAGCGGATCCTTGATCTCGACCAGCAGCGAACCGTCGGCTTCCTTGGCAACGCTGAGGAAAGCCTTGGCGAGCAGGAGGCCCGCCGCGCTGTCCTTCAGGTTGCGGCTGACCGCAGCCGCATCAACCGGGGTTCCGTCGGTGAACGTGATGCCCTTGCGGAGCGTGAACGTCCAGGCACTGAAGTCGGCGTTCGGCTTCCAGCTCTCGACGAGATAGGGGTGGACCTTGTTGTCCGATCCGATCGCGACGAGCGGATCGAAGAACGTGCGGGCGCGCTGCTGGCAATACGAGTCGCACTGCATCGCGGCAGGCGTCCACGCTTGGGCTACTTCCGCGTCACCGCTGACGAGCAGTGTGCCGCCCTTGACCGGGTCCTTGGCCGGCACGGTCGTCGCGGTCGCTGGTGTTGTCCCGACGACGGAGGTATCGGTGCTTGGGTTGGTACCGACTGGCGAGGACGCCGTCGACGAAGCTGTTGAGGCAGTCGATCCGGCGGTCGAGGAAGCCGGTGGCTTGGCCGTGGTGCTGTCGTCTTTCTTGCTACATGCTCCGGCGATGAGCGCAAGGCTCACCGCTGCGGCTCCGAGCACCACGCCTGGGCGGCGCTTCGCTGTTCGTTTCGTAGTCCCCATGGAGATTCCCCCTTTGTCGTTGGTCCGGTCGCTCGGGGTCCGAGAAACCGTCTTGTCCGGCTTTTGTGACCCCCGCCACAGTGATACGGGCACCTTAGTCACACCCGCACGATTGTGGACGGCACGAAGTTGAAATACCGTCCTGTAGCGTTGAATGCGATGTTCCGCGATGATCATCTCGCCAATTCTGATCCTTGTCGATTGAGTCCGGTGCACCCTCATTTTGACGAGATCATGCTCCGCCATCGCGACGCGATGGCCGACACGTTGCCGACCTATCGCGATCCGGTCAGCGGTTTCGCGGTGTTCACAGCGGCCTTCCTCGCCGATCGGGGCGACTGTTGCGACAGTGGTTGCCGGCACTGCCCCTTTGTCGCCCCCCATCCCTGAACGCGTCTCCGAACTCGCCTCTGACCCAGCTCTGAGTCGATTCGGATTGCGCTACGTTGGCACCCATGGCAGACAAAGTCGTGACGGGTTTGCTGGTCAAGCCCGGCTCAAACTTCAGCCTCAAGCGGCGTAATCCGGGCGAGACGTTCGGCTGGGACAAAGAGCGGGCCAAGGCCGAGTTGGCCGAGGTGATCGCGAAGATCGACGTGCTCCAGGTCAAGTTGGCTGCCGAGCACGAGCACAGCCTGCTCGTCGTCATCCAGGCAATGGACGCGGCCGGCAAGGACGGCACTATCCGGGCTGTGTTCGGTCCGCTCAATTCGGCCGGGGTGCAGGTGGCGAGCTTCAAGGCGCCGATCGGGCACGAACTCGAACACGACTTCCTCTGGCGGATCCACGATGTCGTGCCGCCTCGGGGCGAGATCGGAATCTGGAACCGCAGCCACTACGAGGACGTACTCGTCGTGCGGGTCAAGAACATCGTCCCCAAGGAGATGTGGGAGAAGCGCTACCGCCACATCCGCGAGTTCGAGCGGTTGCTGTCCGACGAAGGCACGACGATCGTCAAGATCAACCTCCACATCTCCAAGGACGAGCAGCGGGCGCGGCTGCAGGACCGGATCAACGACCCGGCCAAGCGGTGGAAGTTCCGATCCGGCGACCTCGACGACCGCAAGCTGTGGCCGGACTTCATGAAGGCTTACGAGGTTGCTTTCAACGAGACCAGCACCGAATACGCTCCGTGGTACGTGGTGCCGGCTGATCGCAATTGGGTTCGCAACCTGGCGGTGGCTCGAATCGTTCTCGATGCTCTCCAACGACTCGACCCGCAGTTGCCGCCCGATTCTCCTGGGATCACCGACCTCGTCGTCGTGTGAACGACCCTGATGGTTGAGGTTCATCTGGTTTGGGTACCTTCGGGAACTTGGCCGTTGCGTCACCTGGCGACGCCAAGTTTGACTCGAAGGGATCGCGTGGACTCGAATCGCCGGCGCCAACCTGGATCCGTGGCAAAGGTGAGCCCCGCCGACGTCCGAACCACTCGGCGCGAAGATCTGCATCCGTTCCTTGTTGCAATGGGTCGCGGTCTGATCGACGATGTGCCGGTTGCAGTTCTCACGTTCGCAGGATCCGATCTCGTCAACGTCAACGCAGAATGGACGGCGATGAGTGGGCTCAGCGCGATCGAGTCTGTCGGTGATGGTTGGCTGACGGCAATTCATCCTGACGATCGAGCCGAGGCTGTCTTGTGCACCCAGCCGTCGGTCTCGGCGCAAGACTTCGAGGGAGATTTCCGCCTGTTGCAGGTCGACGGCATCGACTGCTGGGTCCGCGCCCGTAGCCGGCGGACCAAAGTGGTGGAGTCTGCCCTGCGGGTGGTGACCCTCACGGTGCTCGGCCGGTACAACAGCAACGAAGCCCGGTTGCTTCACATGTCGACACATGACGGTCTGACGGGGCTCCCGAACCGTGCCAGCTTGATCGGCAAGGTGCGCCAGGTGTTGGCCGAGCAGACGGGCCTCGCGGGCATGCTGTTCATCGATCTGGACAATTTCAAAGAGGTCAACGACCACTTGGGGCACCGTTACGGCGACCAACTCCTCAAGGCCGCGTGCAAGCGCATCGAATCTTCGATCCGGCCGACGGATTTTGCGGGTCGCCTCGGTGGCGACGAGATCGGCGTGTTCTGCCCGTCGGTTGCTTCGCGCGACGAGGTGTACCGATTGGCAGAACGACTCGGACAGGCGATCAGCACGCCGTTCGGCCTGGACCGCGAGATCGTGATCATTGATGCGAGTATCGGCGTAGCATTCGCAACCGATTCCGCCCGGATCGCTGAGTCGCTGCTCGATGAGGCTGATCGGGCCATGTACGTGGCCAAGGCTGCTGGGGGCGCACGGTGGGCTGAGATCGACGGAGGGCAGCGGTCGCCAGCTCACGTCGAGGTTGACGTTGACGATGACGAGAGCGATCCGATCTGGATCGGTTTGCGTGCGCTCGTCGCCCGTGCAGAAGAACAATCGACGTGGGCCTGGCGAAGCAGCACGCGATCGCAAGACTTCGAGTTGTCGTCGCGGCTCGGCGCCATTCGCCAGGCGCTTCGTCGTGCGAGCCTGTTACTGCGGACCGATTCTGAGATCGACGTGGTCTCGGTCACGCCCGGTGGCGACGAAGCGTCGGATCGTCGGGCGGAACTGCTTTATCCGGCGATGGACCACGGCACGCTCCATGACCGGCAGCCGCAGCTCGCCGCCGAAGTAGGCGGAGCCGCAGATGCGGGGGCCGTTCATCCGATGCTGCCACCCGCCACAGAGCGACTTGCTGCGCTCCGCCTGGTGTACGCGCAGCATGCGGCCGCGGTGTACGGATGTGCCCGGTTCATCTGTGGCCCTGGTGACGCCACAAACGTGACCGAAAAAGTCTTCGTCACTCTCTCGCATCAGACCGATTGGTCCGATTGGTCCGATCAACCCCACGGATCGATGCGGGTCCGTCTGGTGACGATGGCGCATCGTTTCGCGATGGGCGCCGCCCTGAGCGCTGCGCGGGCCGCCGCGGCGGATCAAGATACCGATGGCAGCATGGCGCTGCTGCCCGAAGCGGTCGAGAAGGTGTTGGTCCGCGGGCAGGCATTGGAACGGACCCTCGCGTGCGCTCGGCTCAGCAATGACGAGCGGTCCGTGGCCGCCCTCGTCGTCTATGGCCGATGCTCGTACAAGGAGGTGGCCCGCATCTTGAACGAGTCGGAGGAGATGGTCCATCGGCGCCTCCGGGCCGGATTGCGACGTCTACGCGCAGCGCTCGTACCCCAGTCCTGAGGAACGGAAATCGTGTCGGCCCGGTCAGAGGCAGGGTCGAAGGAGGAGCGCAGGCAGTAGCCGGCCTGCTCGTGCGCCACTCGAGGATGAGACTGTCGCAGATGCAGGACGTTGGCGGTTGCCGAGCCATCCTGCCGATCAGGATTCGGTTGCGGCGGTGCTCGCTGGACTCAGACAGAATTGGTCCTGCTCGCGACCGATGATTACGCGGCCAACCCACGCTCAACCGGCTATCGAGCCCGTCATTGAGAGGGGCCGTTGCCTGCTGTGGCTGCGCGCCGACATCGAAGCATGGGCCAGGGTGTGATTTCCACACATTTCCTCACGTCAGAAACGCCCCATGACTTGTACGAAATGTAAAGTCTGAGCCGCATGCCAGTCCTCGTACCGACAACACTCGACGAAGCCGTCTCCGCGATGGCGGCAGATCCCGACGCGATGGTGCTCGCGGGCGGCACCGACACGATGGTCGAGGTCAACGCCGGCCATCGACGGCCTTCATGCGTCGTCGTCGTCAACCGCGTCTCGGAGATGCGGTCATGGACCTACGACCCGGTCGCGGCAACGGTGCGGATCGGCGCCGCAGTGACCTACGCCGAGCTGCTCGAGCCACCGCTCGCAACTCTGCTCCCCGCGCTGGCCGAAGCGTCGCGTACCGTCGGTTCGCCGCAGATCCGCCATGCGGGAACCCTCGGTGGAAACCTCGGCACCTGTTCGCCGGCAGGCGACGGCCTGCCGGTGCTGTCAGCGCTGGACGCGGTCGTGCCCCTCGCGAGCACGGCCGGCGAGCGATCGATGTCGGTGCACGACTTCATGGTCGGCGTGAAACGAACGGCTCGCGAACCGGGTGAGTTGATCACGGCGGTGACGGTGCCGGTGCTCTCCGGGTGGCAGGGCTACGCCAAGGTCGGTGTGCGCAATGCGATGGTCATCGCCTTGGCGACGGCCTGCGTGGCGGTGGACACCGCGAGTGCCTCGGTCCGGCTTGCGATCGGCTCGGTCGGCCCGACGATACTGCGTTGTGCACAGGCCGAGGCGTTCGCGGCGTCGGCGGTGGACTTCGCGGCGAGCAGCGCGTCCGCCGACGCCGTGCGAAGGTTCGCGGAGTTGGCCGCAGCCGCGAGCCACCCGATCGATGATCATCGTGCGAGTGCCGCATACCGCCGCCACGCGATCGGTGTGCTGGCCTCGCGTCTGCTGCGAAGGGCGTTCCCGAATGAGTGACCAAATGAGTGATGATGCGACGGCGAGCGCCCGTGTCGGCTGGAACGAGCAGTATGCGCTCCACGTCAACGATGAGGTGCGCGAGGTCCGCGATGCGTGGGTGGGGGAGAGCCTGCTGTTCGTGCTCCGCGAACGGCTCGGGCTGATGGGGACCAAGGGCGCATGCGAGCAGGGCGAGTGCGGCTCGTGCAGCGTGATGGTCGATGGCGAACTCGTCTGCTCGTGTCTCGTGATGGCGGCCAGCGCGGTCGGCCAACGGATCCTGACGATCGAGGGCATCGCGCCAATCGGCGCGCCGAGCGATGTGCAGCGGGCCTTCGTCGATGCCGGCGCCGTCCAGTGCGGCTTCTGCACGCCCGGCCTGATCATGGCGGCCCACGATCTGCTCGAACGTTCGGTGCAGCCGAGCGAAATCGAGATCCGTGAGGAACTGAGCGGCAACGTGTGCCGCTGCACGGGTTACGGCCGGATCATCGAGGCCGTGCAGCGGGTGTCCGTCAATCGCCGCGCAGGTGCATCGACATGAGCGCTGTCGTCGACGAACGCACCAGTGTCGGTCGTCTGGGTGACAGCATCACGCGCCCGGACGGGACGGCCAAGGTGCAGGGCAGCTTCGCGTTCTCGTCCGATCTCAGCGCCGAGAACTCCCTGTGGGGTGCGACGCTGCGCTCGCCGCACCCGTATGCGCGCATCGTCAGCATCGATGTCACTCCCGCGTATCGGATCAGCGGCGTCGAGATCATCGTCACGGCCGCCGATGTGCCCGGCAAGGCCACGTACGGACTGATCACCCAGGACCAGCCTGTGTTCGCGAGCGAGTTCGTCCGCCACGTGGGTGAACCGGTCGCCGCCGTCGCCGCCGATCATCCGGAAACGTGCCGCAGGGCTCTTGGCGCGATCGTGGTGACGTACGAGGTGCTCGAACCGCTCACGGACCCGGAGCGGGCGATCGACGGCAGCCACCCGCCGATTCATCCCGACGGCAACGTGATCCGCCATCAGCGCATCGTGGCGGGCGACGTCGACGCAACCGGCGAGGTCGTCGTCGAGGGCGAGTACGAGATCGGCATGCAGGATCAGGCGTTCCTCGGGCTGGAGGCCGCGCTCGCACTGCCCGACCCAGGCGGCGCCGGTGTCGAACTGCATGTCGCGACGCAGTGGCTGCACGAGGATCGCAAGCAGATCGCAGCATGCCTCGGGCTCGCCGAGGACAAGGTGCGTCTCGCTCTCGGTGGGGTCGGTGGCGCATTCGGAGCCCGCGAGGACATCAGCCTCCAGGTCCACGCCTGCCTGCTCGCTCTGCGCACCGGCCGCCCCGTGCGCATTCAATACAGCCGCGAAGAGAGCTTCCTCGGTCACGTGCATCGCCACCCGGCGCGGATCTGGATGCGTCACCATGCAACCGCCGACGGCCACATCGTCAAGATCGAGGCCAGGATGGTCTTCGACGGCGGCGCGTACGCGTCGACCTCGTCGGCCGTCCTGATCAACGGGATCACCCACACCCAGGGCCCGTACAAGTGTGCCAATGCCGTTGTCGACGGGTATGCGGTGCGGACCAACAACCTGCCGTGCGGGGCGATGCGCGGCTTCGGTGTGGTGCAGGCGTGCTTCGCCCACGAGGGCCAGATGGACAAGCTCGCGGTCGCGTGCGGTCTCGATCCGATCGAGATCCGCCTGCTCAACGCGATCGAGACGGGCGACCGCCTCATCACCGGGCAGGTGATCGAGAACGTCGCACCGGTGGCTCGCTGCATCCGTGACACCGCTGCGCTGGCGCTGCCCGACGAGCCCGTCGGTGGGCACGACGGTGATCCGATGCGTCTCCCCGGCGGCGCTGGTCGGACAGCGGATGCCCGCCACATCCGCCGCGGCATCGGCTTCGCGGTCGCGATGAAGAACCTGATGTACAGCGAAGGCTTCGACGACTACTCCACCGCAAGGTGCCGCCTCGCAAACGGGGTGGTGACATTGAAGTTCGCGACGAGTGAGGTCGGTCAGGGCTTCGTCACCATCGCCGGTCAGATCGCCCGCAGCGTGCTCGGTGTCGACGACGTGGTGCTCGACCCGATCGACACCGGGGTCGGCTCGGCCGGGTCCACGTCCGCATCGCGTCAGACCTGGATGAGCGGGGGAGCCGTCAATGCCGCGTGCCAGAAAGTGCTCGGCCTGCTGTTCGCGCACGTCGCAGCGACCAATGGCGTCGAGGCATGGTCGCTGAGGATCGACGGCAGCGACGTCGTCGACGCGAGCGGAGCGTTTCGGTTGTCGGTCGTGGAAGCCACGTCCGCCATCTCCTTCGACGAGACCGTCGAGTATCGCCACAAGCCGACGGAAGATCTCGACGAGAACGGCCAAGGCGATTGCCACACAGCATTCGCGTTCGTGGCCCACCGCGCCGTCGTCGATGTCGACCCGGAACTCGGACTCGTGAAGGTGATCCAGGTCGCCACTGCCCAAGACGTCGGGCGGGCGCTCAATCCGCTCAGCGTGCTCGGCCAGATCGAGGGTGGCATTGCCCAGGGCCTCGGGCTGGCGGTGATGGAGGAGATCATCATGACCGACGGTCGGATCCGCAATCCGAGCTTCACCGACTATCTGCTGCCGACGTTTCTCGACATGCCCAATGTGGTTGCGACCCTGATCGAGGAACCAGACCCGATTGCGCCGTTGGGAGCCAAGGGTGTCGGCGAGCCGCCGACGATCTCGAGCACGCCGGCCATCGTCGCCGCGATCCGCGACGCAATCGGCAAGCCGCTCGATCGGGTGCCCGTTAGGCCGTCGGACATCATTGGGTTAGTTTGAACGCAGCGGTTCACGTCGAGCCCAAAGGAGCGATGACCGGTGTCTTCCGAGCGCGAGATCATGTCATGGGAAATATTCGGGGAGGCCTCCCGGGTCCTCGCCCAGATGGTGGCCGACGACGGCTACGAGCCCGACATGATCCTGTCGATTGCCCGCGGCGGGCTGCTGATCGGGGGGGCGCTCGGCTACGCACTCTCGGTCAAGAACGTGTACACGATGAACGTCGAGTTCTACACCGGCGTCGACGAGCGCCTCGACGTGCCCCGAATCCTGCCCCCTGCGCCCGACTTCGTCGACGTGTCAAACGCCAGGATCCTGATCGCCGACGACGTCGCCGACACCGGCCACACGTTGCGCAGCGTGCAGGAGTTCTGCGCCGGCAAGGTCGCCGAGGTGCGCAGCGCCGTGCTGTACGAGAAGTCACATTCGGTCGTCCGCTGCGATTACGTGTGGAAGCGGACCGATCAGTGGATCAACTTCCCGTGGAGTGACAAAGAACCCGTCGCCCGTCGGGACTGGGCCGTCAAAGACGCGTGAGATTGCGGGGTGCTCAGGTGCCGTGCGCGGCGAGCACGACGAGGGCGGCATTGCGCCCGCTCGCGCCCCATACGCCCGCGCCCGGAAATGTGGCGGCGCCCGTGATGTACAGGCCGGGAACGGCCGTCTCGTAGCGGGTGAGTTCCGGGTTCTTGTTGCGCAGCGCGGCGAGAGGCCCGCCGGCGAAGCTCGTTGCGTGGCCCTTTGGCAGATTGAACTCGGTCTCGTATGAGGCCGGTGTCATCACCCGCCAGTCCGTGATCGTATCGAGGAAGCCGTCCTGGACCAGGTGCGAGTATTCCTCCAGCCAGCGCGCCGGCTCGGCCGTGCTCGCCCAGCCCCCGGTAAATTCGTACGGCGTGTAGATCGCCTCGAGGCTGAGCACATGCGACCCCGGCGGCGCCATCGTCGGATCGAGCACCGTCGGCACGTTGACCAGCATCGCGGGCCTGGCCAGGACCCGTCCCTCGTTCATCAACCGGTAACCCAGGTCCATGTCGGCCAGCGACGGCGCGATCGCCGTCGTGGCGGCGGTCGGATCGATGCCGAGCCGCTCGAATTGCGGGGTGTCGGTGGCCCTCAGGCGCGGGACCGACGTCATCACCGCATCGACCTTGGACTCGTAGCCCTGACTGTGGGGCACGGTCCTCCAGCGCTGGATCAAGTCGTCGGCCTGGGTCGGAGCGTTGCTCAGCCACTCCACGAACGTCCTGTGCGGGTCGCACGCCGAGATCACGACCGACGAACGGATGTCGCTGCCGTCGGTAAGCGTGACGCCGCATACGCCGATGTTGTCGCACAGAATCGACGACACCCGCGTCGAGACCCGCAGTTGGCCCCCGTGCGAGCGATACGCCGCGAGCAGTGCATCGGGCAATGCTCCGCTGCCGCCGACCGGTCGCCCGACCGTTGCGACGTGGCGTAGCGCATAGGTCAGCGCGCCGAGACCGGACCCGGCGAACTCGGGGGAGATGCCCCACACCATCGGACCGACGGCCATCGCCGGGGCGCGCATCGCGTCGGTCGTAAAGAACGAGCGGATCACGTCGGCAGCGCTGCGCCTGCTCCAGTGAAACAGCGTGGCGACACCACGCATCCGCTTGTCCATCGCCTTGCGGGTCAGCCCGCCCAGGGTCGGCGGCTCGCTCGCAGCATCGAGCAGTAGCCGCGCAGCGGGCAGCGCAGCCTTGAGGTAGCGCCGGTAGCCCTCGACCTCGCCGGGATGGAGCACGTTGAGTGCCTCGATCGTGCGGTCGACGTCGTGAAAGATCGGCCATGGGCGCGGGTCACGCCATGTCGTGTTGATCTGCGCCGGCTCGACGTCGAGGTAGCGCAGTCCGTGCGATCCGAGGTCCAGTTCGTCGATGACCGGCGTCGTGCGCACGGTGAGGTGATCGCAGTTGCAGATGTTGACAGTGGCCCCCGCGAACGGCTCGCTCGCGGCGGTGCCGCCGACAGTGGGCCTGGCCTCGAGCACAACGGTGCGCAGACCTGCCTTGGCGAGATAGGCCGCCGTCACCAGGCCGTTGTGGCCTGCTCCGATCACGATGGCGTCCACGTCACTCTCAGGCACCGTCTCATTCTGGTCGCGGCGCTAGCGTGACGGCGTGACCGCTGCTACGAGAGTCGTGATCTGATGGACCTCGGCCGGCTTCGAATCGATCGTGACCGCCTGTGGCGGCGGCTCACCGACCTCGGTGAGATCGGCGCCGTCCACGGGCCGAACGGCGAGCAGGGGTGTGCCCGGCTCGCCCTGACCGACGCGGATCGCGACGGCCGGGATCTCGTGGTGAACTGGATGCGCGACCTCGGCCTCAGCGTGTCGATCGATGCGATCGGCAATGTCGTTGCGACACGACCGGGCAGCGATCCTTCGGCAGCGGCCGTGATGACCGGCTCGCACATCGACACGGTGCGCACCGGCGGGCGTTTCGACGGCAACCTCGGCGTGCTCGCCGGGCTAGAGGTGATCGAGACCCTCGAGCAGCACGGCATCGTCACGAGGCGGCCGATCCAGGTTGCGTTCTTCACCGACGAGGAAGGTGCCCGCTTCGCGCCCGACATGCTCGGCAGCCTGGTCTACATCGGTGGCCTTGCGCTGGAAGAGGCGCTCGATGCACGAGCGGCCGATGACGATGCCCGTCTCGGTGACGAACTCGCCCGGATCGGCTACGCGGGCCCGACACCGTGTCCTGCGGCCGTCGCACCGGCGGCGTTCGTCGAGTTGCACATCGAGCAGGGCCCCGTGCTCGAGGACAACGGCATCACGATCGGCGTCGTCACCGGCGTGCAGGGGATTTCGTGGACCGAATTCACGATCACCGGCCGCTCGGCCCACGCCGGCACGACCCCGATGCGGCTGCGCCGCGATCCACTCGTCCCGGCGGCCTCGATTGCGGTCGAGGCCCGCCGACTGGCCGGTGAGATGGCGGCTGAGATAGCCGGCGAGATAGCCGCTGAGATAGGGGGTGAGACGGCCGAGACCGGGGCAACGGGCTCGCAGGTGGCCACCGTCGGCCGTTTCGACGTCTTCCCGAACCTGGTCAATGTCATTGCCGAACGGGTCACGTTCACGCTTGACCTACGCAACACCGACGACGGCGCGCTGCGGCGGGCCGAGGGCCACATGATGCGTTTCGCCACCGCCGCCTGCGAGCTGGAGAACTGTTCTTTGGCGGCGCGGGCGCTTGCCCGATTCGAGCCGGTGGCATTCGACGACGGCATGATCGGCCGCATCGAACGTGTCGCCGCGGCGCAGGGCAACAGCACCCTGAGAATGCCCTCCGGCGCCGGCCATGACGCACAGATGCTGGCCCGTACCTGTCCGACGGCGATGATCTTCGTTCCGTCGGTCGATGGGCTGTCGCACAACATCGCCGAGTACACCACCCCGTCGGACATCGATGCGGGGGCCAATGTGTTGCTGCACACGGTGCTCGAACTCGCCAATCTCTGAGCGCCTCGACGCGCCGTCGTCACTCGGCATCGCAGAAAATGTTTGGGCTATGGTTGTGCGAGTTTTACTCAAGGAGATCTTGCCCTTGCCAGCGTGGATTCTTGCGATCGACTTCGGGACGAGCTACACCGTGGCCGCGTCGAAAATCGGCGACCGTTCGCCAGAGGTGATCGAAGTCGGTGGCGAACGGCGGATGCCGTCGGTGGTCATGGTCGACCGCTCCGGCGCCGTCGTCGTCGGGCGCACCGCTGACGACCTGTCGGCAACGCACCCTGGCAGCACTCTGCGCGCACTCAAGAACCGACTCGGTGATCAGGCACCCGTCGTGCTCGACGGCCGCCCCTATCAGGTCGTGAACCTCGTCGCCGCACTGCTACGCGACGTCTACGTCGAATCAGTGCGCCAGATCGGCGAGCCGCCGGCCGAGGTCCGCCTCACCCATCCTGCGACGTGGAACCGCCCCCGTCTCAACCGCCTCCTTGAAGCCGCTGCCAAAGCCGAACTTCCCAACACGGCGCTCGTACCCGAGCCGGTGGCTGCCGCGCTGTCCTTCGCGAGCGAGGTCGGCGTCGCAGCAGGCGCGCACGTGGTGGTATACGACCTCGGCGGCGGAACGTTCGACACGGCCGTTGTCACGTCGAGTGGCGGCGGATTCAACATCGTCGGCCGGCCGAGTGGCGATCAGAACATCGGCGGCGAACTGTTCGACGAGATCATCGCCAATCACCTCGGCGAACAGCTTCCCCCACACGCCTGGGAGGCGATCCAGATCGGAGAGGATCCACTGTGGCGCCAAGTTGGAGCGACACTGCGCAACGAAGCGCGCAAAGCCAAAGAGACGCTGTCCGGCAATCCGTACGCAGACCTGATCGTGCCGCTGCCGACGGGGCTGCAACAAATCCGCCTGACCCGTGAAGAGTTCGAGGAAATGGTCCAGCCGTACCTGGCCGAGACCGTCGTCCTGCTCGATCGCTGCGTGCACGAGGCCGGCCTCGATGCCGGCGATCTGGCGGGCATCTCGCTCGTCGGCGGCTCGAGCCGTTCGCCGATCGTCGAGAGGCTGGTCAAACAGGCGTTCCCCGACGTTGCGGTGATCCGCAGGGGAGACCCCAAGACCGCCGTTGCCTCGGGTGCAGCTCGCGCGGTCCGGTCCTCTGTCGTCGTCGCCCCGGTCAGTCGCGGTAGTACGCAGGAGGCGGCGCCCGGCACCGCCCCGCAGTCGTTGCGGCTCGCACCGCCGGTTTCCCAACCCCCTTCGGTTGGCGCGTCGGCGTCTGGCACGCTCGCTGGCGGCGGTCAGCCGTCGTACCCACCGGCGTCGCTGGTACCGGCGCCTCCTGCACCGGCCGGTTCGTTCCCACCGGCCGCTTCGTTCCCACCGGCCGGTTCGTTCCCACCGGTTGCCCCGGCCAAACCGCTGGGCCCGGTCTCGGGCCTGACGCCGGGCGAGACGGTCACGGGCGAGACGGTCAAGGGCGAGAAGCACAAGGTGGCGTGGTTGATCGGACTCCTCGTGGCCATCGTGCTGATCGGTGCGGCAGTTGCGCTGTTCGTGACCAGGAGTAGCACCGCGAACGCGACTCAACCCACTCGCAAGGCACTCCAGTCAGCCATCGTCTCGATCCGGACGGTGCGTTCGACGCTCGGCAACGAATACAACGAGGAAGACGTCACCGGGAGCGGCGATCCGTTCTGTCCCCAATTCGCCCTCGCGGAGCCGCTGCGCGAGGCGCAACGGCTGTTTACGGCGTCGAGCGGATCGGGCGACACATTTACCAGCGCTGGCTACTACGAGAGCATCTCCAGCTTCGACGGCGCTGCATCTGCTGGCAAGTTCTTCGAACAGGACAGGGCGATCGTGGAGAACTGCAAGACGGCCACCGGCAAGATCGGAACGACCCCGGTCACGTACACGATCACCGACGCCAAACGCAAGGCCGCGTCGATCGGGCGGGATGTCATCGCGGTCGAGTACGAGGCGTCGGCAACCGACGGCACGGGAAAGGTGCTGCTGACCGGGTTGATCGTGGAGGGCCAGATCGGCTCGATCGTGGTCTCCTCGAACTTCTACGTCTCGTACCGCGACCTCAAACAGAGCGACACCGACAATTTCATCGAGCTGACAAAAGCGGCCTTCGATCGGGCTGACAGTCAGCTGTGAGCTCCGAGCTGTGGTTGCAGATCGACGACCCTGCTGACGAGACCGCACTCGTGTGCGTCGTCGAGGAGGCGGTGATCGGCCGCGACTTGCGCTGCGACGTCGTCCTCCACGACGAAGAAGCATCGCGGGTTCACGCCCGAGTAGACCCCGACGGTGGACGAGGCTGGGTCGTCATCGATCTTGCGACGACCAACGGAACATTCGTCAACGCCGAGCGCATCGTTGGTCCTGCTCGAATCGCGGTCGGTGACGTCATTCGCATCGGTCGGGTGTCGTGCACGGTCGTCGTGCCGCCATCGTCCACCAACTGATCAGGGAGCGCACGTGTTAGCCGCCAAGAATGCCGCAGAACATCATTTCCTCGCCCTGCTGCTGTGCCTCGTGATCGTGCTCGTGCTCGGCCGTTTGGTCGGTGTCGTCTTCAGGGCGATCAAACAGCCCGTCGTCATCGGCGAGATCCTGATCGGCATTGCGCTCGGCCCGAGCCTTCTCAAGAGAGTGTGGCCGTCGCTCCACGAGACCCTGTTCTCCAGCGCGGACCTACCATTCTTCAAATTGGTGGCCTCGCTCGGCCTCGTGCTGTTCATGTTCATCGTCGGGATGGAGGTGGACCTCGACGTCATTCGCTCCTCCGGAAAGCGAGCTGTCGTGATCTCGCTGACCTCCATCGCGTTTCCGTTCCTGCTCGGGTTCGGCTTGCTCGGAAGCTACCTGTATCAGGATCACCAGTGTGTACCGATCGAGCTCGAGCCGGGCGACAAAGTCGCGGCGCAGTGCGCGTCGCCGACTGCCGCTGTCAGCAGCCAGATCGCCGGTCGCCAGGCGCAGATCCAGCAGGTCAAGGCCGCCAATGCGCAAGCGAGTGCGACGGAAACCAAGGCCGCCGTTCCGAAGGAGATCCAGGCCGCTCAGACGGATTTCACCCCATTCGCAATGTTCATCGGCGTGTCGATGTGCGGCACCGCGTTCGCGGTGCTCGCCCGAATCCTCAGTGAACGAAACATGTTCCGGATACCGCTCGGTCTGTTGCTCATCGCCTGTGCCGCCATCGACGACATCGTCGCGTTCACCCTGCTCGCGTTGTCGGTGGCGCTGGCCGGTCGGGGCAACCCGACCGATGTGATCCTCATCGTTGTCAAGCTGATCGCCTTCACGGTCGTGCTCTTCGCGTTCGTGAGACCGCTGCTCGAGCGGTGGGTGCTGCGCCCGTACCGTGCTCGCGGTAACAAGCTCGGTCCGGAGCAGCTCTCGATCCTTCTCGCCGGGCTGTTGCTGAGTTCCTACATCACGAGCCGGATCGGTGTGCACGAGCTGATCGGTTCGTTCCTGTTCGGTGTCGCCGTACCCCGCCGCAACGCAACGAACCTGTTCCATTCGATCGCCGAGCGGTTGGAGGGCGTCAGCGTGCAACTCCTGCTGCCGGTGTTCTTCGTCATCGCCGGCCAGGGCGTCAACCTGCTCGGTCTCACCACCGCCGACATCCTGCCGGCGCTCGCGATCCTTGCGGTTGCATGCATCGGCAAGTTCGCAGGGGGTGCCGTCGCCGCCCGGCTCACCGGAGTGCCCCGCCGCCAGTCGCTTGCGGTCGGGACGATGATGAACACCCGTGGCCTCGCCGAACTCGTGATCCTGCAGGTCGGTCGCGAGGCAGGCGTCATCGACGACAAGGTGTACACGATGCTCGTCATCATGGCGGTCGTGACGACGGCGATGGCCGGTCCGTTGCTGAAGTGGGTCTATCCCGACCGTTGGCTGCACCGCGACATCGCCGAGGCCGACCGCAAGCGGATCAGTTCGGCAACCGACCGGGTGGCCGTCGTCATCGACGACGTCGCCGATGCGCTGCCGCTCGTCGAGTTGGCTGCGGCCTACGGTGGCGGTCGCGCAACCGGTTCGGTGACCCTGATCCGGTTCACCGATCAGGGTGCTGGTCTGGCCAGCTTTGCCGATGACCTCGCACAGTTGAAAGGCCTCCGCGAGCGCGTCGAACGGGCCGGCTTGCAATGCCAGGTGATCTCGCGGGCTTCGCAGAATCGGCCGATCGATGTGGTGGCCGAGGTCGAGCGCCTCGCGCCCGGAGCCGTCGTCATCGGCCGCTCCGACACGAACCTCACCGGCCCGCTCCGCCACGTCGGTTGCGACGTGCTCGGCACCCTGATCGGGCTCCGCGACGTCGGATCGGTCCGCGCCCCCGGCGGCAACTCGAATGCCGAACTCGCTGCGATGGAGCTCGCGGTCCGGATCGCGCTGCACGCCAAGATCCCGCTGTCCGTCAGCGGCCCGGTCTCGAATCGGGTCGAGAAGCAGCTTCGTGCCCTCGGTGTCGACCGCAACGAGCCGAGCGATCCGGCCCTCGCGGTCGCGATCGTCGGACTGGCGCCGGACGCCAACTTCACCGTTCAGCCCGGTGAGCGCGACCGGGTGTCGCTCGTCGAGGCGCTCCGAGGCTGGACCGTGCGGGTCGAGCCGATCATCCTCAGCACTGTGTGAGAATCCGGCTGATCGCGCCGCTGACGTGGCGAATGTGCTCGTTGAGTGGTTGTGCGAACTCGCTCAGAAGGTTTGGCACGTCTTTCGGCCAGAATCCGAAAGAAATGTGATCCAGCCGCAATCTTGCCTCGAATAGAAGCGTGGGATGGGAACCCCATTACGTGCATCAACCGATGCCCGTTGATCGAGGAGGCCCGATGTGAGAGATGTATCCGTACCCAGATCTGCGAAATGGAAGCGGGGTATCGCCGCCGGCGCGGGCTGTGCGCTCCTGGCAGGCGTCTTCGCCACGGAAGGCGGGCCGCTCAGGGTCTCGGCTTCCAGTCACCGCGAGGCCCCGCTGATCGCCGGCGATCCTCGCGCCGACAACACCGACGTCTACGCGTTCGTGAGCCCCGACAAAGCTGACTCCATCACCTTGATCTCGAACTGGATCCCGTTCGAAGAGCCAAACGGCGGCCCGAACTTCTACCCCTGGGCAGACGACACCCGGTACAACATCAAGATCGACAACGACGGCGACGCCAAGCCCGACCTCACCTACACGTGGGTCTTCACCAGCCACACCCGGGACCCCGATCAACAGTTCCTCACCAACACCGGCCAGGTCACCTCGCTCGACAGCCCGAACCTCAACGTGTACCAGACATACGACCTGACCCTGACTCCAAAGGTCGGGCCAGCCGTGCTCTTGCTGCATGACGCCCCCGCCGCGCCGTCGATCGCCGGGGCGAAGTCGATGCCCGACTACACGCCGCTGCGCGACCAGGCCATCCGCAATCTGCCGGCAAACGGTGGTAAGACCTATGCCGGTCAAGCCGACGATCCGTTCTTCCTCGACCTGCGCGTCTTCGACCTGCTCTACGGCGCAAATGCGTCCGAGGTGGGCCATGACACGCTGGCCGGCTACAACGTCAACACCATCGCGTTGCAGGTTCCGATGTCGGCGTTGGCCATCAACGGCAACGCAACCCGGAACCCGGTCATCGGCATCTGGAGCACGACCGACAGTCGCAGTGCGTCAGTCGTCGGCGAGACCGACCCGCTGAAGGGCAGCTTCGTGCAGGTGTCGCGTCTCGGCAACCCACTCGTCAACGAAGTGGTCATTCCGCTGAAGTACAAGGATGCGTTCAACTCGATCCCGCCCGAAGCGGACGCCGGCATTGCGCCGGTGGTCGCAAAGGTCACCGACCCGATCCTGCCGAAGCTGATCGAGAGCATCTACAAAGTGCCGGCGCCTGCCGCTCCTCGCCATGACCTGGAAGAAATCTTCCTCCAGGGAATCAGCAAGGCCAACGCAGGCCTCGGTGGCGATCCAGCGGTCGTCTTGCCCATCGACCTGAACTCCCAGGACCTCAACCTCGACGCCGCCACGTCTCGCGGGGTGCCGTTCCGGCCGTCTGAGATGCTGCGACTCAACATGTCGATCCCGTCTGCAGCCACGCCGAACCGATACGGTGTGCTGGCCGGCGACATCCAGGGATTCCCCAACGGTCGCCGCCTCACCGACGATGTCGTCGACATCGAAGTGCAGGCCGTGGAGGGAGCAGCCCAAACGGGCAAGCTGGTGAGCGGGCTCCTCACCGTCGACTCCGTCGACCGCAACGACCGGCCGTTCCTGAGCAGCTTCCCGTATGTGGCACTGCCACATGTCGACAGCGTCAACCTCGGCACCGAGCGCTCGCCACGGGCTCCCGAGTTGATTCCGATCAACCCGGAGCGCGTCCTGGAGACCCGCACCGACGTGCAGGGCGGCCAGATCGGCTACAGCGGAGCCCAGCCGGCTGCCGGTAGCACGCTCACGGTGAAGGTCACCGGGGTCGGCCCAACACCGGTTCCCGGCGATGCCAAGATGGTGTACTTGAACGTCACCGCCGTCAACTCCGACGCCAACGGTTTCGTCACCGTGTATGCATGTGGTTCGCCGAGGCCGCTGGCATCCAGCTTCAACCCTGTGGCCGGAGTCATTTCCCACAACCTCGTGGCCGCTCCGGTTGGCACCAACGGCACCGTGTGCATCTACACGAGCCAGGGCACCGATCTGGTTGCCGACCTCGATGCGTATCACCCGAGTGACTCGCAGTTCATTCCGACCCAGCCACAGCGTCTGCTCGAGACCCGGACAGACGTACCCGGTGGCCAAATCGGTTACTCCGGTGCTCAGCCGGGCGATGGCGCCACCATCACGCTGCACGTCACCGGTGTCGGAGCTGCGGCGGTTCCCACCGACGCAACAACCGTGCTGTTGAACATCACATCGGCCAACAGTTCCACGACTTCAGCCGGCTGGGCCACGGTGTACCCGTGTGGATCTGCCCGGCCGCTCGCGTCCAGCCTGAACTTCCAGCCCTACCCGCGAGCCAACTTGGTTCCGGCCAAGGTCGGCACAGGCGGCAACGTGTGTATCTACGTGAACAGGGCAACCGATGTGGTCGTCGACCTCCAGGCATACGCACCTTCTACATCGAGGTATGTGCCCACCGTTCCGGAGCGTCTCCTCGAGACTCGCACCTTCGAGACGGGAGGCCAGGTCGGCTACAGTGGTTCCAAGCCGATCGCCGGTCAGACGGTCGAGCTGAGGATCACCGGCGCAGGCACCACGAAGGTTCCCGTCGGTGCAGGGGCAGTGTTCCTCAACGTCACATCGACGGAGAGTGCGGTCGGCGGTTTCATCACGGTGTTCCCATGTGGCTCACCGCGACCGCTGGCTTCCAACATCAACCTCACAGGTCTGGACACCCCGAACCTGGTCGTTGCGAAGGTTGGCGATGGCGGTCGAGTGTGTATCTACACCTCGAACGCCTCGCACCTCGTCGCCGACATTGCCGGCTACTTCCCCGACACCAACGTGGTCGGTTGAGCAGTCATTCATCGAAGTCCCCTGGTGGTCGCTGCACGCAGCGGCCACCAGGGCAGTCGTCGGCATCGGGAAGGCGATTCCAATCGTCTTCCCGGTGCCGCAGTCATTTCTGACCACATCATGAGAGACTCATCGCCATGAAAAAACGCTCGACAGTGGTGCTCACCGGCATTGCCCTGAGTGTCGTGCTGCTTGCCGCCGGAACATTCGGTGTTGCCCGCTCACGGTCGACGGACGACAAACCCGCTGGTCCCGCCGGGAATGCCGTCGGGCCGCAGACCGCAAGCCTCGGACCGGTGTCGGGAGCGTCGCTCGACAAGATGATCACAGGCCTGCAGGGCCGACTGGCGACGGCTCCAGGTGACTACGTGTCGTGGTCCACCCTCGGCCTCGCCTACGTCCAGCAGGCCAAGGTGACCGTCAACCCCGAGTTCTACCCGCGAGCACAAGGTGCGCTCGACAAATCGATCCAGATCAACAAGGACGACAATTTCCTCGCCTACGCCGGTCTTTCGGCGCTGGCGGGGGCCCGTCACGAGTTTGTAGCCGCCAAGAAATACGCCGAACAGGGTCTTGCGATCAATGGCTCGAGCGCCATCCTGTACGGAGCGCTGAGCGACGCCGAGATCCAACTCGGCGACTACACGCAGGCATTCGACGCTGTGCAAAAGATGGTCGACCTGAGGCCGGACACCCCGTCGTTGTCCCGCGCGTCGTACACGTGGGAACTGCGCGGCAACATCGATCAGGCACGCAAGCTGATGCAGCGCGCTCTCGACGGTGCCCCCACCGCATCGGCCAGAGCGTTCGCTCTCTTTTATCTCGGCGAGCTCTCGTTCAACGAGGGCGATGCCAACGCAGCCCTCGGACACTATCGCGCTGCGCTGGAAGCGTCACCCGAGGACTCCCAGGCTCTCGCGGGCAAGGCCAAGGCCGAGGCTGCACTGGGCCAAAACCTGACGGCGCTCGACGACTACGCCGAGGTAGTGAACCGCACCCCCGAACCGAGTTACATCATCGAGTACGGCGAACTGCTCCAATCGCTCGGGCGAACAGCGGATGCGCAAGAGCAGTACCGGGTGTTCGCCGCCACCCAGAAATTGTTCGAGGCAAACGGGGTCAAGCCCGATTCCACACAGACACTGTTCTACGCCAACCACGGTGAACCCGATCGAGCGTTGGCCAGCGCCGAACTCGGTATCGGAACACGTCCGTTCCTCGTGATGCACGACGCCTATGCGTGGGCGCTGCACGTCAACGGTCGCGACCAGGAAGCATCGAAGGCAATCGACAGGGCAATGGCCCTCGGAACCCGAAACGCGCTGTTCCACTATCACGCTGGGATGATCAAGTACGCCCTCGGTGATCTCGACGGCGCCCGGACCGAGTTGAAGACAGCGTTGGACATGAACCCCAACTTCAATCCTCTCGATGCGCCGATCGCCCGCAAGACTCTGGCCGACTTGGGTGGCCTACCGTGAAGCGCCGTCGCGTCACCCGGCTCGGCATGTTCGTGATGGTGCTCGTCGGAGTTGGCGGATTCGGCGCAGCGCCGGCGCTCGCCCACCCACTCGGCAACTTCAGTGTGAACCATCATGACGGCCTGCGCTTCCTCGCCGACCGCATCGTCAACGACGCGGTGGTGGATACCGCAGAGATTCCGACGGCTCAGGCAGATTCGAAGGTCGACACCAACGGCGACGGCACCGCCTCGCCCGCCGAGCTCGACGCGTACGGCGCCGGCCGCTGCGAGGTCTTCATCCAGGCGCTGTCGCTCACCGTCGACGGGCAGGCGGTGCCGTTCTCGATCACCAGCACCTCGTTCGCCTACAAACCCGGTCTGGCAGGCCTGCCCACCAGCCGCCTGGAATGCCATCTCGAGGCCAGGGCTGATCTGACGGTCAAGCGCACGGTCACCTTCTCCGACGCATACCAGCCCGATCGAGTCGGTTGGCACGAGATCACCGCGATCGGCGACGGCGCGCGCATCGTGGATTCACCGGTGCCGCAGAACAGCATCACCGACAACCTCCGCAACTATCCGATCGATCTGTTGAACTCGCCGCTGAACGTGCGCGAAGCCACGTTCAACATCGTTCCCGGCAACGGTGCATCGACTGAATCCGCGAACGTTACCGACCGCGTGTCCGGTGCAGAAAAAGGCTTCTTCTCCGGAACGGTCGATCGGGTCAACCGAGTCTTCAACGATCTCATCGGCCGTCGTGAGCTGACACTCGGCGTCGGACTGCTGGCGATCGCATTGGCGCTGCTGCTCGGGGCCTCGCACGCGCTGCTGCCGGGCCACGGCAAGACGGTGATGGCCGCGTACATCGCCGGTCGGCAGGGTTCGGTGCGCGATGCGGTCCTCGTGGGCGCCACCGTCACCGGGACCCACACCGGTGGCGTGCTCCTGCTCGGCCTCGCGCTCACGCTGTCCACCTCGCTCGCCGGAGAATCCGTGCTCGGTTGGCTCGGTGTCAGTAGCGGCCTCTTGGTCGCTGGTGTCGGCGCCGGCCTGCTGATCAGTGCGATTCGCCATCGCGGCTCGAGTCGTGGCGTGTTCGGGCACGGTCACACCCACGACTACGACTTCGGCCAGGGTCACAGCCACGGTGGTCACAGCCACGGTGGGCACAGCCACGCTGACCACGACGCAACTCAGGAACACGATCACGACGCAACTCACGGAGCGGTTCACGAGCATGGGCACGGGCGCGACGACCACGAGCCCATCCATCCACTCGTGCGTCGTCACGAACACGTGTCGACCCAGGCCGTCGCCGGTGGTCGGGCCCAGATTCTTGGCCGCAGCGGCAACATCGGCGTCATCGACCTCCACGCGCTCGTCGCCTCCCCGACAACGCCGATACTCGGCGAGTTCCTCACCCACAGTTCCGTGGCCGACGACGCGGCGAACGCGCAAGGTGCCGACGAGCCGAAGCGGTTTTCTCGGCGAGGGCTCGTCGGCATGGGCATCGCCGGAGGTCTCGTGCCGAGCCCGTCGGCGCTCGTGATCCTGCTGTCCGCGATCGCGCTTGGTCGTACGGCGTTCGGCATCCTGCTGGTGATCGGCTACGGCCTCGGTATGGCTGGAACGCTGACGGCGGCCGGGGTGCTGCTCGTGAAGGTGCGTGACCGATACCAACATCGGATGCAGACATCGACGGGCCGTGTGCGAGCCGTTGCCCGACGCTGGGGTTCGTTGGCGCCCTACTTCACTGCCACCTTGGTATTGGTCGTCGGCCTCGGGCTGGCCCTGCGGAGCCTCTCGCTGGTCTGAGCGGGCACCACTTGGTCAGATGGCGGGTCAGACGGCTGGATCGTGGCGGAGGTCTTGCAGTTCGGTCCGAAGCTTTTGCAGACCGTGCCTGATCCGGGACTTCACCGTGCCCTCTGGGACGCCCAGTTGAACGGCGACCTCGCGATACGTGATGTCCTCGTAGAACGCTGCGACGATGGCATCCCGTTCGGAGTGGCTCAGCTGGTCAAGGGCTTGGGCCACTCGAGTGATTGCTTCCTTGCGTGCTAGCCGTTGACCTACATCGAGGTGCGTCTCGCGATTCTGACTGATGAGGCGATCATCGCGTATCCGGCGGGCTGTGTCGCGGCGCAGGAAATCGATCGCGACGCCTCGACTGACGGTGAGCAGGTAGCTGCGCATCGACCCTCGCGACGCGTCGAATTGCTCGGGATGTTTCCACACCCGGAGGAACACTTCCTGGGTCACATCGGCCGCGCTGTCCTCACCGCACACGCGGCGCGCAATCTCATAGATCGTGATGCGATTTGCCCGGAATTCCTCAGTCAGCGCCCGGGCCCGGTCGATATCGGTGACCTCAGCCGCGGCTGCACCAGATCGGATCCATTGTTGTGTGTCTTCGGATCGGTGAGGTTCCAAGCCCATGCATGGAATACGGAACGACGCCTGCTTCGGGATGGATCATGAGGTGTGTGTCACAGGGCGCGCAGCTCCACCCACCCCAACGGGCCGCCCAGATCGTCGGGATCGCCAAACGCTGCGACGGTCTGCCGGTGACGTTGGCGGCGTTCGCTGACGGGTTGCTGGCCATCGATCAGGTGGCGGTGGTCGCCAAACATGTTCCCGACCGGTGCGACGCCCA